>CANRHB010000001.1 GCA_947630325.1 uncultured Clostridia bacterium
GACCCACGCGGCCAGCTTGGAAGGCTGGAATTCTACCATTGAACTACACCCGCATCAATCAACGCTTGTTCATTCTATCAAAGTTTTTTCCTCTTGTCAATTATTTTCGCGCCGTTTTCCGAATTTTTCCGAAATATATTTTCTCCAAACGCCGATTTCCTCTCTCAACATTTGCTACGTCGGTTGACATTTCCCGCCGTATATGCTACAATGGTCATGTTCGTGAAATTCATCACTTCAAGAATAAGGAAACTATGAAAACTCTATTCGTAACCGACCTCGACGGAACTCTGCTTACCAAGGAGCAACGGGTGTCCGCGTACAGCTGCGAAAACTTGAACCGCCTCATCGAAAACGGCCTTTTATTTACCTTTGCGACCGCACGTTCTGCCGAGAGCGCCAAAAATGCGACCCAAGGCCTCAATATCAATGCTCCCGTCGTTCTCTATAACGGCGGGCTTCTCTATGACTTTTCAACCGACAAAACCTTGCGCGCCATCCTCCTATCAGAGGAGGAAAAGCGCTATATCCTCGACGTTTTGAACTCCTTTGACATTCACCCCTTTGCCTATTCCGCACAGGAGGGGAAGGAGAAGGTGAAATGGATCGTGGAGCGGGAGACAGAGGGGATGCGCCGCTATCTCTTCCGCCGCAGAGGGGAGAGCCGCCTTGCGCCCGTCCACTCGGAGGAGGAACTGCTCAGCGACTATGTGTTCTACTTCCACTGCATCGGCGCGCGCGAACACCTCGAACTCGCGTGGAACGTCCTCAAATACGACCCGCGTTTCATCTGCATCTTCCACCAGGAGATGTACCAGAATGACTTCTGGATGGAGATCTCCCCGCGCGCGGCCACCAAGGCGAACGGCGTTGCCTTTTTGCGGGAATATCTCGGGTGCGACAGGGTGACCTGCTTCGGCGACACCGCAAACGATTCCGACATGTTCGACGTGTGCGACGAAAAATACGCCGTGATGAACGCCGACCAGTGGCTCAAGGAAAAGGCGACGGGGATCGTGGGCTACTGCGAGGAGGACGGCGTCTGCAAGTGGCTGATGGAGAACGGCTTCCGCTCGTAAATTCCGCTTCCAAGTTTCCCCTCATAAAAACATCCAAACCGAGCGGTATCCCAAATAAAAGGCGTACACATTGATCACGGCAAGCACGGGCATGGCGATCATGAGGAGCAGATTGCCGAGGCGGTAGCGCATGGCGAACATGGAGATATAGATCGCCGCCGCGCCCCCCAAAACCGCCGCAAGCAGGAGTTTTCCGTCTCCTGCGGGCTCTCCTCCCGCCTCAAAGTCCTCCCGTTGCGTCTTGACAAGGCGGAAGGCATAAAAGTTAACGGCGAGGATATAAACCGTAAGCAGGATATAAAGCAAGATCATAGCGCATTCAGTATGCGCAATCGGGAAAAAGTTAAAAGGGAGAACATTATGAAGAACAAGCGGGCGTATGTCAGCGTCTACAACAAGGAGGGGATCGTGGAGTTCTGCCGCTATCTCGAGGAGTACGGCTATGAACTCATCGCAACGGAGGGGACGCAAAAGGTGCTCTCGGAGGCGGGGATCAAAGTCATCTCCGCGCACGATCTCACGGGCTATCCCGAACCGCTCGGCGGCAAGGTGCGGGCGGTGCACCCCGCCATCTACACGGGGATCATCGCAAACCGCTTTACCCCCGCACAGCTTGCCGAACTCGATTCGGAGGACGTCTATCCCATCGAACTCGTCATCGTCAACCTCTATCCCTTCAAAGAGGACATGGAGGCGGGCGTTCCCTTCGAGGAAGCAGCGGCGCACATCGACGCGGGCGGAGTGGCCCTCCTCGACGCGGCGGCAAAGAACTTCCAAAGCACGGTCGCGGTGTGCGATCCCGCCGATTATGAGCGCATTCTCTGCGACCTCGCGGCGGGCGTCATCACCGACGAAGAGCGCAGATACTTCATGTATAAGGCCTTCTCCTGCACCGCTTCTTACGACGCGCTCGTGGCGCAATATCTCTCCCGCCACCTCAAAATTTCCTTCCCGCAGAACCTTACGGTGACCTACGAAAAGGCGCAGGAGATGCGTTACGGCGAAAATCCCCACCAAAAGGCCGCCATTTACCGCGAACCTCTGCTCAAAGAGGGGTCCCTGGCGCGGGCGAAACAGCTTGCGGGTCCCGTGATGACCTACAACAATTTCTATGACGCGAACGCGGCGCTCGAACTCGTGAAGGAGTTCGACCAACCAGCCGCCGTCATCTGCAAGCACCGTGCGCCCTGTGGCGCGGGCGTGGGGGAGAGCGTTTACGACGCCTTCCTGCGCGCCGCCGACGCCGATCCTCTGCACTGCCAAAACGGAATCATCGCCATCAACGGCGTGGTGGACACCCGCCTCGCGCTCGAACTCAAAGAGAGGGAGGCGGAACTCATCCTTGCCGTCGGTTTCACCCCCGAGGCGATGACCGAACTTCGCTACCGCGAAAATCTCATTCTGCTCGAAATGCCCGGGATCCGCAGTAAGGTGCAGTTCTCCACCTTCGATCTGCAAAAGATTTACGGCGGCTTGCTCGTGCAGTCTTACGATACCCTTGCGGGCGCGTCCGCCTATCCCGTCACCAAGCGCAAGCCGACCGAAAAGGAGATCCGCGCCCTCAACTTCTGCTATAAAGTGGTAAAGCACGCCCGCTCGAGCGCCGTCGTGCTCGGAAAGGAGAACCAAACCGTCGGCATCGGCACGGGGCAGATCCACCGCCTGCTTGCCCTGCAATTCGCCATCGAACTTGCGGAGGGCAACACGAAGGGGTGCGTCCTCGCCTCCGACGCCGACCTTCCCACTTCGATGTGTGCAGAACTCTGCCACAACGCGGGGATCACCGCCATCATTCTGACGGGAAATTGCTCGGAGGAATTCGTCGCCCTCTGCGACAAGTACAAGATCGCCGTCCTCTGCACAGGCGAGCGTCATTTTAAGAGTTAAGACTATGGAATCTCTTCGGGAATTATACAAAATAGGAAAAGGCCCCTCGAGCTCCCACACCATGGGACCCGAGCGCGCCGCAAAAGACTTTCTCGCCCGCCACCCCGATGCGGAACGCTTCCGCGTGACCCTGTACGGCTCCCTCGCCTACACGGGAAAGGGGCACTTGACCGACGAGATCATTCTCTCCACCCTCGCGCCCAAGCCCTGCGAGGTGGTGTTCAACTATGAGAAAGAGGACCTTCCGCACCCCAACACCCTCGACATCGAGGGCTTCTGCGGGGAAGAATCGGTGGGAAAGCAGACCTATCTCTCCATCGGGGGCGGGTCGATACAGGCGCTCGGCGAACCCGAAAAGGGGAGAGGGGACGTCTATCCCTTCAAAAATTTCGAGGAAATTCTCGCCTATGCCAAGGAACACAACTGCACCCTCGACCAAGTGGTTTACGACTTCGAGGACGAGCACATCAAGGACTTCTTGCTCGAAGTATGGAAGACGATGCGGGCGGCGATCCACAGGGGACTGACCGCGGAGGGGGTGCTCCCGGGGAAACTCAAAGTGCTCCGCAAGGCGAAAACCCTCTTCGAGACGGTGGACCGCGAAGAGACCCCTCCCCAAATGGAGAAGCGGCACCTCTGCGCCTTCGCCTTTGCCACGAGCGAGGAGAACGCAAGCGGCGGGACCATCGTCACGGCTCCCACCTGCGGCGCAAGCGGCGTCCTGCCCGCCGTCCTCTGCTATTTGAGCAGGATGCACGGCTATTCGGAAAGCCGTATCGTTGCGGCGCTTGCCGTGGCGGGGCTCATCGGCGTCACCGTCAAGCAGAATGCCTCGGTAAGCGGCGCCGAAGCGGGCTGTCAGGCGGAGGTCGGCACGGCAACGAGCATGGCGGCCGCCGCAGTCTGCCGCCTCTTCAACGCCCCCGCGGACGAGATCGAGTATGCCGCCGAGATCGCCCTCGAACACCAGCTCGGGCTTACCTGCGACCCCGTGTGCGGCTATGTGCAGATCCCCTGTATCGAGCGCAACGCCGTGGCGGCTTTGAGGGCGCTTACGAGCGCGGAACTTGCAAAGGTTTTGCACGGCACAAGAAAGATCTCCTTCGACCTCATCGTGCACACGATGTACGAGACGGGAAAGGACCTCAACGCCCGCTACCGCGAGACGAGCGAGGGGGGACTCGCCAAAAATTATAAAGTAAGTTGACAGCAAAAAAGACCTGCCCCGCTCGGGACAGGCCTTTTCCTGTTTTCTTATTCGGCCTTGGGATAAACTTGCTCTTCGAGCGCTTTGGAAAGCTGGTCGGGGCAAGAGGTATTCTGGCGGCAACGGATGCCTTTGAGGAGGGGAATGACCTCCTCGGCTTTGCGGCCCTCCACAAGGCGGCTGATGCCCTGCAAATTGCCGCTGCACCCGCCGATGAATTTGAGATTGTGGATGCGGTGCTCCTCGTCCAAATCGAACACGATCTGCTTGGAACACGTTCCTTTCGGGGAAAATGTGATCATAAGTTACCTCTCAGTCAACGAGCGTTTCATACAGCACCGAATACACCTCCGACGCCTTGTCCTCCCACTTCTTATAGATATAGCTTGCCGTCTTTTTGTCGGGAACGACAAATTTGAGTTCGAGCATGGGTTGCATGGGAGCGAGGATCTTCAAAAATACGGTGTAGGTGCCGTCTGCGTTCAAATAGTAGTCGGACTTGCAGTCCTGACGGGTACGGAACTTCGCGCTGTTGTTTTTGATAAATCGGGAGATCTCCTCGCGGAGACTCTTTGGAATGTTGATGTAGAAATTGGCGAGGGTCTCGCGGCCCTCCGTGGTAAGCATGTAGAGCGGGTCGTCACTGCTCGGGATCTCGCAGATAAAGCCGTCCGAGAGCAATTTATGGAGGAGCACCATGCAGTCCATATAATTGACCCAGTCGTTGGAGGACGTGCACATGTCGATCAGGGTACGTTCCGAGAGGGGACACTCCATCTTATCGAACACGAAGAGCAAAATTAACTTGTTGACGGATGTTTCTCCCTTGACCAACATGCGGGCGTTTCCTTTGCTTAAATATCTGCTTTCCTAACACAAATTGCCGCTTAAAGAGATTTTAAGCGGCAGAGTGCTTATCGTCTTTTGTTGTGGGCTTTAAGCCGCGAACTTCTCGAGTTGGGCAAGGAGCTCCGCGCAGTCATCGCAGTAGATCTCAACGGTGAGGGGCTTGCTCAGATCGAGGCTGAAGATGCCGAGGATGGACTTTGCGTCTACGACATATTTGCCGCTCTTCAAAAGGATCTCGCACTCGCAACCCTGCGTGATGGTGACGAATTCCTTTACCTTCTGTGCCATTTCGAGAGAAATTTTCAAAGATTTCATGATAGGTTTTCCTCCATTCATCATAAATTTCCTATATTATAACGAAAAACCGCGACAAAATCAAGATATTTTCGGAAAAATTCTTTAATAATTTTCAGATTTGTGCTATAATAGCAAAAGAAGAATATAAAGTTAGATAATATGCCGAAAAGGACGGAACGTTTATGGAAGACAACACCGCAAAAATGCAACGATTTTTCACCGCCTGCGAAGAACTCATCACGGGGAAGTTCATTCTCGCCGACACCAAGATCGGGGAACTCCTCCGCGCGATCGCAACCTCGGACGAACTCCGCGGGCTGTTTGCCGCCGTCACCAAGGGCTTCGACTACCCCGCGGCAAAGGCCGCCTGTTTGAAACAGCCGGGCGAGGGGGGGAGATACATCCGCGGCGAGGCCTACCTCCCGAGCGAGAGGAGCGAGATCCTTGCCTTCGTGTTCTGCCTTCTCGTGGAGTTCGACAACGGCACGATGAAATTCAACGACTTCTTACTCCGCTATTTTTATGTGGACGGAAGTTACACGGCAAGCTATTCCCTCTTTGTCGACCGCGTGATACGGCCCTTCCGCGACATCGTGCGCGATTGCTATCCCGACCTCAACAAGGTAGCTCCCGAAACGCGGCGCAAGCAGGAGGAGAACTGCCTCGAAAAACTTGCCGAAAAAATCGCCTTGGAGCGCACCCGCATCGCCTCTCTTCCTCTCGGCAAGGAGGACGCGGTCGCCGCAGATATGATCTTGAACGAACTGTATGCCGCCGTCGGCAGGGGAGATTATTCGGAGCTTAAGGCCCTTCTTTGCGGCTATCTCTACTTTTTGCAGGTCGCGGACTGTTCGGACGAGAACAGCAACGAAATGTTCCGCCTTGCGGGGGACCTTTGAGCCATGGACCTTACCGAAAAGACGCTTCAAAAGAATTATATTTACAAGGGAAAGATCGTCAATTTGCGCTGTGACGACGCCGAACTTCCGAGCGGCGCACCCTGCAAGCGGGAGATCGTGGAGCACCCGGGCGGTGCGGCGGTCCTCTGCGTGCGGGAGGGGAAGGCCGTGTTTGTCAGGCAGTTCCGCTACGCTTACGGGGAGGAACTTTTGGAGATCCCCGCGGGGAAACTCGAAAGGGGGGAGGACCCCATGCTTGCCGCCAAGCGGGAACTCGAGGAAGAGGCGGGGCTGATCGCCGACCTCGTGCCGCTCACCGTGCTCTATCCCACGCCCGGCTATTCCAACGAAAAAATCTACATTTACGAGGCGGTAAACGTGCGCGAGGGTGCCCGTCACCCCGACAGCGACGAGTTTCTCGACGTGGTGCAACTTCCCCTTGAGGAGGCGTATGCGCGCGTAAAGAGCGGTGCCCTCCGCGACGCCAAAACCATTGCCGCATTGTTGTTGTATAAGAATAAGTAATAGAGGGGAATATATGGCTCCTCCTCAGGAGGAGCTGTCACGAAGTGACTGAGGTGGTGAATAAGGTAGTGCATAATTAGAACGAAGGACACCACCCCCCTACCCCCCCCCTCCTGAGGAGGGGGCAAGCGAAACTCTGCGCCAATGGAACCCCCTCCTCGGGAGGGGGACTAAGGGGGTGGGGGAAAACCATTCCCAAATGTCATTTCGAGCGAAGCCGAGAAATCTCTACCTTAGTTTTCATATTGTGAGATTTCTCCACGCGCCGCATAGCGGCTTGGTCGAAATGACAGATTGGGGACAGCGAACAGAACCCCCTCCTTGGGAGGGGGACTAAGGGGGTGGGGGAAAACATTCCCAAATGTCATTTCGAGCGAAGCCGAGAAATCTCTACCAAATTGCCCCCACCTGTCACCTGCAGCGCCACCCGCCCCCACACGTGGGGGCAGGTCATATTCGCAACGCTCCTCCAAAGCATCCAGCCCTCCCGAGCGGGAGGGCTGTTTTCATGGAACCGGATTCAAAACGCAGAACTTTTTCAGTTGTTGCAGCCGCAGCCACAGCCGCCGAGAATGGTCCGCAAGGTGCCGTTTCTCCACATGCAGTAGAGCAGGGCGATGAGAACGGGCAACCCGCAGCCGGTGAACACGCTCGAATTGAAAACGTTCCCGCACGTTCCCAAAATGAGCAGGATGATGAGAATCCAAAGGCAGCTATTGCCTTGCAAACAGCTATTCATAGTTTTTCCTCCTTGATCGCGGCGGGAAATATGTAAGTTTTTTCTCCTTGCCGCCTCTACTTTTATGCTATGTTTCCCTGGGAAAAAATGTTACCCGAAAAGTCGTTCATTTAGTTGCCAACCGCATAATTATTTGCTATAATAACAAAGGTATGCCCGCGCGGCGGAGAGATACACACGATCTCATCCGCTTTGGGGAATATCAAATCTTATTTTTCACGGATATTCCGGGACGGAAATCCGATGGAGGGAATTGAATATGAAAAAAGATGGCTTACGGCAGATGTTCTCCGCAAAGAACATCGCCTACTTCGCAGTGCTTCTCGCGCTTGTCGTAGTGCTCCAGACGTGCGGCGGCTTTTTCCAGATCGGCGGACTGAGCCTGAGTTTCGTGCTCGTGCCCATCGTGCTCGGCGGCATTTTGCTCGGTCCGCTTGCAGGCGCGATCCTCGGCTTTGCATTCGGTTTTATCGTCCTGATGTACGGTGTTGCGGGCGCAGAGCCCTTCACGGCGACCTTGCTTGCAAGTTCTCCCGTCATGACGGTGCTCATCTGCCTTGTAAAGGGAGTTGCGGCAGGGATCGTCCCCGCGCTCTTATACCGTCTCATTGCACCGAAAAACGCGCTTGTCGCCGCATTCGTCGCCGCGGTGAGCGCTCCCATCGCAAATACGGGGCTGTTCATCGTGGGCTGTCTCATGATCAACGGTACGATCGCGGGCTTCACCGCAAACGGCACGATGCCGGAAATTTTATATTTCCTCTTCATCGGTTGCGCGGGTTGGAACTTTATCATTGAATTTGCCATCAACATCGTGCTTGCGCCCGCACTGCACCGCGTCGTGCTCGTCACGGAAAAACAGATGGGCAAGAAGAAAGCGCAGCCTTCCAAAGAGGAAGAGAGCGCACCTGTTACCGCGGAGAATAATTCATGATCCTCTGTATCGACGTCGGAAATTCCAATATCAAATACGCCGTGTTCGACGGGGAGGAGCTCAAACTTTCCTTCCGTGTGGCGACCGACCTCAAAAAGACGTCGGATGAATACGGCACCCAACTGCTTGCGATGCTCGGCTTCAACGGGATCGAAAAGGGGCAAATTTCGGGAGCGATCGTCTCCTCCGTGGTGCCCTCGCTCGACTATACCCTCGTGCACATGCTCGACCTTTATTTGCACACCAAGCCGTTGCAGATCGGTCCGGGCATGAAAACGGGGCTCAAAATGCGGGCGGACAACGCGCGGGAAGTGGGGGCGGACCGTATCGTCAACAACGTCGCCGCGCTCAAAAAGTACGGAAACGGCAAGCCGATGATCATCGTGGACTTCGGCACCGCTACAACTTTTAACGTTTTGAACGAACAAGGGGAGTTCATCGGCGGGGTCATCGCGCCCGGGATCAAGGGTTCGCTCGACAGCTTGGTGAGCGGCACCGCCAAACTTCCGCGGGTGGAGATCGAGGCGCCCAAGAGTGTCATCGCCACCAACACCGTCACCAACATGCAGGCGGGCATCGTGTTCGGCTTTGCGGGCTTGGTGGAATACATCGTCAAAAAAATCAAGCGGGAGCTTATGCGGGAGGACGTCCTTACCGTTGCGACGGGGGGCTTTTCGGAGACGATGGCGCATGAGACGAAGTGCATCGACGTCATCGACAAAACGCTTACGCTATATGGCTTGAAATATCTCTATGATTTGAACTTTGGGGGGGAAACCAAATGAAAAAGATCGGAGTTGCGATCCTCGGACTCGGCGTTGTGGGGGGCGGCGCCTACCGCATCCTCACGGAGCACAGGGAATTTTATAAGACGACCCAGGCGGTCGACATCAGCGTGGAGTGCGTGCTCGAACCCAACCGCGCCCGCCTTGAAGCGCTCGGCGTTCCCGATGAGATCGTGGCAAACAACATTGCGGAGATCGCCTGCGATCCCGACGTCAACATCGTTGTGGAGTGCATCGGCGGGGTGGACGTTGCGCGGGAGTACGTTCTCGACGTGCTATACGGCGGAAAATCGGTCGTGACGAGCAACAAGGAGCTCATCGCCAAGTACTACCACGAACTCGAACGCACCGCCAAACGGCACAGTGCGGGGCTCTATTTCGAAGCAAGTTGCGTGGGCGGCGTGCCCATCATCCGCACTCTTTACGACGGCGTGCAGTCCAACAAAATCACGTCCATGATGGGGATCATCAACGGGACGACCAATTACATCCTTACCAAGATGACGGAGGAGGGGACCTCTTACAGCGCGGCGCTCAAGGAGGCGCAACAACTCGGCTATGCCGAGGCCGACCCTGACGCCGACGTCGAGGGCTATGACGCGGCATACAAGCTGTCCGTGCTCTCCTCCCTCGCCTTCCACACCAAAATTCCCTACACAAAGGTCTTGCGAGAGGGCATCACGGGGGTGTGCGAAGAGGACATCGCCCGCGGCAAGGCGCTCGGATACCGCTTGAAACTCCTTGCCGTCGCAAAACAGTCGGAGGAGGGGATCGAGGTGCGCGTGCATCCCGCCTTCCTCAAAAAGGAGCACCCGCTTGCCTCCGTTGCGGGCAGTTACAACGCCGTATTTTTGACGGGGGACTCGGTGGGCGACCTCATGCTCTATGGAAAGGGCGCGGGCGACCTTCCCACGGGGAGCGCCATCGTCAGCGACATTCTCTATGCCGCCTCCCGCGTCGAACCCCGCTATTCCACCTTTAAGAACACCGCCTCGCCCGAAAAGGACGTCAAGTTTGTCACCGACTTCGCAAGTTCCTACTATATGCGCCTTACGGTGAACGACAAGACGGGCGTTCTCTCCAAGATCGCGGCGATCTTCGGCAAGTACAACATCTCCATTCTCGAGCTCTTGCAGACGCCCGAGAGCGACAAGGCGACGCTCGTCATCGTCACCCACGAAACGCACGAGGCGGCGATCAAGAACGCGGTCGCAAAACTCAATGCGTCCGAACTTGCCAAAGTCGAAGCGGTGCTTCGCGTCGTATCGTAAAATGCAAGCGGGGCAACGTCGCCCCGCTTTTTTTGTGATGAAAAAGGCCTTTATCGTCGTCAATGCCTATACTTCCTCGCCGCACGAACTCAACCAGCCCAAGCGGCTTCAAGAGGAACTCCTTCTGCTCGGCGTTCAGGCGGAGATCGTGAAAAACTCTCCCGCTCTTTTGGAGCGCGAGGGCGATTTTTGCGTGTATTTCGACAAGGACAAATATTACGCCCGCCTGCTTGAACGAAAGTTCCGCCTCTTCAACCGCGCGGAGGCCATTGAAATTTGCGACGACAAGATGCTGACCTATCTCGCCCTTAATGGACTTCCCCAGCCCGAGACCCTCTCCTCCCTTCTCTGTTACAGCGAGGGAAAAGAGCCGAGCCCCGACCTCATAGAGCGGGCGGAGGCGCTCGGCTATCCCGTCGTGATCAAGGAGTGCTTCGGCTCCCTCGGAAAGCAAGTCTACCTTGCAAAAGACAGAGAGGAACTTGTATCTCTTTCCAAGCGGTTGCAGGGGAAGCCGCATATCTATCAAAAATTTATCAAAGAGAGCGCGGGGAGAGACCTTCGCGTGATCGTCATCGGGGGAAAGACGGTCGCCGCCATGAAGCGGAGCTCGGAGACGGACTTCCGCTCCAACGCCGAACTCGGCGGGAAAGGGGAGGCGGCCGTGCCCGACGAGGAAGCAAAAACGCTGGCAGAGAAGGTCGCAAAGCGGCTTCATCTCGACTATTGCGGCGTCGATCTGCTCTTCGGAAGAGAGGGGTATCTCGTGTGCGAGGTCAACTCCAACGCCTTTTTCGGCACCTTTGAAAAGGTAACAAATTGCAACGTTGCCGCCGCGTATGCCCGTCATATTGTGCGCGAGATCTACAAAAACGGCAATTAGCATAGTACTATGCCAGACATAATATAAGAAAAATTGCTGTTTTTCATGAAAAAAGCGCCTTCCAATGCAAAATTTGCGTTGGAAGGCGCCATTTTATTTTGATTTAGCCGACGATCAGATTGATGAGGCGTCCCGGAACGACGACGCACTTTTTCAGGGTTTTCCCTGCCATTCTTTCCTGTATCTCGGGGTTGGAGAGGGCGAGTTCCTGGATCTCCTCGTTGCTCAGTCCGTTCTCGATCATCATCTTCGAGACGATCCTGCTGTTGATCTGCACGGCGTACTCCGTTTCGTCGAGCACGAGCGCGTTGGGGTCCTCCTTGGGATAGGGCTGTTCGAACACCGAACCCTTGCCGCCCGTCTGTTCCCAGAGTTCCTCGCAGAAGTGGGGCGCGCAGGGCGCAAGCAGGAGCAGGAGATCTTTCACCGTATTTTTGAGGAGGGTGTAGTTCTTTTCGGCAAGCCCGTCGTACTTATAGACGGCGTTCACGAGTTCCATGAGCCTTGCCACGGCGGTGTTGAAGGAGAACTCCTCCATATCCCGCGAAACACGGCTAATCGCATAGTGACGGGCATAGTTGAGTTTCTTCTCGTCGGGGCCGAGCATACCGCCCCCCGAGGGATAGTCGCGCACCTTGAGCACGATCTTTTCCACCCGCTCCATAAAACGGGCGATCGCCTTGATGCCGTCGTCGCTCCACGGTCCGCCCTCGGTGTAGGAGAAGCCGAACATCAGGTAGAGGCGGAAGGCGTCCGCACCGTAAGTCTCCACATACTCGTCGGGAGAGACGATGTTTCCGTGGCTCTTGCTCATGCGGTTGCCGTCGGGGCCCAAGATCACCCCCTGGTGCACGAGGCGCAGGAAGGGCTCGTCGAAGTCGAGATACCCCATATCGCGGAGGGCTTTCGTGAAGAAGCGGGCATACAGAAGGTGCATACAGGCATGTTCCGCGCCGCCGACGTAAGTGTCCACGGGGAGCAGTCTGTCCACCTCATCTCGGCCGAAGGGTTCGCGGTCGTTCTCCGCGTCCGCATATCGCAAAAAGTACCAACTCGAACAGACGAAGGTGTCGAGGGTGTCCGCCTCGCGGGTCGCCTCGCCTCCGCAGACGGGGCAGACGGTGTGCATGAACTTCTCATGTTTGGCAAGAGGGGACTTTCCGTCGGGACGGAATTCGACGTCATAGGGAAGGCGCACGGGCAGGTCCTTCTCGGGAACGGGCACGGTGCCGCAGACGGGGCAATAGACGACAGGAATGGGAGCGCCCCAATAGCGCTGGCGGGAGACGAGCCAATCCCTGAGGCGGTAATTCACCTTCTTGCCGCCCTTGCCGATCTTGGCGATGTGGTTTGCGACCTCGTCGCGCGCCTCTTCGCCATAGAGCCCGTCGAAATTGAGCGAACCCACCATGATGCCGTCCTCGGTGAAGGGGAGGACCGTCTCGCCCTTGGTATTTTCGATGACCTTCACGATGGGAAGGCCGTATTTGGTGGCAAAGGCAAAGTCGCGCTCGTCGTGGGCGGGGACCGCCATCACCGCGCCCGTGCCGTAAGAATAGAGCACATAATCGGCGAGGTAGATGGGCACTTTTTTGCCGTTGACGGGGTTGGTGCAGTATGCGCCCGTGAACACGCCCGTCTTTTCGCGGGTGGTGGAGAGACGGTCGATCTCGTTTATCTTGGAAGTCTCGGCGATGTACTCCTCCACGGCGGGGAGCTGTTCGGGGGTCGTAAGTTTGAGCGCGAGGGGATGTTCGGGCGCAAGCACCACATAGGTGACGCCGAACACCGTGTCGCACCGCGTGGTGAACACCCTGATCTTATCTCCCGTTTCGCAGTCGAACTCGATCTCGCAACCCGTGGACTTGCCGATCCAATTCTTCTGCATGAGTTTTGTCTTTTCGGGCCAGTCTAAGCCCTCGAGCCCCGTCAAGAGTTCCTCGGCGTATTCGGTGATCTTAAAGAACCACTGCGTAAGGTTTTTGCGCACGACGGTGGAGCCGCAACGTTCGCACGCGCCGTTCACCACCTGTTCGTTGGCAAGCACGGTGGCGCAGGAGGGGCACCAATTCACGGGCGCCTCTTTGCGGTAGGCAAGTCCCTTCTTGTAGAGTTGAAGGAACATCCACTGCGTCCATTTGTAGTAATCTTCTTCGCAGGTTTTGATCTCCGCCGACCAGTCGAACATGGCGCCCATCGCGCGGAGCTGACCCTCCATGGTGGCGATGTTGCGCTCGGTGGAATCCTTAGGGTGCACGCCCGTCTTGATCGCATAGTTCTCGGCGGGGAGCCCGAACGCGTCAAAGCCCATGGGCTGGAACACGTTGTAGCCCTGCATCCGCTTGAAACGGGCATAGGAATCGGTGGGGCCGTAATTGTACCAATGCCCGATGTGGAGTTTCGCCCCCGAGGGGTAGGAAAACATTTCGAGAATGTACTTTTTGGGTCTGTCGCTCTTTTCGTCGAAATTGTTGAACTTCGCCTTTTCCCATTTGGCTTGCCATTTGCGTTCAACAGCTTTCATGTCCATAATGATAAAACCTCTGTCTTTTCGTTCTTCTTCCTAAATTTTACTATTACGGCTGAAAAAAGTCAAGCAAATACACTTTATTGGGGAAAATTCGGGTGAAAAAGGGAAAGCGAAAGTGAATTTCACTTCCGCTCCCGTCCGCTTTAAGCGATGCTTGCCGAAATCCGGTTGAAAGATAGCCCAATATGGGCGTTTTCGGCGCTCGGACAATTACAGTATGCCCCGATTTCCCCGTTTTAGCCGTGCCCGCCCTTGAAAAGCGGGGTAAATAAATCTTTCCATTCGGCATACAATAAGGTTGTGGCTGATATTACCGTATCGGAGGAGCTGAGAAACAGCGCCTTTATTACCTATCTATATAATGCCGTTGCCGCGCCGGTAAGAAAACTCGGCGGGAGCGGGGAACTCATTTTGGGAGAGGAGCGCGCCATTCTCAAACTCAGCGTCGGGCGCGCCGAGAGGGACCTCAAAAATTTTCTTGCCGAAAAGATCGCCGAGATCGTGGACATCGGCTATAAGTACGCCTATCTCGAAGAAAATCTGCACGTGTGCCTCCCCGAACGGGAGAAACGTCTGCTTGCGGCGGCCCTCATCGCCGCCGACCTTGAGGGGGACTGCGCCTTTATCCGCAGAAAATTGGAGGGAACGGAGAATTTCTGCATCGACGGCTACTACCGTTTCCGCCTTACCCCCTTAAAGGAGAAGTGGGGGAAGATCCTCGACTATATCCCGCACGGCTTTTCGATGAGCGACCTCAAACACTTCTGCGAATTTTTGGTGGGGGAGAGCAGCCGAAAGATCTATGTAAAGGGGAACGCCGTGTTCGCCGAGAACTTTGTGCCTTTAAGACGGAGCCGCCTTACGGGAAAGGAGGACCTCGAAACAGAGATCATGCTCTCGGACGCGGGGTTTGTGTACTGCCTCGGCAAAGTGGAGGGCTCCACCGAAGATTTTCTGAAAAAATATTATGCCGAACGCACGGTATTTTCTTGACAAACTATTTGAAAACGCCTATAATATACAATCGAAAGACAAGTAGCGCTCGCACGCCCTTCCCAGAGAGCGGGTCCACGGCTGTAAGACACGCACCGGCGGCGAGAAGGCGAAACCGCTTTCCATGTACAACCGCACAACTCAAAGAGCGGTCGGGGGCTCCCCCGGCAATTAAGGTGGAACCGCGCAAAGCAAATGCGTCCTTAAATGTCCGAATTTTCGGATATTTTGAGGGCGGTTTTTTGTTTTTCCGCATTTTGCATAGTACTATGCGTGACATAATAACGGCAAAGGAGAGTAAAAAAATGAATATCACACTCAAAAACGGAGATTTACTCGAAGTTTCGGACGGCGCAGACTGCATGGAGGCCGCCAAAACCATCTCCGAAGGGCTTGCAAGGAATGCCGTGGCCGCCAAGGTCAACGGAGAACTCGTCGATCTTTCCGCGCCCCTTCACGAAGGGGACAGCCTCGAGATCGTCACTTTGAAGGACCCCGAGGGGCTCAAAGTCTACCGCCACACCTGCGCGCACGTGCTGGCACAGGCGATCAAGACCATCTATCCTACCTCCAAACTTGCGATCGGGCCCGTGATCGACAACGGTTTTTACTATGACATCGACTTCAAGACGCCCATCACTCTCGACGATTTTTCCAAGATCGAGGCGGAGATGAAGAGCATCATCAAGAGCAATCTGCCCATCGAGCGGTTCACTTTGCCGCGGAATGAGGCGATCGCCCTCATGAGCAAGTACCACGAGAACTACAAAGTGGAACTTATCCAGGATCTTCCCGAGGGCGAGACCATTTCCTTCTATAAGCAGGGCGACTTCACCGACCTCTGCCGCGGTCCCCATCTTCCCTCCACGGGCAAGATAAAGGCGTTCAAACTCGTATCCATTGCAGGCGCGTATTGGCGGGGAGACGAGAAGAAAAAGATGCTCACCCGTATCTATGGCACCGCCTTTGCCAAGAAAGAGGAGATGGACGAGTATTTCAAGATGCTCGAAGAGGCAAAGAAGCGCGACCACGTAAAACTCGGCAAGGAACTCAAATTGTTCGCCCTTCTCAACGAGGGGAAGGGGTTCCCGTTCTTCCTGCCCAATGGCATGGTGCTCAAAAACACCCTCATCGACTATTGGCGGCAACTCCACAGAAGAGAGGGGTATGTTGAGGTGCAGACGCCCATCATCATGACCCGCACCCTTTGGGAGAACTCGGGGCACTGGGACCATTATAAGGATAATATGTACACGACCAAGATCGACGGTGAGGACTGCGCCGTAAAACCCATGAACTGCCCCGGCGGAATGCTCGTATATAAACTCTCCCCGCACAGCTATAAAGACCTTCCCATCCGCATGGGCGAATTGGGGCTCGTACACCGCCATGAAAAGAGCGGCCAACTCCACGGGCTCATGCGCGTAAGGTGCTTCACGCAGGACGATGCGCACATCTTCATGCTTCCCGAGCAGATCACGCAGGAGATCAAGGGGGTCGTGCGTATCATCGACGAGGTGTATTCTCTCTTCGGGTTCAAATATCATGTCGAACTCTCCACCCGCCCCGAGAACAGCATGGGTTCGGACGAAGATTGGGAGAACGCGACGAACGCCCTTGTAAAAGCCCTCGACGAACTCGGACTTCCCTATGCCGTCAACGAGGGGGACGGCGCCTTTTACGGCCCCAAGATCGACTTCCACCTCGAAGATTGCATCGGCAGAACGTGGCAGTGCGGCACCATCCAGCTTGACTTCCAGATGCCTCAGCGCTTCGAGCTCGAGTACGTGGGGGAGGACGGCGAAAAGCACCGCCCGATCATGATCCACCGCGTCGTGTTCGGCTCCATCGAGCGGTTCATCGGCATTCTCATCGAGCACTATGCGGGCAAGTTCCCCGTGTGGCTCTCTCCCGTGCAGGTGAAGGTATTGCCCATCACCGACCGCGCTTCTGATTATGCGGAGCAACTCGTTGCGGAGATGAACGCGATGGGCCTGCGCGCCGAGGCCGACCTCAGAAAGGAGAAACTCGGCAGGAAGATCCTCGACGCGGAGAACGAAAAGGTTCCCTACAAACTTGTCGTGGGCGACAAGGAGATCGAGGAGGGCACCGTGTCCGTGCGAAAGCGGGGCGACGGGGACGTCGGCTCCATGAAGAAAGAGGACTTCTTTGCGCTCTGCAAAAAGCAAAACGACGAAAAGACGGTATTTTAACAAAAACGCTCCTTCGCAAGAGGGAGCGTTTTGTACATCACGCAAAAAAATTATAACAATTTTTTGATTTTAGGGGACAAAATGCCTCTTTCGTTCGTTATAATAGCAGGAGGTGCGCTATGATTGAACTAAAGAACGTTACCAAGACTTATCGCGCAAAAAAGGGGCGGCCGTTTGTCGCGCTCAAAGGCGTCGATCTTACCCTTCCCGACAAGGGAATGGTCTTTCTGCTCGGCAGAAGCGGAAGCGGCAAAACGACCCTCCTCAACATCATCGGGCTTTTGGATGCTCCCACATCCGGCACCGTCAAGATCGGCGGTTCCGAGCCGCAGGGAAAGGAGATCGACGATTACAGAAACCGCTTCTCCGGGTTTGTCTTTCAGGACTTTGCCCTGCTCGAAGAAGAGACGGTGGGGCGGAACGTCGCGCTCGCCCTCCAATTACAGAGTTTGAAAGATACGGGCGAACGGGTCGCGCAGGCGCTCGGAAAGGTGGGGCTTGCGGGCTATGAAGAGCGCTTCCCTTACGAACTTTCGGGCGGCGAAAAACAGCGCGTTGCAATCGCGCGGGCGATCGTGAAAGATTCCGAGATGATCCTCGCAGACGAGCCGACGGGCAATCTCGACAGCGAAACGGGGGAGGAGATCTTCGAAATTTTGCGTTCGCTCGCGCGCGAAAAACTCGTGGTGGTCGTCTCGCACGACAGGGAGTTTGCCGAAAAATACGCCGACCGCATCGTCGAACTCAAAGACGGGGCTATCATTTCGGACAGCGGGGAGCAGGCGGCAGAAGAGAACAGGAAAAAGGAGGGCGGCGTCAAGTCGCACCTGCCGACGGCACTTGCTTTCCGCATGGGCTGGCGCAACATTGGCAAAAAGAAATTCAAGAGCGCCATGACCTTCCTCGTCGCAACACTCGCTATGGCGGCGCTCGTCTTTGCGCAGGCCCTCGTCTCCTTCAACGGTGAGCGCGCGGTCGCAAAGAGCGTCGTCAAAAACGGTCTCGTATCCATTACGCTTGTGCAGCGGGACGCGCCCGACAAATTTGCGGGTTTGATCGGCGGGAGTGATGATTTCCGCGACGAAGATTTCGAAGAGGCGTTGAAAGACATCCCGCATTTTTTGCGGTATGACGTTGTCTCCGAAAGCAGATATTCCGACGTCTATATCGTCGAGAGCAAGGAGCAGTTTGAAAAGAGCGGCTTCTCCCTCTATGACGGCGCGCTGGAACTCACCGACGACACGGTGTATCTCGGCGATAGCGAGATCGAGTTAATGTTCCGTGACACTTACGAAGCGCAACAGTATTCATTTTACGACTTCAACTATTTCGTGCGGGAGGGGGAAGAATTGGTTCCTTTGAGCGCCGAGACTTACGACTATACTTCGCTTATCGGCAAAACGATCGCCGAAAAAAGCAAGAACTACTCGGGCGAAGCGGTATATACCGACTTCTTCACGGTCGCGGGGGTGGTCAGAACGGGGCACGAGCGTTTCGCCGGCATGGTCGACGGGCGCTATACGGATTACAGCTGGGAGCAGTACTTGGAGCGCTTCGGGGAAACGGAGGGCGCCTATCGGAACGAGCAGGAGTATGAACTCCGCCCGGATTATTGGGGGAAATATCTCTCCTGGACCTGCTTCGCCACGAGGGAATACGTCGACCGTCATGTCGATTACTTCGGCTTCTCGGACACCGAAACCGACCCGCATACGATCATGCTCGGCGGCTCCCTTCGTTGCGACGGGCTTTCTTTCTATCCCGCCCGCAATTTCTCCGAACGGGACAGGGTCCTCATGGAAGGAAAGGACGTCCTGCCCGCGCCTTCGGAAATCTCCCTCGAAAAGGGAGAGATCATACTCGACGAGGCGTCCTATAACCGTCTTTTTCGTGACGACGGTTTGAGCATTGCAACGACGATTTCGGGAAATCGGGTAATACGGCAACCCAAACGTCTCGGGAGCCTCCTTCATATCCTCGTAAAGCGAGGAGATAAAACCGTCCTCGACGGAGAGTACAAGCTCGTCGGGGTCATGATGGACGAACAGTACGAGTGGACGCAAAAGAGAATCTCCGGCACCGTTTATTTGGGCGACGAGGATATGCAAGCCGCCGCTGCCGTCTCGCTCCGCCCCGATAAGACGCTCGTTATTACCGACGGGGTGGGGGAAATGAGCCTCTACCGCGCCCTGCGCACTCTCCGCTATGACCACGCGATCGCCGCGGAGTTTGATTTTTCCCACTCTATCTACACGATCGAACCATATCAGAAGAACATCGGCTTTGCCTTCCTTGCCATCGGCGCGATCATGGTCCTCGTCACGCTACTCATTGTCGTCAGCCTTATCTCCTACAACATCCTCGCGCAACAAAAAGAGATCGGCATCCTGCGCGCGATCGGCGCACGGGCGGGTGACATCGCAAAAATTTATTTCGCGGAGGCGGCGATCCTCGCCTTGACCGTCTTTGTGCTGAGCATGGCGATCACACTCACTCTTATTTCCGTCCTCAATGGCATCTTTGCCGCCGCGGAACAATACGGTCTTGTGCTGTTCGGCTATACGCCGCTCACTTTTCCCGTCCTCATTCTCGGCTCTTTCGGGTTGATATTTGCGGGTACCGCGTTGCCGCTTCGGAAAATTTCTCGCTATAAACCCGCCGAAGCGATAAAAAAGGGATGAGTTTAATTCCTTGTCAACATTTTATTGTATCTTTGATTAGAAAAAGCGGGAACAACCGTCCCGCTTTTTTTACTCTATTTCGAGGTTTTCGAAATGAAAGACAGGGCTATCAAAAAACTCCGCTATCGAAACACCGAGCGAACGAATGATGAGTGCCATCGTCTTGAAATTTGAAGCTTTCGTTTTGCCGTGCAGGATATAATTCATCGTGCTTGGATAAATACTCGTTTCCTGCGAAATTCTATATTGCGTTATCTTCTTTTCTTTCATAATTTCTTTCGCTCTGATTGCAAATGCTTCGTTCAACGTCATCATAGCAGTATCACCCCGTAAAAGTTCAATTTTCGTCGTCGGTCCGACCGAGCAAATAATCTAAGGAAACGCCGAAATAATCGGCGAGGATCTCCAAACTCTCTATTTCGGGAAGATAATTTTTGTTGAGCCATTGGGAGATGTTACTCTTATGGATATGAACTTGATCCGCAAGTTCATAAAAGGATTTGAGCCCTTTTTTCTCTTTCAAAAAAACCAACCTCTCGCCGAACGAGCGAGGGCGATCGGACTTTGTAAAACGGTCGTTGTCGGTATGCGCCAAAAGATATTCTATGGAAACGCCGAAGCAGTCGGCAATTTGAATTAAGACGGAGACTTTCGGAACAATGCCATAGTTATAGGCCTTGGAGAAAGTAACATAAGTTATCCCGAGTTTTTCGGCCGCGGCCGTTTTATTCCCAAAACCCGCTTCTTCCGAAAGTTCTTGAAATCTGTTTTGAAATTCCACCGAAACCCGCATAAAAAATTTTCCCCAATAGACGATGATTATATAGACATCGTCAATGAGCATATGATATAATCATTTTGCCAAAATCAGTCTATTCCTATATATCCATTGACTAAACAAGGGGGGAAAATATGCTTTCTGCAACGTTTTTCGGGCATCGGAATTTCGATTATTCGCCATACCGCGACAGGGTGCGGGCGGTCATCATAGAACTCATTGAATCGCACGGCGTCGGAGAGTTTTTGAATGGGTTCCGCGGGAACTTCGACAAACTTTGCGCCGTGGAGGTATTTCACATGAAAGCGCGCTTTCCAAACATCAAAAATGTCTTGGTTTTGTCCTATCACGACCGCCAAAAAGAACTTCCGCAGTATTTCGACGAGAGCGCGTATTTGCTTGAAAAACGCGTTCCCCCGCAATATGCCATTTCCTACACCAACCAAGAGATGATTTTAAGAGTTGACTTTATTGTTTCGGGCGTGCGATACTCTTACGGTGGGGCGTATGCGGCGCGGAAATTCGCAGAACAAAAGAAAAAAATCATTCTTGATATTTTTGAGAATGGCTAAATATGGGGCGGCAAACCCGTGCGCAACGCCGAAAAAATCGGAAAAATCGCTGAAAAACGTTTGACAAGCGGGGGAAAATCTGCTAAGATAGTTAAGTCAAAGCAGAAGCGAACCTTCTCTCCGCAAAGCAAACTGCTCTACGGGTCGATAGCAACCGATACAAAGCGCGGTTTTTGCGCGCGGTATTTTTCGGAAACTTTCGGGGTCACGCTTTTGCGTGACCCTTAAAATTTGTTCTTTTTTGAGAGGAATATGGCAGTCAAAAATCAAACGCAGATGAATGGTGATATCCGCGACCGCGAGATCAGAGTGATTTCGCAGTCGGGAGAAATGCTCGGGATCATGAGCCCGCGCGAGGCGTTGCGCCTTGCCGAAGAGGAGGGGCTCGACCTCGTGAAAATTTCGCCCAACGCCGTCCCGCCCGTGTGCAAGATCATGGACTATGGCAAGTTCAAATTCGAACAGGCGAAAAAGGAGAAGGAGAACAGGCGCAACCAGAAGATCGTCGAACTCAAGGAAGTCCAGCTCTCCATGACCATCGACGTGGGGGACCTAGCCGTGAAAGCCAAGGCGGCGACAAAGTTCCTCTCCGCAGGCAACAAAGTGAAAGTCTCCATCCGTCTCCGCGGCAGGCAGATGGCGCACGCGAACCTCGCAAAGGACGTGATGAACAACTTCTATCTCGGCCTTCAAGAGATCGCCGTCGTCGAAAAGCCGATGAACATGGAAGGGCGCAACATCATCATGATTTTGGCGCCAAAAAAACAGTCGTGATCCCCGCCCGCAACTTTTAAGCGGAAGAGGGAGAACATAAACCAAGTAACATAATTTTGGAGGATAAAGGTATGCCGAAACAGAAATCGCACAGCGGTTCCAAAAAGCGCTTCTGGCTCACCGGCTCGGGGAAGGTCAACAGACCTCACGGCGGAAAGAACCACAAAGCCGAAACCAAGAACAGAAAGAGAAAGAGAAATCTTCGCCAGGTCGTGCTCGTCTCCCCGACGCAGGCCGACACGGTGAAGAAGATGATCCCCTATAAGGATTAACGGAGGCGCAACGGTATGAGAATTAAAAGAGGCGTGAACGCCGTAAAAAAGAGAAGAAAGATCTTTAAGCTCGCCAAAGGTTACTTCGGCAACAAGAGCAAAAACTACCGCATCGCCCGCGAAGCGGTGATGAAGTCATTAAGCTATGCCTATGTGGGAAGAAAACTGAGAAAGCGCGACATGCGCAGTCTCTGGATCGCCCGTATCAACGCAGGCGCGCATGAGAACGGACTTTCCTATTCCAAACTCATCCACGGGCTCAAGGTCGCGGGGATCGACCTCAACCGCAAGGTGCTTTCGGACCTCGCCATTTCGGACGCGGAGGGCTTTGCGGCGCTCTGCGAAAAGGCGAAGGCCGCCCTTTAACACAAAACACGAGAGCCTTTTCATCGAGAAAGGCTCTTTTCGCATTCCGAGATACCCATGCTCATTCTTTCCCGCAACAATCCCACCGTCAAACAACTTGCCTCCCTCAAAGAAAAGAAGGGCAGGCGGGAAAATGGCGCCTTCCTTGTAGAGGGCGAAAAGATGGTGCGCGAGTGCGTAAAGAGCGGCATGGAGATCGTCCGTCTCATCGTGCGCGAGGACCGCGCCGGAGAGACCTATTCGCTTCCGACGGTCACACTCGGCGCGGACGCCTTTTCGGCTATCTGCGACGAAAAGACCCCGCAGGGGATCGCCGCCGAAGTGAAACTTCCCGTCTATCCGCTTGAACCGCCAAAAGAGAGCTGCATTTTGCTCGACGGCGTCGCCGACCCCGCCAACGTGGGGGCGATCGTGCGCACGGCGGTCGCGGCGGGATATGAAGAACTCTACCTCATCGACTGCGCCGACCCCTTCTCTCCCAAGAGCGTCAGGGCAAGCATGTCGGGGGTGTTCTTCGCAAAACTCATGCGCGGAGAGCGGGAGGAAGTTCTCAAAACGCTCGTCGGCGTGCCGCTCATTGCGGCGGATATGGACGGCGAGAATGTGTTTTCCTTTGTCCCGCCCGACAAGTTCTGTCTCTGTATCGGAAACGAGGGGAGCGGACTTTCGGAAGAGGTGCGGGGCGCGGCAAGCAAGACGGTGAAGATCCCGATGGGGGAGCACACCGAGAGTTTGAACGCCGCCGTTTCCGCGGGCATTCTAATGTATGAATTGAAAAATCAGAGAGGTTAATTATGTCAGGTCATAGCAAATGGCACAATATACAAGCTAAAAAGGGCAAGGCAGACGCCGCAAGGGGCAAAATTTTCACCAAGATCGGCAGAGAACTCGCCGTCGCCGCAAAGGGGAATCCCAACCCCGCGACGAACAGCAAACTCGCCGACGTCATCGCCAAGGCGAAGGCCGTCAACATGCCCAACGACAACATCGAGCGCTCCATTAAAAAAGCCGCGGGCGAGATGGGGGACAAGGACTACAAGGAACTTACTTACGAGGGCTATGGCGCGGGCGGCGCGGCAGTCATCGTCACCACCTTGACCGACAACATCAACCGCACAGCAAGCGATGTGCGCGCGATCATGAGTAAGTGCGGCGGCTCCCTCGGCATGACGGGTTGCGTCTCGTACATGTTCGACAACAAGGGGCTCATCGTGGTAGAGCGCACGCCCTCCCTCGACGAGGACACCGTCACCGAGTACGCCATCGACGCAGGTGCGGACGACGTTGTCACTTCGGACGACGCGTTTGAGATCTACACTTCGCCCGAGGCGTTCTCCGAAGTCAGAAAGTACCTCGAAGAGAAGGGGCTTACCTTCTTGCAGGCGGAGATCTCCATGATCCCGCAGAACAAGATCGTGCTCGAAGGAGAGAAACTCGAACTCTTCCGCAAGATGCTCGAAAAACTCGACGAGAACGACGACGTGCAGGAAGTGTACCACAACGTCGAACTGCCCGACGAGGAAGAAGAGGAATAAAACAAAAATTCCGCCCGAGCCGATATGGTTCGGGCGGTTTTGCAAAATAGCACGGAAAAGTCAAGACAATCGGCGCAAAGTGTGCTATTATGGAAACGGAGGCTAACCATGGAGAAAAAAGACATTCAAACCGCACTCGATTTCATCGAAAAACATCTCGAGGAGCCCTTCCTCCGCGGACAAGCGGCGGAGCGGGCGCACCTCAACTCCTTCCATTTCCGCAGAACGTTCGGGATCCTCAGCGGCCTTACGCTCAGCGAGTACATCCGCTACCGCAGGCTCTCCCGCGCCGCATTCGACCTTCAAAAGGGCGAAAAGGTGCTCGACGTCGCCCTCAAATACGATTACAGCACGAGCGAGAGCTTCTCCCGCGCCTTCATGAAGTTCCACGGGGTCAAGCCCGCGGAGGTGAAGCACGGCGCGCCCTTCAAAAATTTTGCGCCCATCGACCTCAACGCGGAAGGGGAGACGACGATGTGTTGCGAAATAAGGGAACTGCCCGCAAGAAAGCTCGTCGGTCTCAAAGCGCGCTTTCACGGCGTGCCCTTCGGGGAGGAACGCTTGACGCAGGAGAACGAATTTTACGAAAGTACCCGCGGCAAGCAGTGGCTCCTCTTCGGCGCGGGCGGGGGAAAGGAGGAGGAGTACGCCGTCCTTTCCGACATCACCGAAAAGGGATATGACTACTACATCGCTTTCGACCTCGACGATTGGACGCAGAAGGCGCTCCTCGACCCTCAGATCGCGGGGATCGACACGAGCGAATACGGCTTTGAGACGGTAGAACTTCCGTCCTGCCGCGCGGCGGTGTTCACAACCGAAAAGAGTATGCACCCCATTGCCGACTACTCCGCGCTCCGCACTGCTTTGACGAAGTTTTTGGGCAAATACGACTTTGAATTTGCCGACCTGCCCGAGCTCGTCGTCTATCATTGGCACCTGCCGGACAGAGGGGCGCGCTACATCGAAATTTGCCTGCCTATTGTGTGAATTTAGGCTGTATAGAGCCGCACATACGCGTCATTCCGAGCCGTAACGGAAAGAACGAAGTCCGACATGGAAAGTCCTCGAGGGAATCTTGTTACGTCCAAGTACGTTCAAAACCAAACCCGAACGTACCAAGATGCCTTCGCGGACTTGCTAACGGGACTGCGTAAACACAATTCGGCTCAGCATGACGCTTTGGAGAAGTCCGTTCGCCACCCGCCCCCACAAGTGGGGGCAGGTCATATGCGCAACATTATTCTAAAATGTCATGTCGAGCAAAGCCGAGACATCTCTACCGCATTACAATAAGGCGAAATTTCTCCACTTCGGTCGAAATGATATATCGGAACGATTTGGTCGAAATGACATAGCCGTTATTCGAACATCGCGCTCAGCCAAGCAAAGAATTCGTCCGCAAGCGTTTGAAAGTCCTTGCCGTCGACTATGGCCGAACTCCAAAGGCGGTCCACCGTGCACAGTCCCTCCAAACCGTAAGTCGTGTAGAGGTAGTCTACAAAGGCGATCTTGATCGAATCATAGTCCGCATAGGCGTCGGAGCGGTCGGTCAGCTTTTCAAAGGTCGCACCGTCGCGGTAGACGTCCGCCAAAAGATATTTGATGTAGGAAAACGTCTCTTCGGTCGGCGCGCCGAACGCTTTTATGTAGAGTTCTTTCGCCTTTCGTATCTCCTCCACCTTTTCTTCGGTGGTCACTCGCGGATTACATTTATCGCGGAGCAGTTCTTCCCGTACAAACGCAATGTAGCGCATTTTGCTCTCCCACGGCATGTAGGGCGAGAGGTGAGCAAAGTACTCGGGCATCGCCTCGTTGAGCGCCCAAACGTAATTTTGCCCGCCCGCGATGATCGCAATGTGCGCAAGTTCATGCGCAAGCGTACACACCGAATTGCAGACAATGTAGGGCTTTCCCTGCTTGTCATAGTTCATGTATCCCGTAAAGGTGGAGCCGTCGCCGTGCAGAAAATCGTAACCGCTGTTGATCCCGCCGAGGTAGAGGTCGATGGGCGCATCAAACTTCTCCACGCCCCAAACGCCTCTCAGCCACTCTATGTACTTTGCGCCGCCGCGCACAAACTCCGTCAACACGGGATAGGAGAGGGAGAAGTCCTCTTCGTCATAATAGCGGTCGATATAGTTCCGCGGGAAGAGATAGCGCAATTCACCCGCCTCGACGCGGGTCGCATAGTAGTTGTCGCCCACGAAAAAGCGGTATTCGGGCAGTTCCACGCCGCATTGTTCGAAAATTTCGCTCCAATCATCGAGGGAAGAAGAGAGCAAGCCGTCGAGCGTGTCCTCTGCAAGCCACTTGGAAGCGACTTGATAGCCCAAACTCCAAGCGGCATCACGCTCCTTCGCAGTCGTTTCATAGGTCGCATAAAGGGGATATTGGAGTTCGCGGCAGTAGGGGAACTCCTCTAATTTTTTATCGAGCGCATTCCCCTCATAGCGCGGCTTCTCCCCGAGCAAACAGAGGCTTGCACCCGCATATATTCCGAAAGGCAACTCTTCGCCGCCCTTGTTCGCCAAAATGCAAGAAAGAATGAGCGCGGGGTCGTCGCCGAGGTCCACCCAAAGTTCCCCGCCGAAAACATGGGTCACTGCGGCGGAGGAGAGATACACCGTGCATTCGGTGGGGCAGAGCGGGAGAACTTCTTTCACCTTTTCAATGGCTCCGTCCACCTTGCCCGCGCGATCTTTCGACCAATAGTAATAATTCTGCCCGCCCTCGGTGTAGAGGCGGTCGAGGGACAGCCCGTGCTCCTCGGGCAGACAAAGATAGTTGCTGTTTTCATAGAGATAGCCGCTCGGGCTTGCGGGCGCACCTTCATATTCGGGCGCACAACCAAAGAGGGGGAGCGCCATCGCTCCCGCAAGCAGAATTGCCGTAAAACGCACCGCTTTCATACACCGATTATCCTACGCCGCCTTAAAAAAGTCAAATAAAATTGCATGAAAAAACCTCTCGGGCGAGAGGTTTTTTATCACTTCTTTTTTCCGAGTTCGGGGATGGCGCCGAGCAGGAAATATTCCGCCGTGGAATTCTTGCGGATCAGTTCCTTCGCCTCGTCGGGCGTGCACCAGCGCACCTCTTCGATCTCCTCATTGAGGGCAATTTCGGCATTCTCGTCCGCCGTCACGATGAAGTTGAGCATGAGAATGTCCTTCGCGTCGTGATAGCGGGAGCCGAAATACCGCCA
Organism: uncultured Clostridia bacterium; assembly: GCA_947630325.1. Lineage (GTDB taxonomy): Bacteria > Bacillota > Clostridia > Christensenellales > Borkfalkiaceae > Gallimonas. The sequence goes on from CANRHB010000001.1 coordinate 27,275, forward strand.
TTTGAGCGCATTCAAGCGGGTCTCCTCCTTCAACTCGCGCGGAATCGTCTTTTCCGCGTTTTCACCCTTCTTGATATACCCCGCAAACAGCTTATAGTCTTGGTCGCCGACATGTTTCGCCAATAAGATTTTTGTCTCCGAACGGTTCACGACCGTCATCGACACCGCCACGGGGAAGAAAGGGAACTTGAATTTCTCACAGCGCGGGCAGAAGGGGACGAGACCCTCGTTCTCCATGAAGCGCAAAGTAAGTTTTTCGCCGCAGTCTCTGCAATACATGTTCTTTCCTCCCTAAATTTATTTTATCTATTTTACTCCCGCAGACAAAAAATGTCAATGCTTTTTTGCAAATAAATTGCAATCTCTCGGTAAAAATTTCCAAAAAATTATCAATATGCACATCGGCGCATACGTTTTTCCCTAAAACTTTTTTGCGAGGAATTCGGGGGAAATTTCGGGCTTATGCTTGACTTTGCGGGCAGATGTATTGTATAATGAAATGTATTTTGTTTTCGGCGTTTTTGCGGGGTTTTCCCGCGGCGCCGCCAAGGAGAAAAAATGCTCACATCTATCTGCGGGATCAACTGGGGCGATGAAGGCAAGGGAAAGATGGTGGACCTTCTTTCCAAGGACTATGACATCGTCTGCCGCTACCAGGGCGGCAACAACGCGGGTCACACCGTCATCAACGAGCGGGGGAAATTTATCCTCAATCTTCTGCCCTCGGGGATCTTGCGGGAAAACGTCGTCAACGTGCTCGGCATGGGCATGGTCATCGACATCCGTCACCTCTGCGAGGAGATGGCGCGCCTCCGCGAGAAGGGAATCGTAATCACGCCCGAGAACTTGAAAATTTCCGACCGCGCCGTCATCACCATGCCCTATCATGTGCTTCTCGACTGCCTCGAGGAGGACCGCCTCGCGGGGAAGAAATTCGGCTCCACCCGCCGCGGCATCGCGCCCGTCTATGCCGACCGTGCCATGAAAAAGTGCTTCCGCATGGGCGAACTCAAAGACATCGACCGCCTCCACGAGAAGGCGAAGGAGATCGCCGAGTGGAAGAACCTTACCGTCGCGGGCGGTTACGGCCATGACCCCATTACGGCGGAGGAACTCATCGCTTATTTCGAAACTTACGGCCTGCCCCTCAAGGACTACATCTGCGACACGGGGCTCTACCTCAACGAGGCCGCAAAGGCAGGGAAGAAGATCATGTTCGAGGCCCAGCTCGGCGCCCTTCGGGACATCGATTACGGCATTTTGCCCTACACTTCGAGTTCGCTTACGATCGCGGCATACGCTCCCATCGGGGCGGGGGTGCCCAACCTCAAACTCGACAAGTCTGTCGGCGTCATGAAGGCGTACTCCACCTGCGTAGGCGAGGGCCCCTTCACCGCCGAATATTTCGGCGAGAAAGCCGAGACGCTCCGCGCGGCGGGCGGGGAATACGGCGCCGCCACGGGAAGGCCGAGAAGGGTGGGACCCTTCGACGTCGTCGCTTCCTCTTACGGTATCCGCTGTCAGGGGGCGGACGAGGTCGTGCTTACCAAACTCGACATCCTCTCCATCTATGAGGAGATCGAAGTCTGCACGGCGTATGAACTCAACGGAAAAATCATTCACGATTTCCCTTACCCCGACCTCCTCGACGACTGCAAGCCCGTGTTCGAGAAGGTGAAGGGCTGGCACTGCGACATTTCGAAGTGCCGAAAGAAAGAAGAACTTCCCAAAGAGGCGCTCGACTATATTTCGTTCATCGAAAAGGCATGTCACTGCAACATCACCTATGTTGCGGTGGGCGCAGAGCGGGACGCCGTCATCAAACTCAAATAAACTATGCAAAGAACTTTTTATAAACTGCACGGCATCGGCAACGACTACATCTATTTCGATTGCTTCGACGAGCCCCTCAAAAACCCCAAAAAATTGGCGCAGAAACTCTCCGACCGCCACTTTTCCATCGGCGGGGACGGCATCATCCTCGTGGAGCGGAGCGACAAGGCGGACGGCAGGATGCGCATGTTCAACGCCGACGGAAGCGAGGGGAAGATGTGCGGCAACGGCGTGCGGTGCGTGGGAAAACTTCTCTATGACGTCAAGGGAATCCATAAAAACACCCTTACCGTGGAGACGAGATCGGGCGTCAAGACCCTCAACGTCGTGAAAAAGCGGGGAGGGAAGGCGGTCGCATTTACCGTGGACATGGGGAAGGCGATCTTAAAGCCCGAAAAGATCCCCGCCCTGTTCTCGGGGGAGGAGGTCGTCGGGCACCCCCTCATCGTCGGCGGAAAAACCTACTTTGTCACCTGCGTTTCGATGGGAAATCCACACTGCGTCATTTTCGGGGAGGACCCCGACGGGCTCGACCTTGAAAAAGTGGGTCCCATGTTCGAACATCATCCCGCCTTTCCCGAGCGGGTGAACACCGAATTCGTGCAAGTTCTCGGCAAAAACGAACTCAAAATGCGGGTGTGGGAGCGCGGTAGCGGCGAAACGTGGGCGTGCGGCACGGGTGCGTGCGCCGTCGCGGTGGCGGCCGTGCTCAACGGACACGCCGAAAAGGATGCCGACATCCTCATCCACCTCAAGGGCGGCGACCTTTCGATCCGCTACACGGGGGACAGAGTGCTCATGAGCGGCCCCGCCGAGCTCGCCTTTGTCGGCACAGTGGAAATTTAACATTACAAAGACAGATACTTTTCAAAAAGAGGTATTTATGACGAAATACATTTTTGTGACGGGAGGGGTCGTCTCCGGGCTCGGCAAGGGCATCACGGCGGCGTCGCTCGGCAGGCTCCTGAAAATGCGCGGCTACAAGGTGGCGGCGCAGAAACTCGACCCCTACATCAACATCGACCCCGGCACCATGAATCCCATCCAGCACGGGGAGGTGTACGTCACGGAGGACGGCGCGGAGACCGACCTCGACCTCGGCCACTATGAGCGGTTCATCGACGAGGACCTCAACAAATTCTCCAACCTTACCACGGGAAAAGTGTATTGGAACGTGCTCAACAAGGAGCGCGCGGGGGAATATCTCGGCCAGACCGTGCAGGTCATTCCCCACATCACCAACGAGATAAAGAACTTCATCTATCAGGTGGGAAGGCTCTCCAACGCCGACATCGTCATCACCGAGATCGGCGGCACCACGGGCGACATCGAGAGCCAGCCTTTCCTCGAGGCCATCCGCCAGGTCGCGCGGGACGTCGGAAGAGAGAACTGCTGTTTTATCCACGTCACTCTCGTCCCTTACATCTCGGGCTCCTGCGAATTCAAGAGCAAGCCCACCCAGCACTCCGTCAAAGAGTTGCAGGGAATGGGGATCTTCCCCGATATCATTGTGGCGCGCGTCGACAGCCCCATGCCGACCTCAATCATCGAAAAGATCGCCATGTTCTGCAACGTCGAGCCCGACTGCTGCATCGAAAATCTTACCGTTCCCGTCCTCTATGAGGCGCCCATGATGCTCGAAAAGAGCAATCTTTCCACAACGGTCTGCCGCATTCTGCACCTCGAGCCGAGGAAGATCGACCTCAGCGAATGGGAGGAGATGTTAAAGCGCATCCACGCCCGCAAAAAGACGGTGAAAATCGCCCTCTGCGGGAAGTATGTGACCTTACACGACGCCTATCTCTCGGTCGTCGAGGCGCTCTCCCACGGCGGGTTCGAAACAGGCGCGAAGGTGGAGATCGAGTGGGTGGACAGCGAGACCATCCGCCCCGACAACGTGGAGGAACTGCTCGGAAGTGTGGACGGCGTCATCGTCCCCGGGGGGTTCGGCAACCGCGGGATCGAGGGGAAGGTGCTCGCCTGCAAGTACGCCAGAGAGCACAACATTCCCTATCTCGGGCTCTGCCTCGGAATGCACATCGCCGCCATCGAGTTTGCGCGGAATGTGTTGGGGCTTACGGACGCCAACTCCTCCGAATTCGTTCCCGAAGGCAAGCACTCCGTCATCGACCTCATGCCCGACCAATACGGCGTGAAGATGGGGGGGACCATGCGGCTCGGGGCATACCCCTGCAAGGTGACGGGGGAGCTCATGAAGAAGGTTTACGGGACGGACGTCATCTCCGAACGCCACCGCCACCGCTTCGAATTCAACAACGATTACCGCGCGGCATTCGAAGAGCACGGCATGAAAATCGCGGGCACCTCTCCCGACGGGAAGCTCGTGGAGGCCATCGAATACCCCGCAAACGACTTCTTCGTCGCGGTGCAGTTCCACCCCGAGTTCAAATCCCGTCCCAACAGCGCGCACCCGCTCTTCCGCGAATTTATCCGTCACGCGCTCAAACATAAAAAATCATGAAGATCAATTCCAATTTTCTCAACTTAAAAGACAGCTATCTCTTCGCCACGGTGGGGAGAAAGACCACCGCTTTCAAGGCGGCGCACCCCGAAAAGAAGGTCATCCGCCTCTCCATCGGCGACGTCACCCGCCCCTTGGCGCCCGTCGTCATCGAGGCGATGCACAGAGCGGTGGACGACATGAGCCGCAAGGAGACCTTCAAAGGGTACGGCCCCGACCAATATTGTTACGGCTATGAGACGCTCATCGACTCCATCAAAGGAAGCTATGCGCGCAAGGGCGTCTCGCTCGAGAGCGGGGAAGTGTTCATCTCGGACGGCGCGAAATCAGACCTCGGCAATATCCTCGACCTGTTCGCGCCCGAAAACACCGTGCTCGTGCCTGACCCCGTGTACCCCGTCTATGTGGACACCAACGTCATGGCGGGGCGGAAAATTCTCTATGCCGACGCGAACCTTGAAAACGGCTTTTTGCCCATGCCCGATTTTTCGGTGGACGCGGACATCATCTATCTGTGCTCTCCCAACAATCCGACGGGCGCGGCATACACAAAGGAACAGCTCAAAGAGTGGGTGAAGTATGCCCGCGAAAAGGACGCCGTTCTTCTCTATGACGCCGCCTATGAATACTTCATCACCGACCCCGCCCTCGCGCGTTCCATCTATCAAATAGAGGGGGCAAAGGAGTGCGCCATCGAATTCTGCTCCTATTCCAAGACGGCGGGCTTTACGGGGGTGCGTTGCGGCTATACCGTCGTTCCCCAAGCGCTCATAAGGGAGGGGACTTCCCTCAACAAACTCTGGGCGAGAAGGCAGTCCACCAAGTTCAACGGCGTCAGCTACATCACCCAGATGGGCGCGGCGGCAGTGTTTACCGAGGAGGGGGAGAAGCAAATCTCAGAAAATCTCGGCTACTACCGCGAAAACGCAAAGATCATCGCAAACTGTCTCGACGAACTCGGCATCTTCTACACGGGCGGAAAAAATTCCCCCTATATCTGGCTCAAATGCCCCAATGAAATGGACAGCTGGCAGTTTTTCGACTACTTGCTCGAAAACGCCAACGTCGTGGGCACTCCGGGAAGCGGGTTCGGCAAAAACGGGGAGGGGTTCTTCCGCCTTACCGCCTTCGGGACAAAAGAGGACACTTTGGAGGCCTGCTCCCGCATACGGGCGTTGCTCCTCAAATAACGGTATCATGACAGAGACGAAACAGACGGGCATTTTGTGCCACATCTCCTCCCTGCCCGGGAAATACGGCATCGGCAATTTGAAGGACGCCGCGCGCTTTGCGCTCAAACTCTCTTCGGGCGGCATCACCCATTGGCAGATATTGCCTCTCGTGCAGACGGGTTTCGGGGACTCGCCCTACCAATCGGTCGCGTGCACTTCGGGCAATCCCTATTTTATCGACCTCGACGAACTCGGCAAAATGGGGCTTTTGAAGCCGAAAGAACTCAAAGACCTGCGCCTTCGCTATCAAGACGGGGGACGGGCGGACTATGGAGCCCTCTATGAGGAACGCTACGAGACCCTCCGCCTCGCCTTTTCCCGCTATTCCCTCGACGATGAGAAGTTCCGCGCCTTCGTAAAGGAGGGGAGCGCGGAGGACTATGCGCTGTTCATGACCGCAAAAACGGTGTACGGCGGGAGTTTCTGCGATTGGGAAGAGCCCTTGAAGCGGCATGAGCGGGAGGCTCTCGAACAACTCCGCACCCAACACCACGAGGAATACCTCTTCTGGCAGTTCGTGCAATACGTCTTTTGGTCGCAGTGGGAGGAATTGCACAAGTTCTGCCTCTCATTGGGGCTCAAGATCGTGGGGGACATTCCCCTCTATGTGGCTTACGACAGCGCGGACGTGTGGGCGCACCCCGAACTCTTCAAACTCGACGAAGACCTCTCTCCCTCAAAAGTTGCGGGCGTCCCGCCCGACTACTTCTCCGAAACGGGCCAGCTGTGGGGCAACCCCGTTTACGACTGGGCGGCCCACAAGAAGGAGGGCTACCGCTGGTGGACGGAACGGCTTACATCCGCGCTCTCTACATACGACCTCGTGCGCATCGACCACTTCCGCGGCATCGACCGCTACTATGAGATAAACTTCGGCGCGGAGAATGCGGTCAAGGGAGAGTGGCAGAAGGGCCCCGGTGAAGAACTCTTTTCGGGCATTCAAGGCGGCAGAGAAAAGATCATCGCAGAGGACCTCGGCATCATCGACGACGGCGTAAAGGCGCTTCTCCGCAAGACGGGTTTTCCCGGCATGAAGGTCCTGCTCTTCGCCTTCGACGGCGACCCGAACAACGCCTTCCTGCCCCACAACCACCCCGAAAATTGCGTCTGCTACACGGGCACGCACGACAACGACACAGTGGTCGGCTATGCGCAGTCCCTCGGTGCGGAGGAGTACATTCTCTTCCGTTCGCGCGTTGCGAAGGAGCTCAAGGAGTGCTCTTTATCCGTGCCTCTCGGCAAAAACCCGCGCTCCATCGCACAGGCGTTCCTTGCGTTGGCGCTCAAAAGCCCCGCGCGGCTTGCCGTCCTTCCCATACAGGACGTCCTCGCCCTCGGCAACGAGAGCAGAATGAACTGTCCCGGGACGGCGGACGGAAATTGGCAATACCGCTTAAAACGGCAACCTTCTGCGCACACGATGTGCAGATTGAAAAAATTGATAAAAAATTTTAGGAGGTAACTTATGGCAAAAGAAAAGAAGGGCTTCTTCAAGGAGTTCAAGGCGTTCATCATGAGAGGGAACGTGGTCGACATGGCCGTCGGCGTTATCATCGGCGGTGCATTCAGCGCCATCGTCACCGCACTCACCAACCAGATCCTGATGCCCGTCATCAACTGGCTCTTGGCAGTCATCACGGGCGGGAAGGGGCTCGAAAACATCTACACCTACCTGCACCAGGCAACGATGGTAGACGAAGCGGGCAAGACGGTGATCGACCTTGCAAATTCCATCTACATCGATTGGGGCGCATTCATTACCGCGATCATCAACTTCCTGCTCATCGCGCTCGTGCTCTTCCTCATCGTGCGGCTCATCAACCACCTTCATGAGGGCGCGTCCGAGGCGAAAGCAAAATATGCGCCTCTTACCAAGGAAGAAGTCAAACAGCTTCGCCGTGAAGGCAAGGACCGTCCCGAGATCCTCAAGATCGCGGCGGACAAGAGAGCGGCCGCAGAGGCCGAAGCGAAGGCGGCTGCAGAGGCCGCGGCGGCTGTGCCTCCCGCTCCCACGACCGAAGAGCTTCTTGCGGAGATCCGCGACCTGCTCAAAGCAAAGAAAGAATAACCTTTGTTCCCGAAAAAACCGACCTTCCAAGGTCGGTTTTTTTCACATCTTTTTCCCGTTTTCCATAACATGAACGGGGAGAAAGAAATGCGCATTTGTTTTGTCACGAACGGGAATTTGAGCGATTTCCGCGGCGGGGAGCGGGAGGCGGACCTGCTTCTGTTTCCCTTCCATGCCCTCGGTGAAGTGAGTTATGAGCGGGAGTTGAAAGGGGAGACGAACCTCTTCGAGGACGTTGCCATCCTCTCCAAAACGGCGCAGTGCGTGGTGGTGAGCGGTTGCTGTACCAATGCGCGGGGGATCCGCCGCAAGTCGGCGGTCATCGCGGAGAGGGGGCGCATCTTGGGAGTCGCGGACATGGTCAACCGCATCGACGGCAGTGACTACCGGAGCGGCGCGGGGGTGAAACTCTTCGACACGAAGGCGGGGAAACTCGGCGTCGTCGTTGCGGAGGACCTCTACTTTCCCCATGTGCTCGAGACCCTCTCCCTGTGCGGGGCGGACGCGGCGCTTAGCATCTTCGGGGAACTCAACGAGGGGCTGGAACTCAACCTCGCCCGCGCGGGGGCGTTCTTCTTCGGCATTCCCGTGTGCCTGTGCGCCTATGGCTATGCGCAAGTCTCCGACCCTTCGGGCAAACTGCGCTTTTCCTCCCCCAAGAGCCCCTGCCTTTTCGACATGCAGAGCGAACGGGAGTATCACATTGTGGAGACGCGCCGCCGCGGCTTCTTCTTAAAGCGGAAAACGGGATATTGAGTTCATAAAACCTCTTTTCTTTCGGCAAACTGTTGACAGATCATCTGTGATAGGTTAGGATAGAAGAGAGGTGAATTTTTATGAAGATCGCATTTTTCGACGCAAAAGATTACGACATGCCTTCCTTTATAAAGTATGGGAAGGAGCATGACGTCGAGTTCAAATTTTACGAAACAAAACTTACGGCAGACACGGCGGGGCTTGCCGCGGGGTACGACGGCGTGTGCGTGTTCGTCAACGACACCCTCGACGCGCCCGTCATCGACAAGCTGTTTGCGCTCGGGATCAAGGTCATCGCCCTGCGCTGTGCGGGCTACAACAACGTGGACCTTGCCCATTGCTTCGGGAAGATCCACGTCCTGCGCGTGCCCGCCTATTCTCCCTATGCCGTCGCCGAGCACACCATGGCGCTTCTGCTTACCTCGGTGCGGCGTATCCACAAGGCGTATATCCGCACCAAAGATTTCAACTTTTCTTTGAACGGGCTGACGGGCTTCGACCTGCACGGCAAGACGGTGGGGGTCATCGGCACGGGCAAGATCGGCAGAGTGTTCATCGACATCTGCAAGGGCTTCGGCATGAAGGTGCTCGCCTATGATAAATTCCCCACAGCGGAGGGGGTGGAGTACGTCTCTTTGGACGAGCTGTTTGCTTTGAGCGACATCATCTCCCTGCACTGCCCGCTTACCGCGGAGACGGAGCACCTCATCGACGCCGCCGCTGTGGAAAAACTCAAAAAGGGGGTCATCATTCTCAACACTTCGCGCGGGGCGCTCATCGACGCGGAGGCGCTTCTCGACGGCATCAAAAAGCGGAAAATCGGCGCGGCCTGCCTCGACGTGTACGAGGAGGAGTCGGACGTCTTTTTCCGCGACTTCTCGGGGCACATTATCGAGGACGACGTACTTGCGCGGCTTCTGTCCATGCCGAACGTCATCGTCACCTCCCACCAGGCGTTTTTGACGGAGGAGGCGCTTTCGGGCATCGCCGAGACGACGGTAAATAACCTTGTCACCTTTTTCAAGGGCGACATCTGCGAAAACGAGCTCTGCTACAAATGCGGCAATGTGGAAAACTGCATGAAAGAGCGCAAAGAACGCTGTTTTTGAACGCCCGTTGCTCTCTGCCATGGCTTAAAAATATTAAGAACAACTTGACAAATTTCGGGTTTTATGCTATCATTGATGTATAAAACGATTTAGCGCGAACCATACGCGACGCCATTTCGGAGGTAACTCATGCAAAAGAAAGTTCTTTCCCTGTTGCTTGCGTTGATATGCACGCTTGGTTTTAGTTTCGGCTTCACCGCCTGCGACAATGGCGCCGAAAAGCAAAAGCACACGCACACCTTTGAAACGGGGTGGACGCGCGACGACACGAGCCATTGGCACAAAGCGAACTGCGGACACACGGGCGAAAGAAGCGAGGAAGCGGCGCACAGTTATAACGGCGGGTGGAAAAAAGACGAAACTTCGCATTGGAAGGAATGCTCCGTCTGCGGCGAGAGGGGAGGCCTCGCGGCGCACAATTACGGCGACGACGACCTTTGCGATATTTGCAATTACAGAAAGTCGGGCGAAGAATTGCCCGAACGCGCAGCCGCAGAACTGCATTTTACGGCCGTTCTTGATGAGAACAGCGACCTAATCGGCTATTCGGTAGGGGCGGGAGATGCAAAATACGAGGAAAAAATCGTGATCCCCGCAAGTTATAGCGGCCTCCCCGTGCTTTCGGTGGGCTCGGATGAGCATGTGGAATTTGTCCGCAGAATGGAAAATGAACTTGTAGGAGAATATCCACAGGTCATCGGGGAGGCAGGATTGAGCATCATGCGGACTTTTACGTTTGCTTACTGCATAAAGTTGAAGGAAGTTGTGCTCTCCGACGGCATCCCCGTAATCGGAAATGTGGCACTTTTCTGCTGTTTCGAATTGACCTCGATCACCATTCCGAATAGCGTAACTTCCATCGGGAGATCCGCGTTTAATAGTTGTTCAAAGTTGACTTCGATCGACTTTAACGGAACGATTGATGAATGGAAGGCAATCGAAAAGGGTTACGCTTGGAGATATGGAACCAAGATCCAAGAAGTGAAATGCACCAACGGCACCCTATCAGGCGACGACATCGGATAACGGAGCCCGCCGTGAGACAGGTGGGACATCCCCAAATCACGTCATGTTGAGCCGAATGACGTGATTTTTATAATAAAGCGAGAACCCTTTCCCCCTCGTTTCACTCGGGTACTTTCCCTCTCAGGGACAGCAAGGAGAAACGGAACACCATTCCAAAATGTCATTTCGAGCTTGTCGAGAAATCTCTACCGCAGAATATGCTTATAACAAAATGCACCCTGTAAGGAGTAATCGGGTGCGGTACTTCGCCCTGCGGGCTCGTGACGCCCTTAGACAACCATAGAACGTGCGGGCGTTCGACAGGAACCTGTCTCCTCGCGCCACAAAAAATGCACCCCGAAGGGTGCACTTTTTGTGGTGCGGTCGACAGGAATCGAACCTGCATGGTCTCCCACAAGATCCTTAGTCTTGCGCGTCTGCCAGTTCCGCCACGACCGCTTAAAATACTGCGTCTTTTTTGAGAAGGCTATTGCTCAAAACGTCTTATTTCGCAACAGCTTTATTATCATACATCATTCCAAAACAAATGTCAACTTCTTTCGCGGTAAAAAAACAGATAATTTTTCCGAAATTTCATAACTTTTTTCACGTACTCCTCCGTCTCGGGGTAGGGGATCTTATTTAACCGTGTCCCGTCTGGGCTGTACCGCTCGTCTTTGAGCCATCCGCGCACCTTGCCCTCGCCCGCATTATAGGCGGCAAGCGCAGTCTTTTCCTCGGGGAAACGCTCCAAGAGATAGCTTAAATACAGGCACCCGAGCCGCACGTTGTACTCTCCCTCGCAAAGTTTCTCGGGCGAAAACTCCACGCCGCGCTCCCTGCAAATAAATTCGGCCGTCGCGGGCAAGATCTGCATGAGCCCCACGGCTCCCGCCTTGCTCCTTGCCTCTTCGTCAAAACCGCTCTCCGCCTTCATCACGGCGAACACGAGGGAGGGGGAGAGCCCGCTTTTTTCCACCTCTTCGCGGAAGGGACGGCGATAGCTCCCGCGCACCCACAAAAAACAGGCAAGCGCAACGACGAACAGTACTCCGAACCAAATCAAAAAATTGCGCACACCCTTCCTCATAAAAAAGAGTATGCGCAACCGCCGAAAAAGTAGAACTCAAAGCGAGGCGACGATCTCTTTGAGCCGCCCGCAAAGCTCCTCCTCCGTGCCGTCGTTTGAGAGCGCAAAGCACCCCTCCGGCAGGGATCCATAGCCGAATTGGCTGTCCATCCGCTTCAAGACTTCCTCCTCGGTAAGCCCGCTCCGTCTCTTCACCGCCTCCACCCGCGCCTTTTTTTCGCGCAGGACGACGATGACCCCGTCAAAATCTTTCTCGTACCCGCTCTCGAAGAGGAGGGGGACCTCCGCAAAGGAGAGGGGGAAGCCTTCCATGCGGGCAAACAGCCGCTCCATGACGAGGGGATGGGTGTAGCCGTTGAGCTTCTCTCTCGCCCCGCTGTCCGAAAAGACGACGGAGGAGAGCGTAGCGCGGTCGAGCGCGCCCTCCTTCACGGCAAAGGGGAAGAGCCGCGCAAGTCCCCGCAAAAATTCCTCTTCTGTGCAGAGTTCGGCGTAAATTTCGTCGCACGAGAACACCGCATAGCCCCACTTCTTCAAGTTGGAGAGCACGAGGGACTTCCCGCTCCCGATGCCGCCCGTGACCGCGATCTTTTTACTTTGCTTCATACCAGCTTGCCCCCGAGGAGATCTCCACCGTAAGCGGCACTTCGAGCGGCACCGCATGTTCCATCTCCTCCCTTAAAATGGCCGTGGCTCTTTCCGCCTCCTCCAAAGGGGAATCGAGCACAAGTTCGTCGTGCACCTGCAAAACGAGTTTCGTGTTCATGCCTTCCTCCTTGAGCCTGCGGGAAACGCCGAGCATGGCGAGTTTGATGATGTCCGCAGAACTCCCTTGAAGGGGCATGTTCATGGCGGCGCGTTCGCCGAAGGAACGAACAGAATAGTTGGAGGATTTGAGTTCGGGAATGTGCCGCTTGCGCCCGAGAATGGTCGTGACATACCCGTGCTCCTTGGCAAAGCGGACATTCTCCTCCATGTATTGCGCGATCGCGGGGTACGCCTTGAAATATCTGTCGATGTAGGCCTGCGCCTCGGAAGTCGTACAGCCCACGTCCTTTGCAAGCCCGAAGGCGCTGATCCCGTAAATGATGCCGAAGTTCACCGCTTTCGCGCGGTAGCGGAGCTGGGGGGTCACCTCCTCGGGGCTTACGCCGAACACCTGCGACGCCGTAAGCGTGTGGATATCTTTCCCCTCGCGGTAGGACGCCCGAAGGGGTTCGCACCCCGAGAAATGGGCGAGGAGGCGCAATTCGATTTGGGAATAGTCGGCGTCGATGAGCACGTTGCCCTCGCGCGCGATGAAGAGTTTTCTCAGTTCTCTGCCCTCTTTTGTGCGGATGGGAATGTTTTGCAGGTTGGGGTTGGCGCTCGAGAGCCTGCCCGTCGCGGTCACGTTTTGGTTGTAGGTGGTGTGCACAACGCCGTCCTGCACGAGCGGGCGGATGCCGTCGATATAGGTGGAAAGCAGTTTTTGCACCTCTCTGTAACGCAGGATCGCCCGCGCGATTTCGTGCTCCTCGGCGAGTTTTTCCAGCACTTCGGCGCTCGTGGAATAAAATCCACGCGTGTTCTTCTTGAGCCCCTTGAGGGTGAACCCGAGTTTCCCGAACAGGACGTCGGAGAGTTGAAGAGGGGAGTTGAGGTTGAAATATTCCACCCCCGCAAGGGCATAGATCTTTTGGGAGAGTTCGGCAAGTTCGGCTGAATATTTCTCCGAGAAGGCGGGGAACATCCCTTCGTCCACCCGCACGCCCGTCTGCTCCATGTCAAAGAGTACCTTGGAGAGGGGAAGTTCCAATTCGCGGTAGAGTTTTTCCTCCTCCGTTCCATGGATCCGCGCGCACACGTCCTCATAGGCGCGCTTCACGGCATAGGCAGAGCAGGAGGACGGGAGCGCAAAGTCGTGCACAAGGTCCTGCGCCGTAACGGGACGCTGGTTGGAATCGGAGAGATACCTCAAAAGGGAGACGTCCTCCACGGGACAGGTAACGGGCACTTTCAAGTCGTCCATGCGGTGCAAGAGGTCCTTGCCGTCCGCAACGATGGCGCGGGCCTTGCCTCCGAACAGCGCGGTATAGAGGGAAAGGAGTTCCTCGGGGAAAAATCCCGCGCCGAGCAGGTCGTGCCGCGTGGGAAAGAGGTATTCTTTCTCTCCGAGGCAGAGGTGGAAACCGTCGGCGGCAAAGTCGGCCGAAAAGACTTCGGCGGAGGGGAGAAGGGATAAAACTTCGCCGAGACTGCCGCAGACCGTCGCCGTCACGTCGCCCGCGGTCGCCTCCGAAAAGAATTTACTGCCCGTAAGGGAGCGGAATTCGAGGTTCGCAAAGGCGGTGCGCGCTTCGGCGGGGAATGGGAGAACGACGCGAAGTTCCTCCCGCGAAAGGGAGAGGGGGACCGCCGTGTCGATGGTGGCAAGGGTGTGCGAGAGGCGGGCGATCTCCTCCTGTCCCTCGAACTTCTTGCGAAGGGAGGGGGTAAGTTCGCCAAGGTGGGCAAAGACGTTCTCCGCACTGCCGTATTTGCGCAAAAGGTCGAGCGCAGTCTTTGGCCCGATGCCGCGGATCCCGGGGATGTTGTCGGAGACGTCGCCCATGAGCGCCTTTTCGTCAATGATCTGGGAGGGATAGAGCCCCACTTTCTCATAGAAATTTTCGTTGGTAAGTTTTTCGAGGTCGCTCACGCCCCGCTTCGTAAAGCAGACGGAGACGTGCTCCTTTACGAGTTGGTAGGAGTCGCGGTCGCCCGTGTAGATGAGTACTTCCACATCGCCGAAGGCGCGGGAGAGGGTGCCGATGAGGTCGTCCGCCTCATAGCCCTCGAGTTCCACCGTATGGATCTTCATCGCGTGCAAGAGGTCTTTGAGGACGGGGATCTGCACCACGAGGTCCTGCGGCATGGGCTTGCGCGTCGCCTTGTAGCCGTCGTACATTTTATGGCGGAAGGTAGGGGCGTGCATATCGAACGCCACGGTAAGATATTCGGGGTTTTCGTCCTCCAATATCTTGAACAGCAGTTTGATAAAGCCGAAAATGCCGTTGGTGGGCATTCCGTCGCGGGTGGTAAACACGCCCACTGCGTAAAAGGCGCGGTTCAAAAGGCTGTTGCCGTCGATCAAAACATATTTGTCCATGCGGATATTGTAACACGTCGCGCATTTTTTTGCAAGATTTTCGAGGAAATCGCTTGATTTTTTCGCGCGATTATTATATAATCATTTTACCGTGCCGGTGTGGTGGAATTGGCAGACGCGCTGGACTCAAAATCCTGTGGTAGCAATACCGTATCGGTTCGACCCCGATCACCGGCACCAAAAAGGACGTTTTTCGCAAGAAAATCGCCCTTTTTTCTATGCCAGCGTTGCATTTGCCTCGCATAAACGAAAAAATTTGGGACTGTTTTTGGGACCAAAACGCGGAATTTTAATATTTGATCTTTTCTATTTGCGCTAATTGAAATTCATCCGAGAAATGAGTATAGACCGATCCCGTGACATTTCTCCGATCTTTTGAATGCCCCACCCACAATTTGATCAAATATTCCGGGATCCCGAATTCAACGGCACGCGTAATAAAAGTATGTCGCAAGTGGTGCGTTGTATGGTTCGGCAAAAACTTTGGTACTACACGCGATAAACGGTCTGCCGTAAAAGAAAGATTTTCCGCCGAAAAATGATCCATGTATGGGCGCAACATCGGTGAAATCGGAATCCTGCGTTTTTTGGGAGTTTTCCCTTTCCTTACCTTTGCCGAAAAGGTCGTGATCCAAGTCCCGTCGGTTGTCGCATCTTTTAGTTCCGATCTTCTCATGCCCGTATAAAGCAAAAACACGATCGCATAGCGGCAGGGATGTTCTACTCTAAAAAGCGTTTCGATCAAATATTTTTCTTCGTTGCGCGTAAGCGGTACCACTTCATCGGCTTCATAGGTGGGCCTTTGAATCGAAGCCATAGGAGACGCCGGAATGATTCTGTCGTTTTGTGCGGCTTTGAAGAGCTGAGACAGAATTCCGTAGAGTTTCACCGATGTCCTCATTTGACTTTTGGAAATATACGAACCCAAGAAAGCCTCAATTTCGGTTGGCTTGATCGACACGAGATTCCGCTCTCCAAAGACAGGGAAGATATGAACTCGGAGCGATATTTCGTAATCCTGCACTGTTCCCTCGCAAACTCGTGGTTTTTTTACATTTTTAAGCCAAAATAAGGCAAACTCTTTTAGCGTTTTCCTGTCCGCCACTCGCAAAGTATTGCCGCCTGAAACAGCATGACATTTTTCAATGAATTTCTTTTTCGCCTGTTCTAAATTTTTCGATGAAGCCGAAATTACAAGTCCTTTGTACATAAACCGAATTTCGTATACTCCGTTTTCTTTTTTTCTTATTCGATGATTTTTACCTCCATATCTGAAAAAGTTTCTAAATTCTTTTGGCATTTTTGATACCTCCTCTGCGGAAAATTCAAAAATGCAATTCGCTTCCGAATTTACGTTTCGAAAATCTCTAAGGTCAATCACTTTGTCATGGGTATCAAAAGACTTCACGTTTTCCGCTACTTCGTCCGCATTCCACACCAAGCGCGGCGGCCGGAGATCGTCGAGCATGGCAAGTGCCTGCGCCACAAGAACGCTTATCGAACGCAGGATCTGTCGAATCTGCTTCTCGTCAAACATGTAATTTCTCCTTTGCTTTTTTCTTGGAGAAATTATATCAATTATTTTGTTAAATATATTAGTAAATTTTTTTGAAAAAATTTACTACTTCGCATTTACATCGAAGTGCGAAAAGATTTTCCCTTTCTTCCTTGACATTTTTAAGCATTTGTGTTACAATGTAAGCACAAATGCATACTATGAAAAGGAGGGATGCTATGTCAACGATCAATGTCCGAGTGGACGATGAAGTGAAGAAGCAGGCAAGCGAGCTATTTGCCGATCTCGGGATCGATCTGAGCGCAGCGATCAATATGTTTCTGCGCCAAGCGATCATGCGGGAAGGGCTTCCTTTCGAGGTGAGGCGCGAGATCCCCAACGAGGAGACCCGTGCCGCGCTCAAAGAGGTAGAGGAGATGATTGCAGGAAAACGACCCGCAAAGGCATATT
Organism: uncultured Clostridia bacterium; assembly: GCA_947630325.1. Taxonomy (GTDB): domain Bacteria; phylum Bacillota; class Clostridia; order Christensenellales; family Borkfalkiaceae; genus Gallimonas. The sequence continues at coordinate 43,946 of CANRHB010000001.1, forward strand.
CGGATCTGGGAGAACTGTTTAAGGAGCTGGATGAGTATGCCCAAACATAAAGTCGTTGTTCTCAATGCGTTTCGGAAAGATTATCGGGCGCTCACCAAGCGCGGTTATGACATGTCGCTCCTGCAGGAAACGGTCGAACTGCTTGCCGACGGAGAACCTTTGCCGGAAAGATACCGCGATCACGCGCTGGCCGGAGATTTTATCGGTTGCAGAGAATGTCATATCAAGCCGGACTGGCTTTTGATATACCGCCTCGAAAAGGATGAACTTATCTTATATCTGATGCGCACCGGAAGCCATTCAGACTTGTTTACCTAAATTTCCTGTTCCCGCCCAAGCAAGGGCGGGAGTTTTTTATTTTTTACTTTTCAACGATGCCGTGTAGGGATCGGCGCCTGCAAGCGCTCTCATGTAGAGAAACACATCTTCTTTTCGTTGTTCGCTGAGTCGGTGAAAGAGTTCGAGAAGCTCACGATCTTCCATTGTCAGTTGGGGAGCGTCTCCCTGGGAAAGCGGCACTCCGAGATCGTCAGTCCGACCAAGCAAATAATCAGTGGAAACTCCAAAAAAATCTGCGAGTTTCGAAACAAATGAGGGGGCAGGTTCATTTATCCCATTTTCCCAACGCCCTATATTTGTCTGACTTGTTCCTATTGCATTTGCGACATCAATTTGTCGCAAATGCTTCTCTTCGCGTAATTCTTTTAGCCGCATACAAATTTGTTTTCCCTTTTTTCAAAAATTATATACAAATTTGTTCTCAAATTGTTGACAAAAAGGAATTTGTAATTTATAATAAAAACAAATTTGTAATTTTCGAATAAGGAGAGGAGATGTTAAAACGAGGAGGATTGAATCGTCATATTGCAAATGCAGTATCGCTTCCCGTACCCGCGAGAGATTTGGATGCGGAGTTCGAGCAGGCGATTGTTAATTTGAAACGTGAAGTAAAGCTACTTATGCGAATGAAGTTGAAAGATATTCCATCCACAGAAGAGCAACAAAAAGAAATGCAGAACATGATCATCATGCTCTGCAAGGGGTTGGTCGAATACGTATCAGACGAAGAGTGTGGCTAATCATCTTCGTTGCCAGTGTATTCTTTGGTTTTTTCTTCGGTCAGTTTATTTAGCGATTCCGCTACAGCCAAAATGGCGCATTTATCTTGCTCTGTATAAAGCGCACATCGTCTGTCGCATGTAATATCGCCCTGAAATTGTTCATAGGAACCAACCTGAAACGGACAGTATGCCATGATCTTCCTCCTTTATAGTATTTCTCATAAGTGTTGGCGTGCCAATGAGATATTTTAATGATACTACAAAGGAGGAAGAAAATCAAGAGGAAAGGTAAAAAAACGCAAGTGCGCGGAGGGGAGAAGAAAATGATACTTCATTTGTGCCTGTCCGTAGAGGGCGGGATAAGAAACGCAAAAGAGTTGAAGGGTTGCATTGAGGAGAACGGACAAACGCTTGAAACAGTTGCAGAGATCCGTGACTGCCTCAAAAAGCACCTTGCGGCGGGACGGAAATGCTTGCCCTTTTGTGACTGTCTCGGTTTCAGCTTTGAGAAGGGCTGCCCCGGGCACAAAGAAGAGGACGCGCGGCGCCATGACGCCATCATGAGAATCACCCGCGCCATCTGCAAGGAAGAAAAGACGTGCGGGCGGTGGTGCGGTATCACGGACGACTGCGAAGCATACCGCGCCGCGACCAAGATTTACGAGGAAAGGCAGTTATGAAGGGAAATATAAAAAAACCCGCAGGACGAACCCGCGGGGAGTAGAGAATAAAGTTTAATTTTCGTTATAGTGCGTCCACATGCGAAGGATCTTCACGGCTTTATGCTCTTCGTCTATCTGATAGACGAGGCGGTGTTGCAGGTTGATCCTTCGGGAATAGGCTCCTGCAAGATCCCCTACGAGTTTTTCAAAGGGCGGTTGATAGGGATCCTCTTCAAGGACGGTGAGAAGGCGTTTGACCTTTTCGCCGAAAGAACTCTTCTTCACGAGTTCGAGGTCCTTCACTGCTTGCTTGGTAAAGAGGATGCGATAGTTCATGACAGCTCCTTTTTCCAATCAAGCTCCTCGCATTCTTCGAGCGGCGTTGCCATTCCCTCGCGGATCGACTGCGCCATGCCGGGGAGCCCGCAGAGGAAGCAAGTTTCTTCGAGACTGCGCAAATATTCTTCGCTGACGATCGCGGCGTTGCCGTTTTTGGTCGTAACGATGATTTTCTCGTCATTGACTGCGGCGGCGTCGAGGTATCCGAAGAGATTTTTCCTAAGCGTCGTGGCATTGGTGATAGACATAGAAAGCACCTCCTGCTTTATAGTATGTACATTATAACGTACATTTTACGTAAAGTCAAGGGGTGGAATAAAAAAACTCCCCGAAAAACTCGGGGATCAGACAGAAGAGTTATTCTAAATTCAAATGTTGCATGTAATCGGTTCGTCCGTATCGGATGCGCAAAACATAGACAACGCCTTGCGGTTCGTCTACACGGTAGAACACGAGGAACTCATCCACTACCAAACGTCGCACATCATAGTCCGGCATACAGGAGAGTTTCACTTTCGTGCCGGAAAACGGAAATTCTTCAAGCCGCCCGATCGCATCTAAGACGTGTGAGACGAACGCACGCGAGGCGTCCGGGGCAAAAAGCGTTTCGCGGATATAGTCCGCCGCTTCGTCGAGATCGAGGAGAGCGCGGGGCGCAACGATGATGTTATAGGCCATACTTCGTCCGCGTCCTCTGCGCAAAATCTTTGAATGTTATCCCTTCGCCGCGTTTGATCGAATCTTCCGCTTCTTTCAACTCTTTGAAGAGTTGTGTTTCGGCGAAAGTGCGGTTATACACTTCCATGCTCATAAGGACCATATCTCCATAGCCGTTTTTGGTGATGAAGATCGGTTCGTCGGAAGCATTGCAACGCTCCGAAATGGCGGTGGTGTTCTTCAAGTCCCGAATGGGAATGATCTGTGCCATATTTACCTCCCGATATAATGTGGGATAATTATACCACACTTTATGCGGGAAGTCAAGAGAATTCCAAAAGAACATGCCGATCGAGGTAACACTCCCTCAAATAACGTCGACCTTGGCAAAGGAGATCAAGGAGAGGGGGGGCCGAGTTCGATTCTCGGAGATCGGCACCAAGGCCAAGCGTAACAGGCGCGAAGGCAGATTTTCCTCCTCTTACGAGAGCGGGGCCGGAAATGGTTTCGCTCTCCAAGAGGACAAGCAAACGATCCCTCGGATACGAGGTGAAATATAAGAAAAGGAGGTAAATGCGATGAATAGGGAACGGCGCCATGCCTTGCATACGATTGTGGGCGAGATCCGCGGCAACGAGACCGAAGTCAGAGAGCAGCTTATGGACGAAACAGATGAAGAAGCCCGTGCGGAACTTGTGAAAGCGACATCTTCGCTGATCGACGCGGTGGACCGCATTTTGACTGCGACGGAAGTGGATGACGAAGCGCGGGCGACTGCGGCGACACGCCGGCCGCGCAAGCAACGAGACGCACCCGATGAAACGGAAGAGCCTTGAAGAACGATTGTCGGAAGGCGCCGTAACGGCGCCTCCATGGACCAACGCGGGGAGAGCCCCGAAAAAAAATAACACGCATTAAGCGGAAGGAGAAAAAATGAAGAAAATCAACAACGGCACAAAAAACACGGTCAAGCGGATCTTGCTTATGATTTTGATCCTTGCCATGGTGGCAACGATCATCGGCTTGGCAGTAACGGTAAGCAGATCCACGGCACAAAAGCTCGGCGGGGAAGCGTATGAGATCGGGCTTCTTACGGCGGAGGGCAAGGAAGAAAAGGGCGACACGGCGATCAGGACGCGGAACGGCGTGACGGCGGACGGGCTCAAGTGCGAACTTGAAAAGGACGCAAAGATCAAATATCAGCTCTTTTTCTACGACAAAGACGGTAAATTCATTTCGGCGAGTGGAGAACTCACGGCAAGCTATGACGGAAGCGGCATTCCTGAGAATGCCAAGACGGTGAAGATCATGATCACGCCCACGGCGGACGAGGACGGCAAAGTGTCTCTCTTGGAAGTGCTCGGGTATGCGGATCTTCTTACCGTAACGACGAATAAATAAGGAGGCGAAAAGATGAAGAACAACAAATTTGTACAGCAAGGGAAACTTACAAAAAGCGGCTGGCTGTCCATTGTGGCGTTTTTGCTCGTGGCAGTCCTCGCTCTGAGCGTTGCGCTCGGCCTGGTGGTAAGGTCGAATAAGGAGAAGAAGGGCACGGAAGAGGCCTCTATCGGCGGGGGCATGGTGCTTCCCGAAGAGACGGAAGGAGACGGCATTTCGCTGACAAGCACGGTGATCCCGAAAGAGCAGTACGGGGAATACGACATTATGCCGATCGCGGAGACTGCTCAACAGCTTACGGCGACGGTCACTCCTACGGACGCTTTGGTATATATTGATTGGAGCGTATCGTGGAAAGAAGGGACAAGCGGCAAGTGGGGCAATGGAAAAACCGTGACGGAATATGTTACGGTAACGCCGACTTCTAACGGAGCGCTCACGGCGAATGTGCAGTGCTTAAAAGCGTTTGGGGAGCAGATCATCGTGACTGCGTCTGTACGCGGCAAAGAAGAGGTCAATGCGACCTGTACAGTGGACTATGCCTCTACGTTATATGGAGTAAAAATTGGCGAATTCTCTTTTGGCGTAAATCTTCTCACCAATACAGGCTTTTCCTTTATTTCCCAGGGCGAAGCAAGTTCTACTGTAGCAATTTCTCCTTCGAATTTTAGATATTCTGATACTTATTCGTTGCAAGATGATTTCAAATTGACTGCCCTTTCGGTAGGGTTGCCTTCCGGCACTTTGAATGCTTTGAAAGGGAAAATGTCATCTTCGTCTCTTTCTTCTAAAGTGCAAACCGCGCTCAACGGTCTCACAACGGCGAAAAAATCGATTACGATCTCGTCCGGAATGCCGAATATTCGGTATAAGACGACCCTTTTGAAAACCTTATATGGGGCATCGGGATTTAATTCTTCGGAAATGGCCGAATTGAACGCACTTCTCGCCAATGTGTTCAGCGGTGAGGATTGGAGATATTCTGTTGCGGAATTTTCCGCAACTTTTACAGGCACTTATACATCGGTTACTTGGACTATGGGAATTGTATTTGCTAAGGGTAGTTTTGAGATTGCGGCGACATCGGCCTCATTTACCCAAAGTAGTCTTGTTTTCCACGAGTAAAAAATCGAACGCATAGGAGGTAACGGATGAGTGGAAAGAAGAAAGGAAAATGGGGAATTGTGTCGTTCGTCGGAACGTTGCTTGCGGCGGTGCTTGTGATCGTGGCAGTGTTGGCGTTGGCGGGGAAGTGCAAGAATGAACCCGACGCTCCGCTCCCCGAAGTCCCGAAAGCCGTGCAGGTGGAGTTCGACAAGCAAGGCATTGTGTTCGGCGGCGGCTCGGTCTCCTCCGGGCAAGTCTCGACCCCCGACCCGGACCCCGATCCTGTCCTTCCCGAAGGCGCTTTCACTCTGAGTGCGGAGGAGCTCCGTTACCTTCCCGGGGAGACGGTGAAGCGGGAGATTACGGCGTCGGCGGCCGATGTCAAGTGGTCTGCCGCATGGACGGACCCCTCTTCCGAATGGGCGCGGGGGAAGGCCGTAACGGACTATGTGCGGCTTGTTCCTTCGGGCAAAACGGTAAGCGTTGAGTTCCTTGCGCCGTTCGGGGAGCGGATAAAGATCGTCTGCTCGAATGAGAGCGGAAAGCGGGAGTGTTTCTGCGATTGCGTGAAAACGGTGAAGAGCTTTTCGGGGTATTTGTCTGTTGTGGTGCAACAGGAGATAAACCCCCACTTTTACAGCGATCACTTCTCTTTTAGCGGTTTGGGTCTTGTGAACGACCCTTATACCCCCAAAATGGAGGAGTGCGAATTCGAGGCGTACACGCTCGACCAAACGCTCGGGTTGGATCTGTCCCGGAGCACTTATACGCTGACGCAGGAGTTCATCGATTCTTTCCGCACCTTTGCGCTTTCGCAGGAGCAGGCGACGGAGGCGATCCGGGCTAAAGTGAATGCTCTGAGCACAGAAACGTCTACCTCGATGATCGCAACGGACCCCTCGGACGGGATGAAAATGCTCTTCGGCGATTCTCCCGAAACGCTCTTTAATTGGACGTTCCCCCTCTTGACGGACGGCTTGGACTATTCAAAAGAGGGCGAGAGCACGGACATGGCAAAGATTTTTTCGGCTTGGCTCAAAACGGGCGGGAATAAGGACATTGAGATCATCGACGCGAAGTATTTCTTTGAGGGTTCCGTGAGCGATCACGTTTTCGAAAGCAAGCAAGTATACCGTGAAGATTAAAAGAAGGAGAAGAACAGAATGAAGAAGGTAATTGCAGTCATTGTTTGGTTCATTCTTCTTGTCGCGCTGGTCGGAGGGATCGTGATGATATATCGTTATACCAACGGGTTTAACGAAGATTTCAAGACCTTCTACATCGAACGGGACGGAACGAAGATTCTCACGGAAACCGGCACGGCAACATTTGAGGCGGGCTCGGAAGTGCGTTACGGAGTTGGCTATACCTTCGATCTTCCGAAATCTGAGACAAGGGAGTACAGCGTGAGTATCTTACCGAACCCGGAAGCGGACTTTGATTTTACGGTGAATGGTGTGACAACCTCCTGGCGCAAGGTCGAGGGGTTGGAAAGGTGTTTCGCGCTTGATAAGCGAGCAGACGGCTTTACGCTAAAAATTCCGTCGTATAACAGCATAGCGGACTATTTGCGTGAAATTTACGCAGGAAGCGAGATCGATATTTCGGGCGCGTTCACTGAAGGCGCAGAGGGTGAAATTTCTTTTTTCCTGTTGCGCGTCAGTTCCTATAACGACGCAGTGAAATACGATATTGCGTTTTGCGTGTTGAGTAGCGTGACGGGCTATTCGATCACTTTTTCCTCCGTGCCGGGCGGGAACGGTTGGATGAAGAAAATAGTCTGTCCTACCCGCGCCGAGGCAGGAGAAGTGGTTTCGTTCTCCTGGGAATGGAGCGGGGAAAGTCCCTACCAAGATCTCCAGAGCGTGACCGTAAAAACGGAGAGCGGGACGTCGGTCGAATGGTCTTGGGCCGCAGATTACAGTAGCCGTCAGTTTACGATGCCCGCGGAGAATGTGACGATCCTCGTCACTTACGGCCATTCGGTGCACGGAGACGAAGATCCCGTAACGGGCTATTCGATCACTTTTTCCTCCGTGCCGGGCGGGAACGGTTGGATGACAAAAATAGTCTGTCCCACCCGCGCCGAGGCGGGAGAAGTGGTTTCGTTCTCCTGGGAATGGAGCGGAGAAAGTCCCTACCAAGATCTCCAGAGCGTGACCGTAAAAACGGAGAGTGGGACGTCGGTCGAATGGTTTTGGGCGGCCGATTACAGTAGCCGTCAGTTTACGATGCCTGCGGAGAATGTGACGATCCTCGTCACTTACGGCCATTCGGTGCACGGAGGATAATAGATCATGAAGATGATAAAGCAACTTACAGCTTGCCTTATGGCGGCGTCTGTTCTGTGCATGGGGGTTTTTACCTCCATGTACAGTCCGCGCGCCGAAGCGTTTGCGGCCGAGAGTACATGTGCGAAATTCGAGGCGCAAAATGTGATCACCGACCTTCATAACTCTGTGATCGCAGGAGAAAAATTCAATGAGGCAGATTACCCGCATAATGAAAACATCGACCCGCAAATGATCTCGTTTGCGGAGTTTGGTTATTCCTATTCGGTCGATAACCAACAGGACTTTGGGTTGTATGTCTATATTTACAACCCCCAAGACGTCGTATTCGACACCCGTGCGGGGCAGAGCGCGATCGAGTTTTCCTACGGCAACGCGGCCGATGATAAATATCCGTTGATCTTTTTGAACTATTCTGAAGAGCAAGGATATGAGGGGCGGTTTTATAAATTCAAAGTGAATCTGACGTCTGCGCAAAAAAAGGCAATTTTGAACGGCGTGAGCCAAAATGCCCGCGTTTATTCTATCGTGAGCTTCGAACTCGCCGTAAACGGAACAAAGACCGCCTATACTTGTGCGCAGACTTATACATACAGCGGTTATTCCTTAGGTTACGGTTCGGCACATGCCACCGAAAGTACGCTTTCATGCGCAGTAGAAGGGTTTGAAAAGTATGTCGAACTCGATGTTCATCAGACCGTCTACCGCCCCGAGGGAGATTACTATGAGGGACAGCAATCACAACTCAACAGTTGCTATTTTCGCGTTCCCGAAAAGTTTTTCACCGACTATGGCGATCTGACGAAGATCGTCATGGAATGGTACGAGTATCTGACCAAACCCATACTTGTGACGGAGACAAACTTCCTCTATCAACGGCTCTATGAGCTACATGGAAAGAGCGTGAAAGATTTCTCGGCGACGAACGATTTCATTGTGATGTCGCTTTCCAATACCGATGAATTTTGGCTCGGGAAAAGCACGCATGGGCTCGGGTGGGCTTCCGATATTGATTACGAAGAATCATATAGAGTTTGGACCGGCTTTTTGCAAAGTGTGGAAGTAAATGATGCGATTGCAGAGGATGTGCGCTTTGATAACTTTGCGGCAGTGTTTTATGCCGGGAAGGATAAGAGCTACAAAGACCGGTTCGTCTCCGCCTCCGAGCTTGAAGAGCAGTTCTTGTTGAACAGCGAGTATCTCGGAAGCCCTTATTTCGGCGGTTTATTCAGCCAAGCGCTCTTTACCGAGTATGTCAACGACGGACATACCCGCGGTTTGAATAAAAAGACCGTACATAAAGATGATCTTGTAGATACGTGGTGGAACATCACGACAAAAGACGGGTGGCAGACGGTTTTCGGCGGTTATGACGTGGAAACGATCTATGACAGCATGAAAGCGATCGTCACCTCCGCCGACAAAGATTTCGACGTAAGCGGAAGCGATGCGGATGTGGCGGAGCGGTTGAAGATCGGCGAGGCGGATGTCGCAGATTTCAAAGCGGAATATCAAAAGGCAAAGGCGAATGATGAGCGGCTCGTTTTGCTCCGCTATGGCGAGAGCACTTATTATTCCATTCCCTGCGTCGAAAGCTATTGCAGTTCGTTGGTGGAAGAACCTGATTCGGAATTAATTAAAGATTGTGCCAAGAAATGGAAAGACGGAGCCTATACCGCCTACATAGCGCAGGAGACGGTGTATCTCGACTTCGACATCATTTCGCTTTGGTTCAAGGCGGAGGACGGTGTAGAGACCGAGATCCCCGTGGTGATGTCGCCGCAAAACGTTTTTTCGGGGCTTAACCCGCCGAACGAGGAAAACTACCACAACACGGCATGGAAATGGGTCTTGGCGCTTTTGGCGCTCCTTCTCATTCTTGTCTTGCTTGCGCCCGTTCTGCCTTACATCATAAAGTTTGTGCTGTGGGTGATCATGCTGCCGTTCAAAGCGATTTCGGCGCTCGTGAATTGGGTGAAGAAACAGCGACGCAACGATAAGGAGTAGCGTGATGAGGAAGAAGAAACCGGAGGCGAAGGAAGTCGTAAGAAAGACAGCGAAGGGCGTGTATATTGTCGTGGCGATTGCCGTCATCCTGTTCGCGCTCGTCATGCTTGCGACGGTGACCGTTTTGGGCGTGCGGCTGTGGCAGTGGCTCGCCCCGCTGTTCGCTAATGCGTAAGGAGAAAGTAAATGAGGTTATTCCTTAGGATCATCCTCTATCTTGCCGTGTTGTTCGTGATCGGGTATGCGATATTCACAGCATGTGCCGCGGTATAAAACCATGTTTTTCAACAAGGGAACACGAAGGCAGAAAAAAGAACTGCATCAAAAGAAAAGGTCCGAAAGAAAAAAGCGGCGTGAACAGCGTCGCCGGCTTCGGATACACAGACGCAGTGAACGTCAGATTCTTCGGCAAAAAAGGTGCGACGCATGGCTGAATGCGCACAAGAGGGGACTGCGCCTTGCAAAAAAGATCAGTTATCATCTTCTTGCGATCGCTGTCATCACAGGCATCTTGGCTCTTGGCTTGAGCCGTGCATCGGGAAGTTTTCAACGCTTTTGGGAAGCATTGTGCGACCTATTCAGTTGCACTTCCGAGTCACCCACCGTGACGCAACTACCCAAGAATATGGTGGAGGGCTTTCCACGGGCGCTTGAAGAATTCGGGACGATCGCAAGATCATTCGGGACGCTCTTTATCGCAAAGGAAAACTTTCTTGCATACCTCAGCCTTTTAGGCAAGATGATAGAAAAGACGGCCTATGCTCTGTGCTATGCGTTATTGCCTCTGTTGTTGGCCGTCGTATGGTGCGTGAATTCTTTTCGGAAACAGAACAGGCGGCATGGGGCAAAAACGAGGCCGCTGAGAGCATTTCTTTTCCTCCGTAAGCATGTCTTTCTCCCGATCGGAAGATACCTGCGCGGTTTTGCGAAATTCTTTTGGCAAAGGAAGAAGTACCGTCTCACAAGCATCCTCGTTGCGCTATTCTTCTTGAATGTCTATACCGTTCTGATCGAAGCGTTCGCCTACTACTTCTTCTTCGTGTTCTCAGACACGCTTGAGCTCGGATTCGGCGTACAACTTGTGAAACTTGCCTATGACATCTTTCTCGCCTTGCGTTTCCTGCCGATATGGATATGGGCGATCGTGGGTCTCAAACTCTTCGATTTATTCCGGAAAGAGATCGGTTACCGTCTGTTGGAGAAATACGAAGAGGACTTGAGAAAGTTCCTCGAGGAGCGCGGCGTAAACATTTTGATCTGCGGCCCGCCGCGCACAGGAAAGACAACGACCCTTGTCTCTATCATAAAGAGCCTTTCGGCGGCCGCCTATAAAAACGCCAAGGAAGGGATGCGCGATATTGAGCAAAAGTTCCCCGATTTTCCGTGGATCGTATTTGAGCAAATGATCCGCAAGGACTATGCACGCCGCCGCTTCCGCAATCTCTATCATCTGCGGCAGTGGACGGAGAAAATGATCGAAATGGCGAAGGTAGGCGGGAAGAGATGGCTGAGGCATCTGAGGAAGCAGTATCGTTCTTGTTGTGCTACAAGGTTCGAGTTTCCGCTCTTCAATTATGATACGAAGCATTTCAGAACGACCTATAAAAGCGCGCTCGGCGTCGATACCATAGAGGAATGCTTGATCGATTATGCGCAACTCTATCTGATCTATATCCAACCCATGCTGATCCTTTCGAACTTCTCCGTTCGCACCGATGATGATTGGATCGATCTCGGGAATTTCCCCGTATGGCGGGATGATTTTTTCCGTCACGACCCCGATCCTATCGGCGAATCGAAGTTTTCGAAGATCCTCAACCAAGACCTCATCCGTCCGGGGAAGCAAGTGGATCCCAAGTGTGAATATAAAGATTGCTTTGAATTCGGGATCCTTGCCGAAACGGAAGTGGGCAAAGAGCGCGGAAATCAATTCGACCGGCACGGCAAGAGCGCGGAGAGTGCGGAAGCAAATATTCTCAACGACCAACGCGACAATCTGTTCAAACTCATGGGCCACCTTGGAACTGTCTATAACATTCCTTTTGCGCGCTATGTCGGCGATGAACAGCGCCCGGGCAGTTGGGGCGCAAACGGCAAGGAGCTTTGCGACGTGATCACGATCCGTGAGCGTTGCCGTGACAAGATCGTAATGCCGTTCTTTGCATTCGAGGAACTTTTGTATATCATCACGGCAAAACTCTTCGGAGAGCGTTATTACGATCAAGTGCGTATGCTCCGCGGCGACACTTCGCTTCTGACCTATCTTCTGATGCATTTCTGCGGGAAGATATTCGATCATTACCGTTACATAAGGGACAAGTTCGGCGGACATTTTAACAAAGTGAATGTAGAACAGGCGATGAAGCAGGACGGTGACAACGAAGCGCTGAGCAAATCGAAGATCTTCATCGCAAATGCAAAGGTATATGCAAAAGCGTTTCGCACGGCGGGTTGGAAACCGTTTATGGAGCAACGTGCGGCCAACAGCAAATATGGGCTTGAAGATATCCCGTCCTATCACGGGCTCGATCCGTTCCTTGATGAGTTCTTGGAACAGCGCAGTTATTTCTTTGCTGAGTTATTGAAGAGCTTCAGCGGGCAGGAGCAAGAGCGGGCGCTTGATCTGGTCGTCTCAACCCTTACGCAATTCTATCATGACGCGGAAGCGCAGTTTGATAAAAAGATCGCGCAGGAATTGCTCGAAGAATTCACGGAGGCGTTGCCGAAGATCACCGAAGGAGACAACTTTGCCCAAATGAAGCAAAGGCTTGCAAAAAAGCGCGAAACGCTGATCGCAAGCGCCAAGAAGAAGCAGGCAGAGGAACAAGCGGAAGGAGCGGACGGTGGCGGCATGAAGGGCAAAAAACAAGCCCAAAAGGCGTCTGCCGCAGACAGCTGATGAACCCGAGCGCGGCGGGTGCGGCTCTATTTGAAACGAGCCGAGAACATCATCCGCGCCGTCAGTGGAGCTCAGGCCGACGTTTGGGAATGCACGCCCTCCGGGCGGGCTGACCAACGGCGGACGAGAAGCACTGACGGCGCGGAGTGTGGGCGGCGAACTGTTTTGAATTATGTCAAACCGCATGAACGGTCTAAAAATTTTTTCCCGAGCGGAGCGAGTGGGAAAAATTTTTAGGCGATATAAAAAAGCCGTTTTTCACGGCGAAATGCAAATATGCCGCGTAAATGCGCGGCAAAGGAGAGATCAAATGTGCTTGAAGGTGATCGTGATAGAACCGAACGCGAAAGAAATACACTTTCGCCTTCTTGCGCTGATGTTCAACGGCGTTTCGGACCGTTCCCCGCGCCGCGTGAAGTTCGGCGAACTTGCGGCGCAACTTCACGTTTCGGAGGAGGTCGTCCGTTACAATGTGCGCAAACTCGTCGATCTCGGCTACATCGTCTCCCTCGGAAAAGACGTCGGCTATGAACTTACGCAAAAGGTCGTATTCATGGAGAGCGCTTAAAGGAAAAATATTTATGAATCTGTTCGCAAAAAAGAAAAATAAAACTGCAAAGAAAAAGATGCCCGCAAAGCGAGCCCCCACAAGCAAAGTGTCCAAAACGATGAAGAGGGATGATCTTGTCAAGGTGAAAATCAAAAATCACCGCGACAAGAATGGCGGACATCCTCATGTGATCCTTGAAAGTTTTGAGGATAAACACGTTTCGGTGGGGCTAACGACCGAGGCGAAGAAAGGAAAGAATTCGCCGAACTATTATTGCGAAGTGGACCCTCTTGGACATGGTAAGAAATCATATCTCCGACGTTCCGGAACAGTAGATAAGAAAACAAATTATTACGGTGAGCGAAGCGGGAATATGACGCCCAAAGACTTGGCAAAAGCCAAGCAATATGGAGCCAAGGCAAAGGCAAAATACATAAAAGAGCATGAAAAAAAGCAATGACAGACCAAACAATCTCCAAAGAGCATTAGCCGGATCCCCGAAGGGAGCATCATTGCTTACTATCAATATAGCACAAAGAAGAATTATTTGTCAAGCGAATTTTGAAAAACTTTTGGAGGAAAGTCATGGAAGAGAAAACGATCGGCCTGCGGGAGCTCCGCGAAGAAGTCGGGAAAACACGGAAAGAGGTGGCAGAGTTTCTTGGTGTAAGCATCCAAGCTGTGGCTCGCTATGAAAACGGAGAAAGGCGTATCGGGATAGAGCAGATTCTGCCGCTTGCCGTATTCTACGGAGTAACGGCAGAAGAGCTTATCACAACTGTGCTCAATAGCTATCAGTCCGACCGATGAGATAATCTGCCGAAACGTCAAAGATATCACAAAGTTTTCGGATAGTGTCGACCGAAGGTTCACGATCACCGTGTTCATAATGCGCGTAAGCCATCAAGCTCATTCCGATCGCAAGTGATACGTCTTTTAAGGTTAGCCCTTTTGCAAGTCTCAATTCCTTAATGCGACGGGAAAAAATATCCATAAAAATATTTTAACCGAATTGGATAAAAAATCCTTGACTTTAACCAAAGTGGTGAATATAATAATATTAACCATTTTGGATAACAAGGAGGCAACAATGACAAAGGTAGAGCAAGAGGGAATGCGGCGGGCGTTCCAAAGGGCGTACAATAACGGGAATCAAAGGTGGAATTTCAACGGGAGGACCTTTGAAACAAGAATGGAAGTTTATCGCTCCAATGTTCGGATCAGCGCTTACTTTGAAAGCAGCGTAGAGGAAGTAACGGTATGGATGAGCGTCGGGAGAGCGTTTCGTCAGACGGTGAATGTGGACGGGCCACGGAGAACCTTTCGGGGGAAAGACAGTCTCGTCTCTGCGCTCGACTATCTTTCGGACTGCTATTTGCAAACCATTCAGAAAGTGCAGGAACTCGAATGCGAGGCGCTCAAACAGGTGGTGCCGCAGATTTCCGCAGAGGCATTCCGGGAGATCTTCGAAGGTCTCGATAATATTTCGGCATAGAGGAGGAAAGAAATGAAAACGATCGAGGAATTAAAGGACAAGTTCGAAGCGCTCATCGGGAAGCGGGTAAGGCTTACGCTCATCAGCTTTCCGCGGCTCAGATACGAGGGGGTTTTGGAACACTGCGCGCGGGAAGGGCATCCTTATATGATCAGCCTCGTAAGCGGCGGATGTTTTATCCCGCACGGGAAACTGCGGGTGAGCGAGATCTGCGAGGTGGCCTAAATGAGCGGGAGTTTCAAAGAGATCGCGGAGGCGCTCTTTCATCTCGCGCAAGTCTATGAATTCTGCTTGACTTGTGACAGCTTCCGAACAGATAACCTTTATCGGGACGTTCTTCTCGAACTTGCGGACAAGTTCACCGACATGTTGCGCGGCACCCTTCCGCGTGCGGGGAAATAAAAGGTAAAACTATGGCATTATTGAAGGCTCAAATTGATCAAGGGTTCGATCAGATCAACGTCCCGGACGAGGACGGCTATTTGCGCGTTCCTTACGACTTTTGTAAGGCCACCAAGCGCATTTCGGATTGCCTTGTGCGTGCGATGATCTATTCT
This sequence comes from uncultured Clostridia bacterium, assembly GCA_947630325.1. Lineage (GTDB taxonomy): Bacteria > Bacillota > Clostridia > Christensenellales > Borkfalkiaceae > Gallimonas. The sequence goes on from CANRHB010000001.1 coordinate 58,972, forward strand.
TTCTCCTGCGTGAAGGGGAGGCCTGACGCGCGCTGTGCGATGTCATATAGCCGCATACAGGACAAACTGCATTATTCGAGATCGACGGTGAATGCGGCCATTCATGCCGCCACCGAGAACGGAGCTTTCGATCAAGACAAATCTAACCGTTTCCGCGCAAGTTATAAGTATCTGCAGACGGCAACAGACGAGGAAAGCGGCGAGGCAAGTGCTTCTGCACTTCCCTCGTTCACCGTCGAATTCTATCTTTTACATACCGCCTTTGTCGGCAAAGACAACAAGTTCCATTATCTTCCTAAAAGCGCCGCCCTTGTTCTTGGGCTCATTAAAACGCATTACGAAAACGGCGGCTTCGTCGGCTCGGTAAGGGGGATCGCTCTGACCTTGGGGCTCTCTCCGACGACCGTACAGAAGGCGATCAATCTGCTTATGGATCTATCTCTCATTTTCCGTCCCAAGGAGCGGCGCGGCGTGAATCGTTCGAGGCGGAGCGCATATGCCGTCAATGAAAAACTGCTTCGCAAAGCGGAGCGCAACTTCAAAAAGCAGTTGAAGAGCAAAGATAGGTCGTCCGCTGATGATCCGGAGGATGTGAAGATAGAGCGGGAACGCTATTATGCCCGGCTGCAACAGGCCGAAAGAGAGCGCGTGGAGAGCTTTGAACGCACACTCAATGCGGATAGCCGTTACTTCGCACTTGACCGTCGCCGCAGACAACTCGAAATAGAAGTGGCGAAAGCGGAGGTGTTTATGCCGATCCGTTTACCCGAGCTCGAGGAGGAACTTCGGCAGGTCAACGTGGATCGCGCGCGTCAAATGGCGCAGATCGGCATTTCCGAAGAGGATCTCAAACCGAGATTCCTCTGCCCGAAATGCGAGGACACGGGTTATAACAAGAGCGACGGGCGCATGTGCGATTGCTTCCCGAAAAGGAGGCGAACATGAGACGCTTCCCTCTGAACCCTGCAGGAATTGAATAGTACATAAAAAGAGTGGGACTGCCGCTCTTTTCGGCGTATTGAAATCTACACAAAAAACCTCTTACCCGAAGTCCCGGGCGAGAGGTTTTTTTCTGCACTTGGCTCTGTTTCAAATATTGTACTTTCGCGGTTTGAAAAAGAATACACAGTCGGTTCGAAAAGGAACACAAACTCGGTACAAAAGGTGGTACAGTAAATTTATTCTATATAATAATTCTCTTTTCATATAAGAAACTGCGCCGAAAGGGGAGGGCGCAGTAAGTACGATTAGGTGCGGCGCGGTGCGCCCGCCGTTATTGGAAACAAGTGAATAGGTGCGGCGCAAAGCGCCGCCGTCATTGGAAGCGGAGAGAAAGGAAGCCGCCTCGCGGCGGCTTAAATTTGAGGAGAAACAATAAAGAGGAAAGACACATAATCGTACCCGAATTTCCTGGCCGCCTTAAATAATTCAAGTTCTCGTTTCAAATATGGTGGAGAGATATTCCGCATCAAGCTAAAATTATAAAGAAATCTCACCGAGTTACTCGATGAGATTAGCGAATTGCATTCTTGTAAAATTGGGACTATATTTGGGACTAAACTTGTTTGAACTGCTTTTTGTTTATATTTAACGCATTTTTCAGTAAAAAATCAACTAATAACCGAATATTTTCGATCGCATGAAAATCTCAAAATCCTGTGGTAGCAATACCGTATCGGTTCGACCCCGATCACCGGCACCAAAAAGGACGACCCCCAAGGGTCGTCCTTTTTGGTGCCGTACTTCAGGGGCGACGACCCCGCCCCGCCCGCACGTTCTATGTTGTCTAAGGGCGGCACGAGGAGCCTGCGACGAAGTATCACCGGCAAAATAGTAGCCGCACTTTTTATTTATGGTCGTCCTTTTTGGTGCCGTAGCATGGGGCGACGACCCCGCACGTTCTAAAATGTCATGTCGAGCGGAGTCGAGACATCTCTACCATATTATAATAAGGCGAGATTCCTCCACGCGCCGCATAGCGGCTTGGTCGAAATGACAAAAAGAATACGCCCCACCCCCTTGATCCCCCTCCCTCGGAGGGGGTTCCGCTGTTTGCCCCCTCCAAGGAGGGGGGTAGGGTGGTGGTGTCCTTTGTCCCAAACGGTCACCGCCTCAGTCATTCGCAAGTTCCTTTCTCCAAAAAACCATGGGAAAAATTTCCCTGCAAACCGTTGACGAAATCTGCATTTGCTGTTATAATTGCTTAGGCGAAACGGCAAAACGTGTTCGCATTTTAGGGAGGAATCATGTTACACTATACCTTAGACGCAAAAAAGCGGGGCGTTGACGTCTCCAAACATCTGTACGGCCTCTTTTTCGAGGACATCAACCAGGCCGCAGACGGCGGTATGAACGCCGAAATGGTCATCAACAACTCCTTTGAGTTCGGCTACTTTACATACGACGACTACAGCGCCGAAAGCACCGTGGAGGCCCGCAAGCAAAAGGGGTTCTATTGGGATATTTACGGCGCGGGTCCCCGCAAGATCACGACGGACGGCGGCATGAACAAGAATAACCCGTCCTACCTTCTCCTCAACGTCGGCGGCATCTATCATCTCGAAAACCCCGGCTATTACACCGTGGGCGGGTACGACAATTACGGAATGCCCGTCACGAACGGCGAGACCTATCACTTCTCCATGTGGGTGAAGAGGCTCGGCTTTAAGGGGGTCGCAAAGGTCTTTATCAAGGGGGCGCACGGGCGGCATACCACCATCGGCGAGATCAAAATCCCCGAAGGCGCCGACGGCGACTGGATCAAAGTTTCCACCTCGGTCGTCGCCGAAAAGGACACGATGGGGCGGCTCTCCATCACTTTGGAGGGGAACGGCAAACTCGGCATCGACTATGTCTCCCTGCTCCCCGCGACCGTTTGGGGGGACCCCGATAAGTACCGCAACGGCAAGCTCTCTCCCCGCATCGTGGAGGCGTTAAAGGCCTGCCATCCCTCCTTTCTGCGCTTCCCCGGCGGCTGTGTGGTGGAAGGGGACGTCAGTTTCGACTACCAATACAAATGGCGGGAGACGGTGGGTCCCCTCGAGCAACGCCGCCAGATCCCCAACGTTTGGCGGTATATGCAGAGCTATGGCATCGGGTTCTATGAATATTTCTGCCTGTGCGAGGACCTCAAAATGGCGCCTCTGCCCGTGCTCCACTGCGGCGTGCTCTGCCAGATCCGCATGGGCGAACAGCGCAAGACGGGCTACCAGCGCATCGTCCCCGGCACCGAAAAGTTCCAAAAAGAAGTCATCGACAACGTTGCTGACCTCATCTTCTTTGCAAAGGGGGACATCGCCTCGAGCGACAAGAACGAGAGCTATTGGGCGAAGGTGCGCTCGGACATGGGGCACCCCGCTCCCTTCGAACTCGAATATGTCGGCATCGGCAACGAGAATTGGGGCTATGAGTACTTCGACAACTTCGCCTCCTGCCTTCTCGGGGTCCGCCAATACATGTACAAGGGGCGGCAGACCGACCTTTTGAAACTCTTTGGGATCACCGTGGTGACGAGCGCGGGCGTGGACATCCGTCCGCAGGACAGCAACGACAGCTGGAAGATCATCAACGAAAAGTACCGCGACATGATCGTGGACGAGCATGTGTACAACTCCTACCAGTGGTTCATCGACAACACCAAGCGATACGACTGTTACGACAGAGGCGGCGCGAAAGTGTTCATGGGCGAATATGCGATGCACACGATGTCGGACGGCAGGGGACGGCTCAACGGGGACAACAACCTGCGCTCTGCTTTGAGCGAGGCCGCCTTCCTCACGGGGTGCGAACGCAACTCGGACGTCGTGAAAATGACCTGCTATGCGCCCCTGTTCGCCTCCACCTATCACTACCGCTGGACCCCGAATATGATCTGGTTCAACCCCCGCGAAGTGATGCTCACCCCCAACTACTACGTGCAGCAGATGTTCGCGGGCAATGTGGGAAGCTATACCCTTACGGACGTCGCGCCCGTGGACGGCAACAACGCAGGCGGGCTCCTCATCGGCGGGCATAGGACGGCGAGCGCAGTCTCCAAAGTGGAAGTGTACGACCGCAAGAGCGGCAAACTTTTATATGGGCACGACTTCAAGGACGGCTTGGGCGGATGGAAGGTCTATCCCAACTGCCGCGGCGGCCACATCGAGAACGGCGAGCTCATCATCGAGGAGAGCGACGCGTTCAACGGCTTCTACTATGACGCGCAGGATTTTGCCGAGTGCAACGTGGAGATCTCCTTCCGCCGTCTCTATGGGGAACAGAGTTTCATCGCGGGCGTCGGCGTGAAGGACGTGCGGGACGCCGGCACCATGGACAACGCAGGGTTCTCCATCTGCTGTCAATACGGCAAGAACCACAAGGGCTATGACGTCTCCTTTGACAAGCGGGTGGACTTCATGCGCACCGTCTGCGAGATGATGGGCAAGGACAAGTTCCTCGGCTACTCTCCCGAGGGCAACGTCATGCGCCTCGAATACACCGAAAAGACGTTCACGGCAAGCATTCTGCTCGGTGGGCAATGGCATGAAGTGCTCTTCAAGAACATCTGGAAGGTCAACGAGCGGGTGTTCAACAGCGTGACGGTAGGGGAGGACGGCAAGATCTATTTGAAGGTCGTCAACGTCTCTGGGAAGGATGAGGAGATGGAGGCGGTTTTGAAGAACTTCCCCAAAAAGACGAAGGCGACGGTCACGACCCTCTGGCACGAGGACCCCACGGTCATCAACGAGATCGGCGTGCGTTACGGCAAGACGGTGAATATCCGGCCCGAAACGCAGGAGATCGCGCTCGACGGCGACGTCTTGAAGGCGACGGTCAAGAACAACTCCGTGAGCGTATTCGTGCTCGAATAACTCTTTACGGAAACATTATACCACGCATTTTGCGCCGATAGGGGCGTAAGTGCCAAAAATTTTACAGCCCTGTTGCGCCTTTTTCCCAAGGCACGCAACGGGGCTGTTGTTTTATTTTTCTCTTTTTCTATTTCTTTTTTTATTTCTTTCTCTTTATTTATATCTATATCTGCTTCGTTTGCTTCATTTGCTTCAAATCCGTCATGGTTTTTTATGACAAAACCCATCGAGCCCTCCTGCGGTTCTTAAAATGTCATTTCGAGCCGCCGCACGTTCCCAAATGTCATGTCGACCGAAGTGGAGACATCTCTACCGCATTATAATAAGGCGAGATTTCTCCACGCGCCGCATAGCGGCTTGGTCGAAATGACATCATTTAGGACGGGCAGTCAGAACCCCCACCACCGCCTGACGGCTGAGCCGCCCCCTTCAAAGGGGGCAGCTCTTCCCCTCATTTCTCTCCTCCAAGTCATAACCGAGGGTCTTGTCCCATAAAATAGAGCGATGCTGGAATTTCTTCCCCCGCGAATTGCTTCCGCCGTGCGGTATGTCGACCTCTCGCGCCTGTACGAGCTCCGTCTCCGCGCCGAAAAACCGCTCTCCGCAAACCTCGGCGGCACGTTCGTCTTTTTGGGGGAACACGGCGTCTGTCCAAAAAACCGCGCCCTTCTTCCCACGCAAAAGGAGCTTGAAGAGGCGCTCTTTGCGGCAAGCGGCTATTCCGTCTACTCGGTGGAGAACGAACTCAAACAGGGATTTTTGACGGCGGACGGGGTGCGTATCGGGCTGGCAGGCACCTTTGTGTACGAGAACGGACAGGTCCTTTCCGTGCGGGAGATCACCTCCCTCTGCCTGCGCATTCCGCATGAAATTTTCGGATGTGCGGAGGAAATCTACCGCCAATGCCTTGAAAACGGGCTTTGCTCTCTTCTCATCATGGCGCCGCCCGGGGAGGGGAAAACCACCCTTTTGCGCGACCTTGCGCGCCTTGTTTGCCTGCGCAAGTGCCGCAACGTCCTCGTGTGCGACGAGAGGGGAGAACTCTCCGCGGGCGATTTGGGAGCGACCTCCGACTGCATGAAGTTCGCCGACAAACTTACCGCCTTCACTGCGGGGATCCGCGCCATGAGGCCCGACGTCATCGTCACGGACGAGCTTCTGCCCACGGACTATCCCGCGGTCAGTCGGGCGGTGGGGGCGGGGGTGCACGTGTTTGCCTCGGCGCACCTTGTCCGCTTTGCCGACGCGCCCCCGCTCTTTTCCCGCTATATTTTGCTCGACGGGCTGGGGCACATCGGAAAAATTCTTGACGAAAGGGGGGCCGTATGTGGTTGAAATTCTGCTTGGCGGGGCTTGTGATCGCCTTCTGCACCCTGCTCGGCTACTTTGCCGCGGGGAAATACCGCGCCCGCAGGAACTTTTTTACGCAGTGGAGCGACTTCAATGAAAACTATCTTGCCGAACTCAAATACCGCCGCGCGCCTCTGCCCGAATTTTTGAAGGAGTGCAAACTTACGGGGGAATTCGGCAAAGCCGCACAAAAGGCGCTCGGGGGGAAGGAGGAGCTTTCCGCTTCCTTTCTTACCGAGGAGGAAAAAAAGGACGCGCTCGTCTACTTCGCACAACTCGGGCGGGGGGATTCCCGCTCCCAACTCGGCTTTTTTGAGGGAAAGCGCGCCCCGCTCCTCGTGAAAAAAGAGGGGGCCGAAAAGGACGCCAAGGAGAGGGGAGAACTCTATCTGAAATTAGGGCTTTTGGCAGGGCTTGCCTTCGTCATTCTCATCGTGTAAATATGGACATCTCGATCATCTTCAAACTTGCGGCGATCGGCATTCTCATCACCGTCGTCTGCCAACTGCTCAAAAAGTCCGACCGCGACGACATTGCGACCGTTGTCTCCATCGTCGGGCTCGTGATCGCGCTTACGATCGCCGTCACCATGATCGGCGACCTGTTCTCGACCATCAAAGAGATTTTCGATCTCAATGTGTAGCCTATGATCTTTCAACTCGTCGGCATTGCGTTCATCACCGCCGTCGCCGCCATTCTGCTCAAAGCGACAAAGCCCGAACTCTCCCTCGCCGTGACGATCGCGGGAAGCATCATCCTCCTTCTCTTTGTCTTTGACCTGCTCGGGGGGACCGTCTCCATCTTCCGCAAGATCGCCGAAATGACGGGCATCGAAAGTTCCCTTGTAAAGGCGGTGCTCAAGATGATCGGAATCGGGTACCTCGTCGAATTCAGCGCGGGCATTTTAAGCGACTTCGGGCAGAATTCCCTTGCGGACAAGCTCGTGTTCTGCGGGAAGGTCATCATCTTGGTGCTCGCCGTCCCCATTCTCGAAAACGTGCTCTCTCTCATCGTAAAACTCTTGGGGCTCATCAAATGAAAGTTATCAAGCAAAAAAGAATGCCGCGCGCGCTTCTATATGCCGCCCTTTTTCTGCTCCTCTTGCTCATTTTTCTTCCCGCCTCTTCTCCCGTAAAAGCCGAAGCGGCGGACCCTGCAAAAGAGGGGATGGAGGAACTTGAAGAGCGCATCGACACCCTCCTTGGCGCGCTCGACACGGAGGAACTTCAAAACTATCTCGACAAACTCTCCGAGTTCCGCGGCGTCTCTGTAAAGGACAGCTTGAAGGCGATGATAGAGGGGGATTACCGCCTCGACTATCAAAGTCTCGGAGAGGCGGTGCTCGGGCTCGTCTGGGACGAGGCTGCGCTGCTTTTGCCCGCTTTTGCCGTCATTCTGGCAGTTTCTCTCCTCTGTGGAATACTAAACTCTGCGAAAAGTGGCTTTTTGCATAGTACTATGTCAGACATAATAGGCTTCGTCGGCTACCTTGCGGTGGGTTCGGTGGTGCTTGCCTGCCTCACTTCGGCGATCGCGCAGTGCTTCGAAACGGTGGAGAGTATGCGCAAGCAGATGGAACTCGTCTATCCGCTCCTCTTGACCCTGATGGCGGCAAGCGGGGGAACGGTGTCTGCCGCAGTCTACCGCCCCGCGGTGGCGTTCATGAGCGGGGGCATCTGCAAGCTGTTCGAAAGCGTCGTTCTGCCCGTCGCCGTCGTCACTGTCGTCCTGTCCTTTGTGGGAAATTTATCGGACGGCGTCAAGACGGAGAAACTCGGCGACTTCTTCAAGAGCATTTCCAAGTGGCTCATCGGGCTGTGCCTCGGGCTTTTCAGCCTCTTTTTGACCGTGCAGGGAATGACTTCGGCGCAGTACGACGGTCTCTCCCTTCGAGCCGTCAAGTACGTCGTCTCGGGGTCGGTGCCCGTCGTCGGGGGGTTTCTCTCGGGGGGAATGGACCTCATCGTCGCGGGGAGCGCCCTCATCAAGAACGCCCTCGGCGCCTTTTCGGTGTTCGTGCTCCTCGGCACGGTCGCAAAGCCCCTCCTTTTGTTCGGGGTATTGGGGCTCTTTTTGCGGCTGTCCGCGGCGGTCACCGAGCCCGTCGGCGGCAAAATTCCCACCCTTTTGTCCCGTCTTGCGGGCGATCTCGGCTATTTTACGGCGGGAATGCTCTCCGTCGCCTTTCTCTACTTCCTCACCCTCCTGCTCCTCGTCTGCTCCTCGGGGGTGATCATTTGAGCGGCTACATTCTCGCCGTGGCGGGGGCGGTGCTCCTCTCCGCCGCGCTCTCCGTCATTCTGCCCGCGGGGAAGATGGGGGCGTTCCTCAAGGGAATGAGCCGCCTTCTCGTGTTTGCCGTGCTCTTGGGCCCCCTCGTGTCGCTGATGACAAAGAAGGAACTCTCCCTTGGGAGCGCAAAGGTGGGGGAGGACAGCGGCTACCTTCTCGAGTGCGCCGCCCTTCTCTCAGAGAGAGACGAGGAGGAGATCGCTTCTTTTTTGGAGAGCGAATACTCCCTTTCCTCGGCGGTCGTCGTCACGCGCGACCCTGCGGGAGGGTTCCCGATCGCAAAAATCAAAGTAAATCTTTCGGCAGACGGCATAATCGGACAAGACGCGCATATAGATATTGCAGACTGCATCCGCACGGCGATCGCGGAAAAGTATTCCTGCGGGGAGGGGCTCATCGAAGTGGTATGGGAAGAATAAGAGAACTTCTGCAAAACCGCACCGTCCGCGCCGTCCTGCTTGCCGCATTTGCCCTTCTGCTCCTGCTTGCCGTGGGGCTGACCTTCGGAAAGCGTTCCTCTTCCTATGAGCCTACCGAGACGGAGACGCGGCTTTCCCGCCTGCTCACCGAGATCGAGGGGGTGGAGGAGGCGACCGCCATGATCGCGGAGGAGGACGGCAGGGCGGTAAGCGCCGTCGTCCTGTTCGGGGGGAAGGACAGCATTCTCGTCCGTTCGCGCATCCTCGACATCACCTCCGCCATGCTCCGCCTCGACAAGAAGGACGTGCAGATCTATCTGCGATCTTAAAAATTATGAAAAAAGGAGATAAAGTTATGTCCAACACCAAAAAAATCGCACTGATGTCCACCCTCGTACTGCTCCTTGCAGTCACCGCCGTGTTCAACTTTGTGCTTGCCGGCACCCGTTCCGCGGATGTAGACGCCAGCAACGCCCAGAGCGTGAACTTCTTCACCTCCCACCGCGCCGAGCGCAACTCCACGCGGAGCGAAGAGTTCGTCCAGCTCGACGGCATCATCTCCGCCTATGCCGCCGACACGCAGGAATACGCCGAGGCCATCGCCGAAAAGCAGAAAATGGTCTCCATCATGGAGGATGAACTCGTGCTCGAGACGATGATCCGCTCTCTCGGCTTTTCGGACGCGGTGGTCGTCATCGGCTCCGACTCCGAAAACGTGAACATCTTCATCAATTCGAGCGAACTCAACGCCGAAACAGCCCTCAAGATCTACTCCATCTTCGAAGATGAGAAGGAACTTCGGGACGGAAATATCGTAATTATGCCTATTTATGCGGAAAGTTGAGCAAAAATAGTGGTAAAATAAAAAAAGATGTGCTATAATGCTACCGTGAGGTGTAAATTATGGCAAGTATCAGATACAATCCCAACGGACAAAAGGGCAGAATTTCATATAATGCGGACATCGTAAGCGGCATCGTCGTTTTGAGTTTGCAGGAGACGGAGGGCATCGAACTCGTCCCCTCCAAGAGCAAGGGCATCAAAATTTGCTTTGAAAAAGAGGGCATCTTTGCGGATATCTCCGTCATCGCCCACTATGGCTACAACGTGCCCGAACTCGCCTATTCCATCCAGCAGACGGTGAAACAGATGGTGGAGTCGATGACCAAGTTCAAGATCGCCAAGATCGATATTCACGTGCAGAGCGTGATCTTCCCTTCGGCGCCAGTGTCCAATCCGCCTGTACCCGCGGAAGAGGGTGAACGGGAAAAAATCGGTTGAGAACGTTCCCTTTCCGTGCGGAAGGGGAATTTCTCGTAAAGGAGCAATATGAGAAGCGACGCGAGAGAAGCGGCGTTCCGCATCGTGTTTGCCTCCCTCTATGGCGGGGACAGCGGCGAGGGATTCCGAAAGAAACTTTATAAGTCGTTCCGCCTCAGCGAGGAGGAGACCGCCTTTGCGGAGAACCTCGTCGACCTTGCCGAGGAGCACGGCGAAGAACTCAACCGAAAGATAGAGGAAAAGGTCACCCGCTTTGCGGGCTACCGCATCTTTCCCGTGGACAGGGCGGTGATGCTCGTCGCCCTCGCGGAGATCCTCTATGTGGAGGAGGTGCCGCCCGTCGTCTCGGTGAGCGAAGCGGCGGCTCTTGCAAGAAAGTACTCCGCGGAGACGTCGGCAAGTTTCGTCAACGGGGTGCTGGGAGGATTTATCAACAAATGATCATCGACGGAAGGGCGGTCGCCGCCCGAATTCGCGCGGAATTGCTGTCACGCACCGCGCGTTTCTTTGAAAATACGGGAAGATACCCCACACTCGCGGTGGTGCTCATCGGGGACGACCCCGCCTCGGGCATCTATGTGCGCAACAAGTTCAAGGCGTGCGCGGAAGCGGGGATCACCTGCAAGGACGTCCGTCTGCCCGCGTCCGTCTCCGAGGAGGAGACCGAAAATACCGTGCGCGGACTTGCAAAGGATGAGGAAGTGGACGGCATTCTGGTGCAACTCCCTCTCCCCGCGCATTTGAACCAGGAGCGCATCCTCGCCGAAGTTCCCACAGAAAAGGACGTGGACGGGTTCTCGGCGCAAAACATCGGCGCACTCGCCCTCGGAAAGCAAGGGCAGGTCGCCTGCACCCCCCTCGGGGTCATGGAACTGCTCAAAGCCTACCATATCGAAACGCGCGGCAAGCGCGCCGTGGTCGTCGGGCGGAGCAACATCGTGGGAAAACCGATGGCGCTCCTCCTTTTGAATGCCGACGCCACCGTCACCGTCTGCCACTCCCGCACCCAAAACCTCAAGGAGGAATGCCTCAAAGCGGACATTCTCGTTGCGGCGACGGGGAGGGCGAACCTCATCACCGCCGATATGGTGAAGGAGGGGGCGACCGTCATCGACGTGGGCATCAACCGCGTGGACGGAAAACTCTGCGGCGACGTCGACTTTGAAAATGTGCAAAAAAAGGCGGCTTACATCACCCCCGTCCCCGGCGGCGTGGGACCCATGACCGTCGCCATGCTCCTTGTAAACGTCTGCAATGCGGCGGAAATGAGGCACAAATGACATTCGGGAAACAATACGACGAATATCTCTCCTTCTTCGAGGGAGAACTCAAACGTTTCTGCGCGGAGATGGACTACCGCCCGCCCGTTCTTTGCGAGAGTATGCGCTACTCCCTCTTATCGGGGGGGAAGCGGGTGCGCCCCGTGCTGTTTTTCGGCGCCCTCGCCCACTTTGGCGGGGACTATACGAAGGAGGCGGGGCTTGCGATCGCCCTCGAGTGTATCCATACATATTCCCTCATCCACGACGATTTGCCCGCCATGGACAACGACGATTTCCGCCGCGGCAACCCCTCCAACCACAGAGTGTTCGGGGAGGCGAACGCCATCTTGGCGGGGGACGCCCTTCTTTCCGAGGGGATGTGTCTCCTTCTCAAAGAGGGGAAAAAGAGCGAAAGGCACCTCCGCGCGGCGCAGTATTTGGCGGACGCGGCGGGGGCGAAAGGCATGATCGCGGGGCAATCCGCCGACCTTCTCTACACGGGAAAGACGGGCGGAGAGGAAGAACTCGGCTTTATCTATGCCCATAAAACGGGGAAACTCATCACGGCTCCCATCGTGATGGCGGCGATCCTCTGCGGCGGGGACGAAGAAAAAGCGGAGAAGTTCGGCGAAGCGCTCGGGACCCTCTTCCAGCTGACGGACGACATTCTCGACGTGAAGGGGGAGAGCGCAAAGATGGGCAAAACGCTCGGAAAGGACAGGGAGGAGGACAAACTTACCTGCGTGAAGGTGTACGGCATGGAACGGGCCGAACTCCTTGCGGACCGCACTGCGGCAAACTGCCACGCCCATTTGCGTGCGCTCGGCGGGGACGGGTTCCTTGCCTCCCTTGTCGATCTTGTCAGAACACGGGACAATTAGAAATATGAAACAGATCACGGACGGGGAGCTCAAAACCGCTTCCCCCGAACAATTAAAGGAAATTTGCGGCGCGTTGCGGGAGGAGATCTTCCGCACCGTTTCGGTTTGCGGCGGACATCTTTCCTCCAACCTCGGCACGGTGGAACTTACCGTCGCCCTGCACCGCGTGTTCGACTTCCCGAAGGATAAACTCATCTTCGACGTCGGGCACCAATGCTACACCCACAAACTTCTCTCGGGGCGGGCGGATAGGTTCCACACCCTCCGAAAGCGCGGAGGGCTCTCGGGCTTCCCCAAGCGAAGCGAGAGCGAGTACGACTGCTATGACACAGGCCACGCGGGGACTGCGATCTCCGCGTCGCTCGGCTTTGCCAAGGCGCGGGACTTAAAAGGGGAAAACTACAACGTCATCGCCCTCGTCGGCGACGGCTCTTTTAACAACGGGCTCATTTACGAGGCCCTCAACAGCGTAAAAATTTTAAGAAGCCGCGTCCTCATCATCCTCAACGACAACGGCATGTCCATCTCTCCCACCGTGGGCGGAATGCACGAACTTCTCGCCGAAATGAAGGGGGAACCGCCCTTGGAGGACGTAAAACTTTTTGAGCGGTTCGGGCTAAAATACCGCGGGATCGTCAACGGAAACGACTTAAATGAACTCCTTCCCGCACTCGAAGAGGCGAAAGAGGGCTTAAAAGAGGGGAGCGTCCTTCTGCATGTCACCACCAAAAAGGGGCAGGGGTACTCCTTCTGCGAGTCTGCGCCCGTTGCAACGCACGGCGTAAGTCCCGCAAAAAAACACAGCGAATACAGCGCCGCCCTCGGCGAGGAACTGTGCGCCTTAGCAAAAAGCCGCCCCGAGATCGTTGCGGTGACCGCCGCGATGACGGATAACCTCGGGCTCCGTCCCTTCTTTGATACCTTCCCCGAGCGCGCGTTCGACGTCGGCATCTGCGAGGAGCACGCCTCGGTGCTGTGCGCCTCCATGGCGGCAGGGGGGATGAAACCATACTATGCCGTCTTTTCCACCTTTTTGGAGCGGACGTTCGACGAGATCATCCATGATATTTGCGCGCAGAATCTGCCCGTCACCCTCTGTATCGACCGCGCGGGCGTGTCGGGCGCGGACGGGGAGACCCACCAAGGAGTGTTTGACCTCAGCTTTCTCTCCTTTATCCCCAATCTTACCGTTGCGATCCCCAAAAATATCGCAGAGTTCCGTGCCATGCTCCGCTTGAGCGCAGATTTCAAGGCTCCGCTTGCCATTCGCTACCCGCGCGAGGGGGAAGAAGGGGAAGAAACCGCGGTCGAAATTGGGAAATTCGAGGTTTTACATAGTACTATGTCTGACATAGTATTGCTTGCGGCGGGGGAGCGGTGCCTTACGATCGCCGAAAATGTGCGAAAAGCGGCTCTTTCGGAGGGCATCGAAGTTGCCATTGTCAACGCCCGCTTTCTGCGCCCGCTCGATGAAAAGCTTCTTGCCGGCTATTCCCACTGCACCGTCATCACCCTCGAGGACAATTCCCTCATCGGGGGATTGGGGGACGCCGTAGCGCGCTTCTACCGCTCCCGCGGACTTCAAACGCGCGTCATCGGGTTCGGGCTTTGCGACCGTTTCCTCCCGCACGGCGAACCGCTCTCCCTCATGGAGGACTTTGGGCTCAATTTCGGGGAAATTCTTGACGCGGTGCGAGGCGCCCATGCGTGCAGATAAATTCTTTACGGATAAATTCGGTTCCCGCACCAAAGCTGCGGAGGCCCTCAAAATCGGACTCGTCCTGCGCGGTGACAAGCAGCTTTCTCCCGACGATGATGTGCGGGAGGGAGAACTCTTCACCTTTCTTAAACGGGAGGAGGAGTACGTCTCGGGCGGGGGCTACAAACTTGCCCGCGGGCTCGACGTATTCGGACAGTCCGTCCAAAACCTCGTCTTTGCCGACCTCGGCGCGAGTACGGGCGGCTTCACCGATTGCCTCTTGAAAAAGGGCGCAAAGCACGTATTTTGCGTGGATGTGGGGGAGAGCCAGCTCTCTTCCGCGCTTTCCCATGACCCCCGCGTCACCGTGATGGACAACACCAATGCCCGCTACCTCGCCCCCGCGGACTTTCCCGTAATGCTCGAAGGCGTCGTGGGCGATCTGAGTTTCATCTCCCTCCGTCTCATTCTTCCCGCCGCGGCGTCCCTTCTGCCCGACGGGGGGAACGCTTTTTTTCTCTTTAAGCCGCAATTCGAGTGCGGGGGAAAGGGGCTCAATAAAAACGGCGTCTGTCCGCCCGCCCTCCACAGGGGGCTCCTTGGCGACTTTTACGACTTTTCCAAGGAATTGCTTGCGCCCATCGCCCTGACGAACGCCCCGCTTCGCCCCAAAAAGAACATCGAATACATGATCTGGTTGAAAAAGGGGGGAGAGCCTTCCCAAAAAACGGACTTTCTGCGGCCGCTTGCCGAATTCTCTTTTTCGAAAAAATAGAACTTTTTTTCAAAAAACCCTTGATTTTATTCATGAAAAAGTTATAATATAACTTGGCCTATGAGGATCGGTATTTACTATCACAAAAATAAGGTCCCCGAAGATCGGGTGCGCACGCTTGAAGCGATGCTTGAACAGGCGGGCGTTTTTGTGCGCACTTTTCTCGATGCGGACGAGATCGGCGAAGTGGACCGCCTCATCGTGCTCGGCGGCGACGGCGCCATGCTCCGTGCGGCGAGGAGGGCCTCTCTTCTCGGGATCCCGCTCGCCGGCATCAACTATGGCACCCTCGGCTTTCTCGCCGAATTCGAGCGCGGGGAGGAGGAACAGGCGGTAAAACTCGTCCTCGACCCTTCTTGCAACCGAGTGGAGCGCACCATGCTCCAAGCGGAAATTTTGGGAGTTTCCCGCCACTGCCTCAACGAGATCGCCTTCATGCGCCCCATCTCCCCCAAAGCGGAGGACGGCGTGATCCGCATCGGCGTAACGGTCGACGGCAGTCCTGCGGGCGAATTTACGGCGGACGGGCTCATTCTCGCCACGCCGACGGGCTCCACCGCCTATTCTCTCTCGGCAGGCGGGAGCATTCTTACCCCCGAATGCGGCGCCCTTCTGCTCACGCCCGTAAACGCCTTTTCGCTGAGAAGCCGTCCCATCGTCCTATCCGATAAGAGCGAACTTCTCTTCACCTTCCCCGATGGGGCGATCGTGCACGGCGACGGGGAATTTTTGGGGGAACTCAAGGGGGGAGACACCGCCGCCGTGAAAAAATCTTCGCGGCACGCAGTCTTTCTCTCCGAGGGAAAACAGGATTTCTTCCGCCGTCTGACGGAAAAAATAAATTGACGTCTTTTTTGGAGAACACAATGTTGAGAAACGCAAGGCACACCAAGATCCTCGAACTCATCGAGGAAAAAGAGATCGAAACACAGGAAGAACTCTGCGAAGAACTCGCAAACGCCCATTTCAACGTCACGCAGGCGACTGTTTCCCGCGATGTGCGGGAGTTGCGCCTTTTTAAGGTGGCGGGCACCCAAAAGCGCTACCGCTATGCCGCCATCGGCAAGAACGAGGGGGAGCTCT
This sequence comes from uncultured Clostridia bacterium, assembly GCA_947630325.1. GTDB lineage: Bacteria > Bacillota > Clostridia > Christensenellales > Borkfalkiaceae > Gallimonas. The sequence continues at coordinate 74,864 of CANRHB010000001.1, forward strand.
CCGACAAGATGCGCTCTCTCTTCCAGGCCTGCCTCGAATCCATACAGGCAGTCGGGAACATCGTCGTCATCAAGACGTTGAACGGCAACGGCGCAAATGCGGGCGTTGTCATCGACCGCCTCAACTATGCGGAGGTCGTGGGGAGCATCGCGGGCGACGACACCGTGTTCACCGTGTGCCAATCTCCCGAAGCCGCGCAGGAAGTGATGGAGCGGCTCAACCGCATCGCAAGGATCTGAGAACATGTTGAAAAGTCTCTCCATACGCAATATCGCGCTCATCGACCGCGCCGATCTCGAATTTTGCGGGGGGCTCAACGTCCTCTCGGGAGAGACGGGCGCGGGCAAGTCGGTCATTTTGGACTCGATCGACTTCGTGCTCGGCGCCAAGGCGGACAAGTCCATGATCCGCTTCGGGCAGACCGAGTGCTCGGTGCGCGCCGAATTTACGGCGGACGATGGGATAGGCGACCTTCTCTCCGAACTCGACATCGAGCCCGACGAGACCCTCGTTCTTTCGCGCAAATTCGGGATCGACGGCAAGGGGAGCGCCAAAGTCAACGGTTGCACCGTCTCGGCGACCATGTTGAAGAGGATCACCTCGCGGCTTGTGGATGTCCACGGGCAGAGCGAACACTTCTTCCTCCTCAAAGAGAGCAACCAACTCCGCCTTCTCGACCGCATCGCGGGGGTGGACGGCGAAAAAGCGCGGGTAAACGAACTTCTCTTCGCCCGCAAAGAAATTTTGAAAAATCTCTCTCTCCTCGGCGGGGACGAGGGGGAGCGTTCGCGCAGGCTCGACATTCTGCGCTTCCAGATCGAGGAGATCGAGCGCGCCGCCCTCAAAGAGGGGGAGGAAGAAAAATTACTGTCCCTGCGCGAAAAGTATCGCAACGCCGAAAAAATCTTAAGCGGGCTCAACACCGCAAGGGAGTGCCTCGAAGCGGACGGCGGGGCGACCGACGCCGCAAACTCCGCCCTGCGCTCCCTGCGCTCCATCGCCCGTTACGGCGACTATGCCGGCGTGTGCGAACGGCTCGAAAACGCCCTTTCCGAACTTTCGGACCTCGCAAGCGAGGTGGAGGGGCTTGCCGAAGAACTCGAGATCGACGAGGGGGAGCTCGAACGGGTGGAAAACCGCATCGACGAGATCCGCGCCCTCAAGAAAAAGTACGGCGGCTCGGTGGAGGAAATTTCGCAATTTTTGGTGCGCGCAAAAGAGGAGCGGGACCTGCTCGAGAGCAGTGGGGCGATGTACGAAACGCTCTCCGCAAAGCTCAAGGAGACGGACGCGCTCTTGTACCGCGCCTGCGTCACTCTGACAGACGCCCGCAAGAAGGCCGCGACCGAGTGGACGGCGCGGGTGGTGGAAGAACTCAAAACGTTGAATATTGCCTCGGCGCGCTTCGAAGTGGAGTTCGATGGCTACACCGAGGAGGACGTTCCGCGGGCAACGAGCGAAGGCTTGGGCGGCGTGCGGTTTTTGTTCTCCGCAAACGCAGGCGAACCCTTGAAGGAACTCGGGAAGATCATCTCGGGCGGCGAAATGAGCCGCTTCATGCTGGCGATCAAGGCACAGCTTTCCTCCGTGAACGGCATCGGGACCTATATTTTCGACGAGATCGACGCGGGGATCGGCGGAAAGACGGCGAAAGTCGTCGCCGAAAAGTTTGCGAAGATCGCCAAAACCACCCAAATCATCGCCGTCTCCCACCTCGCGCAGATCGCCGCGGCGGCCGACAGGCAGTTCCTCATCGAAAAGACGGAGGCGGGGGAAAAGACTTATACCCGCGTGCACGAACTTGATGAAGAGGCGAGGCGGCTGGAACTTGCCCGCCTTCTTTCGGGGGACACGGACGAACTCGCCCTCCGCCACGCCGACCTCCTCCTCGAAGAGGCAAGAAAGAAATAAAATTGTAATTTGTCATTTCGACCCACTGTTCCAAATATGTCATTTCGCCCCGCCCGCACGTTCTATGTTGTCTAAGGGCGGCACGAGGAGCATGCGACGAAGTAGCCGTAATACATTTGCGCAGTTCGCAAAAGAAAGTCCGCGAAGGCATCTTGGTACGTTTCGGCTCGGGTTAATCACACTTGAACGTAACAAGATTCCCTCGGCGGCTCGCCATATCGGACTTCGTTATTTCCTTTTCGGCTCGGAATGACGCACGGGAGGGGGCGGCTCTGTATGACGCGCTTGCGCCCGGCTCTCTCCCTCCCCACCAAAAATAACCTCCCGAGAAGAGGGGAGGGGACGCATAGAACGGTTCGGCCTTGCGCAAATTACCTCTGTTGAGTCCACGGCGGACGATCGGAGGAATACATTTGCGTAGGCTGAAATTTTATATCGCCGCACTCGCGCTCGTGCTTTGTTGCGCTCTCTTTTCGCAACAGACGGTCACAGCAAGCGCGGCGGGCGGAAAATATTACTTGGGCGGCATGACCGCGGGATTTATGCTCGGCGCGGGCGGCGCGGAGATCATCGATTTGAGCGAAGTCAATGCGGAGGACGGCATTCACCGTCCTGCGGCGGACGCAGGGCTCAAAGCGGGGGACTGCATCTGCGCCGCCGACGGCATTGCGATAAAAACCATCAAAGATCTCAACGAGGCGCTTGCCCGTTGCGGCGGGAAGGAGGTCACCTTCACCGTCAAGCGGGGAGGGGAGTGCGCCGAGGTGCGCGTTCTTCCCGCAAAGGAGAAAAAGAGCGGGAAATACAAGATCGGCGTGCTCATCCGCGACACTCTCTCGGGGATCGGCACGGTCACCTTTATCGAAAAGGAGACGGGGCGGTTCGGCGCGCTCGGACACAAAGTCTCCGACGAGGGCAACAATTTACTCGAAATTTCGGACAGCAAGGTATATCTTTGCAGTATCGTGGGGGTGAATAAGGGCACCCGCGGAAAGGCGGGGGAACTGCGCGGGCTCTTTCTCAACGACAAGGCGATCGCCCGCGCCGAGAAGGTGTGCTCCACGGGGCTCTATGGCACCTTCGAAAATTACGACTATTCCCGCTGTACCCTCGTGGACATTGCCCCCCTTGCCGAGGCGACCATCGGAAAGGCGGTCATCTATTCCACGGTGGACGGCACCTGCCCGCAACCGTATGAGATCGCCATCGCCAAAGTGGACGCGGGGAACAAGGAGAACAAGAATTTCGTCATCAAGGTGACGGACGAGAAACTCATCGAGGAGACGGGCGGCATCGTGCAGGGCATGAGCGGCAGTCCCATCGTGCAGAACGGCAAACTCATCGGCGCCGTCACCCACGTCTTTATCAACGACCCGACGCGGGGATATGGAATCGGAATTGAGAAAATGCTTGAAGAATAAAATCGAATGACACGAAAAAGGCATACGAAAAGTATGTCTTTTTTTTTCTATGCTTGTTACAAGTGTAATAGACGACATAATATGAAAAGGAAATATTGATTTTCCACAAATTAGAAGATTTTTTACAATACGCAAAAATTCTCAATAGCCGCTTGACAATAAGCGTACTTTGTGCTATAGTTAATAAAAATCGCAATGAGGGCAATTATGGAAATCTCAAGAGATTTTTATTTACAAAAGCTCATCGACCATAAGCAGAATGGACTAGTTAAAATCATCACCGGGGTACGCCGTTGCGGGAAGTCGTACCTGCTCTTTACGCTCTTCTATCATCACCTTTTGAACGATGGCGTACCCGCCGACCATATCATTTGCGTTTCACTCGAAGATTACGGCAATAAAAATTTGCAAAACCCAGACGAACTCTATGCGTTTGTAAAAGCGCAAATCAAGGACGATGCCCCGTACTTTATTCTTTTGGATGAGATCCAACTTGTACCGACTTTTGAGAGCGTCGTCAACGGATTTCTGCACATTCCGAACGCAGACATTTATGTCACGGGAAGCAATTCCAAATTTTTGTCGAGCGACATCATCACGGAATTCCGCGGGCGCGGAGATGAGATCCGCGTCTTTCCGCTCAACTTTTCGGAGTTTTATTCTGCGCTCGAACAGAATACGCCGTTCAATAGAGCTTGGCTTCAATACGCGACTTACGGCGGAATGCCGCTGTGCCTTTCGATGAAGACAGATTCAGATAAGGCGAAATATTTACAAGACCTGTTTGCGACGACCTATCTTGCGGATATTATAAACCGAAATAATCTACGCGGTAACGCCGAGATCAATGAGCTCACCGATATTCTCGCCTCGTCGATCGGCTCGCTCACCAATCCTTTGAAGCTGTCGAACACCTTCAACTCGCAAAAAAACCTAAAACTCTCCGCAAACACGATTTCAGCGTATCTTGATCACCTGCAAAATGCTTTTTTAATCGAACGAGCGGTTCGTTACGATATCAAAGGCAAGAAGTATATCAACACGCCGTCCAAGTACTATTTTGTTGACATGGGGCTGAGGAATGCGCGGCTCTCCTTCCACCAGCAGGAATACAACCACATCATGGAGAACGTGGTTTATAATGAGTTGAAACTGCGCGGCTATTCGGTTGATGTGGGAGTTGTGGAAACCAATTTGAAAGTCAACGGTGTGTCGCAGAGAAAGCAACTTGAAGTGGATTTTGTCGCCAATATGGGCAGCCGCAGATATTACATTCAGTGCGCTTATCGGATGCCCGACGAGGAAAAACGCAAGCAGGAGCTATCGTCCCTTCTCGGAATAGGCGATGCTTTCAAAAAAATCGTCATCGTGGGTGAAGAGGGACTGACGGGTTATAACGAACAGGGAATTTTGATTGCTTCTCTTTCGGATTTCCTTTTCAACCCCGAAAAGACATTGAATTGGTAACGCATAGCCGCAAAGGAGTTACTTATGACGAGAGGAATCAATATCAAAAAACTTGAAGCCGATCTTTGGGAATCGGCAGACCTACTTCGCGCGGGGTCAAAACTGACGAGCAATCAATACTGTATGCCCGTGCTCGGTTTGATTTTCCTGCGCTATGCTTATAGCCGTTTCAAAATGGTTGAAGCGGAAATTCTCAAAAACAGACCGATGCGAAACGGCAAGCCGCTCCCGGTGGAGGCAAGCGATTTTGCGGAAAAGAGCGCGTTGTTTCTTCCGCGCGAGGCGCAATATTCCTATCTCGTCAACCTTCCCGCGAATATCTCGTCGCAGAATTTGCAGAGTATCGACGGAAATGTGATGAATAGCCTCGGCGAAGTCGTCAACAACGCCATGCGTCTTGTGGAGATGGAGAGTGAACAACTCAAGGGCGTTCTGCCAAAAGAGTATACCATCTTTTCGGACGAGCTTCTCGCCGAACTTCTTCGCATTTTCAACAACAATGCCCTCGGTAATGTCGGCGGCGACGTCATCGGGCGCATCTATGAATATTTTCTCAACAAATTTGCGAAAAACATTGCTTCGGACGACGGCGTATTCTTTACGCCCAAGCCGCTTGTCAAAATGATCGTCAATATTTTAGAGCCGAAGTCGGGCGTACTCCTCGATCCAGCCTGCGGGAGCGGCGGCATGTTTGTACAGACGGGCGACTTCGTCAATGCGGCGGGCATGGTCGCCAACAACACGATGACCTTCTATGGACAGGAAAAAGTGGAATACAATGCCCAGCTCTGCCTGATGAATATGGCGGTGCATGGACTTACAGGCGTCATTAAGTCGGGGGATGAGGCGAACACGTTCTACCACGACGCACACAATCTGAATGGCTGCTGCGACTATGTGATGGCAAACCCGCCCTTCAACGTGGATAAGGTGAAATCCGAATCGGCCTCTGCCGCGGGGCGCCTGCCGTTCGGACTTCCGAGCGTGAATAAGGCAAAGGAAATCGGCAACGCAAACTACCTTTGGATCTCCTATTTCTACTCCTATCTCAACGAAAAAGGCCGCGCGGGCTTTGTGATGGCGTCCTCTGCGACGGATAGCCAGGGGAAAGACAAAGATATTCGGGAAAAACTCATCAAAACGGGTCACGTTGATGTCATCATCAGTGTGGCGAATAACTTTTTCTACACCAAGAGCTTGCCCTGCTCGCTGTGGTTTTTTAATAAAGGGAAGCCCGCGGCGCTCAAAGAGAAGGTGCTCTTCATCGACTCCCGCAATTACTATACGCAGGTGGATCGGACGCTCAATGAGTGGAGCGATTGGCAACTCAAAAATTTGAATGCCATCGTTTGGCTCTACCGCGGCGAGGTTAAGAAATATCGAAATCTGCTCAAGGAGTATCGCAAAACATTATCCGACGACCGTCCGTTTGCCGAGATCGAAGCTGAGCTTTCAGAAATCGTGCAGAAAAAACGTGCGGAGGCAAAGGAAGCTGTTGAAGCGGCGGAAAGACGCGAGAAAAAGAACATCAAGACAAAATTCGATGAGGAGATCGCCGCACTCAATGAACGCCTTACGATTGTGAAAGAGGCGGCTTGGCTGTATGAAAAATTCGGCGAGGGAGAGTACCGGGATATTCTCGGGCTATGTAAAATTGAGGAGCGATCTGCGATCCTCGAAAAGGGTTGCTCATTGACGCCTGGCGCTTACGTCGGCGTTGCGCCCACAGCAGATGACGGCGTAAATTTTGCGGAGCGCATGGCAGAGATCCATCAAGAACTTCTGCGTTTGCAAGCCGAATCTGAAGACCTCATGGATACCATCTCCAAAAACATGAAGGAGCTGGGATTATGAAGTGGGAAACTGTTGACTTCGAGAATATTTTTTGCTTTTGTAATGGAAAAGCAACGAAATACTTGGATTCGGGAGAGTATCCTGTATATGGTTCAAACGGGGTCTTAGGCTATAGTCACGCATATTTGTACGCCAAGGCCATAATTGTCGGTCGGGTCGGCGCATATTGCGGAACAATTTTCTATTGTCCAAATTCCTTTTGGGCTACTGATAATACAATCGTTCTGCAAATCAAAGACGGGTTCAAAAGCGATATCCGTTTTTGCAAGTATATGTTGGAGCAAATGAGGTTGAATCTATATGCTTCGGGTTCTGCGCAACCGCTGCTTACACAGACAATACTCTCCGGATTAAAATGCATACAGCCACCCATTGAAACTCAAAAGCGGATCGCCGATATTCTTTCTGCCTATGATGATTTGATCGAGAACAATCAAAAGCATATAAAACTGTTAGAAGATGCGGAGCAGCGGTTATATAAAGAGTGGTTTATCGACCTTCATTTCCCAGGTCATGAAACCACCCCCATCATCAACGGCATTCCCGAAGGGTGGGAAAGAAAGACGGTCGAAAAGTGTTTAGTCATGACTATTGGAGGTGGTTGGGGCAAAGACGAGCCGATGGGCAATTATTTGCACAAAGGAAGGGTGATTCGCGGAACAGATATACCCGATGTATATTATGGAAATTATCGAGATGTACCTTTGCGATATCATACCGAAAAAGACATACAGACTCGTTCCCTGCAAGAAAATGATATTATCTTTGAATTGTCAAACGGGAATATTGACAATATCGGCAGGTGTCTTTTAATAGACAAAGAAATGTTGAGAGCTTGTGGCGAAAATGCAATTAGCGCAAGTTTTTGTAAACTGCTTCGTCCCATCAATGAAGCTTATGCGCTTCTTCTTTTTCTGGAAATTCAAGCAATGCAAAACAACGGTACTATGTTGCCATTAAAAAAACATGCCGCAAACGGCATAAACAATTTTGATTTTCAAGGCTTTTTGCAACATGATATATTAGTTCCGAATGATATTAAATTGCTCGATCCTATAAAAACAGTCACTATAAAAATTAGCAATTTGCGTGAACAACTGCGTCTTTTAACGGAAGCCCGCGACCGCTTACTTCCGAAACTCATGAACGGCGAAATTGAGGTGTAAAAATGGCAACTTTTTCTCATCGAAATGGCTACAATCATATGGATCTGCGTTTGGAATACGCAAGTGCAACATTAAAAGGACGAATATTCTCAAGATTTTATAAAGAGGAATTTACCATATATAGCCCATTGGACTATGAAAATTATACAACAGGTATCGAAGATATGATGATAGAGATGGGACTCAGCTATGAGTTTCCGCGCGATGGGGTAGTAAAGTCTCGCAATGCGAATTCATTAAAAAAATATATTCTCGAAACACCTTCATGGCTTATTATCTTTGATTTTATAGAAAGATATCTCTCACACATTCCTCCGTCCAAAGCGGAAGATATGAGCGCAGAGTTCAATCGTATCTTGGAGGATGAAGTATCGGCATACAGAATTTTAGACAATTTGGTAGTCCCAATTACTAATCATTCCGAACTTGCAACGATAAAAGAGGCCAAAGATACACCGTATGATTCCGTCAACAAGCACATTTCCAAAGCTTTGTCACTTTATGCCGACCGTCAAAATCCCGATTATGAGAACTCCATCAAAGAATCTATCAGCGCGGTCGAATCCATGTGTTGTATCATTACAGGGATGTCGGGGAAAAACGCAACGCTTGGCAATACGATCAAAAAGTTAAAAGATAGCGGCGTTCATATACACTCTGCCATGGAAAGTGCATTTTCTTCCCTATACGGATATACTTCCGATGAGAATGGCATTCGGCACGGCGGCATTGACTTTGCGGATGCGCCTGCCGAAGATGCGAAATATATGTTGGTTTCATGTTCTGCTTTCGTAAATTACCTCATCGAAAAATGGAGCAAGGTGAATAGAGCATAGGAGAATGATATGTCATACGAATACTCTGAAAACAAATTGGTGCAGGAGAGCGCGGGGAATCTCTTACATAACGAGCTCGGCTGGCGGGTCTTATTTGCCTATAACAAGGAAAAACTTGGTATCGATGGCACGCTCGGACGCACAAGTTACCGCGAGGTGCTCCTCACGCAGTATTTTCGAGCCGCTCTTAAAAAGTTGAACCCGTGGATCAACGATGTGCAGATCGACGAGGCGCAGGAGAGATTCCTGAGCCATCTTTCCACGTCCTCTCTTCTCCAAATCAACGAGGAAAAGTATTCGTATATCCGCGACGGTATCCCCGTCACCTGTAAGACCGAGGATGGGAAGCAGAGCACACGCAATGCGATCGTCATTGACTTTGCCCACCCCGAAGATAATGACTTTCTTGCCGTCAAGGAGATGTGGATTCATAGTGAACTTTATCGCCGCCGCACGGATATCGTCGGGTTTGTCAACGGCATTCCTTTGCTTTTCGTCGAATTGAAAGGCACCAACGTCGATGTGGAAAATGCCTATACCGATAACTACCGCGACTATCGGGATACTATCCCACACCTCTTTTATTTCAATGCCTTTGTGATGCTGAGCAACGGGCTTACGGCAAAGGTTGGAACGCTTGGGAGTAAGTTTGAATTTTTCCACGAGTGGAAGCGTCTGCGGGAAAGCGATGAAGGGAATGTCGCACTGGAAACCATGTTGCGCGGCATTTGCAAAAAGGAAAACTTTTTGGATATCCTGGAGAATTTTATCGTATTCGACCATTCGAATGGTGGCATCAAAAAGATCCTTGCGCAGAACCATCAATATCTGGGCGTCAATGAGGCGGTCAAGGCCTATGAAGCGCGCAAATTGAAGGATGGAAAACTCGGCGTATTTTGGCATACACAGGGATCGGGCAAGAGTTATTCCATGGTCTTTTTCGCGCAAAAGATCCGCCGAAAATTCGCGGGTTCGCCAACGATCGTCATCCTCACCGACCGCGATGAATTGAACGATCAAATCAGCGGAACATTCTTAAACTGCGGACTTCTCGAAGGCACGAAGGCATCCGAATATATCGCGTCAAGCGGGGAAAATCTGATTAGAAGGTTGCGGGGCAATCCGAGCTTCATCTTCACGCTCATTCAAAAATTCAATCAGCCGAACGCCGAGCCCATCTATCCCGACCACGACATCATCATCCTTTCGGATGAAGCCCATCGCACGCAATACGGCATTTTTGCCGAGAATATGATGCGGTTGCTCCCCACGGCTTCCCGTCTCGGTTTTACGGGAACTCCTCTGCTTTCCAGCGATAACATCACCGAGAGAACATTCGGAGGATATATCTCCATCTATGACTTCAAACGAGCCGTAGAGGACGGCGCGACTGTTCCGCTCTACTATGAAAACCGTGCAGACAAGATCGCACAACTCGAAAACCCCAAAATTACAGACGACATCTTGTCGGCAATCGAAGACGCCGATCTCGACCCTTCGCAACAGGACAAATTGGAGCGTGAATTTGCAAAGGAAATTCATATCCTCACCGCCGAGCCCCGTCTACGCTCGATTGCCAAAGACTTTGTTGCACATTATTCCGATTTATGGATGAGCGGCAAGGCAATGTTTGTCTGCCTCAATAAAGTGACCTGCGTGAGAATGTTCAACTTTGTGCAAGAGTATTGGCAAGAAGAGATCAAAAGGCTTGAATCGTTACTGAAATCGGCTACTTTGTCTGAAGCACAGGAACTTGAAAGAAAGATCGCATGGATGCGGGAAACGGAGATGGCTGTCGTCATCAGTCAGGAGCAGAACGAAATTCAAACTTTCAAAAAATGGGGCATGGATATCCTGTCGCACCGTGCAAAGATGGAGAAGCGGGAGCTTGACAAAGAATATAAGGACGAAAAGAGTAAGTTCCGCGTCGTATTTGTCTGCGCCATGTGGCTTACGGGATTTGACGTCAAGAGCCTTTCTTGCTTATATTTAGACAAACCGTTAAAGGCGCACACGTTGATGCAGACGATCGCCCGCGCAAACCGCGTTGCCGAAGGAAAAAGCAACGGGTTGATCGTGGACTATGTCGGCATTGTCAAGGCGCTCAGAAAGGCTTTGGCGGATTACACGGTCAATCGGAGCGGCTTCGGCGTCGATCCCACACTGGATAAGGAGGTTTTGATCAAGCGGATCCATGAAGTAATTGAAAATACAAAAGCGTTTCTCTCCCAACACGGCTTTGATTTGCAAACCTTGATTGCGGCATCGGATTTTACGAAGATGGCACTGTTACAGGATGCCGCGAATGCGATGTGCGAATCGCTTGAAATCAAGAAAACGTTCCAAACATATGCTTCCGAACTTGCCCGCCTTGTGAAATACACCGACAGAAACGATCTTGACGGTCAGACGATCGCAGAGAAAAACGCGATCCTTGCGATTTACGGCGAACTACTCAAAAAGCGCAGACACGCCGATAATACGGATTTGATGGTGGAGATCAATCATATCATCAATGATTACATCTTTATCGAAAAGCAGGACGACAGAGAAGCCAAGCAATTTGATATCAGCAAGATTGATTTTGATTTGTTGACGCGAGAATTTTCTCGCACAAAGAGAAAAAATCTTGCGATGCGCGATTTGCAGGAGTTGGTCGAGGAGCGGCTGAAAGACATGCTGTTTGCCAACCCAACAAGGATAAATTACTATGAACGCTATCGTCGGATCATTGATGACTATAATTCCGAGCAGGATCGTGCTACTATCGAAAAGACGTTTATGGATTTGATGGACCTCGCAAATTCCATGGATAAAGAACAACAACGCTATGTCCGAGAAGGCTTTTCAAGCGATGAAGAATTGTCGATGTATGATTTGCTGTTCCAAGATGACCTGTCAAAACAGGACATCAAAAAAATAAAGACCGTGGCTGTAGAATTGCTTACTAAGATTAAAGCGAAAATCGCCAAATTTGATCATTGGACGGATAAGCAAGAAACCAAAGCGGCCATAGAAAATCTTATTCGGGTTGCCCTGTGGGAAGGGCTACCTGAAAGCTATGATGAAGAAAAAGTCAATGAATATCGCAGAAAAATTTATGAATACATCTATACGCGATATAAGGACGTCGCGTAAATTCAAAACGAGTGGTGGAGCGACTGTTCCATTCCCGCAAAAGGGGATATGGGATCAGAATTGAAAAAATGATAGGAGAATAAAATCATGAGAAAGCCTAGGGAACACCCGTGGGCTTTTTCGTTATAAAAAGAAAATCTCCGTACAGCCCGAATAGAAGACTTGACAAAAAAATTACCAATATATATCATAAAACACAATCGAGTGTAAAATTTAAACCGAGAGACCGAAAGAAACTTCCTCCAAAAAGAAAACTACACATTTAGATCGTGCGCTTTTCCAAATCGTTTGTTGGTCTGCGAACGGATAACAAGGATAAAATGGAAGAGGATCGTGATAGGAGAGGGGAGAGACCAACGGTCGTCATGTCGTAAAGTCATGTCTCTCGGAGGTCGGCGATGCCGTGCAGTGCATGGGCAAAACCGCTTCTTATACCGTCTCGGTATTTGAGGCTTCAGAGAAGAAAAATAAAAAAGCGTTTTCTATCAAAACAGAGGCAACGGCGAGGGAAATTTCCCTCGCCGTTTTTAAGTATCATTTTGTTTCGTCGTTGTTCTCGCCGCGCAGTTTCCGATACATCGCTTCGAGTTTTTCTTTCCCCCATAAGACGGGGACGGGATAGAGAGGATTTGCCTCTTTTTCGGCGTAAGACGCAAGTTCTTCGATATCGCCGCGACGAATTTCATGGAAGGTACTGCCGATGCCGAATGCGTCGTTCATTGCCTCAATCTTCCCGATCACAGCCGCCGCTCCCTGCTCATAGGACGCATTCTTGTCTACAAGCCCGCAGAAAAGGGCGATTTTCCATAGCTTTTTATGAACGGCCTTTCCGTATTCCCGCAAAACAACGGGCAGAATGACTGCGTTTGCAAGCCCGTGCGCGATATTGTATTTTCCGCCGAGCGGGTGCGCAAGCGCGTGAACATAACCGACATATGCTTTGCTGAACGCTCTCCCCGCCTTGTGCGAAGCGAGGAGCATTGCCTTCGCCGCCGCCCTGTCGCCGCCATAGGACTTCTCGAGATTTTCAAATATGAGCTCGATCGCCTCCAAAGCGTCTTTGCGCGTCCCTCTGTTTCCGCCTCTGCCGATATACGCCTCGATCGCATGGGTAAGCGCGTCCATGCCCGTTGTGGCGATGATGTGTTTGGGAAGCGATGCGGTCAGACTTTCATCCAAAACGGCGTAAGAAGGAATGAGCGGGAAGTCGTTGATCGCATATTTGTGGTGCGTGACAGGATCGACCACGACCGCGGCAAGCGTCGTTTCGCTTCCCGTCCCCGCCGTCGTGGGAACGGCAACAAGCAAAGGGATCGCCTTTCGCACCTTCAAAATTCCGCTCATTTTCCCGAGCGATTTTTTGGGACGGGCGATAAGAGCGCCGACGCATTTCGCACAGTCCATCGGAGAGCCGCCGCCAAAGCCTATCAAGCAGTCGCAACCCTCTCCCTTATAAATTTTTAACGCTTCCTCGGCGTTGTCCGTCGTGGGATTGGCGACTGTGCCGTAATAGACGGAGCAGGCGACACCCGCTTCCTTCAAGGCATTTTGGAGCGGCTGTGTAAGTCCGAGTCCGTAAATTGTCTTGTCGGTAACGATCAGAGCGTGCGTTTTTCCGTTGGATCTCAAAACCGCCGGCACTTCGGTAATCTTTTCTATAATTTTGGGGTCTTTATAGGGCAACAGCGGGAGAGCAAGTTTCAGCGCCCCCTGAAAAATGCGGCAGTACAGTCTTTTGAAGAAGTTGACGCCCTTTTCGGCGTGCGGAATCCGCGAAAATAGATAAACCGGTTTTTTCATTTTATTATTAGTTAATTGGTCACCAATAGTATATCTGTCTTCGCTTGCTTTGTCAACTGATTTATTCGGAGGGGCTTTAACGGAAATGCAGTTGCAAGCGAGGGCGTTTTCCCATTATCATTTTTCGCCGTTGTAACTCGTCAAGAATTGTTAAGATTTTGTTTTGCGCGGGGTTTTTGATTGCTTCAAACTCCGTTTTGTGATAAAATAGTTATTTGTGATATATTAGGCATTTGTAAGATAACATACAAATGAAAAGTCAGGAGAAATTTTATGAATACTTGTGACAACAAAAGACCCTGCCCGTGTACTTATGACTGCCCACGTCATGGCAAATGCTGTGCCTGCGTGGCGCACCACCGCGACCACAACGAGGGCGTTCCCGGGTGCTTCTTCTCAAAAGAGGCCGAGGCGACTTACGACAGGAGCATCGAAAACTTGGCAAGGGATAAGGGGCTCCTTTAAGTTCGAAAAAAAGCGCACGTTCGCGCAGAAGAAATCTACTGCAAACACGATTTATGATACGAAAAGTCCTTCGATTTCTTGAAAGGAGCATAACATGAAGAACAATCGAATTTACAAAACAAACGCGGCGGTGCGGCCGAAGAAATTCTGCCTTACTCTGTCCTTGGCGCTCATTCTTATCTGCCTGCTTCTCGGGGTTTGCCTGCCCCTTGTAAGCTGCGGAACGGGCGGAGGGAAGGACGACGCGATCACCGATATCCGTCAGCTGGACGGGCAAACGATCGGCGTGATGACAGGCTCGAGCTTTGACGTCCATACCGACAACCTGATCGAGAATGCGGAGAAGAAGTATTACGACCGCATCCCCGATCTGGCCTTGGCGGTGGAGCAGGGGCAGATCGCCGCCTTTTTGATGGACGAACCCATCGCCCGCCTCCTATGCATGGAGAACAAGGCGGTGACCTATCTTCCCGAGGTGCTCGTGCAGGAGAGCTATGCGGCCGCTTTTTCAAAGACCGACCGCGGTGCGGAGCTGAGGGATGAGTATAACGAATTTTTGGCGCAGATCAAGGCGGACGGTACGCTTGAAGAGATCGACGGTATCTGGATCGGTACCGACGAAAGCAAACAGGTGGTGGAGGATTGGACGTCTTTCCCCGCTGATAACGGCGTCATCCATATGGCGGTAAAGACCGACTTGGCGCCCTTCTGCTATATCAAGGACAACAAGATCGTCGGGTATGACATCGATATCATGGCGCGCTTCTGCAAGGCACGCGGCTATGGGTTGAAGGTAGAAAGTACGGAAGTCGCATCCATTTTCGCGGGGCTCGGCACGGGGATGTACGACGTTTCTGCCACCGGCCTGACTGTGACGGAGGAACGGGCGGAGAGCGTAAATTTCGCCGCGCCGAATTACACCGGCGGCGTGGTGGCGGTCGTAGCGAACCACGGACAATTCGATGTCCGATTCAAAACGCTACAAGATTTTGCGGGGACCACCGTGGGCGTGATGTCGGGCAGCATTCACGATACGATTATAAACTCTGTCGTCAGCGGTTGCAACTTTAAGTATTACGATGATGCTTCCACGATGCTTCTTGCGTTGCAGACCGGCGAACTTGACGCCATGGCGCACGATATGCCCGTTGCACAGCTTGCGGTAGCGAGACAGCCCGAACTTGCGATCTTCCCCGAAACGCTTGCGCCCGACACCTATGGTTTTGGGTTGCAAAAGGGTAGCCCGCTGACGGACAAAATCAGCGCCATCATCGAGAGATATAAGGAAAATGGCACGCTTGACGCCCTGCGGGAAAAATGGCTGGGCGCCGACGACAGCAAAAAGACGATCGACGTAGGGGAGTATGACGCGCCGAACGGCACCCTGCGGTATGCCCACGACTCCACGTTGGAACCCATGAGTTATGTGGGAGGAAACGGCCAGTCCCTCGGGTACGAGGTGGAACTCGTCTCTCTCATCGCCAAAGAACTTGGAATGAAGCTGGAGATCACCCACACCACTTTCAATTCGCTCATCAATATGCTGACCAGCAACAGGGCGGATATCGTGTCCGGCGCCATCAGCATCACCGAGGAGCGGAAGCAAAGCATTGATTTCCCCATTTCCCATTATGAGGGCGGATCGACGCTCGTTGTCCGCGGCGAAGATATGGGCTTGGGTGCGGCTTCAAAAGAGGAAGATGTCGGCTTTTGGGAAGGACTTGGGAACAGTTTCTATAAGAACTTCATCCAGGAAAACAGATGGCAAATGATCCTCTCGGGTCTTGGCGTCACCTTCCTCATCTCCATCTTTGCGGCACTCTTCGGCACGGTGCTTGGCTTTGGGCTGTGCATGTTGCGCAGAAGCCGCAATAAAGTCGCCTCCAAGATCACGGCGGCCTTTATCCGTCTGATACAGGGGATCCCCGTGCTGGTGCTCCTCATGGTGCTCTTCTATGTCGTGTTTGCGGGAGCGAGGCTGGATGGGATCGTCGTGTCCATCATCGGCTTCTCCATCAACTTCGGCGTCTATGTGTCGGAAATGATGAGAACGGGCATCGACGCCGTGGATCCCGGACAGTGGGAAGCGGCGTCCGCCATGGGCTTCGGACGGGTCAAGACCTTTACAAAGATCATCGCTCCCCAAGCGGCGCGGCACATTTTGCCTGTCTATAAGGGCGAATTTATCTCCATGGTTAAAATGACCTCCGTGGTGGGGTATATCGCGGTGCAGGATCTGACCAAGGCCACCGACCTCATCCGAAGCCGTACCTTTGAGGCGTTCTTCCCGCTCATTCTGACTGCGATCCTGTATTTCCTGCTTGCATGGTGTTTGACCCTTCTCTTGGGTCTTGTGGAGACGAAAATCGACCCTCACCGCCGCCGCAGAGAATTGAAAGGCATCGACACGAACATTTCTCTGCCCGAAGTCACCGAAGAGGCGCAGAGTGTGCAAAACGGGGAGCCCGTGATTACGATCTCCCATTTGAAGAAGGTATTCCCCAACGCAACGCCCTTGAAGGACGTCAATGCCGTCATCAACAGAGGGGAGGTCATCTCCATCATCGGGCCTTCGGGCACGGGCAAGAGCACCTTCCTGCGCTGTATCAACCGACTGGAAACGCCGACCGAAGGGGAGATCGAGGTGTTCGGTCAACCTGTAACGGGCGTGAAGCCTTCACAACTCGGCGCCGTGCGCCGCCGTATGGGAATGGTGTTCCAGAGCTTCAACCTGTTCGCGCATTTAACCGTCATCGAAAATATTATGTTGGGACCTGTAGAACTGCTCGGCTGTACCCGCCAACAGGCATATGAACGGGGAATGCGGCTACTTGCAAGCGTGGGACTTGAAGAAAAGGCGCTCAACTATCCCGATGAACTCTCGGGCGGCCAAAAACAGCGCGTCGCCATTGCGCGTACTTTGGGAATGCAACCCGAGATCGTCCTCTTCGACGAACCGACCAGCGCGCTCGATCCCACTATGGTGGGCGAAGTGCTTGCCGTCATCCGCAGTCTTGCGGAACAGGGGCTGACCATGCTGATCGTGACGCACGAGATGAAGTTTGCACGGGACGTCTCCACGCGGGTATTCTACATGGACGAGGGCGTCGTTTATGAAGAGGGGGCGCCCAAGCAGGTGTTCGATTCCCCCAAGACCGATCGTTGCCGTGCGTTTGTTCACCGCTTGAAAAACCTCCATGTCGAAATCGTGTCCAAGAAGTTCGACTTTATCGGCGCGGCGGCAGAGATCGACCGCTTCGCCCACAAGCAGTTGCTTGGCGCTCGGCAGTTGCTCAAATACCAACAGATCTTTGAAGAACTGTGCGTGACGAACATCCTGCCGAACCTGCCGAACGACGGGTTCAACTTGACTTTCGACGCTCTCTGCAGCGAGGACGGAAGCGAATGCGAAGCCATTATCCGTTGGAATGGGGAGGAGTTCGATCCGCTGACGCAGGGAGATGAACTGAGCGCGTCCCTTGCCATCAGCCGCACCAAGAGCAGTGTTCACGCCTATGCCGACGGAGTCAACACGGTGATCATCACTTTTTAACTGTTTTCGGGAAGAACAAGAATGAATATTCGGACAAATCAGAAAAAACTTTCCTGCCTCTTGGCGGCGCTCCTTGCGGCTGTACTGCTTTTGGGCGGATGCAATGCAGGGAAGGCAAAGGATGACATCATCATTTTATATACCAATGATGTGCATTGCGCCATAGACGACGACATCGGCTATGCGGGGCTCGCGGCATACAGGGAGTGGTGTGAACAAAGCGCCTCTTATGTCACGTTGGTGGACTGCGGGGACGCCCTGCAGGGAGACGTCATCGGAACGGTCTCCAAGGGGGAAATTCCCGCCGAGCTTATGAAGCGGGTAGGTTATGACTTTGCGGTACTCGGAAACCATGAGTTTGGCTATGGAATGGAACAGCTCGATCGGCTGATGGGGATGAGCGGCGCGCAGTATCTCGGCTGCAACATCAGCTATTCGGGAGAGGGGGAAGCGGCGTTTCTCTCCCGCCTTCTGCCCTACAAGATCGTATCCTACGGCGAGGTGAAGGTGGCCTTCATCGGGGTTTCCACGCCTGAGAGTATCCTAAAATCCGTTCCCGCCTACTTTTGCGATGAAAACGGGAAGTATGTTTACGATTTTTGCGGGGGAAGCGGGGAAGAATTATACGGACGAGTGCAGGAGAACGTGGACGCCTGTTTGAAGGACGGCGCGGATCATGTGGTGCTCCTTGCCCATCTCGGGACGGACGCGTCCTCCTCGCCCTTTACCTCCCGCGAACTGATCGCAAATACAAGGGGGATCGACGCCGTGCTCGACGGACATTCCCACAGCGAAATTTCCTGTGAAGTCGTCAAAAACGAGGAGGGGGAGAAGGTGCTCTTGTCCTCCACGGGGACGGGGCTTCACAATATCGGCCGCCTCACCATCACCGCAAGCGGGAATCTCCAAACAGGGCTCATCGAGGAGTATGCGGAGAGGGATAGCGAAATGTCGGACTGTATCGAGAGCATGGAAAAGCAGTTCGAAGTCGAACTCAAAAAGCATATCGGCGTCTCGGAGGTCGCGCTTACCACCGTCTCCGATTCGGGAGTGCGCCTCGTCCGCAACAGGGAAACCAATTTGGGGGACTTCTGCGCGGACGCGTACCGAGCCGTATCGGGGGCGGATATCGCGCTTGTGAACGGCGGGGGCATCCGCGCGGATATTCCCGCGGGCGAGATCACCTATGGGGATATTCTGAGCGTGCATCCATACGGAAATTCCTTGTGCGTCGGGAAAGCGACGGGGCAGGAGATCCTCGACGCCTTGGAAATGGCGAGCCGCTTCTGCCTTTCAAGCCCGAGCGACGGCGAAAACGCGGTGGGGGAATGCGGCGGCTTTTTGCAGGTATCGGGGCTCAAATATGTCATCGACACCTCCGTAAACTCCACGGTGGAGACGGACGAGCAGGGGAATTTCCTCTCCTGCGGGAATAGCCGAAGAGTAAAGGATGTCATGGTGCTTGGGGAGAACGGAACCTATTCTGCGATCGAACCCGATAAGGTATATACGGTGGCATCCCACAACTATCTCATCAAGGAAGGCGGGGACGGGCTGAATATGTTCACGGACAACGAGTTGACGACCGATGAAGGTCTGAAAGATTATGAGATCCTCATGACCTATCTCATGGATACCCTTCACGGAACGGTGGGGGACGAATACGCCCTTCCTCAAGGACGGATAGAGATCAAATAGAGGCGCGAAAGAAATTTTCCGCAAAAAAGGACATGCTTTATCCGGCATGTCTTTTTTATATATCATATTTTTATTTGTAAGAGAAGTAATATTTGAAATAATTGCCGATGTCCTATTGATTTTTGTCGGAATATGGTTTATAATATATCTATCATTGACGACGGAGGCAAAAATGAGCAGAGACGGTTTTTGCGATCTACATACCCATTCTACGGCATCGGACGGGACCGATTCTCCCCTTGAGCTTGTAGAGAATGCTTCTAAGTTGGGAATCCGTATTTTGGCGTTGACAGATCACGACAATGTGAACGGCGTAAGGGAGCTTGCCTCGTTGCAGTCGGACGTGCGTATTATCCCCGGGGTTGAATTGAGCTCACGGACTGCCGTGCAAAAATGCCATATTCTGGGGCTTGGTATTGACCCGAACCATCCCGCCATGATCGAAGTGTTGGATAAAGCCAAGCTACTTCGGCTCAGAAAATTGGAAGCACGGATCGAAGCGCTTCAACATTTTACAGATCAAATCCCCGAAGAGGAATATGCGCCACTGCGCCAAATGGACGGCGTGGGCAAACCGCACCTTGCAAATTTACTGTTGAAGTATTCCGTCATCGCCGACAGACCGACGGCATTCCTTATTTTGGATGAAATTCCGACTCCGCCGTCGAGATTAGACGCCGAAGTTTCCGTCAAAGCGATTTTGGCGTCGGGCGGCGTCCCGGTTTGGGCGCATCCGATGGGAGAGGAGGGAAGAAGTCTGACCTTTGAACAGATGGAAGCGGTCCTTCCCGAGCTTTTAGAAATTGGGATCGGGGCGATGGAATGCTGGTATTCCAAATACCCCGTGGAGCTTTGCGAAAAGCTGGAAAAAATTGCCAAGGAGCATCGTCTTTTCGTTTCGGGCGGAAGCGATTATCATGGAAAAAACAAAACTGTGGCGCTCGGTCAACTTAACGCAGACAGCTTGCCCGTGAACGCGGCGCGGCTTACCGTGTTGGAAGCGCTGTAAAAGGGAGGTAAAAAAATGAGAGATGTCATATTGGAAGGGGTCGAGGATAAGATCCGCATCAATCTGGGCGGAGACGTTTCGCTCGTCGCGGAAATTCAAAGGATCGGGCGTTCGCTCGATTGGCTCGTGTCCGAAGTGGAATTGACCGGCGAAGAGGTGCTGAATTTGATCGACAGCATTCAATTCGGACCCATGAAGAAGCCGTGCGGGTTGGAAGAGGATCTTATAAAAGACCATCATTACATATTGACCGCGTTTGATGATTGACCAACAAACTTGAACCGCATTATCTTCGCTCGATTGCGAAAAATGCTTACGAAGAATTAGGAAAAGCGGATAGAAGAGGGGCATAGAATGAGGTATGGCTCCTCTTTTTTTGGTGCAAAACCTGTTTTCGCGCGCTTTTTCACGAAAATGGTGGATGATCTTTTTGATTTTGGCGGTTTTGTGTAGTACTATGTGTGGCATAGTATTTGTTAAGACGCCTGCATTTTACGAATTCCACCTCAAGCAGTGCGACCGTTTTTTGGACCGCGTATGCTATTCGGACAGAAATGTCTTTCTCATCTTCCTCGAACGAACGGCGGGGAGCGCGCTTCTCCTGATTCTCGTACTTGTAGGAGGACTGCACCCCGCGCTCCTGCCTCTTCCCGTGCTCGTCCTTTTGTATCGCTCCTACACCTTCGGCGGGGTCCTTGCCGTACTCTTTTCGGTCTATTCCGTCCCCGGGGCGGTGGTCGCCATTGTCCTGTATCTTCCCATCCATCTCCTTCTCGACGCTCTTTTGCTCCTTGCCGCGGGTGTCTCCTTTTGGCGCGCATTCTGCTTTTCCTTTTGCGCGGGCGATTGGAAGGAACTTTTGTGCGATTTTCTCTTCCTCCTTGCGCTCCTCGTCCTCGTGTGCCTTGTTGAAATGATCCTTCTTTTCGCCCTCTTTCACCCGCTCGGTAATCTCCTTTGATAGGTTCATAATTTTCGGCAAACCGCGCAAACTTAGGGTATGAAAAAATTATGTGTAGCGGCGCTTGCGCTCTCTTTTTTGCTTGCGCCGATGACTTTGAAGGAAAAAACTGTGAAGGCGGAGGAGCTCACCGACTGCAAAGCCGCCTATCTTTGCGACTTCGGGAGCGGCGTTTGCGCCTATTCCGTCAACGAGACGGAGCGTCTGCCCATTGCGAGCATGTGCAAGATCATGACCCTGCTTCTCTGCTTCGAGGCGGTGGACGAGGGCAACCTTTCCTATGACGAGGAGATCGCAGTCGGCGATAACGCGTCGGGCATGGGGGGATCGCAGGTGTTCCTCGGGAGCGGGCTTTCCTACCGCGCGGAGGAACTCATGAAGACGATCGCGGTGTGCTCGGCAAACGATTCCTGCGTGGCGATGGCGGAGCGGCTTGCGGGGAGCGAGAGCCTCTTTGTGGAGAAGATGAATTCCCGCGCGAAGGAACTCGGCGCAGACAACACGCTGTTTGCCAACTGCACGGGGCTTCCCAAGGAGCCGCAGTACTCCTGCGCCAAGGACGTTGCCCTCATGCTCCGCACCCTTCTTTCCCATGAGAAATATTTCGAGTTTTCCAAAGTATGGCTGGAGGACTTCGCCCATCCCGACGGCCGCACGACGACCATCACCAACACCAACAAACTTATCCGCTTCTATGAGGGGTGCGACGGCGGCAAGACGGGCTTTACGTCTCAGGCGGGGTTCTGCCTTGCGGCGACCGCAAAGAGGGGAGATACCCGCCTTATTTCCGTCGTCATCGGCGCGGAGAGTTCGGACAAGCGGTTCCAAAGCGTGAAAAATCTCTTCAACTATGCCTTTGCGGCCTATGAAAGCCGCAAGATCGTGGAGGCAGGCAAGCCTCTTGAAACCAAACTCGACGTGCGCGGCGGCAAACAAAAGCAGATCTCCGTTTGTGCGGAGCGCGACCTTGCCCTCTTCTGCAAGCGGGGGGAGGAAGTCAACGCCACCGCCGAATTATCGCTCGCAAAGGGGTTAAAGGCGCCTCTTGAGGAGGGCGCGGAAGTCGGAGAGGCGATCTTATACCGCGACGGCGTGGAAGTTGCGCGTTGCCGACTGCTGACCGCGGAGCCCGCCGAACGGTTCGGCTATGGCGACGCCTTCAAAAAGGCCGCGGGAGAATGGTGACCGCCCGCCCGAAAAATGCGAAATTTTCTTGACCGCCGCCCCCTCGCAGTGCTATAATATTGCCATTCCACCAAAGGACGGCAATTTATGAACACCAGAAAGACGCTCTGCGTCAACGAAAAGGGGCATCTTACGATCGGCGGGTGCGACTGCGTGGAACTCGCCGCTCAATTCGGCACCCCGCTCTATGTCTTTGACGAGGACTATCTCCGCGGCATGATGCGAACCTACCGCGACACGATCGCAAAGGAATACGGCGACGGGCTCGTACTCTATGCAAGCAAGGCATTCTCCTGCGAGGCGATGTATGCGATCGCAAAGCAGGAGGGGATCGGCACGGACGTCGTGTCGGGCGGGGAGCTCTACACGGCGATGCAGGCGGGTTTCCCCGCCGAAAAGATCTGTATGCACGGCAACAACAAACTGCCGCGGGAGATGGATCATGCGCTCGACTGCGGCGTGGGGCTCTTCGCCGTGGACAACCCCGCCGAGGCGGACTATCTCGACTGCGCGGCGGAAAAGAGGGGAAGGGTGCAGGACGTGCTCCTCCGCATCAACCCCGGGGTGGAGGCGCACACGCACAAGTTCGTGCAGACGGCGACCCCCGACAGCAAGTTCGGCTTCTCGGTGCAAAGCGGCGCCGCCGAGGAGATGACAAGGCACATTCTCGGCAAAAAGAACTTACGCCTCAGGGGCTTTCACTGCCATATCGGTTCGCAGATCTTCGAGAAGCAGTCCTTCTGCCTTGCGGCGGAGAAGTGCCTCTCCTTCATCGCGGACATGAAGCAAAAACTCTCCTTCGAGGCGGACACTCTCAACCTCGGCGGGGGGTTCGGCATCTGGTACACCGACGAGGATGAGAAGTTCACCTTCGAGGGGTACGCCGCCTATCTGAGGGCGCTCATCGGCGCGGTAAAAGAGGGGTGCGCAAAGTACGGTTTGAAACAGCCTCGGCTCATGATCGAGCCCGGCCGTTCCATCGTGGGCGAGGCGGGGATCACCCTCTACACGGTGGGGGCGATCAAGGAGATCCCCGGCATCCGCAAGTATGTGGCGGTGGACGGGGGAATGTTCGACAACCCGCGCTTCTGCCTCTATGAGAGCAAATATACGGCGGTCCTTGCGAATCGGGCGGACGAACAGCCCACCGAGCGCGTCTCTGTTGCGGGCAAGTGTTGCGAGAGCGGCGACCTCATCGGCGTGAATATGAACCTGCCCGAAGCAAAGACGGGGGACATCCTCGCCGTGCTTTCGACGGGCGCATACAACTACTCCATGGCAAGCAACTACAACCGCAACTTTATCCCGCCCGCCGTGCTCGTAAAGGACGGAAAGGCGGAGTACATCATCAAGCCGCAGTCCTATGAGGACCTCGTGCGGAACGACGTCATTCCCGACAGATTGAAATAACATCATACGATCGTCTCTCTTTTCAACATCTTGCGAAGGAGAGACGATTTTACTATATCTTGACAAAATTTTTTCATTCGACACATCTTCTTGCGGAATTTTTTTACTTCTCTCTGCTCTTTCGGTTGCGTTCGGCGGGAAATTTTGATATAATTTACCCGTATGAGTTTTGATCCCTATAAATTTATCGAATTGTTCGCAAGTTTCTTTGCCGTGACGGCCGTTCTGACCCTTCACGAATTTTCGCACGCCTTCGTCGCCTACAAATGCGGCGATCCCACGGCGAAATGGGCGAAGCGGCTCTCCCTCAATCCGCTCAGGCACTTCGATATCGTCGGGCTCATCTGCTTTACCCTCGTCGGCTTCGGCTGGGCGAAACCCGTGCCGATCAACCCGAACAACTTCAAAAAATACCGCACGGGGCTGGCTCTTACTGCGAGCGCGGGCGTCATCACCAACTACCTCTCGGCGTTCGTGTTCTATCCGCTCTGCATGGTCGTTCTCTACTACATGCCCTACGTTGCGGTGCTCTCGGAGTTTTTGAACGATCTCACCTACTATCTGTTCGCATACAGCCTCTCCTTCTGCGTATTCAACCTTTTGCCCTTCTATCCCTTGGACGGCTTCCGCATCGTGGAGGCGACGAGCAGACGCCACGGCAAAGTCTATCAATTCCTCAGAAAGTACGGCTATTATATCCTGCTCTTCCTCATCATCGAGAGCTTCATCTGCAACATCTTCGTCCAATTCGGGCAAGGTTACGGCAACTATACGATGGCGATGTGGATGCAGAATTTGAACATTCTCGGCTGGTTCATGCGGTTCGGCACCGACATTTTAGGCTGGCCCATCTCCGCACTATGGGGGCTCGTGCCATGGTAAACCGCGAAAATTTCGAATCGACGGTGGACTACACCACCGTGCTCGACGGCTTCGAGGGCCCGCTCGATTTACTTCTTTTCCTCATCAACAAGGAGGAAATCGAGATAAAGGACGTCTTTGTCTCGCAGGTCACCGAGCAGTTCCTCGACTATATGAAGGGGCTCCCTTACCTCGACGTGGACAAGGTGACCGACTACCTCAACATCGCGGCGACCATTCTCAAGATCAAGGCGCAGGCGCTCGTTCCCAACATCGAAGAGGACCCCGAACTCGACATGGAGATCGAGGAGGACAAGGCACAACTCATCCGCGCGCTCGAGGAATTCCGCCTCATCAAGGAAGAGACGAAAAAACTCAAGGAGCTCGAGACGATCGGCTACTTTTTCAAGGAGCCAGACAAGAACGTGGGGGAGACCAAGACGGTGTTCTCGCTTGAAAATCTTACCCTCGACGGGCTTGTCTCCGCCTTTTCCACCCTCATGTTGAAGCGGGAGGAGGAGCGGGTAGCGACCGAAGAGCGGGAGATCCCGCGGGACGAATTCACCGTGGCGCAGAAGGTCACCGTCATTCTCGAGACGCTCGAGAGCCGCAAGACAGTGGACTTCGAAGAACTATTCACCCGCGACTTCACCCGAAGCGAGATCGTCACCACCTTTCAAGCGCTCCTCGAACTCTTGAAATACCAATATCTGCACGTCAGGCAGGACGGCGCATTCGGGCACATCTCCATTTCACTCAATCCCGACAGGGGAGAGGAGGACTATCTTGGACAAATTGACGAATATAATTGAGGCGATCCTGTTTGCCTCTGGCAAGAGCGTGGAACTTGCCATCATCGCGGAAAAACTCGAAGTCCCCATGCGCGAAGTAAAAAAGGCGCTCTCCGAGCTCGAAGAGCGTTACGGGAGCGAGGGGGGACTTCGGCTCCTTCAATTCAACAACAAGGCGCAACTTGCCTCCAACCCGGACTATAAGACGAGCGTCGAGGCGGTGCTCAACCCCATCCGCGAAAAGGAGCTTACCCGCACTATATTGGAGTGCGCGGCGATCGTTGCCTACAAACAGCCCATTACGCGCACGGAGATCGAGATGCTCCGCGGGCTCAACAGCGACTATGCGGTGCACGCCCTCCTCGAACTCAAACTCATCTATCCCTGCGGGAGGAAGGACGCCGTGGGACGGCCCATTCTCTATGCGACGACGGACGAATTTTTGAAGCGTTTCAAACTCAATTCCCTTGCGGACCTGCCCGACTACGACGCGCTCATGGCGGCGATCACCCGTCCCGAAACGGACAGCTACCTCTATGCCCGCGAGGAATACCACGAAGAGGGAGAAGGGGAAGAGGCGGAAGAGGAGGTCGCAGTCTCCGACGGCGGTTACGAGATCCCCGACTTTTTGCGCGGGCTCGACGAGAGCGATCTCGTAAAAATCAGTTGACCGGCAAAAAAAATGCGCCCGATCGGTTGTCAACGCATTCAAACTATGTTATAATTTGTTTGAATAGATCGGCAAGCGCCGACATAAAATACAAAGGAGAGAAAAAATGAAATACTGTCAGAATTGCGGCACCCAGCTCGACGACAACGCATACGTCTGCCCGACGTGCGGTATGCGCGCTGAGCCCGTCCATGCGCCCGTGCCCACCAGCACCACCAACACGTTTGCCATTGTCGGCTTCATCCTCTCTTTCTTCATGCCTCTTCTCGGCCTGATCTTCTCCATCATCGGGCTCAACAAGGTGAAGGAGTGCAACGGCGGAAAGGGGCTTGCGGTCGCGGGGATCATCATCAGCGCCGTGGAATGGCTGATCGGGATCATCCTCGTCATTGCGATCGTCGCGGGCGGGATCATGATCGGTTCGCAGGGTCTCTTCATCGCCACCGTCACCGCTGTTTGATTTTTATCTGCAATTTGTAAAAGCCTGCCGATGCGGCAGGTTTTTTGTGTAGACTTTCATTTTCCCCCGTAATTCTATTCTGTCATTTCGAGCGGAACGAAGTGGAGTCGAGAAATCTCGCCTTATTATAATGCGGTAGAGATTTCTCGACAAGCTCGAAATGACATTTGAGAATTTCGCCCACCCCCTTAATCCCCCTCCAATGGAGGGGGTTCCGCTTACATGCCCCCTCCTAAGGAAGGGGTAAGAATCACTGTCCCTTTCGGTGCCCCGCAGAGGGGTTCCGCTTACATGCCCCCTCCTTAGGAGGGGGGTAGGGGGTGGTGTCCTTTGTTCTAATTACATCACCCTGCCCCGCCCGCACGTTCTATGTTGTCTAAGCGCGGCACGAGGAGCCTGCGACGAAGTACCAAGCCGCTTCTAATTGTCATTTCGAGTGGAGCGAAGCGTAATCGAGAAATCTCGCCTTTTTATAATGCGGTAGAGATTTCTCGACAAGCTCGAAATGACATTTGAAATCTCTTGGCTCCCCCTTGAGGGGGAGCTGTCGAGCGAAGCGAGACTGAGGGGGTGTTTTGTTTCGACGTGCAGACACCCCTTCCGTCACTCGCAAGCTCGTGACACCCACCCCTCAAGGGGTGGGCAAGCCCTTGCTTTCCCCCTCCGCAGGAGGGGGTTCTGTTTGCCGCTTGCCTGCCCTTTGAGGGGGAGGGAGTTCTCTCTCTCCCTCCCCCAACTTGTTGGGAGGGGGCACAAAATCACCCTGCCGCCTTTACCTTTTCGAGGAAAGAAACTCTGCGTAATTCAAAAGTTCCCGCCGAAGCGGCTGGGTGAGAGCGCCATATACTGCAAGGAGTTTCTGCTCCTCCTCCGTCAGCCGCCCATCAATGCGCACCACGCCAAAGTCGTCCTCTCTTCCGAGCAAATAATCTGCCGAACAGGAAAAACAGTCGGCAAGGGCGCAGATAAAACCTGCCGTCGGTTCGCTCAATCCCTTCTCCCAATAGTCCACCGACTTCTGACTGCAACCGATTTTTCCCGCCAACGTGCGCTGGCTCATATCATTTTCCATTCGCAAAGTTTTAATGCGGTTCATAAAAGAGCCCCTTAATAACTATTTTTCTCAAATTGTAAAAATATTACTCAAATTTACTTGACAGAGAAATAAAATAATCATATAATAGGACTTAGTTGAGAAATATTATTCTCAAAAGAAAAATTTGCGGAGGCGAAAAATGTTTTGCAAAAATTGCGGAAAAGAAATCGACAACAACGCGTATGTCTGCCCGAATTGCGGAGTAAAGGTGAAAGATGAACTCGCCGAACGCCGGGAACGGCAGGCGGCGACCGATCTCGAAGCGGATTCGGGTTCCAAGGCAGGGTGGGGGATCCTCTCCTTCCTTATCCCGATCGTAGGGCTCATTCTGTTTCTGATGTGGAAAACCGAGCGTCCCAAGACGGCTTCGGTATGCGGAAAATGCGCGCTTGCCGCCGTGATCGTCGAGGTTATCGCTGTGATCATCTATGTAATTATCGCTGTCGCTGTGATCGGCGCACTTACTTAAAAAGAACAGAGAAGAAAACCAACCATTCTAAATAAAAACAAAAAGTTCGCACATACTTTCGGTATGGGCGAACTTTTTGTTTATTCCGCATTTCTCGGGACGTTGTTTTTCTTCTTCCCCGTATTCGTCTATCTCGATTCTTATGTGGACGCGCGGGAAAACAAATGCTGGTTCGCACTCAGCCTGTTTAAGTTTTTTAAGGTATTCGGCGGCTATCTGCAGATCAAAAAGGAGGGGCTCGTCTTTCATATCACCCAAAAAAAGGCGTTGATCCTTCCCTATAAGCAGATGGCGCCCATGCGGAAAAAGTTCGAAGTGACAAAGGGGTTCCAGCTCTACCGCTTCCACCAGATCGTGGAAACAGGCGGGGAGGGGGAGCCGTCGGGGGTGTTCATCGGGGCGCTTCTCATGACCCTCGGCGGACAGATCTTCTCCGCCATGCACACGCTTCACCCCTTTCTCTCCCTCAAAAACGGGGTCCTTCTTACCGAAACGCCCAACTTAAAACTCTCAGTGCAGGCAGTTACCGTGTTCAACGGGCTCATTCTCTCGATTGCGATCGGGAAAAAATTATTGGAGGCATTCTTAAATTGGATCAGAAAAAAAAGATCGACAGCATCATGGAAAAAACGGCACAGCAACTCATTAGCCTGATCGACGTGAATACCGTCATCGGCAAACCCCTGTTCTCGGCAAGCGGCGCGCAGATCATTCCCTTCACCAAGGTGACGATGGGCTACCTCTCCGGGGGCGGCGAATACGGCGAGGTGAAGGCCATCAAGGAGGACGAGTGCTTCCCCTTTGCGGGCGGCGCGGGCACCGTTATCAACTTAAAGCCGGCGGGATTCCTTGTGGACGACGGCACCCATTGCCGCCTCATCAAAGTCACCGACGATCCCTTGGACGGCGTCATCGAAAAGGCGGGGGAACTCCTCGGCAATCTCTCGCGCAAGATCACCGAAAGCGATGAGTAAACGGGTTTTGCGCGTACTCTTGGCGGGTTTTTTGGCGTTTCTTCTCGCTCTTTGCCTAAGTCCCATGGGAATGAGCGGGGCAAATGCCGCAACGCCGAGCGAAGCGGAGTGCGTGATCGAAGTCTCTTCCCGCCGCTTTCTGCACGAAAAAAACGCCCGCGACTGCCTGCCCATGGCGAGTACCACCAAGATCATGACCGCAATCCTCATCCTCGACGACTGCGACCTCAACGCCGAGATCGTCATTCCCAAGGAGGCCGAAGGGGTAGAGGGGTCGAGCGTCTATTTGAAGGCAGGGGAGGTGTACACGGCGGAGGAGCTTCTGTACGGTCTGATGTTGCGCTCGGGAAACGACTGCGCCGTGGCGCTTGCGCTCTTCCACAGCGGGAGCGTGGAGGCGTTCGCCCGCAAAATGAACGAAAAAGCGGCGCTTCTCGGCGCAGAGGACACCTTCTTTGTCAACCCGCACGGACTCCCCGCAAAGGGGCACCACACCACCGCAAAAGACTTAGCGATCATTGCTTCCTATGCAATGGAGAACCAAACTTTTGAAAAAATCGTGTCTACGAAGTACTATGTCAGACATAATTGGCAAAACAAGAACAAAATGTTGTGGAATTTCGAGGGGGCTTGCGGGGTAAAGACGGGTTTTACCGTCAATGCGGGGCGTTGCCTCGTGACGAGCGCGGAACGGGACGGCATGAAACTCGTCTCCGTTGTGCTCAATTCTCCTCAAATGTATGAGCGCACGGCGGAGCTCTTGAACGGCGCGTTCGGGAGCTATCACATGGAGACGCTATTCGACTGCGCGGAGCCCATTGCGGGACTTTCGGCAAAACGGAGTTTTTGTTATCCGCTTAAAGAGGGCGAACGGGATCGCGTCTCTATGAAAGTGAACAAGTGCGACCCTCTCCCCGAGACAAAGGGCGATTTTGCGGGGACGATGCAAATCTTCCTCGAAAACAGCTTGCTTTTTTCCCAAAATTTGTATATCATGTAAGTACCGAGAGGTACAAACATGCGGATCAACAAATTTTTGGCGGAACAGGGCGTCGCTTCGCGCAGAGGGGCGGACGAACTCATCGCCGCGGGACGGGTGACTGTCAACGGAAAACCTGCAAAGGCGGGGGACGATGTTTCGCCCTCCGATGTCGTCGCGCTCGACGGCAACATTCTCTCCCACAAAGTCAAATTTGAATACTATATCTTGAATAAACCCAAGGGGTACGTCTGCACCGTCAAGGACGACAAGGGCAGAAAGACCGTTCTCGACCTGCTTCCCGCGGGCGCGGGGCGGGTTTTCCCCGTGGGGCGGCTCGACTATGCCTCAGAAGGCTTGCTCATTTTAACGAACGACGGCGACCTTGCCTACCGCTTAACTGCGCCGCAGAGCGAGATCCCCAAAACGTACCTCGTGCGGGTGGAGGGAACGGTGTCGCAGAATGCACTCAACCGCCTGCGCACGGGCGTGGAACTCGAACAAGGGGTGGTGACGGGCAAGTGCAAAGTGACGGTCATCGAGACGGACAAGACGTACACCAAACTCCGCGTCACCCTTACCGAGGGCAAGAACCGCGAAATAAGGCGCATGTTCGAGGCGGTGGGGAGCCATGTGGACTTTCTCAAACGTGTGAAGGTAGGGGAACTGACCTTGACGGGCCTCGACCGCGGCGCCTGCCGCAAACTTACCCCCGAAGAGGTCTTTTACCTGCAAAATCTATAAATATAGGAAAACGCCGCCGTGGGCACCTTGCCCACGGCGGCGTTAAAATATTGTTTTAATAGCTTCTCAAAAGCCCGACGACTTTGCCCAAAATTTGGACGCCGCTCGTCTCGTCGAGCACAAAGTCGGCGAGTTTTTCGTTCTCGGGGTGAAGAACGATCTTTCCGTCACGGCGGAAGAACCGCTTCACCGTCGCGCCCTCGTCCACGCCGTCGTTAAACAGAGCCACCACAATGTCGCCGTTCTCGGCAGCATCCTGCTTCTTGACGACCACCTTATCACCGTCGAAGATGCCGGCTTCTATCATGCTCTCGCCGCTCACACGGAGGAGAAAGAGATCGTCGCCCTTGAATTCCGCGGCGGGCAGGGTGTACATGTCCTCGAAATTTTCCTGCGCCAAAATGGGCTGACCAGCGGTGACGGTACCGATGAGGGGAGCCCGCACGGTCGAAACGCTTCGCACGGAGACAGCGCGCTTTTTGTTGTCCGCCTTGTTGAGAAATCCCTGTTCGCGCAGACGGTTGACATAGCTATACGCCGTCGCCGTCGATTTAATGCCCAAATCGCGGCACATATCCCTGACAGTGGGGGGGAACCCGTTTTCATCGCAATAGCGGTCGATATAGCGAACCACCTCTTCGAGCTTCTTTTGATCGATCATTTTTCACCTCCAAGGACATTATAACACAAATAAAAAAATATTGCAAACAAACGTTCTATGTTTTTGAAAAATTTTTATAATTTTTTTTCTTGTATTTTGAGGAAGAATGCACTATAATAAAGGGGAAAGGGGAACGCTATGGAAACGAAGATGTGCGTCTTGGACGAAACGAAGGAATGCGACGGGTGCTTGGAATGCGAGGTGTGCGACCTCGATCCCAACAAAATTTGCGACAACTGCGGCAAGTGCCTCGACATCAAGGAATTCGCCACCATCAAAATCGACAAAATTTATACCGATCCCAATGAATACCACGAGAAATAGTGTACTATG
Source organism: uncultured Clostridia bacterium (assembly GCA_947630325.1). Taxonomy (GTDB): domain Bacteria; phylum Bacillota; class Clostridia; order Christensenellales; family Borkfalkiaceae; genus Gallimonas. The sequence continues at coordinate 106,776 of CANRHB010000001.1, forward strand.
TCAGACATAGTAACTATATCTTGCGGTATTCCCGAAATTGTTGCGCATAGATCGCGGGAATCAAAGCCTCGATCTCCGTGCCGTCGTCGGTATAGTTTACCTTCTGTTCATAAATCAGCGGGCGGAGCGGGGCGAATTTTCCCTCCATGGTATAGGGAATAAAGAGGATCGCGCGCACAAAATTTTCTTCCAAACTTTGAAAAATGCGTTTTTTGAGGGCGTCGAGGCCTCTTTTTTCTTTGGCGGAAATAAACACGGCGTCGCGCGGGGCGTCGGTATTCTGCGCTTCCTCCAAATCACACTTGTTCATGACGATGAGATAGGGAGAGGAAAAGTACATACCGCGCAAAGTGTCGAGGGTGGTGGTAAGCTGGGTTTGAAAATCTCCCGCCGCATCGCAGACAATGAGCGCTAAATCGCAATGCACAGCGCTCTCGAGCGTCGATTTGAACGCTTCGATGAGGTTGTGCGGCAAATTTTGCAAAAATCCGACGGTATCGACGAGCAAAAATGGGACCCCGTCGATCTCGAATGCCCGCGCGGTGGGGTCGAGTGTCGCAAACAGCGCGTCCTTTGTAAAGACTTCCGCGCCCGTCAGAGCGTTCAAAAGGGTGGACTTCCCCGTGTTCGTGTAGCCGACGAGGGCAACGGTGATCACCCGCTCCTTCTTTCTGCGCTCCACTTGGAAGGCGCGGCGGCGCTCCGTCTCTTTGAGTTTTTCTTCCAACGTATGGATGCGCGCACGGATGTGACGGCGGTCGGTCTCGAGTTGGGTTTCCCCGGGACCGCGCGTGCCGATGCCGCCTCCGAGACGGGAGAGCGCTTCGCCCTTGCCCTTGAGCCGCGGATAGAGATATTTGAGTTGGGCGAGTTCCACCTGTAACTTTCCCTCGCTGCTCTCGGCGCGCAGAGCGAAAATGTCGAGGATGAGGGTGGTGCGGTCGATGACCTTCTTCCCGTCGAGCGCCTTGGAAATGTTGAGCGTTTGGGAAGGGGAGAGTTCTCCGTTGAAGAGCACGGTGAGTTCCAAACCGTCGAGCCGCTCCCGGAGTTCCTCCAATTTTCCTTCGCCGATGTAGGTGGCCGGGTTGACTTCGCGCACGTTCTGGTAGATGGTGCCCGCGTATTCCGCGCCCGCGCTCTCGATGAGCGCCACCGCCTCGCCGTGCAAAATTTTATAATTTTCTCCCTCGATCGGTTGGATAATATACACGATCTCGGGCTTTTTTGCCAGATTATTCGTCATTTTCTTCCTTTTTATGCAATTTTACAGCATTGGCGACCGAGCGGCGGTGGTCCTCTGTGATCGCCGCATAGTGCTTCCGTGTCGTGTTCACGTCCTTGTGCCCGAGCACGTCCGCCACAATATAGATGTCGCCCGTCTCGCGGTAGAGGCTTGTGCCATAGGTGGAGCGCAGTTTGTGCGGCGTGATTTTTTTGAGAGGGGAGACGATTTGTGCGTACTTTTTGACGAGATTTTCGACCGCGCGCACGGTGATCCGACGGTATTGCATGGAGAGAAAGAGGGCATGTTCGTCCTTCGGGACCCGCTTATCCTCCTGTTTTTGGGCGATATAGGTGGCAAGCGCGTCGCCGACCTCCTCCGAAAAGTACAAAATCGCCTTGTTGCCGCCCTTGCGGGTGACCAAAAAAGAGTTGTCGGTGAAGTTGATGCTCTCGTTGTTGAGCCCGACGAGCTCCGAAATACGGATGCCCGTGCCCAAAAAGAGGGTCAGGATCGCCGTGTCGCGGACTTTCGTCTTTTCATGGTAACCGTCGGCGTGATGGGGGAGGCCGCTCCCGTCCTCGGCAACGTCCAAGATCGCCGAAACTTCGTCGCGTTCGAGGCGGATGATCTCTTTTTCGTGAAGTTTTGGCGTGGAGACCTTGGAGGTGTTGTTGACTTCGATGAGCCCCTTGTTGAAAAAGTATTTGAAGAGGGAACGGACGGTGGACAGCTTGCGCGCCTTGGCACGCTCGTTGCAGGACAGCCGTTTTTCGCCATAAGTATAATTGGAGAGATAACTCAAAAAGATTTCCATGTCGGTGTCGGTGACTTGCTCGAGATCTTCGAGGGTAATATCGCACACCGCCTTGCCGCGGAATTTTTTCTTGGAGAGGAAGTCGAAGAAAATGCGCAAGTCGTAGCAGTAGTTGAGCCGCGTCAAAACGCTCGTGCGGTTCTCGACGCCGCGCAGGAAATCTTCGCAGAAGGCGGGCAGTTCCGCAAGAAGTTCGTCAATGCGGTCGAGATTTTTGAGATTTCGTTCCTGATAGTAGTCATCCGTTTTCATGGCAACATTATAGCACATCGGGGGAGAGATGTCAATTTTACGAATAGTTAAAAGAAAAATTTTGTGTCCCGCCCTATGGGGGGAGAGGAAAAAACCACCCGACCGACATCTATAACTATTCGCAAAACCTCAGTTTTACGAATAGATAGGGGTATTTTGACGGGTTTTGACCAGAATATATGCCGTTTTTGCGTCCGACTGCCAACCGACGCATTTTTTCGGAGAAAAGTACTATGTCAGACATAGTATCTATGCGTGACATAGTATTAACACTTACTCAACACGCCGAAGGTGCGCGGCTTTATGAGGAATTTCCCGCTGTAGCATTCACCGCTAAAAAACTCGCGGAAGGTCCCCGCACAGTTCACGATGTATTCTCTGTCGGAGCGGTTGACGTAAATATATGCCGTGCGGTCTTCAATCGTGCGCGCGTACACGATGCAGGAAAAATCGGCAAAGATCTCCCGATAGCCGCCCGTGGCGAATACGTCTTTGAGCTCACCGCCGCGCAGTTCTCCCAAACGGCGGTAAAAATCGTTGAGTTCGAGGTCACAGTGCTTCCAATCATAGCAGGCGCGGCAGAACGGGTCGGCATAGCCTTCCATGCCGTTTTCGTCGCCATAGTAGATGCAGGGCACGCCGGGCAAGGTGAATTGCAGTACGGCCGCCATCTTCAAAAGTTCGCGGGCGCGCGCTCTGTTTTGGGGCGAGAGACAGGTCACCGCCATTTCTTCCTTGCTGTTGCAGACGTTGCCGCCCAGCACGGTAAGAATGCGCGCGGTGTCGTGCGTGCCCAAAATGTTCATCAGGCTGTGGAGCGCCTCGGGCGGATAGTTGTCGATAAGCATAAAGACGGTCGAGCGGAGCGCGTCGGCGCCTCCCGTCGTCAAAAAGGAGATGATCGCATTTTTGAGGGGGTAATTCATCACACCGTCGAGTTCTTCGCCCTGGAAGTACTCCCGCCGCACGCCATAGGCGATCTTATTGGAGGCGTCCTCCCAAACTTCGCCCAAAATGAGCGCGTCGGGGTTCTCTTCCTTGACCGCTCTCCTTAGCTTTTTCAAGAAAAAGTCGGGGAGTTCGTCGGCAACGTCCAGCCGCCAACCGCCGATCCCGCGGCGGAGCCACGTTTTGAGCACGCCGTTTTCGCCGAGAATAAAGTCTTGGTAACTCTCCGACTGCTCGTTGACGGCGGGGAGAGTTCTGATCCCCCACCAACAGTCGTATTGATCGGGGAAGGGGTGGAAGTGGTACCAATTCGCATAGGGGGAGTCGGGAGATTGATAGGCGCCGACGGTAGGGTACCTGCCGTAAAGATTGAAATAGCGGCTGTCCGCGCCCGTGTGGTTGAACACGCCGTCCAAAATGAGTTTGATCCCCCTCTCGTCCGCCTCTTTTACGAGTTCTTCAAAGTCCCCCACCGTGCCGAGCAAACTGTCGATCTTGAGGTAGTCGCCCGTGTCATAGCGGTGGTTGGAAAAGGCTTCGAAGATGGGATTGAGATACAAAACGGTGACGCCGAGCCCCTTCAAATAGTCGAGTTTTTCGCGGATGCCGTTGAGGTTTCCACCGAAAAAGTCGTTGTTGAGGACTTGTCCGAAGGCGTTGGGGAGGAAGTAAGGCTGTTCCCCCCATCGGCGCAACACTTTGTTTTCCTTCATCTCCGAAACTTCCCCGCTCTTTGCAAAGCGGTCGGGAAAGATCTGGTACATCACGCCGCCCTTGAACCAATCGGGAGTGTGGTAGTCCTCCTCAAAGACGGTGATCTGCCACTCCCCTGTCGCGCCGATCTCCCCTCTTCTCAGCCTCCCGCACCCCAAACAGAGTTCGTTCAAGCTGAAATGGTAAAAATACAGCCCCGTCTCGTGAAATTCGAGGGTCAAGGAAAAGCCGTTTTGGGTGCGGCGCATGGGAAATTCCTCCTCTTCACCGCCGTCGCGGTGTAAAAGGAGGGCACAAGATTCGGCGGAGAAGTTATCTTCTCCGCCCTTTTCGCAAATGACGCAAAGCGTTAGTTGTTTCCCGCGGGCGAATGCGCCGATAAGGCTCTTGCACGCTCTGTCCACGGGGTCAAAGTAAATTCTCATTTTACTTCTTGAGCGACTTCAAATTCCAGATGTTGTTTGCATAGTCCCGAATGCTTCTGTCTGCCGAGAAGTACCCCGCCGCGGCGATGTTGTTGAGGGACTTTTTGTTCCACTCCATCTTGTTGTTACGGTAGAGCGCGGACATTGCGTCCTGCGTCTTGGTGTACGATTCGTAATCGGCAAGGCACATATAAGGGTCCGCCACGGGAGAACGGCGCAGGAGATAGTTTGCGATCTCGGCAAAGGAACAGCCGTTGAACCCGACGATGAGCGATTCGATGACGCGGCGCATCCCGAGGTCCTGGTTGTAATAGGAACTCGAGTTGTAGCCTCTCCGCCAAATTTCGTCCACTTCCTCCGATTTCAGGCCGAAAATGAAGATGTTTTCATCGCCGACCCGCTCTGCCATTTCCACGTTCGCGCCGTCGAGCGTTCCGATCGTAAGCGCGCCGTTGATCATGAACTTCATGTTGCCCGTGCCGCTTGCCTCCTTCCCCGCAAGAGAGATCTGCTCGGAGATCTCCGAGGCGGGCATGAGTTTTTCGCTCATGGTGACGTTGTAATTCTCGAGGTAGACGACGTTGAGTTTTTTGTTGACGGCGGGGTTCTTGCGGATGTCCTCGGAGAGGAAGCAGATGAGTTTCATGATCTGCTTCGCCATGTCATAGCCCGCCGCCGCCTTCGCGCCGAAGATGTACGTCTTGGGCACAAAGTCCATGTTGGGGTTTTCGCGCAGGGCGTTGTACTCCGCGATGATGTGCAGAGCGTTGAGAAGCTGCCGCTTGTACTCGTGCATCCGCTTTGCCTGCACGTCGAAGATGGTGTCGGGGTCGAGGTCGAAGCCCTGATACTTCTTGGCGTACTCCGCAAGCTGAACCTTTTTGATGCGCTTGATCTCGTCGAGACGCTTGAGAACGCTCTCGTCGTTTTCAAATTTCTTGAATTCGATGAGCTTCGCGGCGTCTTTCGCATAGCCCTCGCCGATGCAGTCGTTGAGGAGAGCGCAGAGTTCGGGGTTGGATTGGTTGAGCCAACGCCTGTGCGCGATGCCGTTGGTGACATTGCCGAATTTCTCGGGCGAATAGTCGTAGAAGTCGCGGAAAATGCTCTCTTTGATGATGCGGCTGTGCAATTCGGACACGCCGTTCACGCTGTGGGAGCCGACGATGCACAGATTGGCCATCCGCACGACGTTGTGCGAGAGCACGGACATGCGGGAAATTTTGTTCCAATCGCCGGGGAACCGCTTCCAGAGGTCCTCGCAGAAGCGGCGGTTGATCTCCTTGAGAATGACATAAATTCTCGGGAGCCTGCGCGCGATGAGGTCCTCCGCCCACGTCTCGAGCGCTTCCGCCATGACGGTGTGGTTGGTGTAGGCGCAGGTCGCCGTGGTGATGTTCCACGCGGTGTCCCAATCAAAGTAGTTGTCGTCCACCAGAATGCGCATGAGCTCGGGAATGGCCAGCGCGGGGTGGGTGTCGTTGATGTGGATAGCCGCCATCTCGGGCAGAAGGGTCAAAGAGCCGTATCTGCGCTTGTGGTCGGAGACGATACACTGCAAAGAGGCGGAGACGAGGAAGTACTGCTGTTTCAAGCGGAGAGACTTGCCCTCGTTGTGGTTGTCGGAGGGATAGAGCACCTTGGAGATGAGCTCCGCTTCGCTGTCGTCCCGCATGACCGCTTCGTAATTGCCCTGCGAGAAGAGCAGCATGTCGAAGTTCTGCACCGCGCGGGAACGCCAGAGGCGAAGGACGCTGACCGCCTCCGAATTGTAGCCCGAAACCATCATGTCATAGGCGACCGCCTCGATCTCTTTTGCGTTTCGGTAGATGGTCTCCATGCCGTGGTCCGTCCACTTCTCCTCGATCTCGCCGTCGAAGCGGACGATGAACTGCTTGTCGCTCCGTTGGGTAAGCCAGCATTCGCCGCCGGGGAGCCATACGTCGGGGAGTTCGATCTGCCAGCCGTCCACGATCTTCTGCTTGAAAAGCCCGTATTGGTAGCAGATGGAAAAGCCCATGGCGGGATAGTCCTGTGTGGCGAGGCCGTCGAGGAAGCAGGCGGCCAGCCGTCCGAGTCCCCCATTGCCGAGCCCGGCGTCGGGTTCCTCTTCATAGAGTTCTTCCAAAGTGACATGATAGGGTTTGAGCGCTTCCTCCACGGCGCGCTTGATCCCGAGATTATAGATGCTGTTTTTGAGGGAACGCCCCATCAAAAATTCCATGCAGAGGTAGTAGACGCGCTTTGCCTTTGCGCCCTTCGTCTTGATATGGAATTTCTGCCGCTTTTCGAGCATGATGTCTCTCACGCTCATGACGACGGCTTTATAGAGCTGTTCGCGGCTTGCTTCGGAGGGAATGACCCCGAAATAACGGGAGAGCTTTCCGCTGATCAACTGTTGTGCTTCCTGACCTGTTAATTTATTCATGATTTTTGTTACTCCGATTGGGGATTATTTGAGAACACTTTCATACAACTCTTCATAGGACTGCGCCGATCTGCCCCAGCTGAAATCGGTCGTCATCGCCTTTTTGACGAGGGACGCCCACTCTTCCTTGTTTTTATAGACGGCAAGCGCCTCGTTGATGACATAGAGCATATCATAGGCGTTGTAGTCGTGGAAGGTAAACCCGTTGCCGCCCGCGCCGTAAGGAGAGATGCTGTCGCGCAGTCCCCCCGTCTCTCTGACGATGGCGACGGTGCCGTAACGGGAGGCGATCATCTGCGAAAGTCCGCAGGGTTCGCTCTTGCTCGGCATGAGGAAGAGGTCCGCGCCAGAGTAGATCTTGCGCGAAAGGTCCGAATTGAAGGAGATGACCGAGACGACTTTGCCGGGATACCTTCTTGCGAGGTCGGCAAAGTAATTTTCATACGCCGAATCTCCCGTGCCGAGCAGGATGAACTGCATATCCTGTCTGAGCGCCTGTTCGATGACTTCCTGCACCAAGTCGAGCCCCTTGTGGGAGACGAGGCGGGAGATCATCGCCATGATGGGCGTGTCGGGTTTTACGGGCAAGTTGAGCATACGCTGGAGCTCCTCTTTGCACACCGCCTTGGGCGCGATGTCCTCTGCGGAGTAGTTCGCAAAGAGCGCCTTGTCCGTTGCGGGGTCGTAATAATCGGGGTCGATGCCGTTGAGAATGCCGCAGAGTTTGAATTCGTTGCGGCGCACGATAGCGTCCAGCCCGTGCCCATAGTAAGGGTCCTTGATCTCCCACGCATAGGTGGGAGAGACGGTGGAGAACTTCTCGCAGCACTCGATCGCCCCCTTCATGAGGTTGATGCAGCGGTCGTACTCCACGAGATATTGGTAGTGATAGGAGATCCCGAAGAGATCCTCGAGAATATCGAGGGAATATTTGCCCTGATATTCGATGTTGTGGATGGTGAACACGGCGCGGATGAACTGATACTCGGGACGGAAGCAATAGATCGTCTTTAAGTAGAGCGCCGCAAGCGCCGCCTGCCAATCGTGGCAATGGAGGACGTCGGGATAGAACCCGATAAAGCCGAGGATCTCCATCACACTGCGGCAGAAGAAGGCGAACCGCTCCCCGTCGTCATAGTAGCCATAGCATCCGGGACGCTTGAAGTAGTACTCGTTGTCCACAAAGTAGAAGGTGACGTTGTCCTTCACATACTCGAAAATGCCGCAATATTGGTTGCGCCAGCTGAGGGGCACGAAGATGTTCCCGATAAAGCGGAACTCCTTGCGGTACTCCTTTCTGATGTCCTGGTAAAGCGGAATAATGACGCGCACATCATAGCGCTCGTTTCTCGCAAGCGCCTTCGAGAGCGAACCCACCACCTCGGCAAGTCCGCCCGTTGCAATGAAGGGAGCGGCTTCCGAGGCGACAAAGAGGATCTTCCGCTTTGCCTCCACCGTGATCTCGGCAGGAACGGGTTCGGGTTGTACCGCGACCGCGGGAACCTCCACTACCTCCACTGCCTTTTTCGTTGTCTTTTTCGTCGTTGCCATGATCTTTCCCCCCATTTTGTTTTATTTTATGTTTTGGTCCGCCGAAACGGAACAACAAGTTCAGAGCATTCTCCCCTTTCCGACGAAGTAAGGAAGTTCCTCACAGCCCGCAAGGTGGCGGCGGTCGCGGATGACCACATTCTTATCGGTGATGACGCAGGCAAGCGACGCGCCGTCCTCGATGACGGTGTCCTGCATGATGACCGAATCTTTGACGACGCTCCCCTTCCCGACCTTCACGCCGCGGAAGAGAATGGAGTTTTCCACCGTGCCCTCGATGATACAGCCGTCGGAGATGAGCGAATTCTTCACCACCGCGCCGTCGTAATATTTGGAGGGCGCCGAGTCGCGCACTTTCGTATAAATGTCGCGCGCGCCGAACAGTTCGTCCCGCACCTCTTTATGAAGTTGCTCCATGCTGTGTTTGTAGTACTTTTGAAGGGAGGAGATCCCCGCATAGTAGCCTGTGAACTTGTAGCCGAAGATACGGAGGCTGTCCACGTTCTTGGTAAGGATGTCCCTTCCGAAGCTCGAAAATCCCCTCTGCACGGCGTTCTGGATGGTGTCGATGAGGTATTCCCTCCTCATCACCATGACGTTGACATAGAGGTTGAACTTCCCCTTTCCGTTGACGTCGGGGTTGATCTTGAGCCCCTTGATCCGTCCGCTCCCGTCCGGTTCGAGGGTGATATAGTAGGAGGACTCCACGCTCTCCTCCTCGTGGTAGACCATGGTGATGTCCGCCTGGTTGCGCTCGTGGAAGCGCACGATGTCGGCGATGTCCATGCGGGCGACGCCGTCGCAGTCGGAGATGACGACATAGTCCTCCTTCCTGTGGTTGAGGAAGCCCGTGATGCTCATGAGCGCCTCGAGGCGGGTCGTATAGGGCTTATCCGTCTCGTTGGAGTAAGGGGGAAGCAAAATGATGCCGCCGTCCTTCCGCGCAAGGTCCCAATCTTTGCCGCTTCCGAGGTGATCGATGAGGGACTGATAGTTGTTCTTGGTGACGATGCCCACCGTCGTGATACCCGAGTTCACCATGTTGGAGAGCGCAAAGTCGATGAGACGGTATCTTCCCACAAAGGGAATGGACGCCATCGTCCTGTGCTTGGAGAGTTCGGGAATATTTTCGTCGTGAATGTTGGAAAAGATAACGCCTACCGTGGAATGTGCCATCTCTTTATTCCCCCTTGTAATCCTTGTCGAGGATCGTGCCTGCCCCGACCTTCGTGCCCGCGGCGATCGTGATGTTCCTGCCGAGCACCGAAATGCCCGCCGCCGTGCTCTTGTCCTCGCCGATGGCCGCCCCCTCCTCCACCACGACGTTCTCGTCGATGATGGAATAGGTGACCCTTGCATTCTTCTTGATGACCGTCCCCGCCATGATGACGCTGTCCTTTACGACCGCGCCCTCCTCGACGACGACGTTGCTCGAGAGAATGGAGTGCTCCACCGTCCCCTCTATTTCACAGCCGAGGGCGATCATGGAGTTCTCCACCTTGCCCGTTGTCCCCACGTATTCGGGCGGCGCAAGCGGGTTGCGGGAATGGATCTTCCAATCGGAGTCCCCCACATCGAACGCGGGCTCTTCTCCGAGAAGGTCCATATTCGATTCCCAGAGTGAGGAGATCGTGCCGACGTCCTTCCAATACCCCTTGAAGCGGTAGGAGAACATCTTCTCGCCCGCATGGAGCATCTTGGGGAGCACGTTCTTGCCGAAGTCCTTCTCGCTGTCGGGATCTCGGTCGTCCTCCTCGAGATATTTATACAGCTTCTCTGCGGTGAAGATATAGATGCCCATGGAGGCAAGGTTGCTCTTGGGCGCCTTGGGTTTTTCCTCGAACTCATAGATGGAGCCGTCGGGGTTGGTGTTGAGAATGCCGAAGCGGGAAGCCTCCTTTATCGGCACTTCGATGGCGGCGATCGTGCAGTCCGCTCCCGTGCGGATATGCGCCCGCAACATCTCGGCATAGTTCATCTTGTAGATGTGGTCGCCCGAGAGAATGAGCACATAGTCGGGGTTGTACTTCTTCATGAAGCTGCTGTTCTGGTAGATGGCGTTCGCCGTGCCCTCGTACCAGGAAGATTTCTTCTTCGCCTGATAGGGCGAGAGAATGTGCACGCCGCCGAAACTGCGGTCGAGGTCCCACGGCTGGCCGTTTCCGATATACTCGTTGAGCTCGAGCGGTTCATACTGCGTCAGAACGCCGACGGTGTCTATGCCCGAGTTGATGCAGTTGCTTAAGGGGAAGTCGATGATACGGTACTTCGCGCCAAAGGCAACTGCGGGTTTTGCGATGTTGTTGGTGAGTGCGTACAGACGAGAGCCTTGTCCGCCCGCAAGCAACATTGCAACGCATTCCTTTTTTCTTTGCATGATCTTATATCTCCCGTTATGTATTCACGAAATTCAATTTTCTTCCACCTTTTCAAGGTAAAGGCAGGTAAAGCGGGGCAACGGCAGGCGGAGGGAATATTGTTTCCCGTGGCTTGGCTTTTTGACGGCGGTGAAGATCCTCTTCTTGCCGAGCCGCCCCGTGCCGCCGAACTTTTCGTCGTCCGTGTTGAGAAGCACGCGGTACTTCCCCTTTTTGTTGACGCCGAGCAGGTAGTCGTCCGCGTCCGCTCCCGAGAAGCTGACGACGGCGATCACTTCCCTCCCCTTTCTGTCCCTGCGGATGAAGGAGACGACGTTGCGGTCTGCGTCGTCGACCGCGAGCCACTCAAAGCCGTCCCAGCTGTCCTCCACTTCGAAGAAGGGCGGCGTATTTTTGTAGAATTCATTGAGTTCCTTCACGAATGCCGCAAGTTTGGCGTGCATTTCATAGTTGTCGCGCAGGAAGAATTCCAGCCCCTCGCGGTAGTCCCACTCCTTGAACTGCCCGAATTCATACCCCATGAAGTTGAGTTTCTTCCCGGGGTGCGCCATCTGATAGGCAAGGAAGGAACGCACGCCCGCGAACTTCTCCTCATAGCTTCCGGGCATCTTGTTGATGAGCGAACACTTGCCGTACACCACCTCGTCGTGCGAGATAGGGAGCACATAATTCTCCGAAAAGGCGTACATCATGGAGAAGGTGAGTTTGTTGTGGTTGTTCATGCGGAAATAGGGATTGAGGGTGAGATAGGAGAGCATATCGTTCATCCAGCCCATGTTCCACTTATAGTTGAAGCCGAGCCCTCCCACCGAAGCGGGTTTTGTCACGAGCCCCCACGCCGTGGACTCCTCCGCGATCATGAGCGCGTGCGGGAAGCGCAAGAATACCGTCTCGTTGAGCCTTCTCAAAAAGGCGATCGCCTCGAGGTTCTTGTTTTCGCCATAGATGTTCGGCACCCACTCCCCGGGGCGCTTGTCATAGTCGAGGTAGAGCATGGAGGCCACCGCGTCCACGCGGATCCCGTCGATGTGGAATTTGTCGAAGAAGAGGCACGCGCTCGAGATGAGGAAGGAGACGACCTCGTTCCTGCCATAGTCAAAACGGCGGGTCCCCCAGCTCTTGTGCTCCATTCTGTCCCATTGACTGCTCTCATAGAGGGGCTGTCCGTCGAATTCATACAGCCCGTGCGCGTCCTTGGGGAAGTGCGCGGGCACCCAATCGAGAATGACGCCGATGCCCGCCTTGTGGAACTCGTCTACAAGGTGCATGAAGTCCTTGGGGGTGCCGAGGCGGGAGGTGACCGCAAAATAGCCCGTCACCTGGTATCCCCAGCTTCCGTCATAGGGATATTCCGTCACGGGCATAAATTCAACGTGCGTGTAGCCCATCTCCTTGACATAGGAGACGAGTTCGCGCGAAAGGTCGAGATAGGAATAGTAATTTCCGTCGGGATATTTTTTCCACGAGAGCAGATTGACCTCGTAAATATTTATGGGAGAGGAAAAACGGTCGCTCTTGAAGAGTTCTTTGCGGTAGGCGCCGTCCCCCCACTTGTAGCCCTCGAGATCGTAAATTTTGCTTGCATTTGCGGGCGGGGTCTCGGTATGGAAGCCGATGGGGTCGGTTTTCATGAGTTTTCTGCCGTCGTGCGCGGTAATACAATATTTATATGCGTCGTACTCGTGCACCCCGGGGACATAGAGTTCGAAACTCTCCCCGTCCACCATGCGCTCCATCACGTTCGCGTTCTCATCCCAGCCGTTGAAGTCCCCTACGACCGAAACGCTGCTTGCATGGGGCGCCCAAACGCGGAAAAAGTACCCTTTCTGCCCGTCTTTGAGGAGCGGATGCGCGCCGAAAAGCTCATAGATCCTGTCGTTTTTCCCGTGATGAAAGAGATAGAGCGGGAAATCCGTCTCTCTCTGCATTTTTTCCGCCATGACGCATGGCCCCCCTTTCGTTTTTCGGTTTTTCTGCTCTTTTATTATACTATATATTTTGGCAGGTTTCAATACCCATTTCAAACTTTTTTTGCCCTTTTGGAAAAATTTTTCGGTTTTTTCGCTAAGGAGCGCGCCCTTCTTGCGGGAGATCGACTTTTGAAAAGTTGCGCTTTCCTCTTGCATTTTCTCATCTTTCGCGCTATAATGGAACAAAGGGGGAAATTATGGCTGAAAGCAATTATCTTGGCAACCTTACCGTGCTTACGAACATTCTCCGCGACCCGCTCATCGCGGCGTTTGCGGCCTACCGCAACGAAAAGACTGCGGCGCGCAAGACGGCGTTTATGCATGAACTCTTTGCGGGAAAGGCGGAAACCAACTTCTCCGCCTATGTTGCGGAAGTCGTGATACGGGACGACAACGCATTTTCGCGCGCCTGCGCCGCGGGGGACGACCTCTCCCCCTATCTCAAAAGCGCCTACATCTCCGACCTTACCGAGATCGGCAAAGCGCTCGACTTCGAGACGGACGATTTCGAAATGGGAAAACCGCCCGTCACCATCAAGAGTTGGGACGACAAGGCCGCCAATCTCCTCTATGGGTTTTACCAGAGTTCGGGTTACGGCATGTTCATCAACAGGCATGAATTCCGCTATGACGGTAAGCGCGGGCTTGTCCCCGTGTCCCCCTGCCCCTATACTCTTGCCGACCTTAAGGGCTATGAACGGGAAAAGGCGGAAATTTACGACGATCTCGAAAACTTTGTAAAGGGGCTCCCCTGTTCGCGCATATTGCTGTGCGGGGAGAGCGGCACGGGCAGATCGTCGAGCGTGCGCGCAACGGCAAACGCCTTCGCCTCGCAGAAACTCCGCCTTGTGGAACTTGCCCGCGAGGACCTGCGTGAACTTCCCGCGCTCGTGGATATGCTCTCCCGCCTTCCCCTGCGTTTTCTCGTCTTGGTGGAATCGCTGGGGCCCGACGACCGCATTCCCACCTGCGGCGCCGAAAACGTGCTCCTTGCGGCGACCTCGGACGTCCCGCTCGACGGGTTCGGCGTCACCGTCTCCTTCCGTTCGCTCGGCGAGGAGGAGTATCTTGCGATCGTGCGCGAACTGAGCAAGGACTTAAAACTCAAACTTCCCGCGGAGGAACTTGAGGAACTCGGCCGCAGATGGTCCGAAAAGCACGGATTCACCCCGCGGAGCGCCCGCCTGCTCGTCGGCTACCTCTATGCCTGCAAAGAAAAAGGCAAAGAGCATAAAATGTAAGATCATGCGTTTTTCTCGCTCCCTTGCCCACTCCTTGAGGGGTGGGTGGCACGCGCTCTGCGCGTGACGGAAGGGGTGTTTGCGTCATAAGGAACGACACCCCCTCAGTCTCGGCTGGCGCCTTGACAGCTCCCCCTCAAGGGGCAGCCAAGCGGGAAAGCACCTTTAACGGAACCCCCTCCGTGGGAGGGGTTCCGTTTTCTTACCCCCTCCGTGGGAGGGGGGTAGGGGGGTGGGGCGTGTTCTTTTTTGTCATTTCCCCCCGCGCCGCGACATTCCGAGCCACTGTTCTTAATCTGTCATTTCGCCCCGCGCATTCTTTTATTGTCATTTCGCCCCGCGCGCAGTTCTGATTCTCTAAGGGCGGCACGAGGAGCTTGCGACGAAGTACCAAGCCGCTTCAAATTGTCATTTCGAGTGGAGCGAAGCGGAATCGAGAAATCTCGCCTTATTTATTATAATGCGGTAGAGATGTCTCCACTTCGGTCGATATGACATTTTGAAAGTGCGAACGTTTATAACCCAAAAAACATTGCCGCCGCCTCTAAGAAGAGGCGGCGGCTGTGTCTATAATGCTCTTTGCGATGTCATAGATGTCCCCCGCGCCGAGCACGAGCACCAAATCGTCCCGCTCGGTAAATTGCGTCAGCCGCTTTTTTAGTTGCATAGGCGACTGCACGTACACCGCCTCGGGCAATCGGGAGACGAGGGTATACGCGCTCCCCTCCGCCAAAAAGGGCTCCCTTGCGGCGTAAGTCTTGTAGATGATGGGGTTCTCCGCCGCCCGCAGAACTTCGATAAATTCGGGCAGAAAGTCCCGCGTCCGCGTATAGGTATGCGGTTGAAAGACGACGCGCACGGTGCCGTGGCACATTCTCCGTGCCGTGTCCATCACTGCGGCGATCTCCCGCGGGTGGTGGGCGTAATCGCACACGACGGGCACGCCGCAAAACGTCCCCACCTCTTCGAACCGCCTCCCCACGCCGTAAAAGTTTTCGAGCCCCCTCTTGATCTCTCCCGCCGAAAGCCCCGACAGCCGCGCCGCCGCAAACGCCGCAAGCGCGTCCTTCACCATGACCTTCCCGACGACGTTCAACTTGATCCGCACCAAGGGGATCCCCTTCTCGGCGACGGTAAAGGAATACTTCTCGCCCGTGCACCTCAGGTCCTCCGCGCGGATGTCCCCGCCGCCCAGCCCGAAACTCAGCGCATGGGGAATGTGCCGCGCGCGCAGGTCGTCGTCGCACACCACGACCTTCTCCGAATTTTCCGCAAAGGCGAGATAGGCCTCAAACAACTCCTCCTCGCTCTTGTAGCAGTCGGTGTGGTCGAGGTCGGTATTGAGGATCACCCCGATCTCGCTCTTGAGGGAGAGAAAACTCCGCCCGAACTCGCACGCTTCGGTGACGAAGTATTCCCCGCCCGCCGAAAAGTAGTTGGAAAGTTCGGCGTCCTCCCCGCCGATGTGGCAGGTAAAGGGCTTTCCCGCGGCGCGGAAGATGTGCGCAAGCATGGAGGAGGTGGATGTTTTGCCGTGACACCCCGCCACCGAAATGACGTGCGGGAACCCCTTTGCGACCTCGCCGAGGAGTTTTGCGCGCGGAATGAGGCGTTTTCCCGCCGCCCGCGCCGAGGACAGCTGCGGATGTTCCTCCGCGATCGCCCCCGTGAATACGACGTTTTCTTCGTCGATCTCCTCGTCCTCTCCGATATAGACGGGGATCCCCTCCTCTTTCAATGCGAGGGTGTATATGCTCTCCCGTCCGTCGCTTCCGCGCACCTTGCATCCCCTGTCGCGCAACAGCCGTGCAAGCGCGCTCATGCTCACCCCGCCGATCCCGATGAAGTAAAAGCCCTGTCCCTCAAAAAGCATACTTTATCCTATGCTCTTTTTCGCAAAAAGGGTGAAAAAAAACGCGCCTTGTGCGGTGCGTCTTTTTTTGGATTTGGTTGCCTCCTTAAGAAAGGGGGACGACGTTAACAGCTCTCAGCTTTCCGCTGTCCTTGGGATCGGGCTCTGTCTCGAAGGAGACCTTCTGCCCTTCCTTCAACGTGCGGAAGCCCTCTGTCTGAATTGCGGAAAAGTGTACAAACACATCTTCGCCGCCCTCATCGGGAGAGATAAAGCCGTAACCCTTACCGTCATTGAACCATTTCACAGTTCCGTTCACAAATATTACCTCCTGTGGCGCCGTTGTGAAAGTAACCGCCCCGGAAAACACAAGAGGCTTTTCCGAAAGTAATCAGTTTTTCAGTGCCTTTACTATTATATCAACGGCGGCCCCGATTGTCAATAGCAAAAAAGGAAAAATTTGTTATTTCTGCAAATATTTTTCTATCATTTTTGATTGATTGCGTGAAAACTCGTCAAGTTCTTCGGGCTTTAAGCGTCGATAGGCAAGCAGGGCGAGGTAATAGATCTGCATGGCCGCCGCCTCCTTTTCCTCCCCCTCCGCGCCCTTGAGCGCCTGCACCGCGGGAGAGGCGGTATTCACCACGAGCGTGACTCCCTCTTCCTCCTCGCCCATGCGATAGAAGGAATTCATCTCGGACATTCTGCGCGCGAACTCGGCAACGTTGACGATGGCGGCTACATTCGTATCCTTGAGTTTTTCGGTCTTGACCGTCGCGTTCTTGCCCTCGAGCACGGAGGTGAAGAACTCCTCGATCTCCTTGTCCTCGCCGCTGTCCTCTTTGAGCGCCCCCGCAACGTCTGCGTCGATGCGCATAAAGCGGACCTTTGTGGGGTTCTTATATTCGAGATAGCTGATAAAGTGCGGGTCGATGAAGGTGTCGCAGAGAATGGCGTCGAGCCCCGCGTCCTTGAACATCTTCACATATTGCGCCTGCGCCTTCTCGTCCGAGACGTAATACACCGCCTGCGGCTCCTTGCCGCTCTTGCTGTCCTCCTCGCTGACCTCGTCGCCGTAAAAACTCTCCACGGGGCGGTACTCTCCCGCAAGGTTCTTATAGATGATGATGTCCTTCACACGGTCATAGAACTTGTCGTCCTTGATACAGCCGAACTTGACGAAGTTGGCAAGGTCCTCCCAGCAGTTCTCGTACTTCTCCCTGTCGTTTTTGTAGAGTTCGGTGAGCTTATCCGCCACCTTCTTGGTGATGTGCGCGGCGATCTTCTGCACCTGCTTGTCGTTTTGCAGGAAGGAGCGGGAGACGTTGAGCGGGATGTCGGGGCAGTCCAGAACGCCGTTCAAGAGCATCAAAAATTCGGGAATGACCTCCTTGATGTTGTCGGCGATGTACACTTGGTTGCAGTACAGTTTCACCTGCCCGCGCTCGAGTTCCACCTGCTTCTTTACCTTGGGGAAGTAGAGAATGCCCTTCAAATTGAAGGGATAGTCCATGTTGAGGTGGATCCAGAAGAGCGGGTCGCGGTAGTCGTGGAAGGTATCGCGGTAGAAGGCCTTGTATTCCTCCTCCGTGCAGTCCTTGGGCTGTTTCAGATAGAGGGGCTCCGTCGTGTTGACAGGCTTGTCCTCGTCCGTCCCCTTCGGGTTGAGATAAATTTCATAGGGCATGAAGGAGCAATATTTGTTGAGGAGACTGCGCACCTCGAACTCCTTCAAAAACTCCTTCTCTTCGGGGGCGAGGTGCATCACGATCTTGGTGCCTCTCCCCTCTTTTTCGCACTCTTCGATGGTGTAGGTGCTTTCGCCGTCCGACTGCCAATGGACCGCCGCCGCGCCCTCCATATAAGATTTGGTGAAGATCTCGATGTTCTCCGAAACCATGTAGGCAGAATAGAACCCGAGCCCGAAGTGCCCGATAATGCCGTCTCCGCCCGCTTTTTCGTACTTTTCGACGAAGTCCGCCGCCCCAGAGAAGGCGATCTGGGTGATGTACTTTTCCACTTCGTCGGCCGTCATGCCGATGCCGTTGTCCTCCACGGTGAGGGTGCCCGCCTTTTCGTCCGTCGTGACGGTGATCTTATACTTCTCGTCCTCCGCCGCCTCGCCCAGAGTGACGAGTTTTTTGTACTTTGTGATCGCGTCCGAAGCGTTGGAGACGATCTCGCGCAAAAAGATGTCCTTGTCCGAATAGAGCCACTTCTTGATGATGGGCATCATGTTCTCGCTGGAAATTTGAATGTTACCTGTCTTTGCCATAAAATATCTCCCGATTTGTTGGTTTCCTTATTTATATACACAAAAAAACCCGCCGCAAAACGGGTCCTTTGCACTTTTTTCAAAAAATTCGGCTCTTTCTTTTGTCTACCGAAAAAGCCCGACCGAAAACACGGGCGGGCTTGCTTTTCAAGATGATTTACTTGTTTTCGTCGTCGGAACCGATGAGTTCGGAGATGGAAGCGCCGAAACTCTCGCTCTCGTTCCATTCTCTGTACTCGTCCTCTTCCTCCTCTCCTGCGGGCGCGCCGCGGCGGGAAGCCTTTCTCGTTCTCGGACGATCCTCGTCGTGATGTTCACGCTCCTTGCGCTCGGAGCGGGGTTCCGCCTCGGGACGGGGCTGGAGGGCCTTGATGGAGAGGGTGATCTTCCGCTCTGCGGGGTTGAACGCCAAGATCTTCGCGTCCACTTCCTCGCCGATGGAGAGAGCCGTGGTGGGATTCTCGAGCCACTCGTGGGTGATCTGGGAGACGTGCACCAAGCCGTCTACTCCCTTTTCGAGTTCGACAAACGCGCCGAAGGGAACAATGCGCACGACCTTGCCGTGAACGACGTCGCCCTCCGCGTACTTCTCCGCCGCAAGATCCCAGGGCTGGGGCTGGAGCTGTTTATAGCCGATGGAGACCTTCTTGTTCTCGCGGTCGACTTTCAAAACTTTGAATTCGTACTTCTTCCCGATCTCGAGCACATCGGTCACGTTCTTCACGCTCGACCAGCTCAAATCGGAAATGTGGGCGAGGCAGTCGAACCCGTTCACGGAGACGAAGGCGCCGAAGGAGGTCACTCTCTCGACCTTGCCTTCCACCACATCCCCTTCCTGGATGGATTCGAAGAACGCCGCTTCCTTCTCGGCCTTTGCAGCCTCGCGCGCCGCTCTCTCTTCCTCGATGATGACGCGCTGGGAAGCGATGATCTCCTTTCTGCGTTCCTTTCTGATCTCGATGAGGCGCAGACGGAGCTTTTTGCCCGTGTATTTTTCGAGGTCCTTCACGTACCCCGAGCGGATCTCCTTGGCGGGAACAAAGACAGGATAGGTGCCGAGTTCTGCGGTAAGGCCGCCCTTGTTGAAACCGGTGCAGATCACGGAGAATTCTTTGCCGTCCTCGATCTCTTTGAGTTGTTCCTCCTCCTTCTTGATCTTTTGCAACATCTTCTGGGAGAGTTTTACCTTGGGGGTGACTTCCACCACCATCAACTCGATCTCCGTGCCGACCTTTTCGGCATACGCCTCGCGGCTGTACTCCTCGGTGGCGAGTTCCTCTTTCGCAAGCAAAATTTCGAGTTTGCCTGCGGCGGAGACATAAACTCCCTCGTCCGTGGCGGACACGATCTTCGCAGTGATGATCTGCCCCTTCTTGTACCGCTCTGCCTTGTCGATCCCCTCAACGACGTCCATCATTGTCGTTGCCTGAACTTCCGCGTTGTTT
This sequence comes from uncultured Clostridia bacterium, assembly GCA_947630325.1. Classification (GTDB taxonomy): domain Bacteria; phylum Bacillota; class Clostridia; order Christensenellales; family Borkfalkiaceae; genus Gallimonas. The sequence goes on from CANRHB010000001.1 coordinate 126,297, forward strand.
TCTTCCATCTTGAAAAGAACCTCCTGAGTCAGCCGATCGGGAGTGCTCGCTCCCGCGATGATACCGACCCTTTCATAAAATAAAAATTTTTCATATTCGAAATCGTCGGCACGCTCCAAGCGGACTACCTGTTTGCAGTACGCCGACGCGATTTCGTAAAGTTTGCCCGTGTTGCTGCTGTTGAGCCCGCCAAGCACGATCACGGCGTCACATTGCCGCGCAATTTCTTCCGCTTCTTTCTGCCGCCATATAGTAGTATAACAAATTGTCTTGAAAATCTCAACTGTTTTTTGACATACTTTTTGAAGATTTTCCGCAATTTTCAAAAATCTTTGCTCCGAAAAGGTCGTTTGGGACACAAAAACGATATTTTTGTCGCAAAAGGGAGAAAGATCTTCCCCGCCTTCCACCACAAACGCCTCGCCACGGCGCCAGCCGAGAAGCCCCTGCACTTCGGGATGTTCCCGCTGTCCGGCGATGACGACCGTCTTTCCCGCCTCGCCCGCCGCCGCCACGATGCGCTGGGTGCGCTTGACAAAATCGCAGGTGCAGTCGATGACGTCGATCCCCTTCTTTTCGCACTCCTCATAGAACGCCCACCCCACGCCGTGGGAGCGCACGATGACTTTGCTCCCCGCGGGAACTTCGTCAAGGGAAAACACGGTGGGGATCCCCCGCTCCTCCACTTTTTTCACGACCTCGCGGTTGTGGATGAGTTCGCCGTAAAGGTAGGTATTCTCGGCGGGAACGGAGAGCGCGGTATCCACGGCGCGCCGCACGCCCGAACAAAAACCGCCGTGGCGGGAGAGGATGACTTTCATTTGCTTGCTTTATGTTTTTTCCGCTTCTTGGCGGCGAGCATTTCGCGGTGCTCCGCCCTGAGTTCATAGAGCCTGTTCTTGAGTTTTTCGTCCGCCTCGTCGAACTCCTCCTGCGTAAGTTTCCTGTCGTAATATTCGGTCAGCTCGATGGGTTCGCCGAACACCACGTGGGTGACGTGCCAAACCCGCGGTTTGTTGCAGACGACGAAGGGAATGATGGGCGATTTCGTCTTGATGGCGAGGAACGCCGCCCCGCCGTGGAAGGGCAGAAAGGTCTCTCCGTCCCCCTCTTTGTTGCGCGTTCCCTCGGGGAACATGCTGATCTTCTCCCCGTTTTTGAGCACTTTGATGCAGTCCATCACGGCGCGGACGTCCTTTCCGTCCCGCATTGCGGGGATCCCTCCCAGGATGCGCGCCCAATACCCGAGGATCGGCACGTGCATCAGCGATTCCTTCATGAGGAAATGCACCCCCTCCCACGTCGTGCGGGCGGGATAGAACACGTCCCAGATGCAATAGTGGTTGCCCATGTAGATGCACGGGCCGAGCCCCACCTTTTTGTGCCCATAAAGTTTATAAGGATAGACGAGAAAATGGATGGGGACAAAAAGGACGCGGAGAAGGTTCATGAGGTGCATGATATGCTGTCCCTTTTTGTTGGCTGGGAAGAGCAATCTGCGCTTTTTTTCGGCTTTTTTCGCCTTCTTCTCCTTTTTCGCCTTCTTTTCTTCCGCGGCGCCGTTCTCTTCCATGTCTCAGATATTCTCCTGAATGATTTTTTTCACCTCGGCGAGCACCTGTTCGATGGTCATCTCCGAGGTGTCGATCTCCACCGCGTCGTCCGCCTTTTTGAGGGGCGCGAGAGCGCGGGTGGAGTCCTGTTCGTCGCGGCGGATGATCTCGGTGAGAAGCTGGTCGAAATCCACCTGGTACCCCTTGGCGGTAAGCTCGTCAAAGCGGCGGCGCGCCCGCACACGGGGGGAAGCGGTGAGGTAGAACTTAAAGTCCGCCTCGGGCAGAACGAAGGTGCCGATGTCCCGTCCGTCGAGCACGCAGGACATCCGCCCCGCGATCTCCCGCTGTTTTTCGGTCATGTGCATACGCACGCTGGGGTGTTTAGAGACGGAGGACGACGCCATCGAAACGGGGGGCTTTCTGATCTCTTCGGAGACGTCCACACCGTCGAGCAACGTCTTTTGCGCGCCGTTTTCGAACACGACGTCGAGTTTCACGTCCTTCATGAGGTCGACGATCGCCGCCTCGTCCTCGACGTCCACCCCCGCCTCGAGCGCTTTGAGGGCGCAGGCGCGGTACATGGCGCCCGTGTCGAGGTAGAGAATGTTGTAGTCGTGGGCAAGCATCTTGGCGATGGTCGATTTTCCGCTTCCCGCGGGCCCGTCGATCGCAATGTTGATCTTGCCCGAGAGGTCATTCCGCAAGATTTTCGCCCCGCGCAGATACACGTGTTTGGGGTCGGAGTTCTTTCCGACAAAGAGCATGACGCGGATACAGAGAGGCAACCCCCCGTCGATATCCGGCTCCTGCGCCGAGAAGAGAGAACAGCTCTCGAACCCCGCCTCCCTCGCCGCCTTTGCGGGATAATAAGAATGAATATCGGAGGTAGAGGAAAAGACGAGGCTGACGATCTCGTCCCTCTTTAAGTCGTTGCGGCTCTCGATCTGCTCGAGCAGTTCCTTCACCGCCTTTCTGATCTCCTCGGGCGTATCCGAGGGAATGGTCGTCGCTCCGCGAATAACAGTCATAAGATGATCTCCTTGGTGTCTCCCGTTTATTATAGTTCGATATATCGGAAAAGTCAACAACTTTCCGCCTTTTTCAGTCCATTGGAATGCCCATTCCCGCTGCATAGCCCGTCGCAAAGGCGATATGGAGGTTGAACCCGCCCGTAAAGGCGTCCAAATCGAGCGCCTCGCCGCAAAAAGCGAGCCCATGCACGAGTTTGCTCTGCATCGTCTTGGGGTCGATCTCCCCGAGCGAGACCCCGCCCGACGTGATCACCGCCTCGTCAAAACCGCGCAGTTTCGCGGGGTGAAGCGGAAAGGCTTTGAGCGCGGACAGAAGCCCCCGCCGCTCCTCCGCAGTGACGGCGTTCGCCTGCTTTTCGGGGGAAATTTTCGCCGTCCGAAGGACGAGAAGCCCCAAATTTTGCGGCAGAAGCCCGCGGATGACGTTCTTCATCTGCTCGTTTTTGCGCTCCGAAAAGTCCCGCAAGAGGCGAGTATCAAGCTGTTTTTCGTCGAGCGCAGGCTTGAAATCGAGGAATAGATCGAGTTCCCCAAGAGGCAGGCGGTTGATGAGCGCGGAGAGGCTCAAAACGAGCGGCCCGCTTACGCCGTAATGGGTGAAGAGCAGTTCCCCCATTTGGGAGAAGAGCGTCTTTTGCCCGCGTCGGCATTGCAGCACGCAGTTTTTGACCGAGATCCCCTGCGCCGAAGAGAGGTCCTCTTTTGTCTCGATCCCCACAAGGGAGGGAACGCAGGGCACGAGCGTGTGGCCCGCCTCCTTTGCAAAGCGCGGTCCGTCGCCCGTGGAGCCCGTGGAGGGATAGCTGAGCCCTCCCGTCGCAACGATGCAAAAATCGCAAAAAATCTCCTCATTTGCAAGTATTATGCCACGCATAGTACTATGCAAAAGGTCGATTTTCAAAACTTCGCTGTTAAATTTGAAGGTAACTCCCGCCTCTCGGCACATTTTTTCGAGGGTTTTCGTCACATCGCTTGCATGGTCGGAGACGGGAAAGACGCGGTTTCCCCTCTCCGTTTTGAGGGCCAGCCCGTTCTCTTCGAGAAGTTCCATCAAGGCGCGGGGCGGAAATCGGTACACTGCGCCGCGCAAAAACTTCTCCCCGCGCACGACGTTTTGCAAAAATTCGTCGGGCGGGCAGTCGTTGGTGAGGTTGCACCTCCCCTTTCCCGTGATATAAATTTTTTTGCCGAGTTTTTCGTTCTTCTCGACGAGGACGACTTCGTGTCCGCTCTTTGCGGCGGCATATGCCGCAAGGAGCCCGCTTGCGCCGCCGCCCACTACCGCGACTTTCATCTCTTCTCCTTAGCAAAACGAGGGCGCCCGCCCCCGTGTGTTGTTTTAATGTGTGTGTTCTACTTTGTTGTAGCGCACTTTTACAATATGTCATTTCGACCAAGCGAAGCGCGTGGAGAAATCTCGCCTTGCTATAATGCGGTAGAGCTTTCTCCTTCGCCCTTCCCCACTCCTCAAGGGGTGGGCAAGAGGTCAATTTATGCAAACTACACGGGGTACACTCCCGTCTTTGCCAAATCTTGGTCCACGCCCTCGCGTGCGGCCTTTCTCCATTTGAAGAAATTCTCCGCAACTTCGGGGAAGGAGGCATAGGAGAGAACATCCTCCTCCTGCGTGTAGTAGCCCTTTGCGATGACTTCGGCTTTGAGTTTTTCATACTCGGGCTCGAGGTCGTCCGCGGGACGGTGGGTAATGCGCTTCTCCCCTTTCAACACCTTTTCGGCGACTTCCTCGTTGATGGGCATGGGAAGTTGCCCGTACTTGCCCGCAAACAGGTCGCGGGTCTCCTTGGTCACCATTTTATACCGTTCGCCCATGACGACGTTCATCACCGCCTGCGTGCCCACGATCTGCGAACTCGGGGTCACGAGGGGCGGATAGCCGCAGTCCCTTCTTACATTGGGGACTTCGGCAAGCACTTCGCCGAGTTTTTCCTCCTTGCCCGCCTTTTTGAGCTGGTTCATGAGGTTGGAGAGCATTCCGCCCGGCACCTGGTAGATGAGGGTATTTACGTCCACCTGCCGCACCTTGGGGTTGAGCGAACCCTCCTTTTCGAGTTCCTGCGCCACCTTTTTGAAGTGGTTCGCAATGGGAATGAGTTTATTTAGGTCGATCCCCGTGTCGTACTCCGTCCCCTTGAGGGTGGCGACTAAGGGCTCGGTCGCGGGCTGGGAAGTGCCGTTCCCGAGGGGCGAGAGCGCGGTATCCACGATGTCCACCCCCGCCTTGATCGCCATGAGGTTGACCATATCCCCCGTGCCCGTCGTGTTGTGGGTGTGGAGGTGCAGTTTCGTCTCGGGGCGAAGCGCCTTTTTGAGCGCCGTCACGAGTTCATAAGCGTCGAAGGGCAGAAGCAAGTTCGCCATGTCCTTGATGCAGATGTTGTCCGCACCCATGCTCTCATAGGTCTTGGCGAGGTTGACGAAATAATCGAGGTTATACACGGGGCCGGAGGTGTAGGAAATGGCCGCCTCCGCGATCCCGCCGTACCCCTCGCCGTATTTTTTCATCGCCTTCATCGAGGCCTCGATGTTGCGGGGGTCGTTCAAAGCGTCGAACACGCGGATGACCCGCACGCCGTTTTCAAAGGACTTTTCCACCACCTTTTCGACGAGGTCGTCCGCATAGTTGCGGTAGCCGAGCAGGTTCTGCCCGCGGAGTAGCATTTGAATGGGCGTCTTTTTGAGATATTTGCGGAGGGTCCTCAGCCTCTCCCACGGATCCTCGTGCAAAAAGCGCATACAGGAGTCGAACGTTGCGCCACCCCAGCCCTCGAGGGAATAGTAGCCCACCTCATCGAGCTGTTCGAGAACGGGGATCATCTGCTCCGTCCGCATACGCGTCGCGGCGTGCGATTGGTGCGCGTCGCGCAGAATGGTATCCATGATCATTACTTTTTTAGACATATATTTTCTCCCGATTTACCAAGGTATGGACAGTAGAATGCCCGCCGCCAGCGCAGAGCCGATGACCCCCGCCACGTTGGGACCCATCGCGTGCATGAGCAAGTGGTTCTGCGGATCGTACTCCCTGCCCACGTCCTCCGAAATGCGTGCCGCCATGGGCACTGCCGAGACGCCAGCCGAGCCGATGAGCGGATTGATCTTCCCCTTCGTGAGTTTGCACATGAGTTTCGCCGTGAGGAGCCCGCCGATCGTGCCGCAATAGAAGGCGACAACGCCGATGAGAATAATGCTCAGCGTATCCGTCGTAAGGAACACATCCCCCTTCGCCTTACAGCCGACGGCAATGCCGAGGAAGATGGTGACCGTGTTCATGAGCCCGTTCTGCGCCTGCGAGGAGAGCCGCTCGACGACGCCCGATTCGCGGAACAAATTGCCGAGCATGAGCATCCCGAGGAGGGGCACCGCGTCGGGCAGGAGAAGTCCCACGACCAAGGTGACCGCCACGGGGAAGATGATCTTCTCCACTTTGGAGACCTGGCGGAGGGGTTTCATGCGGATCATGCGCTCTTTTTTGGTGGTAAGGAGCCGCATGATGGGCTTTTGGATGAAGGGAATGAGCGCCATATAGGAATAGGCCGCAATGGCGATCATGGGCAGAAGGTCGGGGGCGAGTGTCTTTGCAACGTAAATTGCCGTGGGGCCGTCCGCACCGCCGATGATGGCGATCGCCGCCGCCGCCGCGCCGCCGAAGCCGAGGAGCATGGCTCCAAACAGAGCGATGAAGATCCCGAGTTGTGCGCCCGCGCCGATGAACATGCTCTTGGGGTTGGCGATGAGCGGACCGAAGTCGGTCATCGCGCCGATGCCGAGGAAGATGAGCGGCGGATAAATGACCTTATCCACGCCATAGTAGAGATACCAAAGGAGCCCGCGATTAACAACGTCATCATACGCACTACTCATTATCAGCGCACTGTCCGTAAAGACTGTCACGCCTTCCGATACTGTACCGGATACATATCCCTGTAATGAATATAGCGCAAATTGTCCTGTTGACATTTGCGATACAACATTGTTCTGCAATGAAACAAAATCCGCAAAATAATTTACGGTATCACCGACCAAATAACCCGAACGAATATAAATCGTTTCCCCTAAGTCATTGGCATAAACGCCGGCATATTCCATTTTGTCTGAAATGCCGAGAGAAAGATTCAACTCCGGGGAATGCTCTCCCCAGAGCACCTTTTCCGCACCGGGAAGGTTAATGAGGAACATGCCGAAGGCAATGGGCAAGAGCAACATGGGCTCCGCCTTGAATTTGATCGCCACAAAGACCAACACGCAAGCGATGACGAGCATGACATAGTTCTGCCACGTACCCTGAGAGAGCCCCATGGACTGCCATAGATCGGAAAAGATCTTTCCGATGTCGAGTGCAAGTAAATTCTGCATGAATCTTCTCCGTTAGGCGATGACGGCGAGAACTGCGTCCGATTCGACGTTCGCGCCCTTCTGCACGTTGTAAGTGATGACGCCGTCGCAGGGAGCGGTGATGTCGTTGTCCATCTTCATTGCCTCAAGCACGAGGATGGGCTGATCCTTTTTGACCGCCGCCCCGTTTGCAAAGAGCAAATTTTTGATGAGCCCGGGGAAGGGCGAAACGACCTTGGTGCCGCTGAGATTGGCCTTAGGGGCCGCCACGGGAGCGGGAGCCGCCGCCTGCTGGGCTACAACGGGAGCCGACGGAGCCGCACTTGCGCCCGCGCCGACCTCCTCCACGCCCACTTCATACTTTTTTCCGTCTACAGTTATAATAAAATTCCGCATAATAACTCCTCGTGATAAATTTTCACGTTCATTTTATCATTTCTACATTTTTTCCCAAATTGTCATTTCGAGTTTGTCGCCCCGCCCGCACGTTCCAAATCTTTCTAAATTGTCATTTCGAGCTTGTCGAGAAATCTCTACCTTAGTTCTCAAAATGTCATTCCGAGCGCAGTCGAGGAATCTCTACCGCATTATAATAATGTGAGATTTCTCCACGCGCCGCAAAGCGGCTTGGTCGAAATGACAATTAGAACAGCGTTCTTTAATGGCATGTCGCCCCGCCCGCACGTTCCAAATTGTCATGTCGAGCGCAGTCGAGACATCTCTACCGCATTTTTCTTCTGCTTTACAACCTTTTTATTCGTCTTACCACAAAGTCGCACTTTTGGGGGGCGGCGTCGTAATAGGCCGCAAGCGCCGCCGCGATCACCGCCACCGTCTCGGGCGAAATTCCCTCCTCCACTTGGGGCAAAACCGCGGTCACCGCCGACTCTCTCGCCTCTTCCTTGCGCTTTCTGCCGTTCAACTTCTTCATCAAAAAGCCGAGAGCCGTGAAGATCGCAATGAGAAGCGCGATGCCGACAAAGACGAACAAAAACCCGAACACCGCGTAAAAGGCGCCCTCGCCGAGATCGACTTGAAAAAATCCGTCGAGCAAATTCATCTTCTCACCTCAAAAGCATCTGCAGGGAGGCGATGAGATACTGCTTGATAAAGCGGGGCTCGATGACATTGTCGAGGTACCCTCCCTTCGCCGCGTTCACGGGGTCGGCATGTTCGCGCGCATACTTTTCGAGGAGCGCCTCCTTCCCCTCCGTGCTGTTCCCGTAAAAGATCTCCGCTCCCTTTTCGTCCTCGAAGAGAGCGATCTCCGCATTGGCAAGGGCGAACGTAAAGTCAAAGCCCGCCGACTTCGCCGCAAACAGCGAATAGCCGAGCCCCACCGCTCTGCCCGTGACGACCGAAATTTTCGCCGTGTCGATGGCGTCCAAAATGTTGAGATACTCGGCGATCTCCTTGAGGATCGCGCTGTTGTTGACCGAAAGGGTCTCTTCGACGCCGAGGCAGTCCACAAACAGCACGAGCGGGAGCCCGTAACAGCAGGCAAGTTCGGCAAAAGCGCGGAGTTTTTTCAAGTGAACTTCGGTAAGTTTCACCCCGTTTAGCACCGCCGCCGCCACCGCAATGCCGCCGACGCGCCCCAACACCGTTTTGATCTCGGGAGCGCAGTTCGCGCCGAGTTCTAACCCGTCCTCGATGAGAGAAAGGACCTCTTCTGCCCCCGCCTTCTCTTCAAACGCAGGCGCGGGCGCGTTGAGTTCGGCGTCGATCACCTCTTCGCCGAAGAGTTCGGTGAGGAACTTGATGTGCGCCGCGACCTCTTCAAGATCTTTGACCTTGACTGCGGGAAGCACGGCGTTCTTCAAGGCATCATATCCGCCGACTTCCTCTTTTTTGAGTTCCTTCCCCTCCTTAGCCGAGAGCACGAGGGGGCTGGATACCGCAAGCGCACCCTCTTTGAGGAAGAATACAACGTCGGCAACCGCCGCGATCGCCGCCGCCGCGCCATAGACGTTTCCGCCCACAACGGCGTATTGGGGGACGGTGCCTTTGAGCTGGGTCGCTTTCAAAAGAAGACGGGAAATGCCCTCGAGCACGTTCACGCCCTCGCCGATCTTCGCCCCTTGGCAGTTGAGAAGCCAGATGACGGGCGTCTCGTTCTTTTCGGCGGCGTCGAGCGTCTTTGCGATCTTCTCGCACTGCCCTTTGGTAAGCCCGCCGAAGTCCTGCGCAAAATTTTGCGCCACAAGATAAAAGGGGTAACCGCCCACCGTGCAAAAGCCCGTGACGACCCCTTCGCCCGCGGAGGAACTGCCCTCCGAAAAACTGAATGCGGAGAGTTCGACAAAGCTGTCCTCGTCGGCGATTTGGGCGATCTGCTTCCGCGTCGCCTCGCCCGCCTTTAAGAGTTCCTCTTTCCTCTCCCGCAACCGTTGAATTCGTTCCATGAAAACCTCTTTATTGATGAAAAACTCCAATTTCTACCAAATACCATTTTACTATATCCGCCGCCCGCTGTCAAGTGTTTGGCGCATTCTTTCGGGTCGGAAAATCGCCGTCCCTTCTCATGCCGCCGCCCGTGCGCACAGCATGAGGAAGCGAGAAAAAAACTCCCTTGGGGGGAGTTCACTTCTTTTCTTCGTTTTGCTTTACTCCCTTTTTGACGATCGCCCCGTCCGGGCCGACCACCTCGAGGGTGAAATCCCCCTTCTCCTTCTTCTCCTCGATCCGTGTCTCGCGGTGGAATTTCTTTTCGAACCACCCCAAAATGGCGTCCGATTTCTTGTAGAGGACGACAAAGAGGAGGACGACGAGCACGCCGATCGCCACCCACGTAAGGATCCCCCACCAGGTATTGAACGGAATGAGAGAGATGGAATAACTCGTGGTGAAGATGGCAAGCACGCGGGACAAGAGGATCACGCCGAGAAAGAGCCAGATGGACATGCTCGAGAGCCCAGCAATGAAACAGAGCACGTCGTCGGGAAAGACGGGCAAAAGGAACATTGCGGAAAGAAGCAGTTTGTCCTTGCCCTTGATCTTTTTCAACCACTTTTCCAAGGTGTCTCGTCCGATCATCCACGCGACCACCCGTATGCCCGCATATCTTCCCACGAGGAAGGCGACGAGAGAGCCGAGCACGATGCCGAGCAAACTCAGCAAACTTCCCACTAAGGGTCCGAAGAGCGCCGCGCCCGCGACCACCGTCACCGTGCTCGGAATGGGCAGAATGACGACCTGCAAAAACTGCAACAGCACAAAGAGAACCCCCATCCACACGCCCGTGCGTTTGAGGTATTCTTCGAGGAGGTCCTCGTCCCCCGCGATCTCCATAAATCCCGTGCGGAGGAGGATGTAGAGCACCACGCCCGCAAACACGAGCATGACATAGCCTATGATGCACGCCTTATAGAGGAACTCTTTCCTTCTTATATAAGAAACGATGTCGAGGGTAAGCAGGGCGGCGTTGAGGAGCGTTCCGCCGATGAGGATGAGAAGATATGCCCAGCGCGGAAAGCCCTCGGGAAGATACCCAAGGCAGAGCAGAAAAAAAACCTGCGTGGCCGCCGCCGCAAGCGCAATGCAGATGATGTGTAAAATGACCGTACTGCGTTTCATATCTCTCGCCCGCTCCCCTGCTCTTAAAGGTCCTCCGCTTATAAGACGGTCGGGAGCAAAAATTTACTCACAATCAGTATATGCGCAAAGAAAAAAGTTATTTATCTGAAAACGCTTTGATCGCCGCCCGCGCGAGTTCGTCACAGCGGTTGTTGAGCTCGTTGTCGGCGTGCCCCTTCACCTTGTGAAAGACAACTTCGTGAACGCGGGTCAAAGAGAGCAGTTTTTTCCAGAGATCGTCGTTGAGAACGGGTTTTTTGTCCGCTTTTTTCCAGCCGCTCTTCTCCCAGGCGTACACCCAGCCTTCGAGAAAGCCGTTCACGGTGTAGGCAGAATCGCTGTAAACGTCCACATGGCAGGGATATTTGAGCCGTTCGAGCCCCTCGATGACGGCCATAAGTTCCATGCGGTTGTTGGTGGTCTCCTCCTCGCCGCCGCTGAGTTCCCGCCTGTGTTCGCCGAACAGGAGCACCGCGCCCCAGCCTCCCGCCCCGGGGTTGCCCGAGCACGCGCCGTCCGTATAGAGAGTGACTTGTTTGAGTTCCGCCATATCCGATCCTCATTGTAATGTCACTTCTATTTTAACAGATTTTTTATATTTTGCAAGAGTTTTTCGTTAAGATGTATCTCCACCTACCTTTGGAAGAACGAAACCCCCTCCATTGGAGGGGGACTAAGGGGGTGGGCATACTCGCCTCCCCTCGCAACGCTTAGCCCCCTTGGCGCCCCTTATAGGTGGAGTTAAGAAAAGCAGTTGCGAAACCCCCTCCATTGAGGTGGAGTGCCCAAACAGAACCCCCTCCATTGGAGGGGGACTAAGGGGGTGGGCATTCGTCGCCTCCCCTCGCAACGCTTAGCCCCCTTGGCACCCCTTATAGGGGAGCTGTCGAGCGGAGCGAGACTGAGGGGTTCTCCGAGGGCCTAAGGGTTTGTGTACTCGTCGCCTCCCCTCCCCGCTCCGCGAGGGACAGCAAGGGTGAGACCTGCCCCCTTTTAAGGGGGCGGGTGGCGCGAAGCGCCAGGTGGGGGTTACAATGTTCTCTTGCCCACCCCTTGAGGGGTGGGTGGCACGCGCTCTGCGCGTGACGGAAGGGGTGTCTGCAATTTGAAAAGAACACCCCCCTCAGTCATTCGCAAGCTCGTGGAGACATCTCTACCTTAGTTCTAAAATTGTCATGTCGAGCGAAGTCGAGACATCTCTACCGCACGCCGTTCTTAAAATGTCATGTCGAGCGAAGTCGAGACATCTCTACCGCACGCCGTTCTTAAATTGTCATGTCGACCGAAGTGGAGACATCTCTACCGCATTATAATAAGGCGAGATTTCTCCACGCGCCGCATAGCGGCTTGGTACTTCGTCGCAGGCTCCTCGTGCCGCGCTTAGAGAATCAGAACGGCGCGCGGGGCGAAATGACAAAACATAAAGCGGGGCGAAATGACTTATTGGAAACACGCCCACCCCCCTATCCTTTCCGCACTTTTCCCCCTACTCTCCTATTTCCATACAACGTCTTTTTGCGGGAGCCCTCTTTCCTTTCGATTCCCCTCTGACCCATACACAAAGCCCCCGACCTGCGCAAGGGCTCCCAAAATATTGCAAGATTTTTTTTGGAAAATGCGGTTTGCGGCGACGTGGCAGGGGAGACGCGACTTTATCCCACAAAAAGACGCTTTCGCCCTATCCTTTCCGCACTTCTCCCCTACTCTCCTATTCCCATGCAACGTCTTTTTGCGGGAGCCCTCTTCTCTTTCGATTCCCCTCTGACCCATACGCAAAACGCCCAACCTGTTTTACAGGTTGGGCGTTTTGGCAGGGGAGACGCGACTCGAACACGCAACAGACGGTTTTGGAGACCGTTGCTCTACCATTGAACTACTCCCCTATCGACAAGTACATTATATAACAATCTTCCCTTTCCGTCAAGATATTTTCGGCGGCAAAATCAAACTTTTTTATTCGGATTTGGCCTCTACAAACCATCTTTGCCGTTCGGGTTCGAAATAGAGCCACCGTTCCTTGCCCAAAATAACGCAGGTGAAGCGCACGGGAAGAAGTGCGCTCACCCGCGCGGGAGCGTGTTCCACCGCTTTGACTTTATCGATCGTAAGCGTTCTCCCATCCTCCCAGACGAGGGAGAGAGGTTTTACTCCCCCCTCCCTCGAAAATTTTGCCATGACTTCCACACACACTTTCCGAAGTTGCATCCAACTTAGCTTCGGCAGTTAAGCGAAAATCATGCGCCCAGCTCCTTCCATGCGCTCCACGAGCCCGACGAATAGACGCGCACGCACACCGAACGGTCCGTTTTGCCCGAGACGGCAAGCTGTGCGCGGTAAGAGTTGTCCGACGAGGACGCCGAGAACACGAACCAAACGCAGCTGGACCCGGAAACGTTGTCCACCGAGACGGGGAAGTGGGTGCAGACGTGGGAGGAAGAACCCACCACGCAGAACATGCCGTTCTGCATCTCGTTGAAATCGGTGGGCGGGTCGAAATTGAGCGGGAACTGCCTGTCGTCGGTCAGCCCGCCGAGCCCGAGGGTCTGCTTGTCCAGAGTGACGTCGCCCGTCTTGCCGTTGACGCTCGTGACCCCCGTCGTGAGCGACGTTGCGATGACGACATTGTTCGAACCGTCCCTCGTCACGGAGATGTTCGCCCCCGCTTTCACGGCGTCCGCACCGAGTTTTGCCCCCGTGACCGCACCGTCGGCGATCTTTTCCTCCGTAACGGCGTCCTTTGCCAGCTTTTTGTTGCCCACGGCAGACCCCGAAATATGGTCGCTGAGGATGCTGCCGAAGCGGATCTCCCCGCTCCCCACGCACTGTGCGTCCAAATCGCCGCGCGCGACGGTGTCCTTTGTGGCAAGCGCGCCGAGCCCGAGGGTGGAGGCAGAAATCGTCACCTCTCCCGTCTGTCCGTTGACGGAAGTCACGCCGCCCGAGCCTCCCTCGGGTTTGTCTTTCAAATCGTTGTAACTTCCGCTCGTGGCGACCTTGGCAAGCCCCATGAGGTCGGCCGTCAGAATGACGTTCCCCGTCTGCCCGTTGACGGACAGCACGCCCGACTCGGGCGCGTCCACAAGGTCGAGGAAGCTCCCCGAGACCGCCACGTCGGCAAGTCCGAGCGAATCTTTGTCGATCCAAACCTTTCCCGTCTGGCCGTTGACCGAATAGACGCCCGTATCGGGGGCGCCGATGAGGTCGCGGTAATTTCCGCTGTAAGCGATGTCCGCAAGCCCGAGGAAGTCCTGGTCGACGATGACGTCCCCCCTCTCGCCGTTCACGGAGAACACGACGTCCTTTGCGGAAACGGCAAGATCGCCGCCTGCGTCGCGCGCAACGGAAATGTGCTCGCCCGCTTTCACTGCGCCGTCCGCAAGTTTCTTGCCCGTGACCGCGCCGTCCGCGATGCTCTGCGTTCCAACGCACCCCGCGCCGAGGTCGCCCTGCGCCACCGTGTCCTTTTTGGCGAGTTTCCCGAGCGTGACGGTGACGTCCTGCGTGCCGTCATAACTCTGGTCCCCGATCTTGAGGGTGTGCCCGAGGGAGCCGCCCGATGCCGAAAGTTTGAGTTCTTCGAGCTTTTCGCCGTCGAAATAATGAGGAACATAGACGCCGTCCTGCAAGCGGAAGAAGATGCCGCCGGGCGCGAGTTCTTCGGAGGGCTGCCCAGCTTGATCCTTGCTGACCTCGATGATCTTCATCCCCTCGGTGACGAGCCCCTTCTTGTTGACCCTGACAGCCGAGTAGATCCCCTCCGCGACCTTATCCGCAAAGATCTCCCAATCCTTTTCATTGAGGAAGGAGAGCACCTGCTCGTGAAGGGAAGCGGAGGGCTTGGGCCGGGGGAATCCGCCCGCGCCCGCTTCACAGCGCAGACGCACAAAGGAAGAGGCGATCCGCTCTGTGCCGAGCCTGCTGTACACGCCGATGAGCACGCTGTCCGCGTCCAAAGATGTGATCTGCGGCATTTCGCACTCCGTGCCTGTAAACAGCTTCTCCGCGGCGCCGCCCGCCCACATCACCACGGCAACGCGGGAGGGATAATTGTTCCACTCTTCGTCGAAGGCGAACTTCAGGCGGTACACGCTGTTAAAAGAAACGACCTCCGAAAAGGTCGTTTCCGCGATCTTGTTTTTGACCGAAATTGCAATTTCTTGGTTCAATGAAAAAATCCTCCATATGGAATTTGTACTTCCATTATACAATACAAATTGCCACTTTGGGGGGGATAGGTGCCAAAAAACCGCGGAATTTCCGCGGTTTTTTACAATTATGTCTGACATAGTACTATGCTAACGTCGTTTTTTCAAAAGTTTTACACGTTTACAATGCCCTTTTCACCGAGGAGCGCCTGATTTTCGTTCAAAATCGGGTCGATTTCATTTTCGATGAATTCGGCTGTCTGCGCGGGCGCGCGCCCCACGAATTTCTTGACGTCGAGAATTTCGCCGAGTTTTCCGTGCACTGCCGCAAACAGTTCGTCCCCTTCGATGCGGGAAAGAAGGTCGTTCTCCATCCCCTCTTCCTTCACCCGCCGTCCCGCTTCCTGCGAGAGCCTGCGGATACGCTCGTGCAACTCCTGCCTGTTCCCCCCTGCCTTGACGCACTCCATAATGATATTTTCGGTCGCCATAAAGGGAAGTTCCTGCGCTATGTGCTTTTCGATCGTCTTTTCATACACGACAAGATTTTCAGCCACGTTCAAATAGAGATTGAGAACGGCGTCCGCAGTGAGAAATGCCTGCGCGTTGACGATGCGGCGGTTCGCCGAGTCGTCGAGGGTGCGCTCGAACCACTGCGTGGAGGCGGTGATCGCGCTGTTCATGGGAAGGGAGATGAGATAGCGGCACAAACTCCCCATTCTCTCGCACCGCATGGGGTTGCGCTTATACGCCATCGCCGAAGAGCCGATCTGCGACTTTTCGAAGGGTTCTTCCACCTCCTTCATGTTCTGCAAAAGGCGGATGTCGTTGGAGAATTTATAGGCGCTCTGTGCGATCTGCGAGAGCACGCAGAGCACGTTATAGTCGAATTTGCGGGGGTAAGTCTGCCCCGTCACGCCGTACACCCTCTCGAAACCGAGTTTTTCGGCCACCCGTTTCTCGAGCTTTTTCACCTTCTCGCCGTCGCCGTCGAAGAGGTCCAAAAAACTCGCCTGCGTGCCCGTCGTCCCCTTCACCCCGCGCAATTTGAAGCGGGAGAGAAGATTTTCGAGGTTCTCATAATCGAGCATGAGGTCCTGCATCCAAAGGGTTGCGCGCTTGCCGACCGTCGTCAGCTGGGCGGGTTGCAGATGGGTGAAGCCGAGCGTGGGCGTATCTTTGTAGCGCAGAGCGAACGTCTTGAGTTTGTCGAGCACGTTCACGAGTTTTCGTTTGAGAATGAATAGCCCGTCGTGCAAGATGATGAGCTCCGAATTGCAATCCACGAAACAACTCGTTGCGCCGAGGTGGATGATCCCCGCGGCCTTGGGGGCGGCGTCGCCGTATGCCTTCACGTGCGCCATCACATCGTGCCGCACCTGCCGCTCATACTCGTCCGCGCGCGCATAGTCGATGTCCGTCTCATGCGCCTTGAGTTCCTCGATCTGCTCATGCGTAATGGGAAGTCCCAACTCCGCCTCGCTCTCGGCAAGGGCGATCCACAGCTTTCTCCAGAGGCGGAAACGTTTCTCGTCCCCGAAATTCTCCTGCATTTCGCGGCTTGCATAGCGGGTATTCAACGGGTTTTCATAGATCGTCTTGTCCGGCATTTTCGCTCCTTTACACCTTTTCGGGCTCGGGATAGTCCACCCCGAAGGTCTCCGCGGTGACTTTTTTCATCTTTTGCTCCTTTATGGGGCGGTCATTATAGTCGGTGCGGGTGGAAGCGATCTCGTCCACGACCCACATCCCCTCTGTCACTTTGCCGAACGCCGCATACTGCCCGTCGAGATAGGAGGCGTCTGCGTGCATGACAAAGAACTGCGACCCCGCGCTATTCGGTGCGGACGTGCGCGCCATGGAGAGGACGCCCCGCTCGTGCTTTAAGGGGTTGGAAAAGCCGTTCGCACGGAATTCTCCCTTAATGCAGTAGCCTGGACCGCCCGTCCCCGTGCCCTTGGGGTCTCCCCCTTGGATCATGAACCCCGCGATCACGCGGTGAAAGATGACGCCGTCATAAAATCCCTTCTTCACAAGGGAGAGGAAATTATTCACGGTGTTGGGTGCGATCTCGGGAAAAAGTTCGGCTTTGAACGTTTTTCCGTTCTCCATTTCGAACGTTACAATGGGATTTGCCATATTTTACAATTTACTCCTCGTATTTTTCTACTTTGGTGCCCGCTTCGCGGAAGAGTTCCATCGAGAACTCGTCGGGATAGCCCTCTTTGTAGACGACCCGTTCGATCCCCGCGTTGATGATCATCTTTGCGCAGATGACGCAGGGCTGGTGGGTGCAATAGAGGGTAGAACCGTCGATGTTCACGCCGTACTTCGCCGCCTGTATGATGGCGTTCTGTTCGGCGTGGGCGGCATAGCAGAGCTCTGCGTGGGTGCCGCTCGGAATGTTTTGCTCGATACGGAGGCACTTCCCCCGCTCAATGCAGGATTTGATGCCCGTCGGCGCGCCGTTATAGCCCGTCGCCATCACCCGTCTGCCCTTCACGATGACCGCCCCCACTTTGCGGCGGAGGCAGCTTGCCCAAGTTCCCACCTGTTCGGTAAGCTCCATAAACCGTTGATCCCACTTTTCCATAACCTTCCTCCTTTTTCGATTATATCATAGATATCCGAAAATGGCAAGAGTTTTTCTCCACCTCAAACGATTGACGGCGTTCTCCTTTTTTCATATAATAAAGGTATGAAAGCGGTTTCGCAAAAAAAGAAAGGGATCCTCCTCTGTACCATGGGGATCGTCTGCAACCTATGCCTGTCCGCGGCAAAGATCGCCGTGGGGCTCTTTTTCGGCTTTGTGTCGATGATGGCGGACGGTTTCAACAACTTGAGCGATTGCGGGAGCGGCGCGGTCGCCCTCGTCTCCCTCTTCATCGCCGAAAAGCCCGCCGACCGCGAACACCCCTTCGGGCACCGCCGCGCGGAGTACATCGCCGCGCTGATCACGGGTTGCTTCGTGATCGCCGTTGCGGTAGAACTCTTGCGGGAATCGATCGAAAATATCCTTCTCACCTCCGAACCGGCGGGGGCTTTCTATGTCTATCTCGTGCTCGGGATCTCCGTCGTCGTCAAACTCGGCATGTTCGTCCTCTACCGTTTATATGCGAAGAAATACGATTCGCCCTCCCTCAAGGCGGCGGCAACGGACAGCCTCTGCGACTGTATTGCCACCTTTGCGGTCGCCGTCGGAGCCGCGCTTGTCCCCTACCTCCCCTCGGCGGACGGCTGGGCGGGCATCGCCGTCTCCCTGTTCATTCTTTGGCAGGGAGTGAAACTTTTGAAGGAGGCAAGCTCCAAACTGCTCGGGCAGGCGGATCCCGACCTTGCGGAGCGCATCAAGGCGATCTTCCTTGCAACCGACGGCATTCTCGGCGTTCACGATCTGCAAGTTTACAGTTACGGAAAGGACGCCGTATTCGCAACCATCCACGCCGAAATGGACGCGGGACTTTCGATGCTTGCGGCGCACACCGTGATCGACGGGCTCGAAATGCAGGTCAAAAAGGAGACGGGCGTGCGCCTTACCGTGCACCTCGACCCCGTGGACCTGACCAATTTGGAGGAATCGCGCCTTCGGATCAAGGTGACGGAGGCGGCGCGTGCGCTTGCGGACGGCGCGGAACTGCACGATTTCCGCCTCATCCCCGACACGAACAGGGTGGAATTCGACGTGGGCGTTCCATACAACTGCCGCCGCACGGACGAGGAACTCAGCGAAGCGCTTACAAAAATCGTGGGCGCTTTCGGCGACTTCGAGCCCGTCATCCGCATCGAACGCGAATAACAATCTTTTCTTCTTCCCGCTTATATGAGAAAAGCGGCGAAATGAAAAGAGAATTTACAAAAATTTCCAAAAAAAATTTTATTTTCCGTTTGACGGTGCGCCTGTGCTGTTTATAATAGATAGGAATCAAAGCGGCTGAGCCGCAAACATAAATCGGAGGTAACTCATGAATATCAAACCCTTATTCGACAAAGTCGTCGTGGAGGCGCTCACCGTCGAAGAAAAGACGAAGAGCGGCTTTATTCTCCCCTCTTCGGCACAGGAAAAGCCCCAGACATGCGTGGTTGTAGCGGTCGGCCCCGGCGGGATCGTGGACGGCAAGGAGACCGTGATGCAGGTGAAAGTCGGCGACAAGGTGCTCTGCTCCAAGTACGCGGGGAGCGACTTTAAGGTAGACGGCAAGGAATTCACCATCATCAAACAGAGCGACATTTTGGCGATCGTGGAATAAAAGAATTCCGCACTCTCCCCTTGGCGCCCCTGTAGGGGAGCTGTCGCGCCCCGCGCGACTGAGGGGTTCTCGTAAAACCCTTTCCCCCGCTTCGCGGGTACTTTCCCTAAAAGGGACAGCAAGGGGCAAGCAAAACCCCCTCCTCGGGAGGAGGATCAAGGGGGTGGGCAAACACTTGGCGTGAACACGCCACTCCGAACCACCCGCACTTGGCGCCCCTGTAGGGGAGCTGTCGCGCCCCGCGCGACTGAGGGGTTCTCATAAAACCCTTTCCCCCGCTTCGTGGGTACTTTCCCCAAAAGGGACAGCAAGCCCCTCTCATCAACATCAAAAAATATCAATCAGGAGTAAAATATCATGGCAAAGCAGATCAAATACGGCGATGAAGCGAGAAAGGCGCTCGAAACGGGCGTAAACACCCTCGCCGATACCGTCAAAATCACTCTCGGCCCCAAGGGCCGCAACGTTGTGCTCGACAAAAAGTTCGGCGCACCCCTCATCACCAACGACGGCGTGACCATCGCAAAGGAGATCGAACTTCCCGACCCCTTCGAAAACATGGGCGCACAGCTTGTGAAGGAAGTCTCCACCAAGACAAACGACGTCGCGGGCGACGGCACTACCACGGCTGTCCTCCTCGCGCAGGCGATCATCCGCGAAGGGCTCAAGAACCTCGCCGCGGGCGCAAATCCCATCATCTTGAAAAAGGGCATCGACAAAGCGGTGGAAGCCGCCGTCGAACAGGTCAAGTCCATCTCCAAGAAAGTTGACGGCAAAAAGGCGATCACGCAGGTCGCTTCCATCTCCGCGGGCGACGAAACGGTGGGCGAACTCATCGCAAACGCCATGGAGATCGTCGGCAAAGACGGCGTTATCACCGTGGAAGAGGGCAAGTCCATGACGACCGAACTTACCACCGTCGAGGGAATGCAGTTCGACAGAGGGTACGCCTCCGCCTACATGGTGACGAACACCGACAAGATGGAAGCCGTGCTCGACTCCCCCTATATCCTCATCACCGACAAAAAGATCTCCAATTTGCAGGAGATCCTCCCCATCGTCGAGCCCCTCGCCCAGCAGGGACAGCGGCTTCTCATCATCGCCGAGGACGTGGAGGGCGACGCACTCGCCGCGCTCATCGTCAACAAACTCAAGGGCGTGTTCAACTGCGTTGCGGTGAAGGCTCCCGGATTCGGCGACAGAAGAAAGGCGATGCTCGAGGACATTGCGACCCTTACGGGCGGCACGGTCATCACCTCCGATCTCGGATATGAACTCAAAGACGCCACCGTGGATATGCTCGGCAGAGCCAACCAGGTGAAAGTCGACAAGGACAACACCACCATCATCGACGGCGCGGGCGACAAGGACGCGATCAAGGCGCGCGTCGCCTCTATCAAGGCGCAGATCGAGGTCACCACTTCCGATTACGACAAAGAAAAATTGCAGGAACGCCTTGCAAAACTTGCGGGCGGCGTTGCGGTCATCAACGTGGGCGCGGCGACCGAGGTCGAGATGAAGGAGAAGAAACTCCGCATCGACGATGCGCTTGCGGCAACGAGAGCGGCGGTCGAAGAGGGCTATGTGCCGGGCGGCGGCTCTGCCCTTCTGAGTTGCGTTCCCGTGCTTCAAAAACTCATCGAGACCCTTTCGGGCGACGAAAAGACGGGCGCGCAGATCATTTTGAAGGCGTGCGAGGAACCCGTGCGGCAGATCGCCAAGAACGCGGGCGTGGACGGCTCGGTCGTCGTGGACAAGATTTTGACGAACGGCAAGCCCGCATACGGCTTCGACGCATTGAAGAACGAATACACCGACATGGTGAAGAGCGGCATCATCGACCCCACCAAGGTCACCCGTTCCGTCCTGCAGAATGCGGCAAGCGTTGCCTCCACCCTTCTTACGACCGAATCCATCGTGACGGACATTCCCACTCCTCCCGCTCCCGCGGCTCCCGCAGGAGGGATGGACGGAATGTACTAATTCACGAAATTCTTTTCTGAGAAAAAACAAGATTATAATGATAAAAGGGCTGAAAAGCCCTTTTATTTTTTAGAACGCAAAAAACTTGGCGCCCCTTGCAGGGGAGCTGTCACGAGCTTGCGAGTGACTGAGGGGTTTTCGGAGAACCACCCGCTTCGCGGGTACTTTCCCTTATCGGGACAGCAAGAGGACGCTATGCAGATCTTCGTCAGAACAAGAACGAAAAGTCTTTTTCTCCCGTAATTTGGTAGATGACCGTATTTTTATCGCCCTCGATGAGGAATTTGTCTGCGGACAGAATGAGAAGGTCTCCGCCCGCACTCTTCAAAATATAGCGGGGCGCGTTTTCGAGCAAACCGTCGTAAACCCGGAATTCGAATTCGCCCAATCCTTGATACTCGCCGATCTTCTCGCTCTCCTCCGCATAGGTGAAGATCTCATAGGGATCGTCGTCGGTATAAGTGATGAACGCGTGGCAATTCACTTCGGGGGCAGTCAATTCAAAAAGTTCGCCGTCGAAGCGATAATATTGCCCGCCGATCAAAACGGTACCGTTGGAAATCGTGACCGAATAGGTCTCTTCCGCCGTCATAAAATCGTATCGCACATATCCGCCACCCTCTATTTGCCCCTCGCTTTGCGAAATGGAATGGAGGGGCGACGAGAAAAGACGATAGGCGTTTGCAAGATCGGTTTGGTCCGTCGAGTAGGAAATATTTTTCAAATTTTGGTAAGGCGCAACTCCGATGAAGGCCTGCTCATAGCGGACCTTGGCAATATCCCCCTCTTTGAGTTCCTCCATCCACGGATAGAGATTACTCAATACCGTCTGTTGAGGCAAGTTAAGATCGGGAACGGCGGCATCGAACTTCAGCAAATCGACAATGAGGCGATCGTAAGTCGGAAGGGAGGGATCGGAGGCGACATCCGTCTCAAACCTCACGATAAACGCGAAGCCGTCCGCAACGTCGAACTGAAAGAGGATCACACCCGAACCGATGTCCCTCTGCGGCTTGCCGAGTTTTTCGATGACTTCGTTTAGTCTCATCCCGACGGTAATTTCTTGGCATTGTTCGCGGGTCGGAAGAGCTTCTTTGTTCACCTCAAACCAGGTGTAGGGGTCGTTTTTGTCGATCCCCTCTGCCGTAAGATCGGCATTCGCGTTACACCCCGCAAAGGACAAAATGAGCGAACCGCCGAGCAAGAGCGAAAGCATTACGGTAATAACCTTTTTCACGAGCGTTCTCCCTTACGAAAAATTTATCCTATTTCATTATACCACAAAAACGGCTCTCCCGCAAGAACTTTGCAATAATCATTTGAGATTTTCCAAGCGTCAATGGCCTTATAGATTTTGTGTACTATGTCACGCATAGTACACAAAATAGCGGATCATATCACGCAACTTCCGACGTCTCTTCTTCCGCCTTTACGGAAAGAGCATTCGCAGAAAGACGGCGCCACAGCCATATCATCACGGGTGCCGTAAGGAGCAGTGCGACTGCATCGGCAAGCGGAGCCGCCCACGCCACTCCCATTACTCCAAGCCCAAGCGGAAGAAGAAAAGCAAATACGATCAAAAGAATGTCCCTCAAGAAGGAGAGCGGAGCCGAAAGTTTGGCAAGCCCCATGGACTGCAAAAAGATGGCGCATACCTTTTGCAAACATCCGAACGTAATGAACATGAGATAAATCCTCAAACAGGGAATGGCGAATTCCCGATATAGAGCGGTGAATTCCCCCTCCCCTGCCGTTCCGCCGAACATGGCGATGAACATTTGCGGAACAGCTTCGAAAAAGAGCGTGAACAAAAGGCACAATCCGCCCGTCCAAAGCAGGACGAGCATAAGCAACCTTTTTACGCGCTCATACTTTTTCGCACCGTAATTATACCCCACGATCGGTTGCGCGCCCATGGCGATCCCGAACGCAACATTGAGCACGATTTGAAAAAGTTTCATGATGACGACAAAAGCCGCAAGCGCGACGTCTCCTCCATACTGTGCGTTCCATGCGTAACCGTACTTGACAAACAGCACGTTGTTGACAACAGTCGTCGCTACGATACAAAGTTGGGTGAATAAACTCGACAGCCCGAGACGGCAAATATTTCCGAGCACTTTGAAGTCGGGTACAAAACTTCCAAGGGACAGTTTGAACGTCTTGCTCCGCCAAAGATAAGCCACACAGATCACGAACGAGACGAACTGCCCCGAAATAGTCGCCCACGCCGCTCCCGCGATCCCAAGATGCAGACAGTAGATCGCAATCGGGTCCCCGATGATATTGAGCACTGCGCCCACGATCATCGCAATCATTGCATACCTCGGCGCTCCGTCCGCGCGGATGATCGCGGCAAGACAGTTTTGCACAAGCGCAAGCGGGATCATGGCGTAAATGATCATCCCGTACTCATGTGCGAGCGGGAGGTTTGCTTCCGTTCCGCCGAGGAGCGACAAAAGTTCGTCTCCCCAAAGATAGGCGATAAGGATGAGAAGCGCGCCCGTTACAAACGAACCGAGCATCGCATTTCCCACACTCTTGTGGATCTTTTTCGTCTCGTTCTTGCCGAGTGCAATGGAGAGAAACGCCGCCGCGCCGTCGCCGAAAAACAGGGAGAGCCCCCATCCGACAACGGTTATCGGGAATATGACCCCTGTTGCCGCATTGGCAAGCGGCCCCACTCCGTGCCCCACAAAGATTTGATCTACAATATTGTAGAGGCAGGAAATGATGAGGGAAAGAATGCAGGGAACGGCAAACTTCAAGAGCAGTTTTCCGACGCGTTCCTCGCCGAGATAGGTGCTTTCATTCATAAAATTCTCCTTCCGACACAAAAAAAGGGCACATGGAAAGTATGTGCCGAAAGAACTTTGACACACCCGCCCCAGCTGTACCGTAATCAGATTTACGCGCTTTCAAGCGCAACGTGTGTCGTTTCTATGAATTTGAAATACTTAATGATTGTATCAAAAATCTACCGAAAAGTCAATCTTTTCCCCGTTTGAAAAACACGACATTTTTTGTCCTCTTTTTTCATACCGCCCCGCGCAAAAATTTCGCGCGGGGCGGTAAAACGATTTTTTACTTCTTCATGAGCGGGGCGCCGCTTTGCCATGCCTGCCCCACCTTTTCGCCGATGGCATAATAGCCGCTCTGCATCTGGTCGAACACGAACGCATTGAGCTTTTTGGGGTCAACTTTGCCCTTTTCGTTGAGCGCCTTCTCGTCCGCCAAAACATTTACGATCTCGCCGATGACGCGGAAGCCCGACTTCTCCTCCCCCATCTGCACGACCTTGCATTCCAAGGTCAGCGGGAACTCCTCGATGACGGGCGCGTCCACAAACGCGCTCTTTATCGCGGTAAGCCCCGTCCGCTCGAACTTATCCTCCATCTTATTGCCCGTGGCGATGCCGAAGAAGTCCGCCTCGGCGATGTGCGGAACGTCCGCAACAGAGAGGGTGAAGGCTCCCCTCTTCTTCAAGTTCTCGGTCGTCTTGTGGTCCTCGCTGATGTTGAGCGCCACCATGTTCTCGGAGCAAATCCCGCCCCAGGCCATGTTCATCACGTCCACCTTCTCCCCGTCGCCGTAAGTTGCAATGAGCAGTACGGGCATGGGGAACACATACGGTTTCACACCTAAATTCTTTAACATTTTTTTCCTCCAAATTCTTTTTCGGTATTGTACCACTCCTACAAGAAAATGTCAAGCGTCTCCCCGAAAAAGACGATTCGCCCCCGCGCTCAAAATGCACGGGGGCGATGAATTTCAACGATCGTTACTTGTTCTTTTTGCCGATGAGCCGCCGCACAAAGTCGGGAAGCTGTTGGTCGTGGGAGACGCGTTCCACGGGCTCCTCGGGCTGAGGGGCGGGCTGTTGCGGTTGCTGGGGCGCAGGCTGTTGATAACCAGGCTGTGCGCCGTAATTCTGCTCATAGCCGTAAGGGGGCTGGGGAGCCGCAGGCTGCTGGGGCGCAGGTTGCTGATAGCCGTAAGGGTTATACGTTCCGCGGGGCGGGACGGCGGGCTGTGCAGGCTGGGTAGGCTGCTGGGGAGCCGCGGGGCGCACGGGTTGGGGTGCGGGAGCCGCAGGCTGGGCGGGTCTCTGTGCAGGTTGTCCTGCCTGAGGACGCTGATAGGTCTGCGTGCGGGTGTCGGGATGATTGCCCGCCGCGGGGAAGCCCGTTGCGATGACGGTGACCTCCACCTCGTCGCTGATATTCTCGTCGATGCACGCGCCGAAGATGATATTCGCGGAGTAGTCCACCACGCTGTGGATGAGCGAAGCCGCAAGTTTCACCTCGTCGAAGGTAAGGTCGTTGCCGCCGACGACGTTCAAAATGACGCCCGTCGCGCCCTCGATGGTCGTTTCGAGAAGCGGGCAGTTGACCGCAAGGCGCACCGCCTCCACGATCCTGTTCTCTCCTTTCGCAACGCCCACGCCCATGTGCGCGAGACCCTTGTCCTTCAAGATCGTCTTGACGTCCGCAAAGTCGAGGTTGATGAGGGCGGGCGTGACGATGAGGTCGGCAATGCCGCGGATGCCCTGCTTCAACACTTCGTCGGCAACGCGGAGCGCCTCGCTCATGGGAGCGTTCTTGGGCACAACGTCGCTGATCTTTTCGTTGGGAATGATGATGAGGGTATCGACGTACTTTTTGAGGTTGTCGAGCCCCTTCATCGTGTTGTCCATTCTGCGCTTTCCCTCAAAGGAGAAGGGCTCTGTGACAACGGCGACGGTAAGGATCTTCATATCCTTCGCCATCTTTGCGATGACGGGAGCCGCGCCCGTACCCGTTCCTCCGCCCATACCTGCGGTGATGAACAGAAGGTCGGTCTTTTCGATGGCACGGACGAGGTCGTCCTTATTTTCCTCGGCGGCGGCTCTGCCGATCTCGGGATCCGCGCCTGCGCCGAGGCCCTTGGTGAGGTGCGCGCCGATCTGGATCTTTCTCTCCGCCTTACTGCAAGCGAGGATCTGCGCGTCGGTGTTGACGGCAATATACTCCGCGCTCGTGATGCCGGCGTCGATCATGCGGTTGACGGCATTGTTGCCCGCGCCGCCCACGCCGATGACTTTAATGCGCGCTCTGCCCGTGTATTCGGGCTCGAGGGGCGCGGCAGGGGCGTAACTTTCTTGGGGCTGATTATCTTTTCCCACGAAAGGGATATTGTCGTTGTACATTGTTTAACCTCCGAATATGTTTAGAAATCTGAATAATTTTCCGTTCTTACTGTTGTCTTTATAGGCCATGTCCGTAAGCGCGATGCGCGAACTCATGGACGGCTTGTTGTAATAGGGCAGATCGGGCGCAAGCTGTTCGCAAACACAGCCGAGCCTGCGCGAAAGATGTTCGAGCGCGCCGCGGATGCCGTCGAGCCCCTCGCCCGTCACATAGAGCGGTTTGCTGTCGAGCTCCTTTCCCGAGCACTCTTCGAGGAAACCGCTAACCTTCTCGCAGAGATCGTCCAACCCCGCTTTGACCTCTTCCACAAAATCGTCTGCGGGGATGTCGTAAGTTTGTCCGCGGAAGTTGAATTCCCTGCTCTTCGCCTCCCGTTTCAAGTAGAGGTTGGAGCGGGTGAGCAGTTGCACCGCGCCTTCATAGGGAAGCCCGAATTTCTGCATGAGACGGACGGCGATCTGTCCCTGCCCCACCCAATAGGTCTTTTGGGCGAGAATGCCGCCGCCGAGAAGGAGGCACACCGTGGACGAGAGATACCCCACGTCGAGGAAGAGCGCATATTCGTCCCGCGTTTCGTCGGGGATGAGATAGCACGCCGTCGCAAGCTGGGTAGGCAGAAATTTGAGTTCGAGTTTCATGTCCGAAAAGATCTTTTCGAACGTGGAAGCAAAATATTCGGAGCAGTAGAAATAGGAGAGCACCCCCGAAAGCCCCGTGGAATAGAGCCCCGTGGGGTCGGCAACGCGGCGGTTGTCCGCCGTCGTGTAGATCATGCTCGCCACGCGGATATTGCGGTAGCCCTCCATTTCCCGTCTGCCGCTGTCGAAGAGGGTCTCCTTTTCGCGCGCGCCGATCTTGAGGCGTTTGGGGAAGCCCACGACCTGCTCTTTGGGAACGACGAGGGTAAATTCCCCGGGAACGCCGATATAGAGCGTGCGGAATCTTTGCCCGCAGATCTGTTCCACCGCGTCGAGCGCACCCGTCACGGCGGCGGCAAGTTCTTCGGTGTCATAAAACTCGCCGTCCTGATAGCCGCCGTAAGATTCGGTTTTGCTGGCCTTAAAGACAAAAGTGTTGTTCACTCCCCTTTCGCCTACAAAAACCGCGATCTCCGAAGAACGGATGTCGAGGACAGCCACGCTCTTGTTCGCCATTCTTCCTTCCCCTTGTATATTCTTACATTATTATATCAAAATGCCTTATGCGTGTCAAGGGAATATTCCCATTTTTTTGGCGCATGTTTGCACATTTTGCGCTTCTTGAACGTTCCTACCCCCATATAGGGCGCGAAAAAACCGCCGAAGATCTCGCCTCGGCGGTAAAACTGCGTCCTTATAAGAGCGTTTTGAAAAATCGGGGACCGATGATTTCCGGTCGGCGAAAAGGTAAGATTTACGAGATCATATCGGCAAAGCCCGTCTGTTCGAAGATCGCCGCGACCGTCTCGTTCTGTCCCTTAACGGAGAGATTGCCCTCCCCGACCTCCTTGATCATCAAAAGCAGAACGCGCAGTCCCGCGGAGGAGATATAGTCGAGCGCGGAAGCGTCAACGACGATCTTGGAAGGCTTCTCCCCGGCCGCCTTTTTGTAGACTTCCAGAAGTTCGGGCGCGGTGATCGAGTCGAGCCTGCCGCGCAACTTGATGTCCATTTTGCCGCCGTGCGTTTTCACCTTCACGCCGAAGGCGTCGCTGTCGTAATTTTCCTCCGTCTCCTTGTAGTTCTCGTCGGGGGTCATCACCCAGATGTGCACCTTCTCGAGCGACTTGATGAAATCGGCTTTCACTTGGTCGGAGTAGCCGTCGAGGCTGTGTACTCCCGTCGCGTATTCGGACATGGGCACGAGTTCCCACTTCAAGCCGACCGAGCGCAGGAAGTCCGTCACCGTTTTCATGGTGTTTTCGTAATCGAACGCAAGCACGGTCATGTTCTGCACTTCGATGTTCGTGTCCGACTGCTTTTCGTATGCCTTCATCGTCTTTTGAAGGTTTTCATACGCCGCCGTGCCGTGAACGGCCACCAACGCCGCCATAAAGAGCGGGTTCGCGTCGGGGTCGGTGGTGACCCACTGTCCGCCGAACTCCTTGAGCAGGCGGCGGATATTCGTGCAGAGTTCGGTCAGTTCCGAATTGTTGAAATATGTAAGCAGTCCGTCGGATAAAACGGTGATTTCCCCTTTTACCGAATTGAGCGCCGCCCGAAGGGCATGATAATTCGTCGCGTCTGCGGCATGAAATTCCTTGTCCTTGATCCCGCGCTCGGCGAAAAGTTCGCCGAAAACAGGCCCGAGCTCGTCGGTGACGATGGGCAGGTCGCAACCGACGTAATTCATCTCCTTGCACGGCTCATTGAGCGCGCGCGGAGTATATCCGCATCCAATGTCAACGACGGCGCTGTTTTTGTATTTCCCTACAATGTTTTTGTATTTCCCTACAATGTTGTTGATTGTACGGAAACGGGTCTCCGTCATGAGCGTCAGTTCGGGGCTCAAAGCCACCTGCTGATCTTTCGCTCCGAGAAACTCGTCGGCGTTTATGCCGAACTTTTTCGCTAAAATCGGCGCGTCCTCGTCTCCCGCGATACACAAATGCAGCAACATTGATTTTGCCGTATTAAAAATCGGATTTGTTTGTTCTCTTAAGTCTTGTTTTGTACCCCCCCCCCATGACGTGGGACCTCCTTTTTATTTGATAATTTTAATATAACAAGGAAGGGAAATTCTGTCAAGGAAATGAGAAGGGTTTTCCGAAAAAAAATAAAAAACCCAAAACCAAATGCCAAAAAGCGGTTCGTTTTGGGTTTTTTTGTTAAGACGCTTATTTTTCTGCCCCGATCTGCCGAAAAAACGGCGTTTTTGCTCAATTCTCAAAGGGAGGCTTGTCGCGGTGGTCGCTTACGGTAAAGCCGCCGTTCACCGAATCGACCACGTCGAAAAAGCCGTACAGCCGCTCGGCGTCGGGCAGTTCGCGGTACTTGAGGAGGACGGCCATCGCCTTGTCCTTGGTAAGGTGGGCGGGCGCATACACATCCACATACAGCCCCTCCCGGAAGAGGAGACGGAAGATATAATCTCCCTCGATGGCGTTCCCCGTGGGCACAAGGCGGAGAGAGGCGAGGTTTGCGCGGATGTCGTTGAGTTCGGAGGCAAACACGTTGCAGAACATGAGCGCCTCTTCGAAATATTTGCCCGTGACAGCCGTGCCCGCTTCCCCTTTCGTCAGCGCGAACCCCTCGAGAAGCACGTTCCCCCCCTTGCGGCGGTTGACGTTGTCCGTCTTTTCATAGAGGTAGAGCCCCGCTTCGTCGAGCACCGCATACCTGCCGTCCTCAAATTCATAGGTGTAGGTCTCCTTGCGCTCGGTGACGGAGAGGGTAAGGGTGCGCGGAAAGTCCTTTTGGAGCGCGTCCAAACGGAAGGCGGGATATTTTTCGACGATCCCCTGCACGTCCTCGAGGTCGAGGAAGGTGGTGCTGGAGCCGACGAACTCCTCTTCAAGTTCCGCTTGCAGGGCGTAGCTGTCCGCAAGCCCCTCTTCGGAGAGGGTGGAAAAGTTCACTTTTACGTCCGTCACGGTGAACACGGCGTTGAGCGCCGCGGCGATCACCGCAACGAGCAGAACAAGTCCGATCGCCGTCGTCAAAAGTATCTTTCCTCGTTTTTGCATATGTACTCCTTTTGGAAGGGGCTCTTTTTGCCCTCAGCCGCCCGAAAGCTACATTCTGATGCGCTTGATCTTTGCGCCGAGCCCCGTCAATTTTTCCTGTAACGCCGCATAGCCGCGGTCGATGTGCGAGAGGTCGAGCACTTCGCTCCCGCCCTCCGCGCCGAGGGCCGCCAAAACGAGAGCCGCGCCCCCGCGCAGATCCCCCGCGGTCAGGGACGCCCCGTGGAGCCGCCTTACTCCCCGCACAAAGGCGAGCCTCCCCTTCACTTCGATGTCCGCCCCCATCTTCTTGAGCTCGGGCACATATTTATAGCGGGTCTCGAAGAGGTTCTCCTCGATGACCGCTCCCCCCTCCGCGCCGCTGTTGAGGGCGGTGGCCTGCGCCTGCAGGTCGGTGGGAAAGCCGGGGAAGGGCATCGTCTCGATACGGCGGTTGCATTTGAGCCTGCCGTTGCTCTCTATCCTTATTTTATCATTTTTCGCATGGATTTTGCAACCGTTTTCACGCAATTTATGTAAAAGCAAACGAATATTCTCGGGCGCGACCCCCGTCACCTCGATCTCCCCGCCGCAGATGGCGCACGCCATGAGGTAGGTGCCCGCCTCGATACGGTCTTTTATGGGGCGGAAGGTGACCCCGCCGAGGGACTTTACCCCCTCGATCTCGACGGTATCCGTGCCCGCGCCCCGCACCTTTGCCCCCATCGCGTTGAGGAAATTTTGCAGATCGACGATCTCGGGCTCCTTCGCGGCCCCCTGCACCACCGTTCTTCCTTCCGCCTTGACGGCGGCAAGCAGAATGTTCTCCGTCGCGCCGACGCTGGGAAAGTCGAGGGCGATCTCCGCGCCGCGCAAACTATCGCACTTGCAGAAGATGAACCCCTCCCGCTCCTCGATCTTCACCCCGAGCCGTTTGAGCGCGGAAAGGTGCAGGTCGATGGGACGGAGCCCGATGTCGCACCCGCCGGGATAGGCGATGACGGCGCGGCCGAAGCGGGTAAGGAGAGACCCGAGCATGAACACCGACGAGCGGAGTTCCTTGGTCAGCGCGGAGGAGAGTTCGTGGGAGCAGGCGTTGGAGCTGTCTATCACAACGTCGTCGCCGCGGAACTCCGCCCTTGCTCCGAGTTCGCGCAAAATTTGCATCATGCAGAGGGCGTCCGTGATGGGCGGCACCTCCTCGATCGTCACTTGTTTCTCGGTTAAAACAGACGCGGCGAGGAGGGGCAGCACGGAATTTTTCGCCGACTGCGCCTTTACCGTGCCGCTGAGGGTCCTCCCCCCGTCTATTAAAAATTTATCCATAAATACTCCTTGCGCAACGGAGTATCACCCCATAAAAGCCCTTAAACGGGCTTTTGCGCATTTTTTCTCATTGCATCTTATGAATTTTCCCCCTTGCGTTGTGTCTTGAAATGCCGTACAGCACCCCCATCGCCGCCATGGTGACGACGAGCGAGGTGTTTCCCGCGCTTACGAGCGGGAGCGGGAGCCCCGTGGGCGGGATACAGCCGCTTACGACGAGGGCGTTGAGCGCCGTCTGCACCGTAAAGGCGAGCGTAATGCCCGAGGCAAGCATGTAGCCGTAAAAGTTGTCGCAGGAGCGCGCGATACGGAATCCCCGCCAAATGATGAACCCGATGAGGGCGAAAAGGAGAAGAACGCCCACAAAGCCCGTCTCTTCCGCGATGACGGCGAGGATGAAGTCGCTCTCGGCAAAGGGCAGAAAGCGGTATTTCTGGCGGGACTTGAAGAGCCCCGTGCCGAACAAGTTTCCGTTTGCGAGGGCATAGAGAGATTGGATGAGCTGGTACCCCTCCCCCTTGGGGGACTGCCACGGGTCGAGGAAGGCGGAGAGCCGTTTTAGGCGGTAGGGTTCCATGAAGATGAGGGCGGGCACCGCGCAGAGGACGGGCACGGCGATCGCAAACAGCGTTTTCCAGGACGCGCCCGAGAGGAAGATCATGCCCACCGTGACCGCCGCGATCAGCATGGTGACGGACATGTTCGGCTCCAAAATGACGAGGGCGCAGATGCCGAGCCCCGCAAAGAGGACGGGCAGGATCCCCCTCCCCGTGCGCATTCGGGCGGGGTCCTTTGCAAAATATCCCGCCGCGAAGAACACGAGCGCATACTTCGCAAGTTCGGAGGGCTGGATGGTGAAGCCGCCGAACCCGATCCAGCGGGTCGCGCCGTAATTGCTCTTTCCCACCCCCGGCACGAACACGAGGACGAGGAGAACGAGAGAGACAAGGAGAGCGGGGAGCCCGATCTTCTTCAATTTTTCGTAAGGGAGGAAGGAGACGGCAATCATCGCCATCAGCCCGAGCGCAAACCCGACGATCTGCTTTTTGACGAAGTAGAGGCTGTCCCCGTACTGCACCTCGGCGTTGTAGGAACTCGCGGAGTACACGCAAATAATACCGTACACCGCAAGCAAAATAACGGCGGCGAGAAAGGGAATATCGCCATAGCTTCCGCCCCGCCCCCGCGTTGCGGGGGCGGGGCGGTTTCCCTGAAAAAATTTATTCTTCTGCAACGTCGTCCTCCGCAGGCGGGAGCACGCCGCCCGACTTCTTCTCCGCGGTCAGAATGTTCAACATCTCGCGGAAGCGCTCTCCCCTCTCCTCATAGTTGCGGAAGGTATCGAAACTCGCCGAGGCGGGCGAAAGGAGCACGTTCTGTCCCTTTTTGGCGGTAAGGAAGGCGACCCGCACGGCAACGTCGAAGGGACGGCACAGCGTGACCGCCGTGTACCCCTTTTTGAGCGCCGCGCCCAAAATGCGGAAGGCGTTTTCTCCGTAGATGACGGTGTGCACCACCCCGCTGTTTCTGATCGCGTCGAAGAGGGGCTCATAGGAATACCCCTTGTCCTTGCCGCCGACGAGGAGAATGCTCTCCCCGCGCACGCTCTTCACCGCCTTGATCGCCGAATCCACGTTGGTCGCCTTGCTGTCGTCGATGAAGTTCACGCCGTCGAGTTCCCCCACCCGTTGCAGGCGGTGGGCGACCCCGCGGAAACTCTTCAAGGCGGCGGCGATCGTCTCGTTGGGGACGCCGAAGAGTTTCGCCGCGCAAATTGCGGCTAAGGCGTTGGCGGTGTTGTGCTCTCCGTCGAGGGGAAGTTCGGCGATGGGGAAGAGTTTCTCCCCCATATAGCAGAAATACCCGTCGCTCGGATATCCCCCCTCCACGGGTTCGCGCAGGGAGAACCACACGGGCTTTGCCTTTGTCTTTTCGGCAAAACCGCGCACGATGGGATCGTCATAGTTGAGCACGGCATACTCGCTCTCCGCGCAGTTTTTGAGGAGCCGCGATTTGAGATAGACGTAATTCTCCATGTTGTAGTGGCGGTTGAGGTGGTCCTCGGTGACGTTGAGAATGACCGCAACGTGCGGACGGAGAGAACTTAGCGTCTCGAGTTGGAAGGAGGAGACTTCGATGACGGCAAGCCCGTCCTCGCCGAGTTCCTTCACGCAGGAGGAAAGCGGCCGCCCGATGTTGCCGCAGGCGACGCCCTTTTTCCCCGCCGCCTTGAAGATGCCCTCGAGCATGGTGACGGTGGTCGTCTTGCCGTTGGTGCCCGTGACGGCGACCGCGGGGCAGTGCAGGTTGAGCGCGCCCAGTTCCATTTCGCCGATGATGCGCTTGCCCGCCCGCTTGAAGGAGACGGGAAGGGGGTGATCGACGGGGATCCCGGGGCTCAACACGAGAATATCGCACTCGGCGGCGCGCCGCTCGAGTTCCTCTTTATGTATGACGACGCACCCCTTCGCGCCGAGTTCGCGGGCGGTCTCTGCAACGCTCCCCTCCTCCACGTCGTCGAAGCAATACACTTTCGCCCCGCGGGAGAGCAGGTACTCGCTCGCCGCGATCCCCGAGCGGGAGAGCCCCGCCACGAGAAAAGTCTGTTGGGAATATAACATAAATTCTCCTTTTCCCCGCCTTGGGGATTCATACGAACGGGAACAAGAGGAGCGCCCCCATGAGCGCGGTGATGGCCGCATAGACGTAAGCGATCTTCCCCTCCGAATATCCCTTCATCTGGAAATGGTGGTGGATGGGCGCCATGAGAAAGACCCGCTTGCCCGTTTTTTTATAGTATATTACCTGTATGATGACGGATATGCTTGAAAGGACAAACATCACGCCCGCAACGGGAATGACGAGGGCGTTCCCCGTGACGAGGGCGCAGGAGGCGGCAAACCCGCCCAAAGAGAGGGAGCCCGTGTCCCCCATGAACACGCTTGCGCGGTTGACGTTAAAAACGAGGTACGCCCCGAGCGCTCCCGTAAGGCTCATACAGAGGCAGGCGATGTCGGCATTCGCGTATTGCAGGGTAAGGAGGAGGGAGAGGGCGAGAAAGAACATCGCCGAAGTTCCCCCCGCAAGCCCGTCCAGCCCGTCGGTAAGGTTGACCCCGTTTACCGTCGCCACATACACGAACAGCCCGAGCGGGAGCATCCACCAGCCGATGTCGAAGGAAAGCCCCGTAAAGGGAATGCGGAGCACGGTGAGCCCCTCATAACAGCAGTAAACGGAGGCGATGACCGCCACCGAAAGCTGGAAAAAGACTTTTTGGTAGGGGCGCAAACCGAGGTTATCGTGCCTGCGCTTTTTGAGCATATCGTCCAAGAAGCCAACCAGGAGATACCCCACGCCGACGGCGAGGCAGACGAGGAAGGGCTTGTCCGCCGTGCCGCGGACGGAGAGCGCCGTCAAAGAAGCGGCAAGGACAAATCCCAAGCCGCCCATCGTGGGGGTCCCCCCCTTTTTCTCATGTTCCTTTACATAGTGCAGAATGTTCTGTCCCGCGCCCAACTTTTTGAGGAGCGGAATTTCCGCTAAGCAAAACAGAAACGAGAGCGCGGCGGACAGGACGAGACAGACGAGCATTGCTTTCATGACAGTTTCCCGACGATCTTCTTCACGGTATCTTTGTCATTGTAGTCGAATTTTATCCCCATGATCTCCTGATAGGTCTCCCCGCCCTTGCCCGCGATGAGGAGGATGTCCCCCTCGCCGAGCAGGTTTATGGCGTACTCGATCGCCTTCTCCCGCTCCTCGATGGCAACGTACTCCTTGGAAACGGAGCGGTACCCCTCCTCGATCGCCGCGATGATGGCGCAGGGATCCTCGAAGCGGGGATTGTCCGAAGTAAGCACGGCAAAGTCGCAAAGGCGGGCCGCCGTCTCCCCCATCTCCTTCCGCTTCCCCCCGTCGCGGTTGCCGCCGCAGCCGAAGAGGACGATCAGCCTCCCCTCGCACAGCTCTTTAAGACAGGCGAGGGACTTTTCGAGCCCGTCGGGGGTGTGGGCGAAGTCCACGAAGATCTCCGCGCCGCGGAAGGCCGCAACCCGCTCGAGCCTGCCGTCCACCCGTTCCACCTTGCCGAGGCCGTCGGCGATCGAGGAGGGCGAAGCACCCATTCGCCGCGCGGCGCAGGCGGCGGCGAGGGCGTTGCGCACGTTGTGCCGCCCGGGAAGGCGGAGGTGCGCCTCGCACAGTTCGTCCGAGAGATTGAGAAGAAGCCCGCTCCCCTCCACGCTCTCCTCCTCGATGAGGGCGAAGGCGTCGGCGGGGTTTTCGAGCCCGTAAAAGACGTGCGGCGTCTCCCACTTGACAAGTTCCTGCGAAAAGGGGTCGTCGGCATTGTAGACGCCGAAGCGGCACCGCTCGGGCGCGAAGAGGAGACGCTTTGCCTCGCCGTAATGCTCCATGTCCCCGAAAAAGTCGAGGTGGTCGCGGGTAAGGTTGGTAAACACCCCCACATCGAAGCGGATGGGCGTCACCTTCCCGAGGGCGAGGGCGTGCGCGGACACCTCCATCACGACGTCCTGCACCCCCGCTCCTCTCATCTCGGCGAGGAGGGAAAAGAGGGAAACGGGATCGGGCGTGGTAAGATCGGGAGGCACCGTCCTGCCTTGAAAGCGCGCGCCGAGGGTGCCGATGAGCCCCACCGCCCTGCCGCTCTCCTCTAAAATGGAGGCAAGCAGGTGGCAGGTGGTCGTCTTGCCGTTGGTGCCCGTTACCCCCGCAAAGCGCATCTTCTTTTCGGGGTGGGAAAAGAAGGCGGCGGAAAGATGTGCCATTGCGGCTCTCCCGTCGGGCACGATGAGCTGAGCGCATGGCAGGGGCAGTTCCCTCTCGCACACAAGGCACGCCCCGCGGGACGCCGCTTCCTCGGCAAAGAGGTGCAGATCGGTCCCTGTCCCTTGATAGCAGAAAAAGAGTTCCCCCTCCGCCGCCGTGCGGCTGTCCGTGCAGAGCGCGGTGACCTCGCAGTCCCCCACCAGCCTTTTTTCTTTGAGTTCCTTTGCAAGCGCCGAAAGTTTCATGCTCCCCCCTGTGCGGGGATCTTCATAAAGTCGACGATCCCCGCGAATATTTCCTTGGCGCAGGGGGCCGCCACGGTACTGCCATAGTAGCTCCCCTGCGGTTCGTCCACGATGACAAGGCAGAGATAGCGCGGCGCGTCGGCGGGGAAATAGCCCACGAAGGAGGAGACGTATTTCCCCTGCGCGATGACGCCGTTCTCGTATTTTTGGGCGGTGCCCGTCTTGCCCGCCACGCGGTAACCCTCGAGGTAGGCGTGCTTGCCGCTCCCCTCCTTCACCACTCCTTCGAGCATGGAGGAGAGCAGGCGGGAAGTCTCCTCGCTCACCGTTCTGCCCACGAGTTTTTTGCCCGTTTTGACGGCGACATAGCCGTCGTCCGAAAAAATTTCGTCCAAAATGTGCGGCGTGTAGTAATATCCCCCGTTGACGGCGGACGCCGCCGCGCAGGCAAGTTGCAGGGGGGAGACCGCGATCGTCTGTCCGAAGCCGATGCGCGCAAGGTCGCAGTCTCTTACGCTCCCTTCGGGGAGAAGCATTCCCACCGCCTCGCCCGAAAAGTCCACCCCCGTCGCCTTGCCGAAGCCGAACGCCGTAAGGTAGTCGTAAAAAGTCTCCTTTCCGAGGGCGAGCGCAAGGTCCACAAAGCAGGGGTTGCAGGAGTTGTTGAGCGCCTCGGCGAGGGTCTGGTTTGCGTGCTTGCCGTTCTTGTGGTCGCTCCAGCACTTGATCGTCGTGCCGTCCACACTGCGGGTGCGGCTGCTCGGGAACACGTATTGCGGAGAGATCGCCGCGGGGTTCCCCCTCCTCCACTCCTCGAGGTCGGCGGCGGCGGTAATAATTTTGAAGGTTGAGCCGGGCTCATAGATGTCGCTTACGAGGCAGTTGCGGGAAAGGCGGTTGAGCGCGTCCATATCATCGCGGGGCGGGTCGTTCAAATCGTAAGAGGGCAGGTTGACCATTGCGAGAACGCCGAAGTCCTGCGGGTCGAGCACGACGCACCGCGCCGCCTTCGCCGAAGTTTGGGCAAGCGTCCGCCCCATCACCTCCTCGGCAAGCGTCTGGATGCGGTAGTCGAGGGTAAGGCGCAAATTGAGCCCGTCCGTTGCGGGGATATAGGAGGCCGCAGTCCCCTCGATCTCCGCGCCCACGAGGTCGGTCTCATAGAGAATTTCTCCCGCCTCCCCTTTGAGGAAGCCGTCATAGTACCGTTCGAGCCCCGTCGTGCCCTCGCTCCCCATGGCGGTAAAGCCCAGCACCTGCGAGGCAAGCGAACCGTAAGGGTAGACGCGCTTGTTGTCCCGCGCATAGTAAACGCCCGTAAGCCCGCTCCCCTCAATGGACTGCACGAGGGACTTTTCCCCCTGCTTCAAGAGGGTGATCTCGGAGCGGGAGCGGTCGGAGAGTTTTGATTTCATCTCCTCGCGCGGAACACTCAGAAGCGCGGAGAGGACGGTCGCCGTATTCTCGATGTCGGTGACGGCGTTCGCGCGGGCATACACGCTGTACGCCGTCTCGTTGCCCGCAAGCAGTTCCCCGTTGCAGTCGAAAATTTTCCCCCGCTCGGCGGTGACGGGGATCTCCCTCGTCCATTGGTCGAGGGCAAGGGAGAGGAGTTTCCCCCGCCAAAAGAGCTGGACATAGAAAAATCTTCCCAAAAAAACGCAAAAAAGAAAGGCTATCGCCAAGATCACGGCAAATAACCTCTTTCGTAGGACAGTCAAAGAAAAGTCCTTATTCTGTTTGATTTGATCTTCCTCCGCCGAAAATTTCTCTTTAACGGCTCATGCCGTGCTCGAGCGCCCACGTCTCAACGTATTCGGGAGAGGTAAGGCGGGCGATTTCGTCGTCGATGCCGTTCATCTCTTCGGTCAGCCGGGAGAGTTCCTCTTCGCGCGCCGCCACATCCTCGTTGATGGAGTTGATGATCGCCGTATTGATGCAGACGACCGCAAGCAAGAGCACGATCACAGCCGCAACAGCCGCAAGCACGATCTTGGTGCGCATGGAAAGAGCGGCAACAAGTCCCGTCTGTCTCTCCTCCGCAACGTTCTGGTGCGACATCGTGCGGGGGGTGGGCTTGGCATCCTCGTCGTCATAGGCGGGCGCGGGCATGGGCTCGGCAATGGGCGCAAATTCGGTCCGCGGCTCGTATGCGGGCGCCTCCACCGTCATCGCGGCGGGAGCGGCGGGAGCGGCGGGAGCGGCAGTATCGAGAAGTTCCCCGTTCTTATAGAGCAGATTTTCGAACAGTCCGCCCCGTTCCTGCGCAGGTTCCGCGGGCGCGGGTTCGACGGGCGCATAGTCCCTTACCTTGGTCGCGGGAGCGTCGCCGAAGCGGTGCAGTCCCTGCATCCCGGGCGTCACGGCAACATAGTCGGCAAGGCGGCGCGCCGCGCTGGGCGCGTCGGGAGACGTGGGCACGACGGGCGCGTGATATTCGGACGTCGAGTATGCCGCATTCTGGTATGCGGGCACATGCTCCGAACGGAGCGACGTATATTCATAGGCTCCCGAAGGCTTGGGGGATACGGGATCGTCTCCCGCAAGGAGCGCACGCATACGCTCGGACATCTGTCTCTGATGTTCTCGCTCCTCCTCTGTCTGTTCGTGCTCCCTATCCAATGTCAGGTCCGCCATGATATTCTCTCCTTATCTTTATTCCTTATGTTGCCCGATCATGCCTCGATTTTTGCGGCAATTCTCAGTTTTGCGCTTTTACTGCGCGAATTTTCCGAAATTTCTTCTTCACTCGCCGTGATCGGCTTATTCGTGAGGATCTCGATCTCCCTCTTCTTCCCGCAAACGCACACGGGGAGGTTCTTGGGGCAGACGCAGTCGCTTGCAAGTTCCCGAAAGACTTGTTTCACGATCCTGTCCTCGAGGGAGTGGAAGGTGAGGATGCAGATCCTCCCGCCCGGCTTCAACCTCCGGATGAGCCCTTTCAAGCACTCGCCGAGCCCTTCAAGCTCTCCGTTCACTTCAATGCGGATGGCCTGGAAGGTCTGCCTCGCGCACGC
Source organism: uncultured Clostridia bacterium (assembly GCA_947630325.1). Taxonomy (GTDB): domain Bacteria; phylum Bacillota; class Clostridia; order Christensenellales; family Borkfalkiaceae; genus Gallimonas. Next base: position 165,396 of record CANRHB010000001.1, read on the forward strand.
CGCGGAGCGGAACTTCGGGGGGATGCTCTCCTCCACGATCTTCGCAAGCTGTCCGCAGGTGGCGATCTCTCCCTTCTCTCTCTCCCGCACGATCGTCCTTACGATCGCGGAGGCGAACGTCTCTTCGCCGTACTCCCGCAAAATGCGCAGGAGCCTGTCCGCGGGATAGGTGTTCACCACTTCCTTTGCGGTGAGCGGACTTTCGCGGTCCATTCTCATATCGAGGGGCGCGGCAGCCGATCGGTAAGAAAAGCCTCGATCCTCATCATCGACTTGATGGGACGATATTCCATAATCCAATAGCACGCCGTCGAGCTTGTCCACGCCCGCCCGATCAAGAACATCTGCAAAGTCTTTATAGTTTGAATGATATAAGCGGAATCTTCCTTCAAAGGGCGCAAGCCGCTTTTCGGAAGCCTCGATCGCCTCCCTGTCTCTGTCCGTTCCCACGAGCGTCACCGTGGGATTTGCGGCGAGGATGGCATAGGAATGACCCGAGCCACCTAATGTGCCGTCGAAATAGATGCCGCCGTCCTTGATGTCGAGCCCCGCGATCACCTCGCCGAGCATCACGGGACGGTGATAAAAAGTTTCCATTAAAGGTAACCGATCTTGGCGAACGCCGATTCGAAGGTCATCTTCTCGTCGAGATCGTCCTGCGTTTCCTTCGCCCAGATCTCGAAGTGGTCGCCCATACCGATGGTGGCGATCTCCTTCTTGATGTTCGCATAGCCGCGGAGGGTGGGAGGAAGCACCACTCTGTACTGCTTGTCCACGTCCACGTTCTCTACCGTACTTAAGATCTTTCTCTTTGCGTTGAGCCCCTCGATGGTGTCGGGGAGAGAGCCGATCTTCTTGTCCAACCATTCCTGTAAGACCTCGGGCTCGTACACCTTGATGCACCCCTGCGGTCCCGCGATCATGGACACCCGCTTGATGACGGGTTCGGTGCTTCCCTCGGGAATGGGCGGAAGATATTTGGAGGCGATCCTGATGCGCCATTTGTCATCGACGGTCTGTGTACTCGATCCGTACAAATTGTTCATCGTATCCCTCCTTTCCGCGTTGTGGGTTTATTGTATCACGAAATTTTTCCCTTGTCAACCACTTGCGACCATTTTCTTCCACCTTTTTTCTATTTTTTACCACTTTTTTCCCTAATCTCTCCCCCGAAAAAAGAAAAATCGGCAAATTAAAACGTTTGTTTGAATATTTCGCGGTTGATTTTCGCGCTCTTTCCGATAAAACAAACGTTTGTTCCCCCATTTTCCTCCCACTTTGAAGGCAAACTTTTGTTTATTTGTTCCCTTTTCATCCACCCGCTGTCCACGCCAGAATGGGAGAGAACGACCCCGAGCCGCCGCGCGATCCCCTCCGCCCCGTCATAGACGGGCGCATTATAGAAGGCGGCGATCTCCCCGCGAAACAGTGCGTAGTGGGTACAGCCGAGCGCCACGCCGTCGAAGTCCCCCGCAGGCAGATGCTCCTCCCAACAAAGCGGTTCCCCGCGGAGGAGCCTCCCCTCGATGGCGGCGGCGAGGTTCGGGCAGGCGTGCACGGTGAACTGCGTTTGGGGACAGCGGCAAATCAACGCTTTAAGCCGTCCGCTCTCCGCGGTGCGGGGGGTGCAGAGGACGAGCACCCGCCTCCCCTCTTTCGCCGCGGGCAGAACGGCGGGCTCGGTGCCGAGAATGGGAAAGGAAAATCTTTCCCTCATCTCATCGAGGCAGACGGCGGTCGCGGTGTTGCAGGCGAGGACGGCGGCGGCAACTCCCCTCTTTCGGAATTGCTCCAACCCCTCTTGGGTGAAGGCGGAGATCTCTTCGGGGGAGCGGCTCCCATAGGGCGCGCGGCCGTTGTCTCCCAAGTAGAGAAACCTAAGCGCAGGCAGACGCTTTACGCAGGCGCGGAGGACGGACAACCCGCCCACGCCGCTGTCGAATACTCCGATCAATGCTCCCATCTTTCCCCTCTTTTTGGAAAAACCGAAATTTTTTTGTTTTTTTCGCCCGAAAAACAGTTTACAAGCCATTTATTTTATGCTAAAATAACATGGTATTGTAAATCGAATTAAGGAGAACCATCGTGCCTAACATCAAATCCGCAAAAAAGCGCGTTCTCGTCACCGAAAAAAAGACGGCGCAGAACAAGGCGTTGAAATCCGCCCTCAAGACGCAAATCAAAAAGTTTTTGGCCGCAGTCAACGCAGGCGACAAAGAAACCGCGAACAAGCTCTATCCCGAGACCGTGTCCGCGATCGATTCGGCTTGCTCCAAGGGACTTCTGCACAAGAACAACGCGGCGAACAAGAAGGCAAAGCTCGCTAAGAAGCTGCAAGCCATCGCGTAACCGGATATAAACAAACGAACGCTCCGCTGATGTAAGCGGGGCGTTTTTTTGCGTTTTTGGCGGTCTTTGTAACTTTTCATCCCTTTTCGTCAATTTTTATCGCTTTTTTCGCCGAAATCCCCTTCAAAGACAACAAATTTACAATTTCGGAGAAGTTTCGCAAATCGTTTGACTTTTCCTTTCCTTTATAATATACTGTTTGCCGTGCGTTGAGTTTATTTTTATTAAACTTTTGGTTTATTATTGCGAAAGTTCGGTAATAAATGCCCAAAAGTTTATAAATACTAAACTGAGCGCAAAGGAGAGAATATGGAACTCGGAGCAAAATTAAGGGACATGCGCCAGCGCAAGGGGCTTACGCAGGAAGAACTTGCCGACCGTTGCGAACTGACGAAGGGATACATCTCCCAGCTTGAAAACGAACTCACGAGCCCCTCTATTGCAACGCTCATCGACCTGTTGAATGCGCTCGGGAGCAATTTATCCGACTTTTTCCACGAGGACGCGGAGCAGAAGATCGTCTTTTCGGAGGAAGAATACATCGAGAAGCAGTCCGACGGGATGCGCTTCAACTGGCTGATCCCCAACGCGCAGAAGAACATGATGGAGCCCGTTCTTGTGGAACTCGAGGCGGGGGCCTCCACGAGCGTGGACTTCCCCCACGAGGGCGAGGAGTTCGGGTACGTGCTCGAGGGGCGGATTGCGGTGGTAAGCGGCGGCAAGCAGCACAACGCCAAGAAGGGCGAAAGTTTTTATTTTACGGCCGACCGCGAACACAGCATTTTGAACAAAGGCAAGGGCAAGGCGAAATTCCTCTGGATCTCCACCCCTCCGAACTTTTGATTTTTCCTCAGAAATGACACCACCCTACCCCCCCCCTCCTTGGAGGGGGCGAGAACTTGGCGCCCCTGTAGGGGAGCTGTCGAGGCGCCAGCCGAGACTGAGGGGTTCTCAAAAACCCTTTCCCCCTCGCTTCGCTCGGGTACTTTCCCTAAAAGGGACAGCAAGGAGAAGCCTTTTCCCAAACTGCCATTTCGACCGAAGCCGCAGACGAAGCGGAGAAATCTCACAATAAAAACCGCAAAAGAAAGTTTCTTCACGGCGTTTATTTTCGAGCAAAACGAGAAAAGAAACGCGTGAATATATCAAAGGAGAGTACAATGTCCGAACACATCATCGAACTGCAACATGTCACCAAGGCTTATGGGGACAACGTCGTCATCGAGGACGTAAGTTTTTACGTCAACAAGGGCGAATTCATCACCTTCCTCGGTCCGTCCGGCTGCGGCAAGACGACGACCCTGCGCATGATCGCGGGCTTCGACCTTCCCACGAGCGGGAAGATCCTCTTGAACGGAAAAGACATCTCGAATCTTCCGCCCAACAAACGCCCCGTCAACACAGTGTTCCAACGCTATGCCCTCTTCCCCCATCTCAACGTCTTTGAGAACATCGCCTATGGCCTCAGGTGCAAAAAGGTTGTCAACACCTATGAGAACGACAAGGGCGAACGCTATACCAAAAAGGAAAAGTTCTCCAAAAAAGAGATCGCCGACAAGGTGAAGCGCGCGCTCGAGATCGTCGACCTCGAGGGCTTTGAAAAGCGCTCCATCTCCACCCTCTCGGGCGGACAGCAACAGCGCGTCGCCATCGCCCGCGCCATCGTCAACGAGCCCGAGATCTTGCTCTTGGACGAGCCCCTCGGCGCGCTCGACCTCAAAATGCGCAAGGAGATGCAGATCGAACTCAAAGAGATGCACAAGCGGCTCGGCATCACCTTCATCTATGTCACCCACGATCAGGAGGAGGCGCTGACGATGTCGGACACCATCGTCGTCATGTCGGACGGCATCGTCCAGCAGATCGGCACCCCCAAGGGCATTTACGACGAGCCCGCAAACACCTTCGTCGCCGACTTCATCGGAGAGAGCAACATCATGAGCGGCACCGTCACGGGGGACAAGAAGGTGAAATTCTGCGGAAAGACCTTCGACTGCCTCGACGAATTCGAAAAGAACGAACTCGTGGACGTCGTCGTCCGCCCCGAGGACATCCACATGTGCGCCCCCGAGGAGGGCCAGCTCAAGGGCAAGGTGCTCTCCGTCGTGTTCAAGGGGATCCATTACGAAATCACCGTGAAGGTGGGAAAATACGAACTTGTGGTTCAGAGCACGGAGAGCCGGAAAGAGGGCGAACACATCGGGCTCACCATCTCTCCCGACGGCATCCACCTCATGAAGCCGAAATACACCAAAAACGTCTTTGACGGCGTCATCACCAAGCGCAACACCGTGGAATTTGCCGACGGCGAATTCGAGTGCGACGTCACCCAGCTCTACCCGGGGAGCCACATTGACGAGGAGGACTACCTCGTCCTTCCCTCGGGCGAAAAACTCGACCTTACGGACGAGGAAGTCAGCGTGGAGGTCGGGCTCAACGACATCTCCATCAGCGACGACCCCGAGGCGGGCGGCACCATGGGACACATTATATCCATTATATATAAGGGCGACCATTACCGTCTCATCGTGCGCACGGACGAGAGCGAGGAAGATTTCGTATTCTCGACGGGCGATCTGTGGAACGAAAACGACTATGTCTCCGTCGTCATTCCCAAGGAGAAGATCAAACTCTCCCTCAAGAACAAGGAGGCGAAAAAGTGAAAGTTCCTCGTTTTTCACGAAAGACTCTCTGCATCCCCTATGGCGTCTTTCTCCTCTTCTTTGTGCTTGTGCCCATGCTCGTCATTTTGTTCTATGCCTTCACCGACGACAAAATGCACTTCTCCTTCGAGAACTTCGCCAAGTTCTTCTCCGACCCCACCAAACTTTCGACGATCGTCTATTCCCTCGTCATTGCGCTGGTGACGACGGTCGTCGCCCTCCTCATCGCCTACCCCGTCGCCTACATTCTCGCGCGGAGCAACATCAAAAAGAAGTACGTCGTACTCATGCTCTTCGTCCTGCCGATGTGGATCAACTTCGTCCTACGCGTCAACGCCATCAGAGAGCTTTTCAACCTCATCTCGCAGGCGGACGGGCTCGATTGGCTCTCCAACGCAAACTATTTCAAGACGATCTTCGGCATGGTCTATGACTTTTTGCCCTTCATGATCCTGCCCCTCTACACCACGATGATGAAGATCGACAACAGCCTCTATGAGGCAAGCGCCGACCTCGGCGGAAACGGCTTTACCACCTTTGCCCGCGTCACCCTTCCCCTCTCCGTACCGGGGATCATGAGCGGGGTCACGATGGTGTTCCTTCCCTCGATGACGAACTATGTCGTCTCGGACATGCTCGGCAACGCAAAAGTCACCATCATCGGCAAGTTCATCTACACCTATTTCGGCAACGATTGGCACATGGGCTCGATGATCGCCCTCGTCCTGCTCATCGTCGTGTTCCTTTCCACATGGCTGACGGGCGGCTTCAAAGCGGATGAAACGGTAAGGGGGACAAACTTATGAGAAAGAAAACTGTCATCAAATGTCTCAAAGCGGGCTTCATCGGGCTGATCCTGCTCCTCCTTTACGCCCCCATTCTGCTCCTTGCCGTCTATAGTTTCGACAAGACGAACCTCATCGGGCGGTTCCAAGGTTTTTCCTTCGACCACTATATCCACCTCTTCACCGATCCCAACGTGCTCGGCATGATCGGGAACACCCTCCTTCTCGCGCTCATCGCGGCGCTCCTTTCCACCCTGCTCGGCACGGCGGGCGCGCTCGGCATGTATTACAGCAAGAAGCGGGTGCGCGGAACGATGCAGGCGCTCAACCAGATCCCCGTCATCAACGCGGAGATCGTCACCGCGCTTGCGCTCACCGTCACCTTTGTGGCGGTCCACATCGAACGCTCGTGGTTCACCCTCATCATCGGGCACATGGTCATCTGCACCCCCTTTGTGGTGCTCTCGGTCATTCCCAAACTCAAACAGATGGACAACTCCCTCTATGAAGCGGCGCTCGATTTGGGCGCAAGTCCCTTCAAGGCGCTCATGACGGTGGTGCTCCCGCAGATCATCCCCGGCGTCATCTCGGGCTTCATGCTGGCGATCACCCTCTCCCTCGACGACTACATCGTCACGATGTACACCCGTCCCACGGGCTTTGAGACCATCTCGACCTATGTCTACAACGCCACGACCAAGGGCAACGCGCACACGGCGGTCACGCTGTCCTCCTTCTGGGCGCTGACGACGATCATCTTCCTCATCATCGTGCTGTTCGTCGTCTGTTCCAACCTCGTGAGCAGAAAGAAAAAGGAGGAAACCAAGTGAACGCAAAAAAAATTGCGAGCATGTTCCTCGCCTCTTGTCTTCTTCTGCCCTCCTTCGGAATGCTTGCGGGCTGTTCGGGGGAAGAAGTCACGATCTTAAAGGTTTATAATTGGGAGGAGTACATCGACGAAGGCGGCGAGGGCTCCTACCTCTACGATCTCGCGCTCGAAGAGGAAGTCCCCGAAAAGGAGATCGTCGCCCCCCGCATCATCGACGACTTCGAAGTGTGGTATGAAGAAACTTACGGCGAAAAAGTCGAGGTGTCCTACTCCACCTTCGGCACCAACGAGGACATGTACAACGAACTCAAACTCGGCAACGTGTACGACCTCCTCTGCCCCTCCGACTACATGATCATGAAACTCGCCAACGAGACCAAGGAGGACGGCTCCCCCTACCTCGAAAAGTACGACGAGAGTTTCTTCGATCCCGATATCGAGACAAATTACTATATCCGCAACGTTTCGCCCTACATTCAAAAGCAATTCGAGACGAACGCCGGGCTCGACACTCCCGCGGGCGAACCGCAGTGGAACGAATACGCCGCGGGCTACATGTGGGGCACGACGGGCTTTGTGTACAACCCCGAATTCGTGGACGCCGAGGATCTCGAAGAGGACGGCTGGCAGATCTTTGTCGACCCCTCCGTCAAGGGCAAGATCACGGCGAAGGACAACGTGCGCGACACCTACTTTGCGGCGCTCGGCGTCACCTTCGAAGGGGGCGAAAACGGGCTTTCGGACCTGCGCAAACGGTTTTCGGAGGGCGAACTTACGCAGGAGGAATACACCAAGGCGATCACGAAAATTTTCAACGCAACGGATGAAGATACGATCGCCAAAGTCGAGCCCTACCTCATGGACATCAAGGAGAACATCTACAGCTTCGAGACGGACACAGGCAAGGCGGACATGGTGAACGGGACCATCTGGCTCAACTATGCGTGGAGCGGCGACGCGGTGTACGCCCTCGACGAGGCGGAAACTCCCGAGTACGACGAAAACGGCGACCCCATCGAGGGAAGCGAACTGCTTCTCAACTATTACGTCCCCGAGGCGGGCACCAACCTCTGGTTCGACGGCTGGGTGATGATGAAGGACGTCGTGGAGCGCGGCACCAAAAAGGCGGCGCAGGCGTTCGTCAACTTCATGTCCCGTCCCGACAACGCCATGCGCAACAGCTACTACATCGGCTACACTTCGGTCATCGCGGGCGAGAATGCCGAGATGCTCGACTATGTGGATTGGCTCTATGGCGGCGAGGAGGAGAACGAGGAAGATTTTTACGACCTCTCCTACTTCTTCGGCGAAGATGAGGGCACGGTGGGCATTTACTCCGACGAGGAACAGCGCACCTGCCGCCAACTTTTTGCGCAATTTCCGCCCGAGAGCGTCATCGAGCGGTGCGCCGTGATGGACTACTACCGCAAGGACGCGAGCGAGCGCATCAACGAACTTTGGTCGCGGGTCAAGGCGGAGACGCTCGACGCATGGGCGATCATCGTCATCTGCCTTGTCGTCGTGGCGATCGCCCTCTTCATCGTGTTCGTAAAATTCGGCGGCAAGATCGACTTCTTCCGCACCAAGCCAAAAAAAGGCTATCATCGGGTATAACTCCCCCTTGCCCACCCCTTGAGGGGTGGGTGTCACGAGCGAAGCGAGTGACGGAAGGGGTGTCATACGAAAGGGGCGCCGCGCGGCAGAGCCGCGCGGCGCCCCTTTTACCTATTTATATATCCTTACACCACGAGGTTGACTTTATGGGAGAGGATATAGCGGATGATAAAGAACCCGCCCACGTCGAAGGCGGCGATGAGCACGATGAACGCCCACATCACAATGTGCATCGACAGCGTATATCCGAGTTGCAGCAGCGGAATGAGCAAAACGGAGAGCACGATGCCGATCAAAAACGACGCGCCATAGTAGAGGGCGATCGTAATGATCACTCTCCCCTTTGTGAAGAGCTGGCCGATACTCGCAATGAGGAAGAGATAGACGAGCCCCATGGGGATCATCACGACAAGGAGCAGAACGAGTTCGGTCGTAAACAGCGGTTCGGCGGACAAAAATGCGGAAATTTCGGGCAAAACGAACGAAATGTCGTTCCAAAGAATGCTAAACTCCTCAAACGGAACGGCGATAAGGACGCTGAGCGCGATCTCAACAAGGCACGAGAGCGTCACGATAAAGGCGGACAAAAACTTGGCAACGAGCAGTTGCGTCGGCGTGACGGGGAGGGAGAAGGTCATATAGCCCTCCCCCGTGAAGAGGCTCTTGAAGAAACGCACGAGGCACATCACCGAGCCCGCACACGAGAGCGCCGCCACGGAGAGATACCAAAAGAAAGTGATACTAAACCGCATGAGGGTCAGACCGATCGCCGACGAACCCACCACAACGGGACCCGAAAAGGGATGTACAAGTTCCAGCGTGACCCGCATGAGCACGCTCAAAAGCGCCACGGCGATCATGAACCACATCAAAACGCGGAAGATCGCCCTCAGTTCATGCTTCATCAACTTTCCTACCATCTGAACACCTCCCTGAAAATATCGTTGAGATTTTTGCCCTCCCGTTCACAGAGTTCTTTCACGGGCTCGTTCAAAACAACCGTGCCGTAATTGAGAAAGACAGCTTGGGTGAGGATATTTTGAATATCCCAAATGAGGTGGGTGCACAGGAAGATCGTCGCGTCCTCGGGCTTGTTCGAAAGGACGGTGTCGAGGATAAAGTCCCGTGCGGCGGGGTCGACGCCCGCGATGGGCTCGTCGAGAATGTAGAGTTTCGCCCTTCTCGACATCGTTAAAATGAGCCCCAGCTTTTCCTGATTCCCCTTGGAGAGGGTCCTGATCTTCTGTTTGAGCCCGATCCCGAGGCGGGAGAGCATTCCCACCGCCCTGTCGCGGTCGAAATCGGCAAAAAAGTCCCCATAGTAGTCCACCTGCTGTTCGACGCGCATCCACTTGCTCAGATAGTTCGCGTCGGGAAGGTATGCGGTCACCGCTCTCGTCTCGGGGCACGGACGCTTTCCGTCCACCAAAATTTCCCCGCTCGTCGGTTGCAACATTCCCATGGCGAGTTTAATGAGCGTCGTCTTTCCGCTCCCGTTGGGGCCGAGCAGTCCCACGATCCCGCCCTGCTCCACGGATAGGTTCACGCCCGCAAGCGCAGGGTTGTTGCCATAGCGGTGAAAGAGCCCGCGGCACTCCAAAATCGTTCCCATAGTTCCTCCTTTTTGTGTATTATGTCACGCATAGTACTATGCTAACAGCCAAAAATCAACAATTCGCCCTCAAAAATTCCCTTCATGCAGGCGAAATTACTTTCCAAACATCACTCTTTCGCTCGAAAGCATCTTGGCGATGAGCCACACCAAAAGTGCGGTAAACACAAGGTTCACCCCCACCGACACGAGCGATTGCCACACGGGAAGCATTCCGCTCAAGATCTGCCCCATTGCGGTGACGGCGTTGAGCACGGGCACCGCGACCACCCAATCTCCGAACTGCGCCACTATGAGAGAGACGATCGAGACGATCATCACGAGGATCATCAGAACGCTCGTGTACGCCGAGGCTTCCTTCACCGACCGCGAGAGGGTGGAGACGGTTGCGATCGCCGACACGATGAGGGGCACAAAACTCAATATCAAGAGGAAGAGCAGAAGATAGCTTATAAAGGAATATCCCGTAAACATCGCCGCGTCCAGCCCCATGAGTTTGGGCAGGGAGAGCACCACGCCGAGGAAACTCGAGGCGGCGCCGATCGCCGAGATACAACTCAAAGGTATGATCTTTCCGAGCGCGATATGCGACCGTTTGACGGACGTTGCGAGAATGGTCGAAAGGGTCCCCCTCTCCTTTTCCCCCGCCACCGATTCGAGGGTGACGGACATGCACGCCGAAAAGACGAAGGTCACCACGAGGAAGGGCAAAAGCGAAGTCAAAATTTCTCTGCCCATGTCCGCGCTGTCGTTCACCGTCTGCACGTCGATGGGAAAGCGCATTCCGACCGAGATGAGGACGGAGGTCACGAGTCCGTAAAAATACGAGCCGTTTTCGCTCCCGCTGTCATACACGATCCCCGCGCGGGCGCCCTCTCCGAACAGGTCGAAATTTTCGCTGAATGTAAGGATGGCGGTCGCCTCCCCCTCTTTGACCGCGGCGCGCGCCTCCTCCTCGTTTTCAAGAGGGAGCCACTCCACCTTGTCGCCGCTTTCCTTGATCTGCTGTTCGAGGACCTCGACGACAGCCGAATTCCCCGAGAGATAGACCTTCATCTCGCGGCTCTCCTCCGTGTGGATGATATTCCCCAACAGCGTATAGAGCAAAAAGATGACGATGCCCGGGAGCAGAATGGTGACGATCAGACGGGGGTCGTGGAAGAAGCGGTGAAATTCTTTTTTGATGAGCGCGACAAGTTTCATACGATCTCCCCCTTCAACCCGTGATAGAGCTCGAAGAACTTCTCTTCGAGGCTTCTCTCCCCGCAAACTCCTTCAAGCGGGCCCTCCTCCACCATCTTGCCGTCGATGATGATGCCCACGCGGTCGCACAGTTTTTCCACAAGGGAGAAGATGTGCGTGGATAGAAGAACGCTCTTTCCCATGCGCTTGAGTTCGGCCAAAAAGTCGGTGACGACCTTCGCGGTAAGCACGTCCAGCCCGTTCGTCGGTTCGTCGAAGATGACGACGTCGGGATCGTGCACAATGGAGATGACAAGGGAGACTTTCTGTTTCATGCCCGTGGAGAGGTCCCCCACCTTGACCTGCGAAAAGGCGTCGATCCCGAAGCGTGCAAAGAGTTCCCGCTTGCGCTTTACAAGCGTCTCCTTCTCCACGCCGTGCATCGCGCCGAAGAAGTCAAAGAGATAATCAGGGGTGAAAAAGGTTTCGAGTTTGAGTTCCCCCGTCAAAAATCCCACGCAATCGCGCACCTTCTGCGGCTCCTTGCGCACCGAATGCCCCATGATGTACGCGTCCCCCTCGTCCGGTTTGATGAGGGTGGAGAGCATACGGAGCGTCGTTGTCTTGCCCGCGCCGTTTGGTCCGAGCAGGCCGTAAATTTCCCCGCGGTTTGCGGAGAAGGAGAGCCCGTTCACGGCGACCTTTCGGGTCAAACTCGTCTTTTCGAGCCGCTGTTGTTTGCGGGAAAGCGTGAACGTCTTTTTCAAATTTTCAGCCCGCACGATCTCGCTTGTAAACAAATCTTCCATTTCCCTTATCTTTCCTTCATAAGAAAAGTGTGTTTCCAAATTCGGAAACACACCTGCATGGTATCTCCGAATTTGTTACCACACAAATTGATATATGCAATTATTGAAGCATAAAGGAAGAGAGATACACAATGCCAAAGGATTGTGACCTTTATACTTCAATCGTATTCAATTTGCGTGGTAGTCTCAGTATAGCACAATGGCGCGCAAATTGCAAGCCTTTTGCAAAATTTTGTTGAGAGGGAATGCTCGGCTACCCCCTTGAGGTCCTGTCACGAAGAGGCTGAGGGGGTGTTCTTTTGATTCGCGCTCCTTTGCCTTCCAATTTTTATATACCCGCCCGCGGCGGCCGTCAAACAACCTCAAAAGAGCCTCTAACCGCCGTCAAACGAGTTTCTTCAAAATCGCGCGGCAGGCGAGTTTGCAGTGTTCATAGGTGAGCCCCCCTTGAAAATAGGCGGTATAGGGTTCGCGGATGGGCGCGTCGGCCGAAAGTTCGATGCTCGCCCCCGCCACAAAGGTCCCCGCGGCCATGATCACCTTGCAGTCGTACCCGGGCATATCCCACGCTTCGAGTTTCACGAAGGAATCGACGGGAGAGACGTCCTGCACCGATTGGATAAAGTCGGTAAGTTCCTTCTCGGTGCGGAAGCGGATCGCGCGGGTGATGTCAGCGGGCGTCTTTTCGAGTTTGGGGAAATTTTCATAGCCGAGCGCATCCATGCACCCGCCGATGAGGAGCGCCCCCTTCACCGCCTGCGCCACGACGTGCGGCGCGAGGAAGAATCCCTGGAAGAAGGGCTGGTATCCATAGGCATAGGAGCCGATCTCCCCGCCGACCGAGGGCGCGGTGAGCCTGTTTTCGCACAGTTCCACCCACTTTGCGCCGCCCGCGATGTACCCGCCCGTGGGAGCAAGTCCGCCTCCGGGGTTCTTGATGAGGGACCCGACGATGAGGTCCGCCCCGACTTCGGTGGGTTCCCGCGTTTCGACGAACTCCCCATAGCAGTTGTCCACAAAGATACAGCCTTGAAAGCCCTTTTCGCGCACAAAGGCGCACATCTTTTCGATCTCGTCCACGGTGAAGGCGTCGCGCAGTTCGTACCCCCTCGAGCGTTGGAGATATATCATTTTATAATGGTTTGCGGCAAGAAGTTCCCCCGCCCGCACAAAGTCGGGTTTTCCGTCCCCGCCGAGTTCGAGCACGTCGCTCTCCACGCCGAAGTCCTTCAAAGAGCCGTTGCCGCTCCCCCAGATGACGCCGCGGATGGTGTCGTAAGGGATGCCCGTCAAAAATAAAACGCGGTCGTTTGGGCGAAGCGTCCCGAAAAGAGCCACCGTCAGCGCATGAGTGCCCGAAAGAAGAGAAGGAGAGACGATCGCTTTTTCCGCTCCGAACGCCCGCGCATACACCCGCCCGAGCGCTTCCCGTCCCTCGTCGCCATAGCCATAGCCCGTGGAGGGATTGAAGTGGCGTAGGGCGATGCGCTCCTCTTTGAAGGCATTCAAAACCTTCTCTTGGTTGAAGAGCGCGACCTCGTCCGCATGGGCAAATTGGAGCCGAAGCCGCTCTTCAGCCGCCGAAATTCTCTCATCTACAGTCATAAATTTCACACACCTTTTCGGCCGCATCCGAAATGTTTTCGGGCGCAAGCCAATGTAAATTTTGCATTTTTTTGAAGAAAGTCAGTTGCCGCTTGGCATAATTGCGGGTATTTTGCTTTATTATGTCTGACATAGTACTATGCAAACCCCCGTTTTTCAAAAATTCGACCACTTCTTTGTAGCCGATCCCCTGCATACACTGCGCATCTTCGGGAACGCCGCTCTCAAGGAGGGCGCGCACTTCTCCCACAAGCCCCTCTTCAAGCATCTTGTCCACCCGCCGCTCGATGCGCTCATATAAAACTTCGCGCGGATAGTCGAAGGCGACCGCTTCAAAGGGATAGCGAGGCAAAGTTCCGTCTTTTTGCTCGGACTTCTTTTTCCCCGTAAGTTCGAAAATTTCAAGGGCGCGCACGACCCGCTTCACATCGTTTTCGTGCAAAATTGCGGCGCTCTCGGGGTCAACTTCTTCGAGCCGTCTATGGAGCGCCGCCCTCCCCTCTTCCCGCTCGAGCGCGGCATATTTTTCGCGGATCTCTTTGGAGGCGGGCGTTTGTCCGAACCCGCTTTGAAAAAGCAGGGCGTTCATATAAAACCCCGTCCCGCCGCAGAGAACGGGCACCTTCCCGCGCTCTAAAATGTCCTCCACGATGGGGCGCGCCATCCTTTCGAAGTCGCTTACCGAAAACGTTTCGGTCGGCTCCACGACGTCGATCATATAGTGCGGAACGCCGCCCCGCTCATCAAGGGTAGGTTTTGCCGTTCCGATATTCAATCTTTTATAAATGAGCAGTGCGTCGCAGGAGACGACCTCCCCGCCGAGCCGCTTTGCGCACTCCACGGCAAGAGCCGTCTTTCCCGAGGCGGTCGCACCGCACACCGCAAGCAGTTTCATACGATCCTCTTAAAGAGTTTTTCAAGTTCGCTCTTTTCGATCTTCACGCAGGCGGGGCGGCCGTGCGGGCACTTGATCCCCATGTCGCCGTCCATCTCTTTCAAAAGTTCCTTCACCTCGCCGTCGGTGAGTTTCTCCCCGCCCTTCACCGCCGCTTTGCACGCCATGGTCGCAAGGCGGTCCTTCAAAAGATCTGCAAGTTTGATCGCCCGCAGGGTGTCCATTGAGGCGAGAACCTCCCCGAAAAAGCGCTCGAGGTCCATGCCGAAGAGGTCGACGGGCACCGCCGAAACTTTGAAGCTGTCACTGCCGAATTCCTCGATCTCAAAGCCGAAAGAGCGCAAAATTTCGAGATTTTTCGTCAAAAAGGCGAATTCCTGCCCGTTGGTGTGGAGGAGAAAGGGAAGGAGCATGGGCTGGGAGAGCACCGTGCGCGTCTCGCATTTTCGGCGCAATCTGTCGTAAAGAATGCGCTCATGCGCGGCGTGCTGGTCCACAAGGTACGCCGCATCTCCCCCCTCATAGATGAGGTAAGTGCGGAAGAGCTCCCCCTTGAATTCGAGCGCGGCGGGGTCGATCTTCTGCTGTTTTGCCCCAGCTTTTTCAAGAAGCGCACGGCGGTTCTCCTCGAAAAAGTCATTCTCCGCGGCTGGCGAACGCACCTCCAAAACGGCGGGGCTCGGCTCACGGTAGGGAATGTAGGAGGGCTTGCCGATGGGAGAAATATCGAACTGCAACTCCTTTTTCGCCTCGGCGTAAGTCATCTGCGCGGCAGGCACGGCTCCTTCAAATTGGCGTTTGGGTGTAGGGCTTTCAAATTGGCGGTCGGGCGCAGGCCTTTCTTCCTTTTCGGGAACATTTTGCGGGAAAGTGCTCTTGAGTTCGGCGCGGGGGACGCTTCCCACCACATATTCGAGGGCGCCCGCACTGCCGTCGAGCACCGACGAAACCACCGAATACACGCTTCCGTAAATAATGCGGTTGTCCGCAAAGCGCACGTCAGCTTTGTTGGGGTGAACGTTCACGTCCACGATCTCCGTCGGCAAGTCCAAAAAGAGGACATAGAAGGGATACTGCCGCGTCATGAGGTAATTTTTATAGGCGTTGGCAACGGCAAGCGCGACCGTTTGGTTGACGACATATCTGCCGTTCACAAAGAGGCTCTGATAGCTTCGGTTGGGTTTATAGAAGTTGCGGTTGCCGATGAAGCCGCGAAGGACAATGCCGTGCTTGTCGGCATCGATCTCGATGCACTTGTCGAGGACATCCGCCCCGTACACCACGGCAATGGCGCTCTTGAGCCCGTCGCCGAAGGAGCGGTAGCGCACCTTTCCGTTGACGAGATAGGTGAAGGAAATTTCGGGGCGGGAGAGGATAAAGCGGGCGACCATGTTTGTCACATCCCCCTCTTCGCTTGCGTCGCTCTTCAAAAATTTGAGCCGCGCGGGAGTGTTGAAAAAGAGGCTGTCCACCGTGACGCAAGTCCCCTTTGCGCCGCCCGCGGGAGAGATCTCCCCCATCTTGCCCCCCTTCGAGGCAAGGCTCCACGCCTCCCCCTCCGCCGTCTTGGACACAATTTCGGTCTCGGAGACGGAAGCAATGGAGGCAATGGCTTCGCCGCGAAAGCCGAGCGTTGCGATCGCCGCAAGGTCCTCCGCCGAGGAGAGTTTGCTCGTCGCATGGGGCAAGAAGGCGGCGGTAAGGTCGCTTTTTTCGATCCCGCACCCGTTGTCTGTCACGCGGATGCGCTTTTTCCCGCCCTCTTCGATCTCAATGCGGATCTCCGTCGCGCCCGCGTCGATGGCGTTCTCGGTGAGTTCCTTCACCACCGAATAGGGTCTGTCCACCACCTCGCCCGCCGCAATGCGGTTGTAGATGTCGGGGGTCAATACATGGATCATTTGAGTTTCTCCTTCCACTCCGCGAGAATGGCAAGCGCCTGCATGGGCGTGAGCAGGTCGAGGTTGAGTTCTTTGAGCTCGGCCGCAAATGCGGGCTCTTCGGAAACAAACTCCTCTTCCTCCTCCTGCACCTTCGTCACATCGTGTTTTTCGAGTTTTTTGAGTATTTTCTTGGCGCGCGAAGTGACCTCTTCGGGTACGCCCGCAAGGGAGGCAACTTCCACGCCGAAGGAGCGGGACGCCCCGCCGCGCACGATCTTGCGCAAAAAGACGATATTCCCGTTCACTTCCCGCACGGTGATCTTGTAATTTTTCACCCCCTCGAGGGTGCCCTCGAGTTCGGTAAGTTCATGGTAATGGGTGGCGAACAACGTTTTCGCGCGGATCTTTTCGTTGAGGTATTCGATGACCGACCACGCGATGGAGAGCCCATCGAAGGTGCTCGTGCCCCGCCCCACCTCGTCGAGAATGAGGAGGCTCCGCGGCGTGGCTCCGCGCAGAATGCCCGCGACCTCCGTCATCTCCACCATAAAGGTAGAGCGGTCGAGAATGAGGTTGTCGCTTGCGCCGATGCGGGTAAAAATGCGGTCGCAGAGGGGCACCACCGCCCGTTTTGCGGGCACAAAGGAGCCCACATGCGCCATCAGCACGATGAGCGCGACCTGCCTTAGGTAGGTGCTCTTGCCCGCCATGTTGGGCCCCGTGATGATCATGGTGCGGTTGTCGTTTCCGTCCATGAGGCAGTCGTTGGGAACAAACCGTTCGCGGGAGATCGCCTCCACCACGGGGTGCCTCCCCTCTTCGATCTCAAGCGCCCCCTCTTCCACGATCTCGGGGCGGCAATACCTATTCTCCTTGGCGACGGTCGCAAAGGAGTTGAGGCAGTCGAGCATTCCGATCGCCTCCGAAATCGTGCGGAAGAGTTGGATGTTCCGCTGTAAAATCTCGTAAATTTCTTCATAGAGGCTCTCTTCGAGCCGTTGCGCCTTCTCCTCGCTCCCGACGATCTTCTCCTCGAGTTCTTTGAGTTCGTCGGTGATATACCGCTCTCCGTTTGCAAGCGTCTGGCGGCGGACATAGGAATAGGGAACCTTGTCCTTAAAGGAGTTGCTCACCTCGATATAGTAGCCGAACACGCGGTTGTAGCCCACCTTGAGGGTGCGGATGCCCGTCTTTTCCCTCTCCCGCGCCTCGATCTGCGCAAGCACTTCTTTGCTGTTCTTTTTGAGAGCCCTCAACTCGTCGAGTTCCTTGTTGTACCCCTCGCGGATGTATTCCCCCTCCCGAAGAAGCCCCGCGTCCTCCTTGATCGCACGGTCGAGCAGGGCGCAGAGTTCCTTTGTGTCGATGAGTTCGGTTGCGATTTCATGCAGAAGCGCCGAAGAAAAACCGGAGAGCTGGAATTTGATGTTGGGAACGACGGAGAGGGACTTGCTCAGACTTACGCAGTCGCGCGGCTCGAGATTGCCGTTCGAAATGCGCCCCGCCAGCCGTTCGATGTCCCTCATTCCCGAGAGCATATCTGCGATCCCCATGCGGATGACGGTGGCGCGGCAGAGTTCGTCCACCGCGTCGAGCCGCTTTTCGATCTCCTTTTTGTCGAGAAGGGGGTTTACGAGCATTCCCGCAAGTTTGCGCGCTCCCATGCCCGTGCCCGTCTTGTCGAGGAGCCATAAAAGGGAGCCGTACCGCTTCCCCTCGGCAGTATTTTTGAGAATTTCGAGGTTGCGCACGGCGACGGGGTCGAGGACCATGTGCCCGCCGCTCTGGGCAACGCGCAGACTTCCGATCCCCGTAAGCGCCCGCTTCTGGGTGTCGCAGAGGTAGGCGATGAGCGCGCCCGCCGCGATCGTGCAAAGAGGCTTTCGTTCAAGCCCCAACGCCTCCATGGAGGAGACGGCAAGTTGCGTTTTGAGCTGTTTTTCGGCCTGCGGGAGTTGGAACGCCCACGGCAGATAGCAGGAGAATTTGGGCAGGATCCCCCGCTCGATCTCGGGGCTGTCCTTTACGGCAAATAAAAGTTCCTCGTTGCAGATGACCTCGGCAACGGAGAGATTGACAAGCTGGGCAAGTAGTCTTTCCGCAGAGTCCGCTTCGGAGACGCAGAATTCTCCCGTCGTGATGTCGGCATAGGAATAGGCGAAGCTGTCCCCCGCCTTGACCGCGCAGGCGATGTAATTGTTTTTGCGGGCGTCGAGAAAGTTGTCCTCGATGACCGTCCCCGCCGAGACGACGCGGATGACGTCGCGGTCGACCATACCCTTGCGGGCCTTGGGGTCGGAGAGTTGTTCGCAAATGGCAACGCGCTCCCCCGCCTCCACGAGTTTGTTGAGATACCCGTCCACGGCATGATAGGGAACGCCGCACATGGGCGCGCGCTCGGGGAGGCCGCAGTCCCGCCCCGTAAGGGTAAGGTCGAGAAGTTTCGACCCCTTCACGGCGTCCTCGAAGAACATTTCGTAAAAGTCCCCGAGCCGGAAGAGCACAATGCAATCGGGGTATTTCGCCTTGATTTTTTTCCAATATTCCATCATAGGAGAAAGCGCCATAATAAACTCCTTAATATGTTCACTTAATTTCGCACAATTCTTTTCCCCGATGTCATACCGACCGAGGCGCCCCGCGCCGAGTGGAGTGTATCCCCATGGTTTTCAGCGAACCGAACGTCGGAAAATAATTGTGCGAGGAAACCTTCTTCTTTGTTTTAACTTATCTATCCTCTCATTCGTTTCATCGGACACTAAGCCGTAAGAATGCGGCAAATTGCGTGCGCTTATGGAAAAGCGTGGTTTTCCATAAGCGCAGTGATTTAGAACACGCCCCACCCCCCCTACCCCCCTCCCACGGAGGGGGTAATAGGAAACACGCCCAACGAAACCCCCTACCACGGAGGGGGATCAAGGGGGTGGGCAATCCCCGCGCGGTAATGCGTCGTGCCTCGTTCTTACCCCCCATTACTCTACAAGTTCGCCGAAGAGGGAAACGCCGTTTGCGCGCTCCACCTTCAAATGGACAAACTCGCCGATGACGTTCCTCTCGCTTGCAAAATACCCCATGCGCCCCGCCTCGTTGCGCCCGAGGTACAGCCCCTTTTTCTCATCGAAATCCTCGCAGAGGATCTCTGTCGTCTTACCTACAAAGGTCGCGGAAAGGTCCCGCGTGTTCTCGTTCACCTGCGCCACAAGCCGCATAATGCGGTCCTTCGACACCTCCTCGGGGATCTGCCCCTCCATGCTCGCCGCCTTGGTGCCCGTGCGCGGGGAGTAGACAAAGGTGAACGCCGAGGCAAACTTCGCCTCTTTCACGAGGGAGAGCGTCTCCTCGAACTCCTCCTCCGTCTCGGTGGGAAAGCCCACGATGAGGTCGGTCGTCACGGGGCAATCGGGAATATAGGAGCGCAACATCTCGATCTCGGAAAGATATTTCTCGCGGGTGTAACGCCTGTTCATTAAATTTAGAATGCGGTTGCTCCCCGACTGCGCGGGAAGATGGAGCAGATTGCAAATTTTATCGTGTTTTTTCATCACGCGGGCGAGTTCTTCCGAAAAATCCTTGGGATGAGAGGTCATGAACCGCACGCGGAACTTTCCTTCAACAGAGGCGACGGCGTCCAAGAGCTCAGGAAAACTCATTCCCCCCCTCCCGTCGCTGTTGTAGGAATTGACATTCTGCCCAAGAAGCGTAATTTCGCGGAAACCCTCCGAAACAAGGCCTCTGACTTCGCTCAAAACGTCCTCCGCCCTTCTCGAACGCTCCCTCCCCCGCACATAGGGCACGATACAATAGGAGCAGAAGTTGTTGCACCCGTAAGTGATATTTACCCATGCCCCGGGGTAGCTGGTGCGGACGGGAGTAATTCCGTCCTCCGTCTCGGTGCGCTCCTCTTTGAGGGAGACGATCGCCTTTCGCTTTGCGCGGCGGCGGTCGATGAGTTCGCCGAGTTCGTTTAAGTTGTGGGTACCGAACACGAGATCGACAAAGGGAAATTTCTGCCGCAAAATTTGGGCTTTGCCCTCCTCCTGCGCCATACAGCCGCCGACCGCGATGATGAGATCGCGCTTTTCTCTCTTTAATTTTTTGAGCGCGCCGATGTTGCCAAACGCATGATTTTCGGCGTTTTCGCGGATACAGCAGGTGTTGAATACGATAATATCCGCCTCTTCGATGGGACTTTCCCTGTCGTACCCCTTTTCATGCAGGATCCCTGCGATCTTTTCCGATTCATGGACGTTCATCTGACATCCGTATGTGACAATATGATAGTTCATAATTTTTCAAATTCCGTCTCTATTGAAGTGCATTTGTCCGCCCTTGAGAGGACCTTGCCCACCCTATGCGTCATTCCGAGCCGCGCCCCTCATGCGTCATCAATGGTAGTGCGTCATTCCGAGCCGCAACGGAAATTACAAAGTCCGACATGGTGAGTCCCCGAGGGAATCTTGTTACGCCCAAGTACGTTCAACCCGAACAAACTTGCGTCATTCCGAGCCGCAACGGAAATTACGAAGTCCGACACGGCAATTCCCCGAGGGAATCTTGCTACGTCCAAGTACGTTAAAAACCAAAACGTACCAAGTGCCTTCGCAGACTTTCTTTTGCGGACTACGTTCCTCGTTTCGGCTCAGCATGACGCGAACAAAGACGATAGAACGTGCGGGCGGGGCAGCATGACGCTTTAACAAAGCAATTTACAATCCCCCGAGGACTTCGCCGACTTTTTCGTGCAAAACGAGGTCGCAACGGCTGTCGAGCGGGGTCGCGTCGCGGTTGATGAGCACGAGATACTTTCCTCCGAAGTAATTCACAAAGCCCGCCGCGGGATAAACGGTGAGCGACGTCCCCGCCACGATGAGCATGTCCGCACGCTCGATGGCGCGCAACGCTCCGCTTACCGTGGCGTCGTCGAGCATTTCGCCATACAATACCACGTCGGGTTTGATGAGCCCGCCGCAGTCGCAATGGGGCGCCCCCTTCCCGCGGGCGATGTACTCCGCCGAAAACTTTTTGCCGCATTTGAGGCAGGTGTTGCGGTGCACGCTCCCATGGAGTTCGTACACCCGCTTGCTTCCCGCTTTTTGGTGGAGCCCGTCGATGTTCTGCGTGACGACGGCGAGGAGTTTCCCCTCCCTCTCCCACTCGGCGAGTTTTTTGTGCGCGGCGTTGGGCTGGGCTTCCAAAGGGAGCATTTTATCGCGGTAAAAGCGGTAAAAGTCCTCCGTGTGCGAAAAGAAGTAGTCGCTCGAAAGCATGGTCTCGGGCGAGACGTCGTACTTTTGGCGATACAGCCCGTCCTCCGAGCGGAAGTCGGGGATCCCGCTCTCCGTGGACACCCCCGCCCCGCCGAAAAAGACGATTTTATTACATTCAGAAACCATTTCTTTGAGTGTCATGATCGCTCCCCTCTCATTTAGACATAATTTTCCTTTTACATTGTATCACAAGCGAAAAAAAATTTCAACCTCTGCGCCCGCAAAATTTTTTATAAGTTACCGATACTGTAACCGATGAACCGTACCGTAAAAATTTTACTTATCGTATTGAGCGCACTTCTCGTGCTCTTCCTCTCCTGCCTCGTCTATTTTTTCGCGGTGACGGCGGGGGAAAAGCTAAACATGCAAAAATTGGCCCTCAGCGAGAACTGCGTGCTCCTCTTTGACCGCAACGGCGAGGAGATCGAGACCGCCCAAACGAGCGCCGTCCCCTTTTCCGAACTCCCCGAATACCTCCCGAAGGCCTTTGTCGCCGTGGAGGACAAGCGGTTTTATTCCCACAACGGGCTCGACTATAAGCGCATGGTGAAGGCGGCGATGAAAAATATATCGACCTTTTCCTTCCGCGAGGGCGCGTCCACCATCTCCCAACAACTCATCAAAAATACCCACCTCTCGGGGGAAAAGACGATCAAGCGCAAACTCAAAGAGATCAAACTTACCCGCGCGCTCGAAAAAAACTTCTCAAAGGACGAAATATTGGAACTTTACCTCAACTCCATCTACTTCGGACACAGCGCGTTCGGCGTGGGGAGCGCGGCAGAGTATTATTTCGGGAAATCGGCGTCCGAACTTTCCCCCGCCGAAAGCGCCATGCTTGCCGCCCTCGTGAAATCGCCCAACCGCTATTCCCCCTTCCGCGACGCAGAGAAATGCCTTGCGCGGCGGAATTTTGTGCTCTCCCTCATGCGGGAACAGGGCTACATCACCCCCGAAGAGGAGACGACGGCAAAGAGCGAACCCCTCCCCGAGAGCCCACATATGAGAGAGGAGAGCGCCTACCTTTCTCCCGTCTTTGAGGAACTCTCCGCCCTCTTTCCCGACGCAAAATCGGGGGATAAACTGCGCGTCTATACCGCCCTCGACCCTACTCTTCAAACACTTCTCGAAGAGCAGACGGCGGATTCCGACCTCTGCGCCTTGGTGCGCGGGGCGGACGGCGGGGTAAAGGCGTACTTTTCGACCTGCGGAGAGGTAAAACGTCTCCCCGCCTCCACGATAAAGCCGCTTGCGGTGTACGCCCCCGCGCTCGAAGAAAACCTCATCTCCCCCGCCACTCCCCTGCTCGACGAAAAGACGGACTTCGGCGGCTACTCCCCCTCCGACTATGGGGGAAAATACGGCGGCTACATGAGCGCGCGCTATGCCCTTTCGCACAGCGTGAACGTGCCCGCCGTGAAAGTGCTCAATACGTTGGGAGTGGAGCGCGCCGCCCAATACCTCGAAAAAATGGATCTGCCCGTGCCCGAGGAGGACAGAACGCTCGCCCTCGCGCTCGGCGGCATGAAGGAGGGATTTTCGCTCCTCTCCCTCGTGGACGGGTACGCCGTTTTTTCGCATGGCGGGATGTACTCTCCCTCTCATTTTATTGAAAAAGTTGACGACTGTCAAGGGAAAAACCTTTACACCTACCAAAACTTTCAAGAAAAAAACCTTAACTGTCAAGGGAAAAACCTTGACAGGCGGGTGTTTTCGGAGGACACCGCCTGCCTCATGAACGACATGCTGATGACTGCCGCCCGCGAAGGCACGGCGAAAAAACTCAAATCCCTCCCCTTCGAAGTGGCGGCAAAGACGGGCACGGGCGGCACCGAAAAGGGCAACACGGACGTTTACACCATCGCCTATACCTCGGAGGACGCGGTGGGCGTGTGGCTCGGCAACCGCGACAACTCCCCCGTGGAGGCGACGGGCGGCGGGGTGCCTGCGGATATTGCACTCAAAATTTTGAAAGGCATGTATCAAGAAAAAGCGCCGTCCCCCTTCCCGAAGTGCGAAAAGGTGAAAACGGCGCTGCTTGATAAGGAGGAGTACGAAAAAAATCACCGCCTCCTTCTTGCCGACCCGCTTGCGCCCGAATATCTCTCCTTGAAAGAACTTTTCCGCGAGAGCGCTCTCCCTGCGGGGACGAGCGAGAAATTTTCCCGCCCGAAGATCGAAAAACCCGAAATTTCGGTGGTGAATGGGTCCGTTAAGATAGTACTATGTCAGACAGAGTACTATGATTACGAGGTAAAAAGGCAATGTGGAGAACAAATTTCCACCGTTTATAAAGGAAAATACCGCAGGGAGCTGTTCGACAACTCCGTCTGCGGCGGAAAAAATTATATCTATTCGGTGACGCCCTACTATTGCGGCATTGCGGGAGAGACGGTCACCCTCCCCTCCGTCTACATTGAAAAGAGGGACGAACTCCCCGACGATTGGTGGTCAGAGTAAAAACACTTCTTTGCTTTCGAGCGCTTCGCGCATGAGCGCCTCGACGTCGAGTTTTTTCTCCTCCTCCTCGATGAAGGAGAGCTTGGGCTTGATGGCGGGGAAGTCGGGCAAAAAGACGGTGCAACAGTCCTCATAGGGCAGAACGGAGGTCTCGAAGGTGCCGATCTTTTTGGCGACGAGGACGATCTCGTCCTTATCGAACCCGATGAGCGGGCGCAGGACGGGAAGGGTCACCACGGCGTTCGAGGAGGTGATGCCCTCGATCGTCTGGCTGGCGACCTGCCCCAAACTCTCCCCCGTGATGAGGCACTTTGCGCCCATCTCCCTTGCCGTCTTTTCGGCAAGGCGGAACATGAACCGCCGCAAAAGGGTGACGTTGAGTTCGGCGGCGCACTTTGCGTGGATCTCCTCTTGGATATGCGCCACGTTGAGGGTGATGAGTTTTGCCGATACCGAATAGCGGGACAAGAGGCGGGCAAGCTCCTTCACCTTCTCCTTTGCGCCGTCGTTGGTGTAGGGATAGCTGTGGAAGTGCAAAAGTTCCACGTTCATCCCCCGCTTTGCCATCATGTAGCCCGCGACGGGGGAATCGATGCCCCCCGAGATGAGGAGAAGTCCCTTCCCCGAGGTGCCGACGGGCATTCCTCCCGCCCCTTTTTCGAATTTTCCGAACACGAGCGCGGTGCCGTTTTCGCGGATATCGAGACAAACCGTGTGGGCGGGGGTGTGCACGTCCACCCGAAGCGCGGGGAAGTCGTCTAAAAGCCGCCCGCCGATATGGGCGTTTAACTCCATGCTCGTCATGGGGTATTTTTTGTCGGCGCGGTGGGTCTCCACTTTGAAGGTCCCCTCCCGCGGGCAGACTTCCTTTGCCGCCTCATAGACGCTGTTAAGGTCGTAAGGCACGCAAAGCCCCACCGAGTAGGAATGCACGCCGAATACGCGGGAGACACGCCCGCAGATCTCCTCCGTTTTTTCCTCGTCGAAATTTGCCACGAGGTATCTGCCGCTCGTGCGGTGGAGTTCGTGGCGGATCCCCTTTAAGGCGCGCTCCAAATTCACGCAAAATACCCGCTCGAAATAGCCGCGGTTCTTGCCTTTCAAGTGAATTTCGGCATAGCGGATGATGATAACTTTTTCCATAAATTACCCTATCCTTTTTTTGAGTTCGTGCGCGGAGCCGTTGAGCGCCTGCGCCGCAAGCAAAACTTCCTCCCTTGTGGTGTGCGGGGAAAAACTCAGCCGCAGAACGCCGTCCAAAACGTCCTTGCCGTATCCGCACGCCTCGATGACGCGGCTGTGCGGTTTTTTGGAGGAACACGCGCTCCCCGTGCCGACGATCGCCCCGCGCGCCATCGTAAGCCGCTGTAAAATTTCCCCCCTCAGCCCCCGCGCCGAGACGGTAAGAATGTAGGGGGAGCCGTTTTCGGGAGAAAGGATCGTATAGACGCTTTTATCGAGCGCATCCGAAAGGAGCGCGCGGAGCTCTTTCAAGCGGGCGAGGTCGGCCTCGAGGCTTGCGAATTTTTTCTCGGCGGCAAAGGCAAAATCGAGAATGCCGAGCACGTTTTCGGTGCCGCTCCTCAAATTCCCCTCCTGTCCGCCGCCGCACAAAAGGGGCTGGAGGGCGAAATTCTTGCGCTTATAGAGAGCGCCCACCCCCTTTAAGCCGCCGATCTTGTGCGCGCTGACCGAGTAGAGGTCGACGTCGGGCGAAAGGCGCACGGGGAGTTTTCCGAACGCCTGCACGCCGTCGCTGTGAAAGACGCAGCGCGGGTTTTTCTTTTTTACCTCTCTTGCGAGGGAGAAAATGTCGTTGACCACCCCCGTCTCATTGTTGACGTGCACGACGGAGACGAGGCTCGTCTTTTCGTCCACAAGGGAGAGGAGGGCGTCCGCTTTCACGCTCCCGTCCCTTTGAAGGGGGGCGAGGCGGAGTTCGGTTCCCCCGTTTTTGAGCCGCACGCCCGCCTCATACACCGCCGCATGTTCCCCCGCGGAGAGGACGATGTTCCTCCTTCCACAGGTTTGAATTGCCTGGTTGTCCGCCTCGGTGCCCCCCGAAGTAAAAACAAGGGCGAACTGCGCGGGGTCGGCGATCTTGGAAAGAAGGCTCTCGCGCGCAGAGGCGAGGGCGGCGGAAACCTCCCCGCCATAGAGCGCGGAGGGGTTGAGATAGTTTTGCTCCGTAAATTGCACGGCGCGGGCAAGTGCCTCGCCGTCGGGCGCGGTCGTCGCCGCGTTGTCGAGATAGATCATCGCGCTTCCCACTTGCTCCTGCCCGCGGCGCGGACGATAAGGTCGATGAGTTCCACGCGCGCCTCGACGATGTTCACCGTCTTTTCAATGGAGGAACTATATAAAATGTAATAGAAATTCTTTTCCTCCGCGGGGACCCTGTTGGGGGTGAGAAAGACGATCTGCTTCTTGGAAAACCCCGCGCAGGTGCGCTCAAAACTCTCGTTTTCGCACTTCCCGATCTTGAGGATCTGGTCGCATTTGAAGGTTTTGAGATACTTGCGCTTTTTGCCGTTGTACACTTTGGCGACGCGGAGTTCGTCCTCCACAAAGAGGTAATCATAGCTTTGGTTGAACTTCCGCTTGAAAAAGAAGAGGGCGATCCCCACCGCAAGCGGCGCAAGCACAAAGAGCGCCCACGAAATGATGGTGTAGGCAAGTTCGGCGCCCGTGATGGCGCTTTCGTTGCCTTCGGGCAGGTGATAGCTTGAGATCGCCGCCGCAATGTTGGAGAATGCCAAAAAGAATTGGATCCCCGCAAAGACAAGGAAAATAATGCTGATGATGTTGCAAGCCAAATAGACTTTTGCCTCTTTTACCGCGCGGCCGCAAGCGGCGCTCTCTTCGTAATAGGCGTCTCTGATCAAAATTCCACCCTCCCTTCGTAAATTTTCTGCACGCCGCCCGTAAGCACGGCGGAACCGTTTTCACGGCAGTGCACGATGAGGTCTCCCCCCTTCACCTTGACGGTGACGTCGGCGTCCTCTTCGCAAAGTCCCCTCTTGACGCAGGCAAACACCGCCGCCGCCGCGCCCGTGCCGCTTGCGTACACTTCCCCGTTGCCCTGTTCGAAGGCGCGCAGTTTCACCGTGACGCGGTTGACAACGCGCACCGCCTCCAGATCGGGCTTCTGGGGATAGGCCTTGTCGTCGCCGAGAAGAAGGGCGTCCGCTCTTAGATCGCGGCTGTCCACTTTCTCGTCGAAAATGACAAAATGATCTCCCCCTTCAAGGCGGACAAAGTCGCTCTCCGTTCCCCTCTCTTTGAGCGTTTTCGTAAAGAGAGAGTCCTGGGCGCGCCCCTCCTCGGGCAAAAGTTCCACACTCGCCGAGGAGACGACCCCGCCGAAAGAGTACACCGTGACCGTCCGCACCCCGCTCTCCGTCTCGATCGTCATCGTGTCCCCCGTCACCATGCGGTGGTCGTGGAGATATTTTGCGATACAGCGGATGGCGTTCGCGGCATTCAACCCCTTGGAGCCGTCGCGGTTATAGATGCGCATCTTGGCGTCCGCGCTCTCCGATCTTTCGATGAGCACGATCCCGTCGCCGCCGATGCCATAGTGCCTGTCCACAAAGTTGACGGCGAGGGACTCGGGGCAGGTGATCGTCCCGTCCGTGTTGTCGAACACGATGAAGTCGTTGCCGCAGGACTGCATTTTGACGAACGAAAGGGAGAGTTTTTGCTTGCGCAGATGGTTGATGTCGACGAGCTCGGTGTTGTACTCGGTGAACTTGCTTGCGATGATGTCGCAGAGGGCGTTCGCCGTATCGAGCGAGGTCAGCACGGTGACGCCGAGGAGCACCGCGTGATGATGGAGTTCGATGTAGTCGGCGATGGAGTCGACGTCCGTCTTGCCCGTGTAGATGATATAGTCGATCTTCCCCTCGTCCATGAGTTTTGAGACGCGCTTGGTCGCCTTCAAGCGCTCGACGACGGTGACGTCGATCCCAAGCGCCTCGATGACCTTGGCAGTTCCCGCCGTTGCGTACAGGCGGCAACCGAGGTCGGCAAACTTCTTGGCGATGGAGACGATCTCGGGCTTGTCCTGGTCGTTGATGGTGAAGTACACCCCGACGGGCTTTTCGGCGGAGGGATGGCACATTTTGAACCCCGCCGAGAGGAGCCCCTTGAAGAGCGCCTCCTCGATCGTCTTGCCGATGCCGAGCACTTCGCCCGTCGATTTCATTTCGGGGCCGAGCTGGGAGTTGACGTCGTTCAATTTCTCGAAGGAAAAGACGGGCACCTTCACCGCAACATAGGGAGAATTGGGGTATAGCCCCGTGCCATAGCCCAACTTTTTGAGTTTCGCCCCCACCATGATGCGGGTGGCGAGTTCCACCATGGGCACCCCCGTCACTTTGGAGATGTAGGGAATGGTGCGGCTGGCGCGGGGGTTGACTTCGATGACATACAGCCTGTCCTGATAGATGAGATATTGGATGTTGATGAGCCCCTTCGTCTTGAGTTCGAGCGCAAGCCGTGTGGAAACTTCCACGATGCGGGAGAGCATCCCGTCGCTCAGATGATAGGGCGGATAGACGGCGATGGAGTCGCCCGAGTGCACGCCCGCGCGCTCCACGTGCTGCATGATGCCCGGAATGAGCACGTCGACGCCGTCCGAAATGGCGTCTACTTCGAGTTCTGCGCCCATGAGATATTTGTCGCAGAGCACGGGGTTCTCGATCCCCTGCGCCAAAATGACGTCCATATAGCGGGAGATGTCGTTCTCGGTGAAGGCGATGGTCATGTTCTGCCCGCCGATGACATAACTCGGGCGGAGCAACACGGGATAGCCGAGGGTCTCGGCCGCGCCGATCGCCTCCTCCTTGGTCATGACGGTAAGCCCCTTGGGACGGGCGATGTCGAACCGCTCGAGGAGGGCGTCGAACCGCTTCCTGTCCTCCGCCATGTCCACGCTGTCCGCGCTCGTGCCGAGGATGCGCACCCCCTTTTTTGCGAGGTACCCGCACAGCTTGATCGCCGTCTGACCGCCGAAGGTGATGACGACCCCGTAAGGCTTTTCGGCATCAATGACGTTCTGCACGTCCTCGGGAGTTAAAGATTCGAAATACAGCCTGTCCGCCGTGTCGAAATCGGTGGAGACCGTCTCGGGATTGTTGTTGATGATGACGACTTCATAGCCGAGGGATTTCAAGGTCCAGACGCAGTGGACGGAGGAATAGTCGAATTCGATCCCCTGCCCGATGCGGATGGGACCCGAGCCGATGACGATGACCCGCTTCTTCTTCCCCGCTATGCTCTTTTCGACAAAGGGCTTCGCCTCGTCGTGGGAAAGTTCGTCGAAGGTAGAATAGAAGTAGGGCGTCTGCGCAGAGAATTCGGCGGCGCAGGTGTCCACCATTTTGAACGCCGCGCGGCGATGAGGCGGGAGTTTATATCCGCTCTTTTCGGAAAGAACCTTGTCGGTAAAGCCGAGGCGTTTTCCCGTTAAGTACTCCTCTTTGGTAAGTTTTTTGCCCGCAATGTGCCGCTCGTACTCCACCAAATTCAAGATCTTGTATAAAAACCAGCGGTCGATCTTGGTGATCTCGAAGATCTCGTCGGGAGTGACCCCCGCGTGCAATGCCGCATACACCGCAAAGAGCCGCTCGTCCGTCGTCTTGTGCAGTTCGGCGATGAGTTCCTCTCTGCTTAAATGTGCGAACTTGGGGGCGTTGAGGGTGTCGAGGGAAATTTCCGCGCCGCGCACCGCCTTCATGATCGCCTGCTCGAAGGAAGCGCCGATCGCCATGACCTCCCCCGTCGCCTTCATGCGGGAGCCGAGATCCCGCCCCGCAAACAAGAATTTATCGAAGGGCCACTTGGGAAGTTTGACGACCACATAGTCGAGCGCAGGCTCGAAACAGGCGTAAGTTTTGCCCGTGACGTCGTTTTTGATCTCGTCGAGGGTGTAACCGAGGGCGATCTTCGTGGAAACTTTTGCGATGGGATAGCCCGTTGCCTTGCTTGCAAGCGCGGAGGAACGGGAAACGCGGGGGTTGACTTCGATGACCGCGTATTCGAAACTCGTGGGATGCAGGGCGAATTGGCAGTTGCATCCCCCCTCGATGCCGAGCTCGCCGATGATGTTGAGGGAGGCCGTGCGGAGCATTTGATACTCCTTGTCGGACAGGGTGACCGCGGGCGCGATGACGATGGAATCCCCCGTGTGCACGCCGACGGGATCGAAATTCTCCATGGAGCAGACGGTGAT
The DNA here is from genome assembly GCA_947630325.1 of uncultured Clostridia bacterium. Taxonomy (GTDB): domain Bacteria; phylum Bacillota; class Clostridia; order Christensenellales; family Borkfalkiaceae; genus Gallimonas. The sequence continues at coordinate 195,584 of CANRHB010000001.1, forward strand.
GACGTTGCCCGCGCTGTCTCTGAGCACTTCGAACTCGATCTCCTTCCACCCGCCGATGTACTTTTCGATGAGCACCTGCGTGATGGGCGAGAGCATGAGCCCGTTGTGGGAGATGAGGCGGAGTTCCTCTTCGTTATGGGCGACCCCGCCGCCCGCGCCGCCAAGGGTGAATGCGGGACGCACGATGACGGGATAGCCGAGCTCTTCCGCAATGCGGACGCACTCCTCCACCGTGTAGGCGATGTCCGAGGGAACGACGGGCTGGCCGATTTTTGTCATCGTCTCTTTGAAGAGTTCGCGGTCCTCGGCGCGGTCGATGGCGTCGAGTTTGGTGCCGATGAGTTTTACTCCCCACTCGTCGAGAAAGCCGTCCTTTGCGAGTTTACAGCCCATGGTGAGCCCCGTCTGCCCCCCCAAAGAGGCGAGAAGGGAGTCGGGCCGCTCCTTGATGATGATGCGCTTCAAGCTGTCCTCGGTGAGGGGCTCGAGATAGATCTCGTCGGCGAGCATTTTGTCCGTCATGATCGTGGCGGGGTTGGAATTGCACAGAACGACGTTGACGCCCGCTTCTTTGAGCACGCGGCACGCCTGCGCGCCCGCATAGTCGAACTCCGCCGCCTGACCGATGACGATGGGCCCCGACCCGATGACGAGTACTTTTTGAATATCCTGTCTTTTCGGCATGGTGTTTCCTTCTTCTCCGACCGCTTCAAGGCGGGGAGCGGTTATTTTCTCATTCTCCTGATGAAATCCTCAAAGAGGAAGTTGGCGTCGCGGGGGCCTGAGCACGCCTCGGGGTGGAACTGCACCGTGACCGCGTCGTATTCGGGATAGTTCACCCCCTCGCAGGTGCCGTCGTTGACGTTGACAAAGGAGAGCGTCCCGCATTTGAGAGAGTCTGCCACCACCTCATAGCCGTGGTTCTGGGAGGTGATGAACACTCTGCCCGTTTTGAGTTCCTTGACGGGCTGGTTGGCGCCGCGGTGCCCGTACTTCATCTTGCGGGTCTGCCCGCCCATGGCAAGCGCAAAGAGCTGGTGCCCGAGGCAGATGCCGAAGATGGGCTTCTTTCCCGCAAGTTTTTTGATGTTTTCGATGATCTCGGTGTTCTCGGCGGGGTCGCCGGGGCCGTTTGCAAGCATGATGCCGTCGGGGTCGAGGGCAAACACTTTTTCGGCGGGAAAGTTCGCGGGCACCACCGTGACGTGGCAGCCCCTTTGGACGAGCTCCCGCTCGATGTTCGCCTTTGCGCCGAAATCGAAGAGGACGACTTCGGTGTTTCCCCTCTCGCCGTACTCTTTCACCTCGTCGGAGGTGACCGCCTTCACCGCGTCCTTCACGCGGTATTCCTTCAATCTTTGAAAATCGGTGAAGGGGCGGAAGGAGATCGCCGCGTTCATCACCCCCGCCTCGCGGACGGTGCGGGTAAGTTCGCGGGTGTCCACCCCGTACACGGCGGGAATGTTCTGCTGTTTCAAATACCCTTCGAGGGCGCCCTGAGAACGGAAGTTGGAGGGAGCGTCGCACTTCTCCCGCACGATGTAGGCGGTGACCCAACTCTTACGGCTCTCGAAATCGGGGGGGATCACCCCGTAATTGCCGATGAGCGGAAAGGTTTGGGTGACGATCTGCCCATAGTAGCTGGGGTCGGTCAGGGTCTCGAGATAGCCCGTCATGCCCGTGGTGAACACGAGTTCGCCGACCGTCTCCCGCTCGGCGCCGAAAGACCACCCCTCGAATACCTTGCCGTTTTCCAGCGTGATGTATGCCTTTTTCTTCATCTTGCTCCTCACTCTTTGGCGTAATCCTCCCCCTCGAATGCGGGGCAGAAGGAGGAAATATCTTCGTCGGTGAATTGTTCGTCCGAATATTTACTGAACGGCGCGTGGCGGTAGAAGGTGAACTTGTCCCGCGAGTCCTGCGTCTCGAAGGTGCAGATATAGCGGTTGCCCTTCACCTTGACGGCGACGCAGCCCATTTTGACGTCGTATGTGAAAATTTTTCGTTTGGTGTGGAGGTAGACGACTTTTTCGTTCGTCTCCACCCCGAGGACGGTGCCCATGGAGACGCGCATGGTATAAAAGCCGTATGCGACCAGCCAGCCGAGCGCAAGGACGGCGATGACGATGGAATAGACGACGCGCGGAAGGGTATCTTCGAGATGGAAGGCGACCGCCGTCAGCACCATGATGACGGGAAAGACGGCGATACTCAATACGATGAGCGCGATCTTGACGACGGAGACGTACTTCTCGGGTCCCCGTTTCGCTCCCTTTCTTCCCTCTTTTTTCATTTGCTCTCCTCCCCGAATTTTGCCCAAAAGCGGGCGATGACCGCGTCCTGCTCCCGCGCTTCCAACAAAACGCTCCCCTCTTGCTCCTCGCCCAAGATGAGAAGGGTCTCCCCCTCCTTCGCCTGCTTGTTGTAGGAGATGTGGAAGGCCTTGACGGGCCGCGCTTTTTCCATGGGGAAGCAGTCGAGAAAAAAGTCGGCATACTTCGTGTTGTTGGCGTGGAGGTAATGGTCGCAGTCGGACGGGACGATCGTGCGTCTGCCAAACTCCTTCCCCTCCATGAGTTTGGGGATCTTCTGCGCGGAGAGTTCCAACACCTTTTCGGGGTTGTAGGGACAGCGTTCGTGCACCTCCCCGAGCGCGGTGGGCGGCAACATAGAAAAACGGGGTAAATCAATGAGACACCAGCGTGAAGCCAGCAGCGCAATGATTTCCCCTCTTTGATTTTTCATGCGATAGTCCCGCTCGAAAATGACGTGGCGCGGCGGGAGAGGCCATGTCTCCACCGTAAGCACGTCGCCCGGTCTTGCGGGGGCGAACAGTTCGCAATAGGTGTTTACGGTGATGAAGCCGTAATCCTTCTTTTTGAGCGCTTCATAGCCGAACCCGAGTTCGTCCGCGCTCGACGCCGCGACTTCCTGCGCCAGCCCAAGCACGGCGGAGGGTTTGAGCTTATCGCGGAAATCGAAGTCGGTATAGCGGAGCGCAAAGCTCCTTGTGTGACAATAGCCGCTCATATCTTGGGTATTATACCATGCGCGGCGAGAGAAGTCAACCGAAATTTCTCAAGTTTGCGGAAGAAGAGAGAAAACCGAGCGCGCCCTCCGTTACCGCGTCGGCAAGTTTGCGGCGGTAACTCTCTTGGAGGAGAAGGGCCTCGTCCTCGGGGTTGGACAAAAATCCGCACTCCACGATGACGGAGGGGGTATCCGAACAGTTGAGAATGTAGTAGTCCCCTTTCAAAGGATCGCTCCGCTTGACGCACTCTGGCATCGCGTTGAGGGCGGTTTGAATGTCACAGGCGAGCGATCTGGAACTTTCCGAACTCTCCTTGAAAAAGACCTGCGCCCCCCGCCGCGACGGCAGGGAGAAAAAGTTCTGATGCACCGAGATGACGAGGGAGGGCGAGGAGGTTTGGATGATCTCGGCGCGCTTTTGCATGTCCCGCTTTTTGTAACCCGACGTTGCCATGCCGTATAGGCCCGCCTCCGTCCTGCGGGTAAGCACCACCCGAAAACCCGCCTCTTCGAAGCGTTCTTGCAACAAAAAGGTGATCTTGAGGTTGATGTCGCTCTCCTTGGTTCCCGTGCGGACCCCCACCACGCCGCCGTCCACCCCGCCGTGACCCGCGTCGAGTACGACCGTAAGGCGGTGCGCCTCCGCCGCCGTGCCCGCAAGCGCGCAAAAACAAACGGTAAGCGTGAAGGCGACCGTCAAAAGGAGGGCGGCCGCCCCGAGCGCCGCTCTGTGACGATAGAAAAAATTCATGCTCTATTTGTATGAGGAATTTTGAACATTTAGAAGCCCCGCCCCCGCGCCGTGTACGGCGCGGGGGCGGGGCGTTTGAAAATTTATTTCTCAGCGGTTTTTCAAGTATTCGTCGATGGACTCGGCGGCGCGCTTGCCCGCGCCCATGGCGAGAATGACGGTCGCCGACCCCGTGACCGCGTCGCCGCCCGCGAACACGCCGTCAAGAGAAGTTCTTCCCATTTCGTCGGCGACAATCTCCCCCCGCCTGCCCGTTTCGAGCCCTTTGGTCGTGCGCTTCAAGAGGGGGTTGGGCGAGGTGCCGAGCGCCATGATGACGCAGTCCGCCTCGAGCACGAACTCGCTCTCCGCCTTTTCGACCGGTCTGCGCCGCCCCGAAGCGTCGGGCTCGCCGAGTTCCATTTCGATACACTTCATGCCGACGACGTTGTCCTCGCCGTCCGTCAAAATTTCCTTGGGGTTTGCAAGCAGGCGAAAGACGATGCCCTCCTCTTCGGCGTGCTCGGCTTCCTCGCGCCTTGCGGGAAGTTCCGCACGCGAACGGCGGTAGACGATGGTGACCTCCGCCCCCAGCCGCTTTGCCGTGCGCGCCGCGTCCATGGCGACGTTGCCGCCCCCCACGACCGCGACCTTCTTCGCGCGGTAGACGGGGGTCTCGCTCCCCTCCTCGTATGCCTTCATCAGGTTGACGCGGGTAAGATATTCGTTGGCGGAGAACACCCCCTTGGCGTTCTCTCCCTTGATCCCCATAAAGTTGGGAAGCCCCGCGCCCGTGCCGAGGAACACCGCCTCGAAGCCCTCCTCTTTGAGTTCCTCCACGGTGAACGTCCTGCCCGCGACCGCGTTGGTGACGATGTTCACGCCGAGCGATCTGAGCCCTTCGACCTCGCGTGCGACGATGTCCTTCGGAAGGCGGAATTCGGGGATACCGTACACGAGCACCCCGCCCGCGACGTGCAACGCCTCGAACACGGTGACCTCATACCCCCGCCGCGCAAGTTCGCCCGCACACGAGAGCCCCGCAGGACCCGAGCCGACGACCGCCACGCGGTGGCCGTTTTTGGGCGGTTTTTCGGGAGTTTTTCCCTCTTTTGCGTGGAAATCGGCGACAAACCGCTCCAATCTGCCGATGGCGACGGGCTCTCCTTTTATCCCGCGCACGCAGAACTTTTCGCACTGGTTCTCCTGCGGGCACACCCGACCGCACACGGCGGGAAGGCAGGAATAGCGGGAGATGACCTCATACGCCTCCCCGAACTTCCCCTCCTTGACGAGGGCGATGAAGTCGGGAATGGCGACGGAGACGGGACAGCCGCCCACGCAGGGGCGGTTTTTGCAGTTGAGACAGCGTTCTGCCTCGGACATTGCCTGCTCCTCTGTGTAGCCGAGCGCAACCTCGCCGAAATTGCGGTTCCGCTCTTCGGGCGGCTGGACGGGCATGGGAGTTTTTACCAAAGAATTGTTCATCATTTTTAGAAAGACGCCGATGTGGCGTTAATTTTTATTCAACAAATTGCAGTGCTCTTCGCGCTTGCGAGACTCGAACGCGGTATAGATGCGGGAGCGGCGGATGGCTTCGTCGAAGTCGATGAGATGGGCGTCGAAGTCGGGGCCGTCCACGCAGGCGAACTTGGTCTCTCCCCCCACCGTCAGGCGGCAACAGCCGCACATGCCCGTGCCGTCGATCATGATGGGGTTCATGCTCGCCACCGTCTTTATCCCATAGGGCTTGGTCGCCGCGGCCACGAATTTCATCATGACAAGGGGGCCGATCGTGATGACCTCGTCGAAGGTCTCCCCGCTAAGGAGCCGACCGAGCGGGGCGCAGACATTGCCCTTTTCGCCGCAGGTGCCGTCGTCCGTGGTAAGGAAAAAGCGGTCGCAACAGGCCTTGAATTCCTCCTCCAAAATGACGAGTTCGCGGCTACGGAAGCCGACGATCCCCGTCACCGAGGCGCCCAACTCCTTTAACTTGCGCGCGACGGGAAGGGCGATGGCGCAACCCACCCCGCCTCCGACGACGGCGACTTTCTTTAAGCCCTCGAGGGCGGTGGGAACGCCGAGCGGACCGACGAGGTCGGGAATGCTCTCCCCTTCCTTGCGGGCATTCAGACACATCGTCGCGCCGCCGACGATCTGGAAGATGATCTCGATCGTCCCCCGCTCTCTGTCGTACCCCGCAACGGTAAGGGGAATGCGCTCCCCCCTTTCATCCGCGCGCAGAATGACGAACTGCCCCGCCTCCGCTTTGCGGGCGATGAGGGGGGCGTACAGCTCCATGCGGACGACCGTTTCGTTGAGATTTTCTCTTTTTAAGATCGGAAACATGCCAATATTATAGCGCAATGCTCGTATTCTGTCAAGAAAATGTAAAAAAAGTAAGAATTCGGAGGTCATTTTCTTGACCTTTTCCCTTTGTTTTGCTATAATGGCTCTTGGTTCATAAACGTTGTGAACATTTTGGAGAGTATCAAACGTTCGGAGAGTATCAATATGAGTAAAGTTAGGATCGTGACCGACTCAAACAGCGGCATCACACAGGCGGAGGGAGAAAGGCTCGGCGTCACCGTTTTGCCCATGCCCTTCCTCATCGACGGAGAACAGCACTTCGAGGACATCGACCTCACCCAGCCCCAATTTTACGAGCACTTGAATGGAGAGGCGTCCGTTTCGACCTCCCAGCCCTCCCCCGAGGCAGTGACGGAACTTTGGGACGAACTGCTCAAAACTTACGACGAGATCGTGCATATCCCGATGTCGAGCGGGCTCTCGGAGTCCTGCCACACCGCCATGGGACTTGCGAAGGAGTACGGCGGAAGAGTGTTCGTCGTCGATAACCAGCGCATCTCCATCACCCAAAAGCAGAGCGTGGAGGACGCGCTCACCTTGGCCGGACAGGGCAAGAGCGGCGCGGAAATTGCCGAAACTTTGATGAAAACCAAGTTCGACAGTTCCATTTATATCTCCCTCGACACCTTGAAATACCTCAAAAAGGGAGGACGGCTCACCCCCGCGGCGGCGCTCATCGGCACCATTTTGAAGATCAAGCCCGTGTTGCAGATACAGGGAGAGAAGCTCGACGCCTTCAAAAAGGTGCACTCCCTCAAACAGGCGAAGGCGGTGATGATCGAGGCGATCAAGCACGATTTTGCCACCCGCTTTGCCGATCTCGTAAAACAGGGCGAGATGATGATCGCCGTTGCGCACACCGCGAACGACGAGGAGGCCGAACTCTTCAAAACAGAACTCATGGCGGCCTTCCCCGGGGTGCCCTTCAAGTATGTGGATCCCCTCTCCCTCTCGGTAAGCTGTCATATCGGCCCGGGGGCGCTTGCCGTCGCCTGCGCGCGGATCGTAAAATAAATCAACCGAAATTCATGCAAAAAGGCAACCGCTCGGGTTGCCTTTTATTTTTGTAACATGGCGAGGAAGAAGCCCTCGAAAGTTTCATCCGGACACACCGTGACCGTGCCCGCGGGAGAGGGAAGAAGCGGGAGGCCAGCTAACGGCTTGAGCGGAAGGAGAGCCGCCCCCTCGGAGAGCGCGAATGCTACCGCCTCCTCGTTTTCCTCTTTGAGCACCGAACAGGTGGAATAGAGCAGCACGCCCCCATCTTTTAAGAGCCCGAGCCCCTTTTTGAGGAGAGCCTTTTGGGTGCGCGCGCAGTTTTTTACAAGTTCGGGGGAAATTTTCGCCCGTTCGCCGGGGGCGAGGGTGCCGCTCCCGCTACAGGGCGCGTCGAGCAAAATTTTGTCGAAGCGGAAAAAACCGTCGAGTTTCAAAGCGTCCGCCTGCATGGCGTTCACCTTCGCCGCCCCCTGCCGCGCAAGGTTGAATTTCAGCCGCCCGAACCGCACTCTGTCCTTCTCGCACGCCGTGATGAGCGCCCTGCCCCCCGAAAGCGCCGCAAGCTGGGTGGTCTTGCCGCCGGGAGCCGCCGTCATGTCGAGCACGCTCTCCCCCGCCTTGGGCGCAAGGAAGAGAGGCGGCAACATGGAGGAAAGGCTTTGAAGATAGATTTTCCCCTCCGAAAAGAGAGGGCTTCCCGCGATGTCCCGCCCGTCCGTGCGATCAAGGAGAAAGGCGTCCTCATACCACGGCATACGCGAAAAGGAGACGCCCATCCCGTTGAGCGCAAGAGCGACCTCCTCCGCCGTCGCCTTCAACGTATTGGCGCGGAGGGTGACGGGGCGGCGCACAAAACCGCGGAAAATGCGCGCACTGTCGTTTGGATATTCTTTTATGAGAAGTTCCCGCAAAAATGCGGGAATCTCTATTATGTCTGACATAGTACTATGTTAAAGGCCGTTTTTTAGAAAGAAGCCCTCTTATATTACTTGATTTTTCTGTCCAAACGGCGGATCGCGGTCTTTGTTCCGAACACGACGACCGAATCGCCCGGTTCGAAGCGGTCGTCCTTGGTGGGCACGATGTCCTTCTTCCCCCGCCTGATCAAGAGGACGTTGAGGCTGAGTTTGCCGCGCAGGTTCATGTCGGCGAGTTTTTCGGAGGGCTCTTTTCCCGCATAGCGCACGGTCGCCACGCTGTGGTCGCCCGTAAGTTCCACGTATTGGGTGATACTGCGGCTCAAAAGGCGGTAGCTGAGGCTCGAGACTGCGAGTTCGCGGGTGTCGATGACTTCCTCTACCCCGAGATGTTCGAGCACCCTCTTCACGCTCTCCTCCTCGGCGCGGGCGGTGATCCGCTTGACCCCGAGTTCCTTCAACAAGATGATGGTGAGAATGACCGATTCGAGTTTGTCGCCGATCGCCACGATCACGCGGTCCACCTCGCTGAGGCGCAGTTGTTCGAGCGCGCTCCGCTTGGTGCAATCGCAACAGTAGGCAAAGGTGACGAACTCCGCCACGTCGTTGACGCGCTCCTCGTCGCAGTCGATCGCAATGACCTCGGCGCCCTGTCCGACCAGCTCCTTGCAGAGACTGCGGCCGAATGCGCCCAAACCGATGATCGCAAAATCTTTATTCATAATGGCTCCTTTTCCGTATTCGTTTATTTTTCGCTCTTCGGGCTCAGCCGATGACGATGTCCGCCTGTACATAGCGGATGCTCTCGTCCTGTTCCCTGTTCCACCGCCGCTTAAAGACGAGCAACGCCGTCATGAACCCGATCCTGCCGAGATACATCGCAAGCGTTAAAAGCAACTTACTGCCTGCGGAAAGACAGGGCGTGATCCCCGCCGAGAACCCCACGTTCGCAAGCGCGGAGATGGTCTCCGTAAAGATGAACGCAAGGGACAGATCGGGGTCGCACACCGAGACGAGGGTGCCCGTAAGGACCGCATAGATCGTTGCCACCGTCGTAACGAACATGGCATAGGTAAGCGTTTCGTGGGAAATTTCACGGTGAAAGACGATGGTGGGTTTTCCGCGGAGCATGGCAAGCAGTCCCGCCAAAAAGACAAAGAAGGTGGTGCACTTGATGCCGCCGCCCGTGGAAACAGGACCCGCGCCGATGAACATCAGAATGTTGATGATGCAGAGGGAGGAACTCTTCCACTGCCCCAGGTCCTGCGTGGCAAACCCGCAGGTACGCGCCATGGCGCTCATAAAGAAGGCGTTGAGGAAGTCGATCTTCCCCCATTCCGAAAACCAGAGCAGGAAGGTGCCGCTCAAAAGCAGAATGGGCGTGATGACAAGCACCACTTTGCTGTGGATGGAAAACTTTCTCCAACGCTTTGCGCTCAGAATGTCGATGATGACGATAAAGCCCAAGCCGCCCACGATGGCGAGAAGGGCGGTGTTGAGAAGGAGCAGGACGTTATTCGAAAAGGACGACATACTGCCCCCGAAGAGGTCGAGCCCCGCGTTGTTGAACGCCGAAACGGAGTGGAAGAGGGAGACCCAGACGAGTTTTCCGCCCGAATAGACATCCTTTAAGGCGATGAGGTTGATGAGAAAACCGAACGTCTCCATGACGGCGGCGATGAGCACGGCGCGGAAAAGAAAGTGCTTATAGTTGAGTTTTCCGCTCGAGCCGAGCGTTTCGCTGATGAGACGCTTGCCCGAGAGCCCCGCCTTTCCGCCGAAGATGGAGATGACCGTCATGCCGATGGTGACAAAGCCCAATCCTCCCACTTGAATGAGCACGCAGATGACCGCCTGCCCGAAGCCCGTGAACGTTTCCGCGACGTTGACGGTAGAAAGCCCCGTGATGCAGACGGAACTTGCGGAAAGAAAGAGCGCGTCGACAAAGGAGATCCCCCCTCTTGTGGAAAAGGGAAGGAGCAGAAGTCCCGTTCCTAAGGCGATGACGCCCAAAAATCCGAGCAATATGACAAGATATGGTGAAAGTTTTTTACGCGGCATAACTCTCTCAATAGAAGGTGGCGAGTTCCTGTTCGGGCGGCTGACAGAAATCGAGCGCGGTCGCCTTGAGCACAGGCCCCTCCTGCCGATAAATTTTATCGTATGCAATGTCGATCCGCGCGGTAAGTTTTACCCAATCGCGGGTCTTGAACGGTAAGTTGCTTGCGTGCTTTACGACCAGCCCGCTAAACGCGATGTCCGCCTCGCAACAGGTCATGATGTGCCGCCCCACGACGATGGTGCCGAACTTCATCTTTTTGTCCACGGCGACCATGCCCTTGAAGGTGACCATCTTCCCCGCATATTTTTGCATGTCCTCGGTGAGGTCGCGGTAGAAAAAGGCGTAATCGCGGTCCTCGATCTCGATGACTTTTGCGTTGATGTCGTAAGGGAGGGGGTCGACGATCTCGTCGTATACCGCCCTGCCGCCGACGTATTCGTACACGATCCCGGGACGGCGGGAAGCGGCGCGGACGATCTTGTGGAACTCCTCCTGCGAAAAATGATCCGAAAAACGGTTGAACACCACCATGTCGGCGTACTGCATCTTGTCAAAGACGAGCTGGCGCATGTTCTTATTGTAGGAAAGGAAGGTGTTCGAATCGAAGAAGGTCATCACCTGCGCGATGAGCCAGCCGTCGGGCATCGCCTCGAAAAATCTGTCCAAGGTCAGCATCCCGTTCCACTCGACGACGACCCGCTCCACATCGTACTTTTTGGCAAGCGCGGTAAGGTTTTGGACGGTAAGCCCGCTCTCCTCCACGAATTCCACCCCAAAATTTTCTACGGCAAAGCGGGAGGGATCGTACTCCTCCTCCCCTTCTTCGCAGACGAGCAGAAGGGTGCGCTCCCCCGAATCGAAACGGGGGTCCTCCATCGTCTCTTGAATGAATTTGGTCTTTCCCGATTCCAAAAATCCGAGAAAGAGATAGACAGGCACTTCCTTGGGCATATTACTTCAAAAACAGCTCCTTGAGTTTCCCTTCATCGGGCTTGCAACCGATGACGCACAGCCTGCCCGTAACGGCGGGCGCGCCGCCGCGGATGTCGACTTCGCCGGGGACATAGTCGAAATACAGCCAGCCCCCCTCGCCGTCCACGATCCCCTTTGCGCGCAGGATCTGTCCGTATTCGCCGCTGTCCAGTGCGGAGAGCGCCGCCGAGAGTTCCTCTTTTGTGAACTTCTTCGCCGTCTCCACCCCCCAACTCGTGAACACTTCGTCCGCATGATGGTGATGATGATGGTGATGTTCGTGCTCGTCGTCGTCATCGTCGTCGTGATGATGGTGATGTTCGTGTTCGTCATCGTCGTGGTGATGATGGTGGTGGCAACATTCTTCGTCATCGTCATCATCATCGTCGTGGTGATGGTGGTGATGTTCGTGTTCGTCGTCATCATCGTCGTCATGGTGATGGTGATGATGTTCGTGTTCGTCGTCATCGTCGTCATGGTGATGGTGATGGCAACATTCGTCATCGTCGTCATCATCGTCGTGGTGATGCTCCTCCGCTTCGGCGGCGAGGCGCTCGAGTTCGGCCTTTAAGGTGTCCTTGCGCTCCATGACCTCGAGGATGTCGCTCCCCTTGAGGGCGTCCCAATCGGTGGTGACGACGGTCGCCTGCGTGTGCTCCTTGAGAAGGGCGAGCGCCTCCTCCGTCTTTTTGGGGTCGGCGGTGTGCGAGAGCAGGATGCAACTCGCGTTTTCCACCTGGTCGAGGAAGAATTCGCCGAAATTTTTCAGATACATTTTGCACTTCTTCGCGTCCACGACGGTGCAGAAGGCGTTGAGGGCGGAATTTTCGACGTTCGCGCGTTGGACGGCGCGGATGACGTCGGAGAGTTTGCCCACACCCGAGGGTTCGATGACGATGCGGTCGGGAGAAAATTTCGCGGCCACCTCTTTGAGCGCCTTCGCAAAGTCGCCGACGAGCGAACAGCAGATGCAGCCCGAATTCATCTCGGTGATCTCGACGCCCGCGTCCTTGAGGAACCCGCCGTCCACGCCGATCTCGCCGAATTCGTTTTCAATGAGGACGACCTTTTCGCCGCTGTACGCCTCTTTGAGCAGTTTTTTGATGAGCGTCGTCTTTCCCGCGCCCAAAAATCCCGAAAAAATATCTATTTTGATCATAATACTCCTTGTTTTACGGCTTATTATAATGCGAATGCCGATAATTTGTCATTTCACCCCGCGCCGTTCCAAAATATGTCATTTCGACCGAAGCGCAAGCGGAGTGGAGAAATCTCACATTGTTATAATCACGTCACCTTGAGCTTGTCGAAGGGTGTCCGCATTGTAATAAGGACATTCCTCGACTGCGCTACTTCGTCGCAAGCTCCTCGTGCCGCCCTTAGACGACATAGAGTGTGCGGGCGGGACGGAATGACGTATTTTAGAAATGCGGTAAAGATTTCTACTTCGTCGCAGGCTCCTCGTGCCGCCCTTAGACAACATAGAACGTGCGGGCGGGGCGACAAGCTCGAAATGACAATTTTAGAAAGGGGTTCTGTTTCCCTTGCTGTCCAAAGGGTTGCCCACCCTCTTAGTCCCCCTCCGTGGGAGGGGGTTCCGCTTTTCTCTTGCCCCCTCCGTGGGAGGGTGGGGCGTTGCCTCAATCACTGCGCGTTGGAAAATCGCCATTTTCCATAAGCGCACCCAAGTTGCCGCATTCTTACGGCTTAGTGTGAAAGCCAAGCGAATGAGAGAGCAACTTTGTTGATGCAGGAGGAAGGTTTCCTCGCACAATTATTTTCGAGCAACGCGAGAAAAGAATTGTGCGAAATTAAAATGCCCAATTTCCGTTCTTGAAGATCTGTACCCGTTCGCCGTTCTTGGTGACGCCGACGACCTCTAAGTCCTCGCTCCCGATCATGAAATCGACGTGGATCATGCTGTCGTTGATCCCCTTTGCGTGAATTTCTTCGTTTGTCATGTCCTCAAACCCCTTCACGCACTCGTTGAAACCGCGGCCGAGCGCAAGATGGCAACTTGCGTTCTCGTCGAACAGCGTGTTATAGAACAAGATGCCCGCGTTGTTGATGGGAGAATCATAGGCGATGAGGGCGCACTCGCCGAGCATCTTCGCTCCCTCGTCCATCGAGATCATCTTTTCGAGGAGGTGCTGGTTCTTCTTCGCCTTGACCTCGACGACCTTTCCGCCCTCGAAACGCACCGAGAAATCCTCGATGAGTTCCCCTTGATAGGAGAGCGGCTTGGTGGAATAGACGATCCCCTCCGCTTCGCCCGCCTTGGGAGAGATGAAAATTTCCTCGCTCGGGATGTTGGGGTTGAAGTACGCGCCCCCGATCGTCTCCTCGCCGCCACCCTTGAAACTGCTCTCGGGAATGAGCCCGACCTTAAAATCGGTGCCGTTCTTCGACTTATACTCGAGAGAGACGAGTTTTAGGCGGTTGAGATAGTCGCACCGCTGGGCGAGTTCGTCGTTGTGGCGCGCCCACTCGCGCACGGGGTCGCTTCCGTCCGCACGGGAGGCGGTCAAAATGGCGTCCCACAGCTTTTCGACGGCGGTATTCACCATGAGATCGGGGAACACCTTCTTCGCCCACGCCTTGGAAGGGACCGCCGCGATGCACCACTGGTACTTGTTCTCCATGGCGTCGCGGTAGGGCTTTACAACCTTGGTGCGGGACATACGCACCGCCGTGAATTTCTCCTGGTCCACCCCCGCAAGTCCGTCGGGATCCTCCGACTCGATGTAGAGCATAGCGGGAAGTTCTCTCTTGCGGAGTTCGAGTTTTTCGAGTTCCCACTTCTCGATCTTTTTGAGAACGTCCTCCTTCATGTACTTATAATTCAATTTGGTGAGGGGCTGGTGCGACCACTCCACCGTGACTTTGCCTGCGCCCGCGCGGTAGAGTTCCTCCACCACCATTTCAACGAATTCGGGCTGGTCGAGTTCGGCGGTCACCATGACCCACTGTCCCTTTTTGACGTTGACGCCCGTTTTGGCAAGCAATTTTGCGTATCTTCTGAGCTGGATCTTGTTCATTTCGTTCTCCTTGCTGTTTTTTCTTTCCTTATTATAAACATATTTCGCTTATTGTCAAACAAAAACGCGGTTTCGCCGCGTTTTTGTTTATTTTCCTGCGCCCGATTTGAATACTATGTCAAACGTAGTACTATGCTACCGCCCTCAATGGAGCGTTTAACGTCGATCACGCGCTGGTTGGAGGAGCCGCGGAACTTCAAGCGGATGTCCTTGAGTTCCTCTTTGAACCTGCCGTCCACCAAGACGTCGAGAAGAGAGACGAGCCTTTTGGTGCACTCCGTTTGCACTTCCTCTTCGGCGATCCCCCCATCAAGATAGGTGTAGCCCGTGTAGCACCAGATGTCCTTTCCGGGGAAGGAAGCGCGCACCCGCTCGACAAAGGGCAAAAGAGCGCGCTGGTTTTCGGGCTCGAACGGGTCGCCGCCGAGAAGGGTAAGCCCCGCGATATAATTCGGCGAGAGTTTTTCGAGGAGGTACTCCTGCGTCTCCTCGGTGAAGGGCTTTCCGTAGGAAAAATCCCACGCGATCGCATTGAAACAGCCCTTGCAATGCCGCCTGCAACCCGAAACAAAGAGGGAGACACGCACTCCCTCTCCGTTTGCAATATCATAAGGTTTGATTTCGGCATAGTTCATAGTAATGTTCGATGCGAGGAAAAAATAAGGAGCCCCCTTCCCTACCCTCCCCCCGCTTTGCGGGGGGAGGCAAGAAAAGCGGAGCAAAAAATTATGTGAAATTAAAGGTGCAAGACGCGGTCTTTGATCTCCTGCGTGCGGCCTTGGTTCCAATATTGCGTGCCAATGTATCCGCAGGTGCGGCGGGCAACGTTCATCTTGCTCTGGTCGCGGTTGTGGCAGTGCGGACACTCCCAATAGAGTTTGCCGCCGTCCTCCACAATTTGGATCTCCCCGTCATAGCCGCACACCTGGCAATAGTCGCTCTTGGTGTTGAGTTCGGCATACATGATGTTCTCGTAAATGTACTGCATGACGGAGAGCACGGCGGGAATGTTGTCCTGCATGTTGGGCACTTCCACATAGGAGATGGCGCCGCCCGGGGAGAGCTGCTGGAACTCGCTCTCGAATTTGAGTTTGGTGAAGGCGTCGATGTGCTCGGTGACGTGCACATGATAGCTGTTGGTGATGTAATTCTTGTCGGTCACGCCCTCGATGATGCCGAACCGCTTTTGAAGCGCCTTGGCGAACTTGTAGGTCGTACTCTCGAGCGGGGTGCCATAGAGGGAGAAGTCGATATTGTGCATCTTCTTCCACTCCTTGCACTTGTCGTTCATGTGCTGCATCACGGAGAGCGCAAACGGCTTGGCGGAGGGATCGGTGTGGGTCTTGCCCGTCATGTACTTGACACACTCATACAGCCCCGCATAGCCGAGCGAAATGGTGGAATAGCCGCCATAGAGGAGTTTGTCGATGGGCT
Source organism: uncultured Clostridia bacterium (assembly GCA_947630325.1). GTDB lineage: Bacteria > Bacillota > Clostridia > Christensenellales > Borkfalkiaceae > Gallimonas. Next base: position 211,136 of record CANRHB010000001.1, read on the forward strand.
CTCCCTTTTTGAGGCGGGCGAGCGCTCCATATTGCCACAGGATGGGTGCGGCGTCCGAAAGGGTCCCTTTGAGGCGGTTGTGCCGCTCCATGAGGGCGCGGTGGCAAAGTTCGAGGCGTTCGTCGAAGATCTGCCAGAACTTTTCCATGTCGCCGCCCGAGGAGAGCGCGACGTCGGGCAGGTTGATGGTGACGACCCCCTGGTTGAATCTGCCGTAATACTTGGGCTTGCCCTGTTCGTCCACATAGGGCGTAAGGAAGGAGCGGCAACCCATGCAGGTGTAGCAATGCCCCTCGCCGTTCTTGTCCACTTTGAACTCGAGCATCTTCTTCTCGGAGATGTAGTCGGGCACCATGCGCTTTGCGGTGCACTTGGCGGCAAGTTCGGTAAGATACCAATACCTGCTCCCCTCCCGCACGTTGTCCTCTTCGAGCACATAGATGAGTTTGGGGAAGGCGGGAGTGACCCACACGCCCGATTCGTTCTTCACCCCCTCGATGCGCTGGTTCAAAGTCTCCTCGATGATCATGGCAAGGTCGGCGCGTTCGCGCTCGTTCCTCGCCTCGCCGAGATACATGAACACGGTGACGAAAGGCGCCTGCCCGTTGGTGGTAAGCAGGGTGACGACCTGGTATTGAATGGTTTGGATCCCCTTCTTGATCTCGGCGCGGAGCCGCTTTTCGGCAATGCGGTTGACGGTGTCCTCCATCACCCCGACGTCCGCAAGTTCTTCGCGCACCTCGGCGCGGATCTTTTGGCGGCTGACGTCCACAAAGGGCGCCAAGTGGGTAAGAGAGATGGACTGCCCGCCGTATTGGTTGGAGGCGACCTGCGCGATGATCTGCGTGGCGATGTTGCACGCCGTGGAGAAAGAATGGGGTTTCTCGATGAAGGTCCCCGAGATGACCGTGCCGTTCTGGAGCATGTCCTCAAGATTGACAAGGTCGCAGTTGTGCATGTGCTGGGCAAAGTAGTCGGCGTCGTGGAAATGGATGATCCCCTCGTCGTGCGCCTCCACGATGTCGCGCGGGAGCAGGATGCGGCGCGTGATGTCCTTGCTGACTTCGCCCGCCATGTAGTCCCTCTGCACCGAATTGACGGTGGGGTTTTTGTTGGAGTTCTCCTGCTTGACTTCCTCGTTGTTGCACTCGATGAGGCTGAGGATCTGCCCGTCGGTGGTGTTGGAACGGCGGATGAGGGCGCGGGTGTAGCGGTACGTGATGTACTTGCGCGCCACGGCGAACGCCTTCTGGTCCATGATCTGGTTCTCGACGAAATCCTGCACCTCTTCCACGTTGACCGCACGGTTCAAATCGCCGACGAGCGCGGTCACCTTCTCCGCGATGAGCTTTATCTGCGCCTCCGAAAGACGGTTGTCCTCGCTCACTTCGTTGTTTGCCTTGCGCACGGCGTTTACGATCTTCTCGACATCGAAGCCGACTTCCGCGCCGTTTCTCTTGATGATCTTCATACTTTCTCCCTCTTTGTCGGTAAAAAACGTTCCCGCGAAGGGAACGTTTTTATCATACTACATCCGATTGGAAAAGTCAAGTATTTGACACAAGATTTTGAAAAAAATTTTTTGAACACCACTATATCTTGTGGTTTTATGCGCATTTTCAATTTATTGTGTGTGAAACGGACTGCGCCGTTTTTTCACGCCCCGAACGCCTTGGGGCAATCAGAACTCCATGACGTTCAGGCTGTGATAAATTTCTTCGTACTTGCTCTTTGTGAAGGAGATAGTGCCGAAGGTGGTGACCGTGGCGGTGCCCGCCGCGACCCCTGCGCGCAAAATTTCGGGAAGGTCCGCCCCCTCCTTCATGCGGACCGCCGCGGCCGCGACCATGCCGTCGCCCGCGCCCACCGTGGAGTTGACCGCCACGTTGATGCTTCTGCAATAGTAATTTTTGCTCCCGTCCGTGATGACGGCGCCGTACTTCCCGAGGGAGAGGAGCACGCACTTCGCGCCGCGGTCCAAAAGTTCGCGGCACCCTAAAAGCATGTCGTCCTTATCCTTGAATTCTCTGCCGAGCGTCTCTTCGAGTTCCTCGAGATTGGGCTTTGCGAGGTCGACTTCGGCCTCGAGCGCGGAGAAGAGGCGTTCCCCTTCGGTATCCACGATCTTGCGGGAACGGGGATCGACGGCGCGGAAGAGTTCGCGGTAATAGCTTGCGTCCACGCCGCGGGGAAGGCTCCCCGAAATGACGGTGACCTCTGCGCGGGAGGAGAGGTTGCGGATCATCTGCAAGAGTTCGACGAGCTTTTCGCCCCCCACCTGCCCGCCGACGTCGTTGATCTCGGTAAGCATACTCTTCTTGTCGATACATTTGTAATTTTCACGCACGCGGCCGCTGTTCCAGACAAAGGTGAAGGGCACCCCCTCGATGTCGAGCGCATGTTCGAACATGGCGCGGTTTTCGTTGTACATGAAGCCCGTGGTGTGCGCCTCCGCCCCCAGCCGCGCAACGCCGATGGCGACGTTGATCGCTTTGCCCGTAAAGGAGAGCGTCTTGTTCCTGACGATGTTCACCTTCCCCACGTTGAGGGCGTCCAACTCGATGGTGACATCGATGCTCGGGCTCATGCAGACAGTTAAGATCATTCTATTCCCCCTGCGCCGCGGCTTTCCGCCGCCGCGCCGAAACGGTATTCCCCGTCTCTTTCATTATAATTCATTTTTGCGACGATTTCAATAGGTTCATGAAAATTTTTTGTCCGAATTCGAAAATTTCACCGAGCGGCAGGGCGGTTTTGCCGCGCGTCTCTCCCCCAAACGCGAAAAAAGAGCCGTGCGGCTCTTCCTTCGTAAATGTGTTTCCGGTTACATGGAGATCATCTGCAACGTCTCGTAAAGTTCGTAATTGAACTTCTTTTTCATGGAGACTGCCTCGATGATATCCATATCGATGATCTCGTTCTTGTGGATGCCGACGACGCGGTTGCCGATGCCGTCTTTGAGGAGCCGCACCGCCTTGTTGCCGAACTGCGCCGCAAGCATTCTGTCCGCCATGGAGGGAGAACCGCCCCGCTGGATGTGCCCGATGGTGGTCGCGCGCACGCTGTAGGTGGTGACTTCCTGCAATTTCTTGGCGAACTCGTCCGCACTGCACGCCCCCTCCGCCACCACGATGATGTTGGAGTGCTTGCCGTTCGCACGGGAGCGGTTGATGCGCATGACGATGTCGTCCATGTCGTATGCGATCTCGGGAACGACGATGATCTCCGCGCCCGAGGTGATGCCGACGTAAAGGGCGATGTCGCCGCAGTGGCGTCCCATGACTTCGACGACGGAGATGCGCTCGTGGCTGTTCATCGTGTCGCGCAGTTTATTGATGACGTCGTTGCAGGTGTTGACCGCCGTGTCGAATCCGAGGGTGTAGTCGGTGTATTCGAGGTCGTTGTCGATGGTGCCGGGAATGCCGATGGTGGGAATGCCGTAATCCTCGGTGAGGCACTTCGCGCCGCGGAAACTTCCGTCGCCGCCGATGACGACGAGCCCCTCGATCCCCCTCTTTTCAAGAGTGGCGACCGCCTGCTTCTGCCCCTCTTTGGTGAGCATTTCGAGGCATCTCGCCGTTCTCAGCTTGGTGCCGCCCCGCTGGACGATGTCCGAGACCGAGCGCATTTCCATGGGCATCATCCTGTCCTCGATGAGCCCCGCATAGCCGCGCTCGATGCCGTATACTTCCATTCCATAGTAAATCGCCGTTCTGACGACCGCGCGGATCGCCGCGTTCATGCCGGGAGAGTCCCCGCCGCTCGTCAAAAGTCCGATCCTTCTCATAATCTCAATCCTCCTGCGTGATCCTCAAAATATATTATAGCAGAAAAAAAGCGAAAATCAAGGGGTTTGCGGTTTTTTTTCATAAAAGTTTTATGCAGGGCTCGGGCAGGAAGGTGCGGAGTTCGGCAAGGAACGCGCGGGTGACGTTGACCTCGTATTCATAGCGTTTTCCGCCGTGCAGGATCTTCGCCTTCGTCCCTCCCTCGTACCCCGAGAGAGTGTCTAAGAGTTCTTCGAAGTCCCCGTCCGAAAGCCCGCGGGCGTCCAGCCAGAGCACCTCCCCCTCCCCGCGAGGCGCGGGCGCGGCGGCGGGCTCCCCTTCCGTGAATTCTTCGATGCGGTCGAGGACGATGACGGGCAGTTTGTCGGGATCGATGCTGAGTTTCCCCGCGACTTTGACGACGACGTCCTGCCGCAAAAAGCTACGCGCCTTTTCGTAAATTTTGGGGAAGGCGAGGCAGTCGATGCTTCCATAAAGATCCTCCACGGTGACGAACGCCATGAGCGCGCCCCCCTTGGTGTTGATCTTCTTGACCGCCGAGATGAGCCCTCCCATCGTGGCGGGCTGGCCGTTTTTGATCTGGTGGTAGGTCCTGTCCCCCGTCTCCTCGTCCTCCTCGAAGTCGGCGAGCATTCCGCAGTGGAAGGAACAATTCCCGAAATACTTCGCAAAGGGTTGGAAGGGATGGCCGCTGACATACACCCCCAACACTTCCTTCTCATGGGAGAGAAGGTCGGCGGAGGGCCACTCGGGAATGGAGGGATATTCGGCGGCGGGAGCCGTCTCCTCGATGATGTCGCCGAACAAACTCATCTGCGCGCCGCTCTTCTGCTTGTCTATGCCCGCGATGCGCTTCATGAGATCTTCGTACACCGCGCTGTACTGAGAACGGTGTTTGCCGAAGGAATCGAACGCGCCGCCGAAGATGAGCGCCTCCACCATGCGTTTATTGACAAACTTGGTGCAACGCATAAGGAAGTCGGAGAAATCCTTGAACGTGCCGTTCTTCGTGCGCTCGGCGATGACCTCCTCCATCGCGCCGATGCCCACGCCGCGGAGGGCGCACAGACCGAACCGCACGCCGTTGCCCTCCACCGAGAAATAGGCCTTGGAGCGGTTGACGTCGGGCGGGTACACCGCGATGTTCTTCTCCTTCATGTACACCACGTACTTGGCGATCTCGTCGATCTTGGTGATGCGGTTGTTGAGCACGCCCGCGAGGAATTCCTTTGGATAGTACTTTTTGAGGTATGCCGTCTGGTAGGCGATAACGGCGTATGCCGCCGCGTGCGACTTGTTGAAGGCGTAACTTGCGAAACTCTCCATCTGCCCGAAGAGCTCGGCGGCGACCTCGGGGGAGATGCCGTGCGCACCGCACCCCGTGATGTTGCCGTAGACGGGGTTGCCGTCCTTGTCCTCGCCGACGACTTTATCCACGTCGCCATAGATGAACTTGTCCTTCTGCGCCATCAGCTCGGAGAGGTGCTTCTTCGCCATCGCCCTTCGCACGAGGTCCGCCTGTCCCAGAGAATAGCCCGCGAGGTTCTGGAAGATCTGCATGACCTGTTCCTGATAGATGATGACCCCATACGTCTTTTCGAGAATGGGCTTCAAAAGAGGCGTAAGATAGGTGATGCTCCGGGGGTCGTTCCTGTTCTTCAGATAGGAAGGAATGAAGTCCATGGGCCCCGGGCGGTAGAGGGAGATGCCCGCGATGAGATCTTCGAGGCAGTTGGGCTGGAGCTGTTTCATGAACCGCTTCATCCCCCCTTGTTCAAGCTGGAACACGGCGTCCGTGTCCCCCTCGCAGATGAGCGCATAGGCCCCCGGGTCGTCGCAGTTTTGGTCGAACTCGATCTTTTTGCCGTAATCTTCGTAAATGTAATCGAGGGTCTTTTTGATGTCGGTAAGGGTCGTGAGCGCCAAAAAGTCCATCTTGAGCATCCCGATGGACTCCACCTCCTTCATGTCGAACTGGGTGGTGATGTCCTCGTCGTTGCGGGAGAGCGGGACGTTGTCCGCAATGCGCTTGCGGCAGATGACGACGCCCGCCGCGTGCATCGAAGTGTTGCGGGGCATTCCCTCGAGCCTTAATCCCATGTCGATGACCCGCTTCAAATTTTCGTCGCTCTCGTAAATTTCGATGAATTCGGAGTTGCGCTTGCCCTCTTGCTCCGCAAGTTTTTTGAGCGCTTCGCTGTGCTTGTCCTCGTCCCCCTCTGTGTCGGCGACCTTCTTTCTGCACTTTTCGATGTCGAGCCCCAAAAGTTCGCGGATGGTCGATTTGCCGTCCATGAGTTTGGTGACGCGGTCGGTCTCCGAATAGGGCACCCGCATCACCCGCCCCACGTCCTTGATGACGGCGCGGGAGGCGAGCGTTCCGAAGGTGACGATCTGCGCCACGTTCTCGGGGTGGTACCGCCTGCGGACGTATTCGATGGTCTCCCCTCTCCGCTCGGTGCAGAAGTCGACGTCGAAGTCGGGCATGGAGACGCGGTCGGGGTTTAAGAACCGCTCGAAGAGCAGGTCGTATTTGAGGGGATCGACGTTGGTGATGCCGATGGAGTAGGCGACGATGCTCCCCACCCCCGAGCCTCTGCCCGGTCCCACGGGAATATCGTGTTCGCGCGACCAATTTATATAGTCCCACACGATGAGGAAGTAGTCGGCAAAGCCCATCTTGATGATGATGGAGAGTTCGTACTCCACCCGCTTTTTGATCTCCTCCGTGATGACGGGATAGCGCTTGGGCAGTCTCTCCCACGTAAGGCGGGTCAAAAATTCGGGCGAGGGCGTGCCGTCGTCCGCCGTGTAGAGCGGAATGAGCGATTTATCATAGACGGGCGTGCCGTTGGGTTTCAAGTTGAAGGGGGTGTCGGTGTCGGACACCTTGTCGGCGATGACGCGGGTGTTTGCGATCGCCTGCGGGAGGGTGGGAAAGAGCGCCGCCATCTCGTCGCCCGACTTGAAGTAAAACTCGTGCGTCTCCATCTTCATGCGGGCGGGATCGTCGAGCGTCTTTTTCATCTGGATGCACATGAGCACATCCTGCATCTCCCAATCCTCTTTGTGCAGGTAGTGGACGTCGTTGGTGGCGACGAGCTCCACCCCCGTCTCCTCCGAAAGGCGCACCATGAGCGGCAAAATTTCCCTCTGTTCGGGAATGCCGTGGTTCTGGATCTCTATGTAAAAGTCCTCGCCGTAAATGTCCCGCATGGAGAGGACGAACTGTTTTGCGCCGTCATAGTCCCCTGCCATCAAAAGGCGGGAGAGCCGACCCGCAAGGCAGGCGGAGAGGCAGATGACCCCCTCGGAGTGCTCTTTGAGCATTTTATAGTCGATGCGCGGGCGGTAGTAAAAGCCGTCCACAAAGGCGGCGGAGTCCATCTGCACGAGATTGACATAGCCCGCCTTGTTCTTGGCAAGCAGAATGAGGTGGTCGGCATGTTGGCTGTTTTTCACCTTCATGTCGTCCACCACGTAAAATTCACAGCCGATGATGTACTTGATCCCCCTCTTTTTGCACTCCTCGGCGAAGTAGAGGGAGGCGTACATGTTGCCGTGATCGGTCACCGCGACCGTGTTGATCCCGTTTTTTTCGCAGTGCTCCACGAGCTCGTCCACCTTGACGGCCCCATCGAGCAAGCTGTACTCCGTATGCAGATGTAAATGAACAAAGTCGACCATAATAACTCCTCACACGTTTCTTTTCCTTGCCGCTTGTCCCGCCTCAAAAGGCGGGAATACGTTTGTCGCTCCACGGGCTACGCTCCAAACGTGAAGCGGCAATCGTAATGAAAAGAAACGTCGTGATAAATTTTGTCGTGTGGCGCTTTACGGCGGAAGTGAATTCCGCCTACGCCGCTCGGCGTAAAATAATAATATTTTTGCTTTTTCTCGGCATAATTTGGAATAAGCACCCTGCTTGAATTTTCTCTTCGCTTGGTTGCAGTTTTTTTATTTCGTCGTAACGGGCAAAGCCCGTTTCGGCAGATTTCCTCTCGCAACATGGGTATGCGCAAAACCATTCCAAAATGTCATTTCGAGCTTGTCGAGAAATCTCTACCTCAGTATTAAATAATGCAGAGATTTCTCCACTCCGTTCGCTTCGCTCACTTCGGTACTTCGCCTGCGGCTCGTGCCGCCCTTCGGCAACATAGAACGTGCGGGCGGGACGAAATGACAAATCAGGAAGATGGAATGAATAGAACCCCCTTCCCAGCGATCAACCCTTTCTGTAATACTCCATGAGTTTGCGGAAACGGTGGTTGAGGCAGGACTTCGTGATCCCCAGCGTCTGGGCAAGTTCGCCGAGGGAGAGCGCGGGATCATTAAGACGCGCCTCGGCCGCCTCGCGCAGTACCGCGGGGAGTTCGTTCAACTTCCCCGAACGCTTGAGCGAGGAAAAGGCGCGCACTTGCTCCACGCTTGCGATCGCCGCCCTGTCCGCGTTCCCCGAGGAACAGTTGAGCGCACGGTTTTCATAGTTGTTCTCCTCCCGCTGTGCGGAGACCGCGTTGAACCGCGCAAGCGCATTCTCCGCCCCCAAAACGGAGAGAAAATCGGAGATCGCCTCGCGGCTCTTGATGTATATCACCGTTCTGTCCCCGCGCTCGGTAAGCCCGTAAACAAATTGCAGTTCGTCCAAAACCTGCGGAAAACGCTCCCCGCTTGCCGCAGAAAGCCCGAATTCGAGGTGAAATCCCGTCTTTTTTCCCGCGCGGGGAAGGGTGCAGCTCCCGCCGCCGAGAAAGACCCCCTTGAGATAGGCGATCCGCTCCTCCTCCGTCCGTTCCTCGCCGAGTTCCCACTCTCCCGCAAGATAAAAGGTCAGCTTGTCCTTGCCGTGCTTGGGATCGAGCGAGGCCTCGGTCAACGTCATTTCGCCGCCGACGCTCTCCGAAAGGGCGAGAAGATATTCCGCGGTGCTCTCGCTCTCGAGAGAGAGAAAACAACCCTCCCCCTCCCTTCTGCCGCCCGCGTCCAACACGCCGCAGAGGAGGGCAACGCCTTCCTCCCGCGTGCGCGGCGCGCGCCGCGTAAGTTCCCGCTTGATTTCCTGCGTAAAGTTCATAGATTCCTTTTTTTATACTCCGCAAGGCGCAACACGGGCATTCTGCCGTCGATGTTGTCGATGCGCTCGAGGGGCACGCCGACCCGCTCGATCTGCTCCTTGGCAAGCGCAATGTCGCCCAGCCGCTTGGGGGAATGGGCGTCCGAATTCACCAAAAAGCGCGCGCTCGTCTTTTGCACGATGTCGCAAAGTTCCTCGTCCGTAAAATGCGTCTTTTTGCCGCTGATCTCCACGTAAGTGCCATAGTCGGCGCAACATTTCGCCACTTCGAGCGCGTCGGCAAAGCATTGGAAATTGATGTGGGTAAGCATGTCCACGGGGTTCTTTTTGACGGTGTTGATGTACCCCTGCGTCTGGTCTTTGACGATCCGCCCCTTGAGGTGAAGCCCCATGTTGTAGCTGAGATACCCTCTCCAGCCGTTCCGCCAATCCCGCCAGCTCTCGTGACTGCTCATGACATGGAATCCCGCAAGATAGAGGTCGAAGTTGGCATAGTCCTCTATGCCGAGTTCGCTCGTCCCCTCCCTGCCGAGAATATTTTCCTCGATCCCGACAAGGATCTTTACGCCGTACTTTTTTTCGGCTTCTTCGATCTCATGGGTATAGCGCGCCCTTTCCTTGCGCTTCAAGCCAAAGACAAGGTGGGAATAGCCGTGCTCCGTCAGCGCAAACGCGGCGAGCCCGAGTTCTTTTGCCCGCGCCGCCTGCTCGTCCACCGTGCAATGCCCGTCCGAATATCTGGTGTGTGCGTGTAAGTCTGCTGTCAGTTTCATGCCTTTGTTCTTTCCCTGTATATCATCATGTAAAATGTGGGCCCATGGAGGGTGTTATGGGAGGCGGCGGACCTCCTCGCGGAGCAATATCCCCGTCTTGCGCTCTACTTCCCGTTTGATGAGGGCGATGAGCGTGGAGACGTCGGCAGAAGTCCCTCCCTCGTTGAGAATAAAGTTGCCGTGCTCCTTGGAGACGACCGCCCCGCCGACGCGCGCGCCCTTCAAGCCGCAACGCTCGATGAGCCGCCCCGCCGAATCCCCCTCGGGGTTGACGAACACACAGCCCATGCTCCTGCCCTTGGGAAGATGCGCCCGCTTTGCGCGGAACGTTTCGAGCCGCCGCGAAATTTCGCATAGCGAAGAAGCCTTCCCCTTTAAGTATGCGCCCGTGACGGCGATCCCGCTCTGGAAAATGCTGAATTTTTCCGAAAAAGCGCAGTCGCGGTGGGAAAGTGTCGTAATTTTTCCCCTTTCTATGCCGATGACCGTTGCCGTGACGTCCGAAAAATGGGTTTCCGCAACGCCCGCATTCATCGTGATCCCCCCGCCGACCGTCATGGGAATGCCCGTGAACGCCTCGAACCCGCCGAGCCCATGCGCACACGCAAAGCGGAGGAGCGCGCCGCCCGTGACCCCCGCTCCCGCGAACAAAGTCTCCCCGTCCGCATAGAGCGTGTTGAGCCGCCCGAACCGCACGACGACCCCCTCAAAGGGTGCGTCCGCAGGCAAAACATTCGCGCCCGCGCCCAAAAAACAGTGCGGGATCCCCCTCTTCCGGAGGTAGACGAGCAGTTCCGCCGCACTCTCGGTATCCCCCGGCGAAGCGGCAAAGGAGGCGGTCCCCCCGCACCCGATCGTGGTGTGCCGCGAGAAGGAAAACCCCCTCTCCCAAACGACTTTCGGGAACCGCGCGGGAAGTTCGGCAAACTGCTCCATTTTGGTCTCCTTTTATTCTACCATACTTTGACGGCGAATTCAAATACTTTTCAAGAATTTTTCAAGATTTTTTCGGTCCCGCACCGCGCCGAGGAGCGCCGCCCGCCCCTCCTCCGAGAGAAAGGCCCCCGGGGTGCGCTCTGCCGCCGTTTCCCCGAGCGGGAACATACCGAGCGAGGAGAGCGTCTCCTGCGTCTTTGGGGAGAGCAATTCCTCGAGAAAGGCGAGACACACCCCCTTTTTTTCGGCAGAGAGGACAGAAATATACTGATAAAGGTCGGAATAACCATCGAGCGGCTTTTGGTAGACGGTGACATTTCGCGCTTGAAAGCGGCAGATGTCCCGCTGGGTGCCAAGAAGATAGCGGTATTTTCCGTTCAAAAAAGCGGTGTAGGCCGAAAGGGAGGGCAATTCCTCCCCCTCGATCCCGCTCAGCGAGGCGGCGACCCGGGGCAGGTTGCTCCCCCCGCAGGAAATCGCGGTTTTGCCCTCCTCCTTGAAGTCGTCGGAGAGGGAAAAGAGATAGTACCTCCCCGCGCACCAAGGATAGGCGAGGGTCTTTCCCCCCATCTCCCCGCCCGCAAAGGAGTAAGGAAGGGGCAAGGAGAGCTCCGCGAACTCGGAGAGCCCGACGCCGAAGGAGAGCATGTCGGGAAAGTCGCCCTCCGCAAAGGCGGTGCGCGCCCCCTCCGCCGTAAGCGAAAGGACGAGGAAATACACCCCCTCCGTTTTCTCCTCCACCCGCCGCGCGACCGATTTCAAGAAGGCGGTGCGCGAACCTTTGCCGCCCTCGAAGGTGTCCACGTTCCACATCCGCACCACTTGGCGGACGGGGGGCGATTCCTCCTCCTTGGGATAGAAGGCGCAGGCGAACACAAGCGCCGCGGCGAGGAGGAAGGGCAGGCCCGTTTTGACGATCTTTCCGACTTTCACGGGGTATTTTATGAAAATTCAAGGCGAAAAATGCGGCAACGGGGGACGCCGAAAATTGCAAAGGCAAAATTTTAAGGGGACGCCAAGAGGCGTCCCCCGCGCTTTTGCATGACGCGACGTCATGCAAAAACTCTATCTGAAAGCGGTTTCCCGCCAACAGATAACTTGCGCAAAGCCGCTCTTTTTATGCGGCTTATCTGCGCTTTTGGTAGCTGTCGCAACAGGTGCAGTGTTCGCAGTCGCAGGTGTTGCCGACGTGGATCCTGTCGAGTTCGCAGTGCATACCGTCCTGATTGAAACGGCACTCGGTGACCCCGCAGGAAACGCCCTTGTTGATCTGTTCCATAGTCCCCTCCTTCTCTCCTATTTTGCGCCGTTTTTTTAATTTTATCGGAAAAGGTTGACAAACCCCCGCCGCTTTGTTACAATATACCAAAAGGAGAAGAAAATCATGAAAGTCATTCTCAAAGCGGACGTAAAAGGAAGCGGCAAAAAGGGAGACATTCTCGAAGTCTCGGACGGCTATGCGAAAAATTTCCTGCTCAAAAAGGGGCTGGCGGAGATCGCCACCTCTTCGGGCATCAACGAGATCAACCAGCGGAAGAACGCGGACGAGTTCCACAAGGCGGAGAGCATCAAAGCGCAGAAGGAACTTGCGGCAAAACTCAACGGCGTGACGGTGCCCGTCTCCATCCGCACGGGCGAAAACGGCAAGGTGTTCGGCTCGGTCACCACCGAAAAGATCGCCTCCGCTCTCTCGGAACTCGGCTATGAAGTGGATAAAAAGCGGATCGTCACCAAAGAGCCCATCAAAAATGTGGGCGACTATGAAGCCGAAGTCAAATTCATCGAAGGCGTTTCGGCAAAGATCAAGATCGTGGTCTCCCCTCTGTAATTACATAACTTTTTGAAAAGGCGCCCGTTTTGGGCGTCTTTCTTTTTGTTTTTTGGGGTTTAACATAGTATTATGTCTGACATAGTACTATACTAACGGGCAATAAACGCCTTGAATTTGCACGAAAAAGCGGCACAGCCGAGGCCGTGCCGCTCTCCCCCGCTCTTCCTATTTGGCACTGACGGAAGAGTTTATGGGGAAGCCGAAATTCCGCATTCAACCAACCTTACGGTCATTTCCGCGTTGTTCCGTAGTAAGCGCTGAGATACATCTCCTTGATCTCGCTCATGAGCGGATAGCGGGGATTCGCGCCCGTGCACTGGTCGTCGAACGCCGCCTCCGTCATTTCGTCGAGTTTGGAAAGGAACTCCTCTTCGGTAAATTTCCCCTCCAATGCCTCCTTTATCGTCTTGGGCTGACCGATCTTCTCTTCGAGTTCCAACAGTTTTTTGATGAGCGCCTCGACGAGTTCCTCATCCGTCTCCCCCTTGAGCCCCAAATAGCGGGCGACGTCCGCATATCTTGCGCGGCACTGCGGGTAGGCGTACTGCGGGAAGGTGCCCATTTTGGCGGGCGCTTCGCTGCTGTTGAAGCGGATCACCTGTTCGAGCATCAGGCTGTTCGCCACGCCGTGGGCGATGTGGAAGTAGGAGCCGAGTTTGTGCGCCATGGAATGGCAGACGCCAAGGAAGGCGTTCGCAAACGCCATGCCCGCCATCGTCGCCGCATTTGCGACTTTTTCGCGCGCGACCGCGTCGTGCGCCCCCTTTTCATAGGCGCGGGGCAGATATTCGAACAAAATTTTGAGCGCTTCCTTGGCGATGCCGTTGGTAAAGTCGGTCGCCATGACGGACGCGATCGCCTCCAAAGCATGGCTGACCGCGTCGATCCCCGCGCAGGAGGTGAGCCCCTTGGGGATGTTCATCATGAGCTCGGCGTCCACGATCGCCATGTTGGGCATGAGCGCATAGTCGGCAAGAGGATATTTCGTGCCCGTCTTTTCGTCGGTGATGACGGCGAAGGGGGTGACTTCGCTCCCCGTGCCCGCAGTGGTGGGAATGGCGACGAACAGCGCCTTTTCGCCCATCTTGGGGAAGGAATAGACCCTTTTTCGGATGTCCATAAAGCGCATTGCCATGTCCTCGAAGGCGGCCTCGGGGTGTTCATAGAGCACCCACATGATCTTTGCGGCGTCCATGGGAGAGCCGCCGCCCACCGCGATGATGACGTCGGGCGCAAAGGCTTTCATCTGCTCCAGCCCCTCTTTTGCACATGCGAGGGTGGGGTCGGGGGTCACTTTGAAGTAGGTCGCAAAGGAGATCCCCTCCTCGGCTAAAACCTTCTCGATCTGTTTTGTGAAGCCGCTCTCGAACAGGAAGGAGTCCGTGACGATGAAGGCTTTTTTCTTATGATATTCCGCGCCGAGCTCCTTCAAGGCAAGAGGGAGACAGCCGCGCTTGAAGTAAACTTTTTCGGGGGCTCTGAACCAAAGCATGTTTTCTCTCCTTTCGGCTACCGTCTTGATGTTGATGAGGTGCTTGACGCCGACGTTCTCCGAGACGGAATTGCCGCCCCAGCTTCCGCAACCGAGGGTCATCGACGGCGGGAAACGGAAATTGTAGAGATCGCCGATGCCGCCCTGCGAGGACGGAGTGTTGACGACGATACGGCAGGTGCGCATACGTTCGCGGAAATATTCGAGTTTCTTCTGCTCCGTTTCAACATTCAGATAGATGGAGGAGGTATGCCCCAGCCCGCCGTCGCGGATGAGGCGGTCCGCCTTGTTCACCGCGTCCTCGAAATCCTCGGCGCAGTACATCGCAAGCACGGGCGAGAGTTTTTCGTGGGCGAATTCCTCCGAAAGGTCCACCGATTCCACCTCGCCGACGAGCACCCGCGTGCCCTCGGGCGCTTCGAACCCCGAAAGTTTTGCGATGGTGCAGGCAGTCTGCCCGACGATGCGGGAGTTGAGCGCACCGTTGATGATGATGGTCTTGCGCACTTTCTCCGTCTCCTCGGGGGAGAGAATGTATGCGCCGCGGTACACAAGTTCCTTCTTGAAGGCTTCGTAAATGTTTTTATGGACGATGACGGACTGTTCGGAGGCGCAGATCATTCCGTTATCGAACGTCTTGCTGTGCAAAATTGAGGAGACGGCGAGTTTGATATCCGCAGTTTCGTCGATGACGGCGGGGGTGTTGCCCGCTCCCACGCCGAGCGCAGGCTTGCCCGACGAATACGCCGCCTGCACCATGCCGGGACCGCCCGTTGCAAGAATGAGGTCCGCCTCCCGCATGATCATGCCCGAAAGAGGGACGGTGGGCATGTTGATCCAGCCGATGATGTCCTCGGGCGCGCCCGCCTTGACTGCCGCCTCGAGCACGATCCTCGCCGCTTCGATGGTGCTCTTTTTCGCACGCGGATGGGGGGAGATGATGAGCCCGTTGCGGGTCTTTAAGCACAAAAGGCACTTGAAAATGGCGGTGGAAGTGGGGTTTGTGGTGGGAATGACCGCCGCGATCACGCCGATGGGCTCGGCGATGCGGGTGTAGCCGTTGTGCTCGTCCCGCTCGATGACGCCGCAAGTTTTTTCGTTTTTGTAGGCGTTGTAGATGTATTCGGAGGCATAATGGTTTTTGATGACCTTGTCCTCCACGATTCCCATGCCCGTCTCTTCTACCGCAAGTTTGGCAAGCGGAATGCGCGCCCTGTTCGCTGCGACAGCCGCCGCGTAGAAAATTTTATCGACTTGCTCCTGCGTGTAGACGGAAAATTTTTCCTGCGCGGCACGCACCCGCGCGATCGCTCGCTTGAGCGATTCCTCATCGTTGACGATAAAGTCCTTCATGAAAACCTCTTTCACAGAAAGCATTCCCTTTCTCGGCTTCATCATACCATTGTTTGCCGAATTTGTCAATCGTTTGGAAAAAATTAGGTAAAAGAGCAAAAAAGAAGTCCCGCAGTCCGCAGGGCTTTACATTATTATATATGGGGGGGATGATTGTCATTTCGCCCCGCGCTTCTTATTTGTCATTTCGACCAAGCCGCTATGCGGCGCGGAGAAATCTCGCTTTATTATAATGCGGTAGAGATTTCAACTTCGTCGCAGGCTCCTCGTGCCGCCCTTAGACAACATAGAACGTGCGGGCGGGGCGGCTTCGCTCGAAATGACGTTTGGGAATGGGGGTTCGTATTCCCCTGCTATCCCCAATTTGTCATTTCGACCAAGCCGCTATGCGGCGCGTGGAGAAATCTCGCTTTATTATAATGCGGTAGAGATGTCTCGGCTTCGCTCGAAATGACATTTTAGAACGTGCGAGCGGGGCGGCTTCGCTCGACATGACGTTTGGGAAATAGCATTCTGTTTCATCTTGCTGTCCCTAAAAGGGAAAGTGGCGAACGCAGTGAGCCAAAAGGGTTTCAAAAACCCCTCAGTCTCGCTCCGCTCGACAGCTCCCCTACAGGGGCGCCAAGAATAAGATGCCCCCCTACCCTACCCCTCCGCCAACAAGTTGGGAGAGGGCGAGAATAAACCCCCTCGGAGAGAGAGGGGGCATGTTTCTTACATGTTTCTTAAAGGTCGGAGAGTTGCTTTTCGATCTTCTTCTTCATGTCGATGAACTTTTCGAGTTTGGCGCGCTCGTCGTCCACCACCTTTTTGGGAGCCTTCGCAATGAAATTGTTGTTGGCGAGTTTCCCGCCTGCGCGGGCGATCTCCCCTTCCACGCGCTCGAGTTCCTTTTCGAGCCGTGCACGCTCCTCTTTGAAATCGACGAGTTCTCCGAGCGGCACGAACAGGTGCCCGAGTTCGCACACCTGCGAAACCGTCTTCTCCCCGGCTTCCGCGCCGTCCGAGATGAAGTCGATCTCGCTTGCGCCCGCAAGCCGTAAAATGGCGTTTTTGTTGACGCAGACAAGCCGCTTTTGCTCGGTGACGAGGAAGAGGTGCACCTTCTTTGCGGGCGGGCAATTCACCGCCACCTTCATGGCGCGCACCGTCTTTACAAGGTCGATGACCCCTTCGAACGCCTTTGCCTCCTTCTTATAGGAATATTTGGTATTGTAGCGGGGGTAGTCCGCCACGATGATCTTGCCCTTGACCCCGGGAAGGTAGCCGTAAATTTCCTCCGTGACGAAGGGAATGAAGGGGTGCAACAGCTTGAGGGTGTTTTCGAGCACATACATGAGCACGCCGAGCTGCGCACGCTTCCTTTCCTTGTCCTCGCCGTAGAGGGCGGGTTTGCTCAGCTCGATGTACCAATCGCAGAAGTCCTCCCAAACAAAATCGGTTAGCTTGTCCGCCGCGATGCCGAGGTCGTACTTCTGCATGGAGAGCGTCACCTCGCGCACCGTGGACATCAGCCGCGAGATGATCCAGCGGTCGGCGGGTTGCAATTTGATCTCCTCGAATTTGGGGACCTTCTCCCCCTTTGCGTTCATGAGGACGAAGCGGGAGGCGTTCCACACTTTATTGATGAAGTTGCGCGCCCACTCCACTTTGGTGTCGGTAAAGCGGGTGTCGTTGCCGGGAGCGATGCCCGTAAGAAGGGAGAGACGGAGAGAGTCCGCGCCGTATTTTTCGATGACTTCGAGCGGGTCGATGCCGTTGCCGAGCGACTTGCTCATCTTGCGCCCCTGCTCGTCCCGCACGAGGCCGTGGATGAGGACGTCGCGGAAAGGCACCTTGCCCGTGTGTTCGATCCCCGAGAACATCATGCGCATCACCCAGAAGGGAATGATGTCGTACCCCGTGACGAGGACGTCTGTGGGATAGAAATACTTGAAGTCGGGGGTCTCCTCGGGCCAGCCGAGGGTGGAGAAGGGCCAGAGCGCGGAGGAGAACCACGTGTCGAGGCAATCTTCCTCCTGCTTTAAGTCGGTTCCGCCGCACTTGGGACAGACGGAGGGCGTTTCGCGGGAGCAGATGACCTCGCCGCAGGTACAGTACCAAATGGGAATGCGGTGCCCCCACCACAGCTGGCGGGAGATGCACCAATCGCGGATATTTTCCAGCCAATTAAAGTAAATTTTGGCGAAACGGTCGGGGACAAACTTTGTCTTGTTCTTCACGACCGCGTCGATGGCGGGTTTTGCAAGCGGCTTCATGCGGACAAACCACTGCTTGGAGACGATGGGCTCGAGGGTCGCGTTGCAACGGTGGCAGTGCCCCACATTGTGCGTGTGCGGCTCGATCTTGACGAGGAGCCCCTTTTCTTTCATCTCCTCAACGATGCGCTTCCGTGCCTCGTATCTGTCCAGCCCTTGGAACTTGCCTCCTTCCCCGTTGACGGTGCCGTCGTCATTCAATACCTTGATCATGGGCAGGTTGTGGCGGAGCCCCACTTCGAAGTCGTTGGGATCGTGCGCGGGGGTGATCTTCACAGCGCCCGTGCCGAATTCCACGTCCACATAGTCGTCCGCAACGACGGGGATCTCCCTTCCCACGAGGGGAAGAACGAGGGTCTTGCCGACAAGATGGGCATACCGCTCGTCATTCGGGTTGACGGCGACCGCCGTATCGCCGAGCATGGTCTCGGGACGGGTGGTGGCGATGGTGATGAACTCCTCCGAGCCCTTCACGGGATAGTTGAAATACCAAAAACTGCCCTTGTCCTCGGAGTAGGCGACCTCCTCGTCGGAGAGCGCGGTGCGGCAGTCGGGACACCAATTTATGATGCGGCTCCCGCGGTAGATGAGCCCCTTTTCATGGAGGCGGCAGAACGCTTCGCGCACCGCCTTGGAACAGCGGTCGTCCATGGTGAAGGCGAGCCTGTCCCAATCGCAGGAGGAGCCGAGTTTTTTGAGCTGGCCGATGATCTTGCCGCCGTACTGCTCTTTCCATGCCCAAGCGCGGCGCAAAAATTCCTCTCTGCCCAAATTTTCCTTGCTCGTGCCCTCGCTGCGGAGTTTTTCGACGATTTTATGTTCGGTGGCAAGCGACGCGTGGTCGGTCCCCGGGAGCCAGAGGACAGAATACCCCTGCATCCGCTTGAAGCGGGTGACGGTGTCCTGCATGGTCTCGTCCATGGCGTGCCCCATGTGAAGTTGGCCCGTGATGTTGGGCGGGGGCATCATCACCGTGAAAGGCACCTTTTTGGGGTCGATCTCGGCGTGAAAATATTTCCCCTCCATCCAATCCGCATAGATGCGGTCCTCGAAATCTTTGGGGTTGTACGTCGTTTGCATTTCTTTCATATCTTTCACCTTTATGAGCGCGATTATTTCCATTATATCCCTTTCGCGCCCGATTGTCAATTATTCCCGCCGCGACATAGGATATATTATCCTAAAATTTTCGGAGAAAGGCTATGAAAAAAATACTTACGCTGTTTGCGGCAGGACTGTTTGCCCTGCTCCCCCTTTCCGCCTGCGGCAAGACCGAAGGCGGGATAAAGACGCTTCGCATCAACGAGGTGACGCACTCTATCTTTTATGCGCCCATGTACCTCGCCGACTCCCTCGGCTATTTCGAGGAAGAGGGCTTGAAGATCGAACTCACCAACGGCGGCGGCGCGGACAAAGTGATGTCTGCCGTGCTCTCGGGAGACGCGGACATCGGGTTCTGCGGGCCCGAGGCGGCGCTCTATGTGCTCCTCGGGGGAACGGGAGACGTGCCCACCGTGTTCGGACAGCTGACCAAGCGGGACGGCTCCTTCCTCGTTTCGAGAAAGGAAGAGCCCGACTTCAAATGGACCGACCTCAAAGGAAAGGAAATTTTGGCGGGGCGCCGCGGAGGCGTTCCCGCAATGACCTTTGAGTATGTGCTCAAAGAAAACGGCTTTACGAAGGAGGACATCAACCTCAATTTCGACGTCTCCTTCAACAACATGACGGCGGCCTTCCTCGAGGGCACCGCGGACTATTGCACCATCTTCGAGCCGACCGCCTCCGAAGTGCAGGCGGAGGGCAAGGGCTACATCGTTGCGGCGGTGGGCGACGCGTCGGGAGAGGTCCCCTATACCTCCTTCATCGCCAAGCGGAGTTGGCTCGACAAGAACGGCGACACCGCCAAAGGGTTCTTGCGGGCGATCATGAAGGCGATTGACTTTGCCGTGACCGCCGACCCCGACGAGGCGGCGACCTATCTCTACAAACAATTCCCCGACACCTCCTATGCCTCCATCACGACGAGCTTAAAGAGTTATATCCGCATCGACTCGTGGCAGAAGAATATGCAGATGACCGAGGCGAGTTTCGACCGCTTGCAGAACATCATCGAGGCGGCGGGAGAACTGCCTGCACGGGGAGATTTTTCAAAACTCGTGGACAATTCTTTCGCAAAAGAGGCGTTTGAAGGCCTCAAATAACGCCCAAACGCCCTTAGATACCGCCGCGTTCAAAGGAAAAACATCATGAAAGAAAAAATTCTGAAGTTTGAGAACGTCAAACTCATCTACCACACCGTGCGGGGGGAGACGGTGGCGACCGAGAATTTGAGTTTTTCGGTGGAGGAGGGAGAGTTCGTTGCCATGATCGGCCCCTCCGGCTGCGGCAAAAGCACCCTCCTCTCCCTCGCCGCTGGACTGCTTGCGCCCTCGGAGGGAAGCGTAGAACGGCGGGGGAGCGTCGGCTATATGCTCCAACGCGACGAACTTTTCCCATGGCGCACCATCGAAAAAAATATTCAACTCCCCCTCGAGATCGAAAAAAAACTTACCCCCGAGGCGAAAAAGGAGGCGAGAGAACTTGCCGAAAAGTACGGGCTAAAAGATTTTTTGGGAAGCTATCCCTCCGAACTTTCGGGGGGAATGCGGCAGAGGGCGGCACTCATCCGCACCCTCGCCATGCGCCCCGATATTCTGCTCCTCGACGAGCCCTTTTCCGCTCTCGACTACCAGACGCGGCTCAACGTGACGCAGGACGTTGCGGGGATCATCCGCAGAGAGAAAAAGACCGCCCTTCTCATCACGCACGACATCTCCGAGGCGATCTCCCTTGCCGACCGCGTGATCGTGCTCACCGACCGCCCCGCCCGCGTCGCGCACACCCACACCCTCGACTTTGAGGAGACAGATCCCCTCAAACGGCGGGAAAACAGACAGTTCTCCGCATGGTTCGAACTGCTCTGGAAGGAGTTGAACGTATGAAAAACACGAATTTCTCCGCCGAGCACCTCAAATGGCGGAAAAAACGAAAGATAAGGCTCATTGTCGTCCAATCCCTCCGCGTGGGGCTCCTCCTCTTTTTTCTCCTTTTCTGGGAACTCTCTACGCGGCTGGGCTGGGCGGACCCCTTTTTGGTAAGCTCCCCCTCCCGCATTGCCGCCACCATCGGTTCGCTCTATGCGGAGGGAACGCTCTTCTACCACATCGGCGTCACCCTGCTTGAAACGGCGATCGGTTTTCTTGCCGCCGTCGCGCTCGGGTATGCGATCGCCCTCCTCCTTTGGTGGAGCGATATGCTCCGCCGCATCCTCGAGCCCTACATCGTGGTGCTCAACGCCCTGCCCAAGATCGCCATGGGACCCCTCATCATCATCTGGTGCGGGACGGGAAGCAAGGCGATCGTGTTCATGACCATCCTCGTCGGCATCATCGTCGTCATCATGCACATGCTCTCCGCCTTCCTCGAGACGGACGCGAACAAACTGCTTCTGCTCCGCTCCATGGGCGCAAGCAAATTGCAGATCCTCACAAAGCTCGTCATCCCCTCATCGCGCGCGGCGTTTATCTCCATGTTGAAGGTGGCCGTGGGCATGAGTTGGATCGGCTCGATCATGGGCGAATATATCGTGTCCCGCGCGGGGCTCGGCTACCTCATCGTGTACGGCGGGCAGGTGTTCAAACTCGACCTTGTGATGACGGCGACCGTGATCCTTTGCGCGCTTGCCGCGGGAATGTACTTCCTTGTGGTGCTTCTCGAAAAGATACTCGTAAAAAATACAAAGAATTGAAAAGGCAAGTCCCGCTCCCCCGAGCACGGGATAGAGCAGACGGACGATGCCCGAAAGCCCCAATCTCGACAGACAGAACGCCGCCGCGAGTACAGACACCCGCGCGGCGTTTTTTGTTTTGGGAGAAGGGAGCACTTCGCAGAGGGCAAGAAGCGGATAGAGCGCGGAGCCGAGCGAGGTGACGATGGCAAGCCCCGAGGCGACATAAAATATTTTGTTCCCCCGCATGGCGGAGAGGAAGGGAAGTTCGGCGCCGATCGCGCTCTCCCCCGCCCGAAAGACAGCGCCGAGCACCGCGCACGCGCAGAGAAAGATGAGAAGAGAGGCAAGGAGCGCAGAGAGCACGGGACGCTCCGCCTCCGCCCCGACGTCGAGGAGAACGGGCACCGCAAGCAAGACGTTCATGCCCGCATACAGCGCGCCCATTCCCGCCCCCGCGGGCAGGGGGGAAACGAGCGTTCCGCCGCGCGCGAAGATCAGCACAAAGGCGACGAGCACGGGCACGAGAATGCAGTTGAGCAGAGTGATGCCGCGCGTTCCCTTCCTCAAAAACAGGAGCACGGCGGCAAGCCCCAAGAGGGAAAGAAGGGGCGAAAAGGTCGGCGCGAGAGCGTCTAAGCCCGCCAGCATTCCCGCGCAGGGAACAAAGGAGAGCAGAGAGATCGCCG
Source organism: uncultured Clostridia bacterium (assembly GCA_947630325.1). Taxonomy (GTDB): domain Bacteria; phylum Bacillota; class Clostridia; order Christensenellales; family Borkfalkiaceae; genus Gallimonas. The sequence goes on from CANRHB010000001.1 coordinate 233,096, forward strand.
TGCGCACCCACTTCCCCCCGCGGCCGAAGAGTGCCCCCATCGCCTTCGCATATCCCCCATGCCGCTTCCCGAGCAAAAGGAAGAGGGAGGTTAGCGCAAAAAAGAGAAAGAAGGACAAAGCAAGGGCGGGCAGAACGCTCTTCACGCGGAAGAAACGGACAAGTTCCGCGCCCGACAGAAAACCCGCGCCGATGCACGTCCCCACAATGAATAGCGTCGTTTTGATGAGCCCCATTTCCTATATCTATGAAATTATGTCTGACAAAATACACAAAATATGGAAAAAAGAGAAGAATTCTGTCTGACATAGTACTTCGCATACTTGACAAATACGAAAATGTGTTGTATAATATTGGCAGAAAACCAAGGAGAACGTTTATGGAGCAGGATTTTTTCCGTTTCGACCATGACGGGGACGACGACGAGACCATTGACAATGCGGATCGCGGCAGCTCCCAAGAGAGCGGGTTGCCCCTTGTCTCCCCTTTCCTCCCGGACGAGGATCGCGGCCTCTATTTTGAGGACGACGACGAGCCCGAGGAAGAGCCCGAAACTCCGACTGTCGAGTTTGAGGACGAGCCCGGGGAAGAGCCCGAAACTCCGACTGTAGAGTTCGAGGACGAACCCGAGGAAGAGCCCGAAACTCCGACTGTCGAGTTTGAGGACGAGCCCGAGGAAGAGCCCGAAACTCCAACTGTCGAGTTTGAGGACGAGCCCGAGGAAGAGCCCGAAACTCCGACTGTCGAGTTCGAGGAAGAGCCCGAGGAAGAGCCCGAAACTCCGACTGTCGAGTTTGAGGACGAGCCCGAGAATGAGCCCGAAACTCCCACAGTAGAGTTCGAGGACGAGCCCGAGGAAAACGAGGAAAAGGAAGAGAAGGACGACTCACCCGCCATCAGTTCGGATTTGATACGCGGACACATCAACACCATCATTCTCCGTTCGCTCTATGACGGGGATAAGTACGGTTACGAAATCATTACGGAGATCGAGCGCAAGAGCCGCGGGCAGTACACCATGAAACAGCCCTCCCTTTACAGCGCCCTCAAGCGGCTGGAAAAGGACGGCTACATCACCTCCTATTGGGGAGGCTCCGTGGGCGGAGGCAGGAGGAAGTACTTCTCCCTCACCGACGCGGGGAAGGAGATCTCCGAGCGCAACCAGACGGAGTGGGAGTATTCCCGCACCGTGATCGACAGCTTGATCTCGGACAAGGAATTCGATTTTACCGAACCCGCCCCCAATGCGGTGGATATGCGGGTGCTCAAACAGTCCACTTCCCGCGTGCCGGGCCGCGACGAGGAGGACGAACTTCCCGAAGAGACGGAGGACGATCTCGCCGCGCAGCGCGCCGCCTTTGAGGAGGAGCGGGCGAGATACGAAGAGTCTCTCCGCGTGCGCGAAGAGGTGCTCCGCGCAAGGGAAGAGGCGGGCACCAAGCGGGAACAGGAACTCCTCGAACGGGAGTTTGCTCTCGCCGAAGAGGAACGCCGCCGCGAGGAGGCCGCCTCTGCCGAGGAGCCCGAAGAAACAGAGGTTTCCGAAGAAACAGAAGTTCCCGAAGAAAACGAGGGCGCCGAAGAGACGCTTGCGGAGACCGCTGAAGTCCCCGAGGTGACCGAAGAGGTGACCGAGCCCGAGGAAAACGAGGAACCCGCATCGGCGGAACCCCCCGAAGAAGCCGAAGAGCCCGAAACGATCCTCTCGGAGGAAGAGCAACAGCTTCTTGCCGAGGAGGAGATACGCCTTGCCGCAGAGGAAAGAATGCGGCAGATCGAAGAAGCGCGCCGTCTCGAAGCGGAGGCGCAGGCGCAGAAAGAGTTCCTCGAGGCACAACAGCGCAGGCAGGCCGCAAGCGAGACGCTCTTTGCCCCCACGGACGAGGATCGTGCGCGCGCCCTCTCGCTTGCGCAGGAAAAGGAAGAGCAGAACGCCCGCATCCGCGAAATGGAACCCTTTGCCGAGGAACGCGCCCGCTATGAACAGCGGTTGCGCGACCAGGCGGCGGAGTTCCGCGAAATGCACGCGCGCGAACTCGCCGAGCAGGAGGCCCGCATCCGCGAAGAGGATGAACGGCTCTACCGCCACCGCGAACAGCAGATCATTCATCAAAATTATCTCAATCTCGTGAACGGAGGTTCGAACGAGGAACGCACCGAGGGCAGTTATTATTATGAAAAGCCCGCCGCGGAAGATTACGTGTACGTCTCCAAACCCGAGGCGGAACGGGAGTACCGCTCCATCATCCGCAGTCTCTACAACGGCGCACTGCCGCAGGAGGAACCCGAGCCCATACCCGCTCCCGTGCCCCCTGTTCCCCCCGTTCCCACGCCTCCTCCCGCACCCGAGCCCGTTCCCGTGCGCACCGCGGAGCCGAAGGAAGAGGAACCCGCTCCCGCACCTGAGCCCAAACCCGCACGGGTGTACACGGGCCGCCCCCTCGACGGCGTGGACTTTTACGATCTCGAATCCCTCGCCGCACAGGACGGCATCCGCATCACGACTTCGGGCGGACGGCACAAGGAGGAGATGGTGAAGTCCGAGAGCCTCGTCCACCGCGGAAAAGCGCTCTTCTTCAGCGCGCTCGTCGTATTCCTGCTTTGCCTTGCGGAAGGGAGCATCGCGCTCGGCTTCCAGAGCAGACTCAAACTCCCCCGCTTCTACCCCTACTTCATTTGGGGAACAGGGCTTGCGCTTTTGCTCGTGACCTTCCTGATGTACATCAACCGCTTCGGCGAACGGTCGCTGAGAAAGACGGGAAATCTGCTCGTCAACACCATCGTCGCCTATGCGCTCTGTGTGATCGTGATCCTCATCGTCGCCCTCGCCGCCAAAGCCGACTTCGCCGATATGGGACAGCTGATGACCTTTGTCATCCTCCCCGCGGTGTACTTCTTCTCCATCGTCGTGTTCGGCATCGTCTACTATTTGCAGGTGCGACCCATCGACGAAGAATGACCCGAAATATGAAAACGGCGGCTCCGCAAACTTGCGGAGCCGCCTCTCTTTTTGAACGGTTCAACTTCCCTTATAAACTTTCAGCCACTCGGGCAGGCGGGCGACGAATTCGTCGTTGCTCTGCGTCTTTTTCATCATATCGAGGATCCCCTCCGTGCTCTCGGCAAGCCCGCGCTCCCGCAGTTTGTACACGGCGGAAAGTTCTGCTTTCGGCATGAGAAGTTCCTCCTTGCGCGTTCCCGAACGGCGCAAGTCGACGGCGGGGAAGATGCGTCTCTCCGCAAGTTCCCGCGAAAGGAAAATGTCGCTGTTGCCCGTGCCCTTGAACTCCTCGTAAATGACGTCGTCCATGCGGCTCCCCGTGTCCACCAACGCGGTCGCAAGAATGGTGATGCTCCCCGCCTCCACGGTGTTGCGCGCCGCGCCGAAAAAGCGTTTGGGCTCGGCGAACGCACCCGCGTCCAGCCCGCCCGAAAGCGTTTTGCCTGTGCTCTCCGTCATATAATTGTAGGCGCGGGTAAGTTTGGTTAGGGAGTCGAGCAAAATGACGACGTCCCGCCCGAGTTCGGCAAGCCGCTTGGCGTGCGCGATGGTAAGTTCGGCCGCGCGGATATGATGGTCGGCGCCTTCGTCGAAGGTGGAATAGATCACCTCCGCCGAGTTCACGCTCGAACGGAAGTCGGTGACCTCCTCGGGCCGCTCGTCGATGAGCAGGACGATGACGTCGATCTCTTTGTGATTTTCGGAGATCGCGCGGGCGATGTCCTTCAAAAGGGTCGTCTTGCCCGCCTTGGGAGGGGCAATGATGAGGGCGCGCTGACCCTTGCCGATGGGCGCGAACAAGTCTAAAAGGCGCAACGAAAGGACATCGCTCCCCTGAGAAAGGGTGATGCGCTCATTGGGGTAACCAGCGGTAAGGGTATCGAAGAAGAGACGCTCCTCATAGGCTCCGACGGGACGGCCGTTGACGCTCAGAAGTTCCCCGATCGCCGCCGAATCGTTTTTGAGGCGGGGCTTGGGAATGCAGGCGACAAAGTCCCCCTCCCGTAGCTTTAGGGCGTGAATGATGGGCGCGGCGATGAAAACGTCCCCGCCGTTGGTCGGCTGGCAGTTCTTCGCACGCAAAAATCCATAGCCGCTCTGCATGATCTCGAGGATCCCCGAGCAGGTCGGCTGTTCATAGTACCCCTTCTCATCCCCGCTTGCCACTTCGAGAATGGGCGGCTTTACCTCCTTCTCCCCCTTGCGGCGGATGTCGCTGAGTTTTTGGATGATGGAGGGGTCGATATAACTCTGTTTGACGGGCGCGCCTCTGCCCGAACGGGGCACGGGCATCGACCGACCCATGAGAATGTCCACGATCCCGCCCACGAGAACGGTCTTGTTCCCCGAGCGGTCGGTGGGAACGCCGTGCATTCTGCCCAAAATGCGCAGGGTAGGCAGGGGCAGACTTTCGAGAAAAGTGCGATATTCCTGTTCGATCTCTTTTTCCATTTCCTTATCTATCATCGCAGGTCCTCTCCATAAAGATAATTTGCGTCTCTCCCTCCGGTCTTTCGGAGAGAGCGAGCGTTTGTGCCGTTTTTGTATTCCCGAAGAGGGACAAAAATTCCTCCGCGCCCGAAATGTCCACGGTAAGCCCCTTCACCTTGTAGTGCATGGGCACGCAGATCGCGGGACGCATCCCCTCGACGTATTTTTTGGCTTCGCGCGCGCCGATGGTGTAATTCCCGCCGACGGGGAGGAGCAATACGTCCGCCCGTCCGAGCCGTTTGAGCACGTTTGAGGAGCAGGGCTCCCCGATGTCGCCGAGGTGCAGAACGGAGATCCCCTCCGCCTCGAAACGGAAGGCAAGCGTCTTTCCGCGCTTTCTGCCGCCTGCGTCGTCGTGGTCGCAGAGGACGGAGGTAATGTGCACGCCGCCCACGTCGAAAACGCCCTCTTCCCTGAGGACGACGGGCGCGCGCACCCCGCCCACGTTGCAGTGGTCGTAATGCGAATGGCTCACCGTGACGGCGTCCGCGCGGACATGCGGCAACGGAATGCCGACGTCCCCGAACGGATCGGTCACAATGCGGGTCCCCTCTTCAAAGGTCAAAAGAAAAGAGGAATGCCCCAAATATTGAATTTTCATGACGCCTCCGAAAAAAAGAATGAAATCAAGCCTTTAAGCCTTTCGAAAAGTGAAGCGGAACACAAAAAATTCCTATGCGAACAGTATAGCGTAAAATTTGCAAAATGTAAAGGGAAAATGCTTATTTTTCCGAAAAATAAGCCTCGTAAGCAAGCCGACCTTCCCGAAGGCAACTCAAAAGCGCCTCTTCGTCCCCCTCTTTGAGCGCTTCGGCGTACCCGCTGAGCCGCTTTGACAGCCCCTCGATCTCGGCAAGAAGGTTGTCGCGGTTATAAAAGTAGAGGTCCTTCCACAAATTCTCGTCCACGCCGCCGACCCGCGTCATGTCCTGGAAACTGCCGCCCGTAAAACCGCCGATCCCCTTTGCCGTGGGGCTCTTGATATAGGCGTTCGAGACGATGTGCGCAAGCTGGGAGGTAAGCGCGATCTTCTTGTCGTGCTCCTCCGCCGTGGTGCGGACGATCCGCCCGAACCCCGCGTCGCGCGCAAGACGCTCTATCGTTTTGAGCGCGTCCCCGTCCGTCTTGTCGTTTACGGTCAGGATGAGATTTTTGCCGCGGAAGAGACAAGGGTCGGAGGAAGCGATCCCGCTCGTCTCCTTGCCCGCCATGGGGTGCGCGCCCACATAGCGGTAGCGGCGCGGCTTGGAAAAGACAGCTTGCTCAATTACCCGCTTTACGCCGCAGATGTCGCAGACGATTGCACCCTCGGGAAATTCCCCCTCTTCAAGTTCCTTTAGGGTGGGCTTGGGCGGAAGGGCGAGAAAGACGACTTCGGCCCCCTCATAGCTTTTTGCCTCGCCGTCGATCATGCCGCGGGAAAGAGCGACCTCAATGGGACCCTTACTTCTGTTCTTTCCCAGGACGGTGTGACCGCTTGCTTTGAGCGACGCCGCAAGCGACGCCCCGATGATGCCGAGGCCATAGACAACAATTTGCATAATTTTCCCTCAAAAAATTAGTAATTATGTCACACATAGTACGTATTATGTCACGCATAATACTATGCAAACATCAATATTATAAGAATTCGATGGCGGGATTTGCCTTTAACGCCTTTCTCCGCGCTTTCCAATCGGGCAAAATATCCCCCACCACTTCCCAGAATTCCGCGCTGTGGTTGAACACGACGGTGTGCGCAAGTTCGTGCACGGCGACGTATTCGCAAAGTTTGGGCGGCAGAAAGGCAACGCGGAAGGTGTAGGCGATCACCCCGTCGCGGTTGCAGGAGCCCCACCTTCCCCTTGCGGAGGAGATGCGCACGGCGCGATAGCAAAAGCCGTATTCTTTCGCAATGCGGGAGGTGACCCTCTCCATGACTTGAAGAGAAAATTTTTTCAAGAGGCGGGCAAGCGCTTCCCCTCTCTCCTCTTCGGGCAAAAATACCATGCCCTCGCCGATGCGCGTTCTGCCGCTTGCAATCGTATATGCGCTTCCGAAGAGTAAGAGGTTTGCGCCGTTTGAAAGGTCGAGTTTCGGCCTTTGCTCCACTGCCTGCAGGCGCTTTTCGACCCAGGAAGCGTGCGACCCGACAAAGCGGGAGATGTAATCTTTGCTCACCCCATAGGGCGCGCGCACGACCACTTCCCCCTCCCGCGTGACGGTAAGCGAGAGCGTTTTCCGTCTGCTTCGCACGATCTTCACTTCCATGGCACCTATTATAACACGCCTTGCGAGATTTTTCAACCAATCGTTTGACCTTTTTCTGCGCTTTTGTTATACTTGTTGCATGGAAATTTACGAATGCGCACGGCTGACGCGGAAAGAATTCGCCGTTTCGGTCCCCGCTTCCAAGAGTATCTTGAACCGCGCCCTCCTGCTTGCCGCCTTTACCGAGGGCGACACCCTGCTTTCGGGCTGCGGAAATTTCGGGCAGGACAGCGAAGATCTGCTCTCCTGTCTCTCTTCGCTCGGCATTAGCACAGAGCGGGCGGGCGATAAAATTTGCGTGCACGGCGCCGCTACATTCGGCAAAAAGGCAACTTTGAACGTGGGGAGCGCGGGCACCGCCGCCCGTTTTTTGACGGCCATCCTCGCTTTTTCGGGGGGAGAATATGACCTCGACGCCTCCCCCCAGATGAAAAAACGCCCCATGGACTTTTTGGACGTGCTCGAAAGGGAGGGTGTGCGGATAGAATACGGCGAAAAAGTCGGGCATTTCCCCTTCCGCCTTGAAAGCCGTGGCATTTCTTCGGACGTTCTCACCGTGGACACCGACGTCAGCACCCAATATGCGAGTGGGCTCCTGCTTGCCGCCGCCGTCGGGAACAAGCCGCTTACCCTTCTTCTCACGGGAAGCCGCACGGAGGGCAGTTACATTCAAACGACCCTCGACGTGGTGCGCGCGTTCGGCGGAAATTTCTCCCGCGCGGGAAACAAAATTACCCTCTTCCCCATCCAAACCGCCGCGAAGGAGTATGCGGTCGCCCCCGATTTTTCGGGCGCGTGCTACTTTTACGCCCTCTCCCTCCTCTGCGGGGCAAGGGCGCTCGTGAACGGCGCGCACCCCGATTGCGGACAGACCGATTTGAAACTGCTCGATGTTTTGAAAGAAAAAGGGGTAAAAGTGACTGACACCCCCGCGGGAATGGTAGCGGACGGCGGAAATATTTCCACTTTTAGCGGGTTCGACGTGGATATGCAAGATTTTTCGGACCAAACGCTGACGCTTGCCGCGCTTGCGCCGTTTGCGGCGACCCCCTCCGTTCTCAAAAACATCGGGCACATCCGCAAGCAGGAGTGCGACCGCGTGGAGGCGATCTTGCACAATCTGACCGCCCTCGGCGTGCCCTGCGAATGCCGCGGCGAGGATATCTTGATATATCCCGCGCCCGTGCGCCCCGCAACGCTCGAAAGTTACGGGGACCACCGCGTCGCCATGGCGTTTGCGCTTGTCGGGCTCAAAGCGGACGGGATAAAAATCAAAGATCCCGAATGCTGTAAAAAGACATTTGGGAACTACTTTGAAATTTTGGATGAATTGACGAAAAAATAAACCGAGCGGTGGTAGAACCCAACGAAAAGAGCGAAACATTGATTTCGCTTTTTTCTTTTGCGAAAAAGCGCGTGGCGCTTGACTTCTTCTCGCCCTTGTGCTATACTAAAAATGCCAAACAAACTTTATAACCGATGATGGGAGGATTTTTATGTTTTTTTAATAGGAACAGGGAAGGTTTATCCTGCCCTTATGTTGTACATATTAGAATTTTGCAAAACTGCAAATTCCAATATATGTACGACATTGATCCGTCCCATATATAAAGTTTGTTTGGCGACAACCGGAGTTTGCGTTTTGTATGCGTCAGCTTCGGTTGGCGCATTTTTTATTTATTTACAAGGAGAAAGTTTATGAAAAAACGGTTTATCATGATTTTGTCGCTCGTATTTGCGATTTGCCTGTGCTTTGCGCTCACCGCCTGCGGCGGACTTTTCGGTATCGGATCAAGCGGGAACAACAGCGGAAGCAACAATTCAAGCAGTGCGGGCTCTTCGAGTTCCTCGGGCTCCTCGGGCAACAACAGCGGGTCAAGTTCGAGCGGAAACAACAGCCAGCCCAAAGAGGACAACGACGGCACCTTTATCTATTCTGGCGCCTCTATCAAAGCGGCGAGCACTTCGATTTCGGGCGAGATTACGATCCCCGCGGAGCGCAATGGTACCCCGATCGACACGATCCCTGCGGACGCATTCAAAGGGTGCAACGCGATCACTTCCATTACCGTTCCCGAAAGCGTGACGACGATCGGTGCAGGCGCGTTTAACGGTTGCTCTTCCCTTCGGAGCATCACTTTACCTTTTGTCGGTAGTCAACAAGGAAATAGCGGTGAAGAAGCGGCATGTTTTGGGTATATATTTGGAGAAAGATCTTATCAAGGTGGTGTGTCGATACAACAAACCTACGATACAGGGTTTAAAACGTACGAAAATTTTTACATTCCTTCTACTTTGCGAAACGTTACCATTACAAAAGAATCTATTCTCAATTATGGAGCTTTCCAAAATTGTTCCATGTTGACCAAAATCGAATTAAACAACGAAATTATTCAAGTAGGAGTTAGTTGTTTTGAAGATTGCTCAAAAATCGAAGAAATCAACCTGCAGAGTATTTCGATCATCCCCGCTTCTTTGTTTAGCGGATGTATCTCATTGAAAAAGTTCACAATTAACTCTTCTGTCGATACCATTGGAGAAAAAGCATTCAAAGGCTGTAGTGCATTATCGTCCATCAATTCGGAAACGGCGGGGACCTTTATCATTCCGGATACAATAACTTCGATTGGGTCGGCAGCATTCAACGGGTGTTCCATGGTTAAAACCATCATTTTGCCCTTTGTCGGCAGTCAAAAGGGAAATAGCGGGACAGTATCGGCTTGTTTTGGGTATGTTTTCGGCTCAACCCCATACCAAGGTGGAACATCGATACGCCAAACGTACAGCACAGGTTTTAAAACGTATGAAGATTTTTACATCCCCACTATCCTGCGTAGTGTAACAATTACAAGCGAAACGGTTTTGTGTTATGGCGCGTTCCAAAACTGCTCTATGCTCCAATCTATTACAATCAACAAAGGGGCGCAGAGTTCCGTCGGTGAAAAAGCCTTCGAGAATACCGCAAAACCCACTTGGATATGACCTACACATAATATGACAAACGCCGCGGCGCTTCCATGGAAGCGCCGCGGCGTTCTTTTTTCTCTTCAATTCTCAATATACTTTTTCAAAATTTCGAACATTTCGTCGGAGATGACGTGCTCGATGCGGCAAGCGTTGCTCTCGGCAAGCTCCTTGTCCGCCCCCACCGCCATGAGCGCCTTGGTGATGACGCGGTGGCGTTCGTACACCCCCGCCGCCTTCTTCTGCCCGCTTGCCGTCAGCGTGATGTCGCCCGATCCGTCGATTTCGATATATCCCTTCTTGTGCAACAGCCCCACCGCGCGGGAAACGCTCGACTTGGCATAGCCGAGTTCCTCGCAGACGTCGATGGAGCGGACGTTCGCCCGCTTCTCCTTCAAAAGCAAAATTGTTTCAAGATACATCTCTTCCGATTCGTGCGATCTCATAGCATCCCTCTCGCTCGTTTTTTACATTATACAACATTTTATGTGAAATGTAAAGAATATTTTGAAATTTTTTTACTCTTTTACCCGCACATAGATCGCATAGCGTTCCTTGTACCGCTTGAAGTGGGGAGAAAATTTGAGCGGCGGCTCCGACTTCATCACAAAAATTTCCCCCTCCCGCACGAAAAATTTCGTCGGCTCTTCGAAGAGGGCATAGAGGTCGTTCACCTTGACCGTGACCTCGCACGGCTCTCCCGAGGGAATGGTGACGTTTTCGCCCGTCGTCTCCGTCCGCATGTCATCACTGCCGAGGTCTGCGGAGAGCAGAACGCCGCCGAAGCGGAAGGCAAAGGCGTTTTCGCCGTCGGGAAGCCCCTTCATCCCCATCTCCACGGGGATCTTCAGCGTGATCTCGTCCCCCTCCTTCACCGCCACCGTCACATGGCCGCTCCCCTCGAGCAGTTTGACGGGCGCGCCGTTCTTTGTCGCCTCGGGATATCCCGCCGCCCACTCGGGAAGGCGCAGGCAGAGCAGGAACGGCTCCTTTGCCCTGAGCACCTTGAAGGTCGCCCCCTCTCCAAAGGGAAGATCCGCACTCTGCAAAAGGGCGACGTCCTCCCCCTCATAGACGGAGGAGAGATACCGCTCCACGAACAGGCTCTTGCCGTTGCGGTAGTAGATGCCGTCGCCGAGCTTGGTGAAATTCTCCATTCCCGTGCCCGTACAGCACCAAAAATTTTGCTCGGGCGAGGAGAAAACCTTGAAATAGCCGCTTGCCATCGCCTGGAAATAGGTCGTCATGCCCGTTTCGGGGTTTTGGGAGGAGAGAATTTGATTGGTGAACGCGTTGTCGTAATAGTCGCAGTACTCCTTCCGCCCCGTGGCGAGGAACAAGCCGCGCGCAAGTTTCAACATGTTGTAGACATTGCAGGTCTCGCAGTTGCAGTTTGTGCGCTCTTTGTCGAGAACATCGTCCTTGCCGAAGCGCTCCCACTCAGAATTCCCCCCCGTCGCATAGGTGTGATGGGTCGTCACCGTTTGGAAGAAACACTCCGCCGCATGAAGATAGCGAGAAGCGTCCACCTTTTCGCCGCAGAGTTCCCCCCCGTGGAGGGTAAGGTAGCGGTTGAGCGCGCCGAGGAATTTGGGGATCGTCGTGTTCGCGTGCAGGTCGTCGAGAACGTTTGGCTCCATGGAGAGGACGCGGTCGAAGAGTTCCTCCTCGTCGAAGAGATGGGCGGCGACGGCGTGCGCGGGCTTCTCTGTAAGCGAGTAGAGTTCATAGAGGGCGTCGTTCATGCCGCCGTACTCCGTCTCGAGCACCGTTTTATGGGTTCTTTCGTCCCAAGAAGAGGCGCGCTCATACACCCAATCGCCGAGTTTTTCGGCCACAGAGAGAGCGGGCGCATACCCCGTGCACTTGTATGCTTCCACGAGCCCCGCCAAAATTTTGTGCAGGGTGTACCACGGCACCCACGCCTGCGTATAGATGTCCGTCTCGCCCCGCTCCACATGGTCGAACTGCGCCTCGATGCCGCCCGCGACCGGAGGAGCCCCCCATACGAGCCCGATCGGCGCCGCCTTCTGGCACTCTGCAAGGCAGTCGATGATGTTCTTCATCTTGTTGAATAGTTTTTTTCGGTCGGGTTCGGGCACGGCGGGGTTGACCGCCCCCTGCGATACCGCCGTAAGATAGTGCCCCAAAGTGTGTCCGCCCATGAGCCCGCTCTCCCAGCCGCCATAGCGGACAAAGGGCGTTTTCAGCCCCGCGTTCTCGCAGAAGCCCGCAAGCAACCTCCCCTCTTGCAGAGAGAGCAGGTACGAAACTTCCTTTTCGAGTGCGTTTTTGCAGTAGCCGTCCGTCACCGTGACCTGCGATAGCGCGGCGGGTTGCAAGTTAGTCTTTAATTTGATCATGAAATTTTCCTCCCGTTCGGAAACAGATATTTCAGGAGTGCGGCACAGCCCTCCGTGATGTCGTCAAAAGTCTCGTCGAAATTTCCCGTATACCAAGGATCGGCGATCGCGCGGGGATGGGTCGTGAAGTCCAAAAGGCACTTCACCTTATGGGCGTTCTCGGCTCCCACGACGCGCAGAATGTCCCTGCGGTTGTATTCGTCCATGCCGATGAGAAGGTCGAACTTTTTGCCGTCCTCCCTCGTCAAGAGCCGCGCGCGGTGCGGAATGAGCGGGATCCCCTCCCTGTTCAATTTCTCCCGCGTACCGCGGTGCGGAGGGTTGCCGAGCTCGTCCGTATGCGCCGCCGCGGACGCCGCCGCGACCTCGCCTTCTACGCCGAACTGCTTCGCCATGTGAGCAAAAACGCTCTCCGCCATGGGGGATCGGCAGATATTTCCGTGACAAATGAACAAAATTTGTTTCAATTTATTCAAAATCCGCCCTTTTTTACCTTATTTTGAAAAATATTTTCTTCTTTTTTGTGTTTTTTTTATCAAAAACGATTGCAATTTCTTTAATTATGTGATATGATAATGCCATGAAGATATTTGCCGAACGGCTTATGGAGATGCGTAAAGAGAGAGGCCTGTCGCAGGCGACCGTTGCGAGAGATTTGGGAGTAAGTTTGGGGATCGTCTGCTATTGGGAAACCAACAAGAGCGATCCGACCGCTTCCAATATCGCAAAGGTTGCACGTTATTTTAACGTGTCCTCTGATTATCTTCTCGGTCTTGCAGACTGAGTTTTTACAATCCCCCCCAAACCGACAACTGAATATTCTTATTTTGCGGCACTTGGGTGTCGGTTTTAAGCCGAAGCATCGGCTGTTTTGTATTTGAAAAAGGTAGCTCTGAAGAAATTCAGAGCTTTTTCGATTTTTCGGCAAGCGTCTCCTCGAGCGCATTCACCCCGAAAAGCGGCGATCTCTCCGGGACGAACGTCCCCTCGAAATACCCGAGATAGCGCATACACTCCTCCTCTTCCCCCTCGGAGAGCCCCTCGCACTCCGAAAGGCGGAGGAGGTTTTTTTTCGCCGCCTCCTCTTCCCCCTCGGCAAGCAGGCATTGCCCTTTTAGCAGGAGCAGGGCATGATAGGCGGGGAGATCCTCCCTTACGACGGGCGCACAGAAAAGCAGTTCTTTGGGAAGATCCGAATGCTTTCCTTTATATAAGATGCCTTGCGCGGTAAGGACGCGGAGGGCGACTTCCTCCTCGGGACGGTTTTTGAGTAGCCCCAAGAGGACGGCGCCGTCCGTCTTGCCCGCAGAAAGTTCGGCGGGAAGCAGGGCGCGCACCCCCTCATAGAACACAAAGCCGGACAGCGCGCCGCACCCCATGGCGCGGGTGGGCAGAAACAGCCACAGAAGAAAGAGCGCAACGCCGACCAAGATATTTACAACCGCTCCGCCGAGGGTGAGCGCGAAAAATTTCCCCTTGACGTGCTTGCCGTTTTTGGGGTACATCGCCGTCTCCCCCGCGACCGCGCCCCGCGTAAAGGGGTGAAATCCGAAACGGGCGAGTTTCATTCCCGCAAACGCGCCGAAGAGAAGATGTCCGCATTCGTGCAAAAGCACGGGAAGTCCCACGACCGAGACGGCGACCGCCAAAGGATACTGCCAAAGCTCCGCATCCCCGCGCGGAAATTCTTCGAACGGCGGCACGAACAGGGGGAGGAGCAACATGCCGATCCCGAACACGAGAAAGAGGGTCACGTCCGCCGCATAATATAAAATTCTCTTCGTTCTGCCGCTCATTTCAGCCCCCGCAAGTAGCAATAGCCCTCTAAATTGTCACGGTCGGAGGCATACACCCCGCCGAGAGAGAGTTTTTTCATGATCTCCGAAAGGAGCACCGCGCCGCCCGCGATGATGTCCGCACGGCGTTCGTCCATGCCCTTGATTTTTTTGCGCTCCTCCGCAGAGAGGGAGAGGAGCCTGTCCGCAAGGGCGGAAATTTGCGCCTCTCTCATATAAAAATCTTGAATTTTTTCTCCGTCGTACTCTTCGAGCCCGAGCAAAACGGAGGCAAGCGTGGACCCTGTGCCGCCGATCGCATACATATTCCCGACAGGACGGACCCCTTCGAGCGGAGAGACCGCCGTGCAGATTTCGGAGAGCAACTTCTTTCCGTCCTCCCCGCACTTGTCATAGAGCCGCACCGCGCCGACGGGCAAAGAGACCGAAAAGAAAATTTTTCCCTCTTTGCGCAGACACACCTCCGTGCTTGCGCCGCCGATGTCGAGGATGCCGCCCTCTTCATTTCCGCCGAGCGCGCCCGAAAGCCCCAAAAGAGCCTCCTCCCCGCCCGAAACGACGTCCACTTTGAGATTACAGATTTTTTTCACTTCGGCACAGAAGTCCGCGCCGTTTTCGGCGGAACGCACCGCGGCGGTCGCAAAGGCATGGACCTGCGCGCCCGCGGCTCTCCCCTCTTCGGCATAACGTTTGACGGCCTCCGCCGTGCGGACGATCGCCGCCTCCTTCAATCTGCCCGTAAGCGCCAGCCCTTCGCCGAGACGGGTGGTGTTTACCCGCTTATATAAAGATTTTCCGCCCTCCCATAGCATCAGGCGGACGGAATTGGAACCGATATCGATGATCGCTTGCATTATTTGAACCCGTTCTGGCGGGCATAGTAGTAGAGGCCCTCGCCCGACCGATAATAGTCGAGATCGTTCTCGCCCTGCTCGATCGCCCGTTGATATTCGCCGATGCGGTCGTCGAGCTCATCCTTTTTGGAGTTCGCCACCCCCATTTGCACAAACTGCACAATGACGATGACGATCAAAAAAATGATGAGAAGCACACCCGCAACCGTCGCGCCTACTGCGATGCGCTTTGCTTTCTCTTCGGAGATCTGTTTTTTCGGCATTTCCCATCCCTTCTCTTTTGTTTTTTCGATACAAAACCATTATATATCTTTTTCGGAAAAAATGCAACCGTTTTATGCAGACTTTTCAAATAAAGGAAAAATCCCGCGGCGCAACCGAAAAAATGGTAAAAACGGAGGGCGGGAAGGGCAAATTTGAGAGAAAACAGGAGATAGAGCCCCGCAAAAAAGAGGCAAAAGAGCCCCTCCGCGATCGCTGAGAGGAGGCGGCTTTTGAAGGGATAGGCAAGTCCCGTGAAAAGATCATACGCCGCTCCGCCGACAAAGCCGAGCAACGAGCAGAGCAAAAAGGCGTGCAGATGGCTCACTTGAAGAGCCCCGCAAGTTTTCCCTTTCCGCTCCCGTAACGAAGAGCGCGCACCTCTCCGCTTGCCGAGAAATTGCCGCTCCCCTGCGAAAAGGTCAAAATTTTGAGTTTGTCGCCGTCGATCGTTACCCTCTGCCCGCCCACTTTGAGCAGGATGCGGGTCTCCGAAAAGGCGTCTACACTCTCCACGCAGGTCATGGAGATCTTCTTCCGTTGTTCGATGGTAAGGATGCTCTGGTTTTCCATGCTCTACCAATATGCAAACAGAGCGCAAAATAGAACAAAACCGCCCGATTCGGACGGTTTGACAAATACTATGTCACACATAGTTTTAATATTATGTCACGCATAGTACTATGCTAAATGGCATTTTTCGAGGTTTGGAGCCCCTTTTTACTGCAATTTTGCCTTTGCGCGCGCTTTGGCGCGGAGTTCGCCGTCCAAAATGCGTTTGCGGATACGGATGCTCTGCGGCGTCACTTCCAAGAGCTCGTCGTCCTTGATAAATTCGAGACACTCTTCGAGGCTCATTTTCTTGGGGGTGATGAGGCGGAGGGCTTCGTCCGAAGAGGAGGAGCGGGTGTTGGTTAGGTGCTTCGTCTTGCACACGTTCACGTTGATGTCCTCGTCCTTGGGAGAAAACCCGATGACCATGCCCTCGTACACCTGCACGCCCGCGCCGATGAAGAGCACTCCCCTCCCCTGCGCGTTGAAGAGCCCGTAAGTGACCGCCTCGCCGCTCTCGAACGCGACAAGAGAGCCCGTGTTGCGCTTTTGGATCTCCCCCTTATAGGGCTGGTATTCATAGAACACCGAGCTCATGACGCCCTCGCCCTTGGTGTCCGTTAAAAATTCGCTCTTGTAGCCGAAGAGCCCCCGCGCGGGCACCAAAAATTCGAGGCGCATCCTCGAGCCGATGGCGCTCATGTGCACGAGTTCCCCCTTCCTTTCGCCCATGCTCTGGAACACGGGACCCGTGCTCGTCTCGGGAACGTCCACGATGAGCCGCTCCACGGGTTCATACCGCTTTCCGTCGATCTCTTTGAAGAGAACTTTGGGGGCGCTCACCTGGAATTCGTACCCCTCGCGGCGCATGGTTTCGATGAGGATGGAAAGGTGCATCTCCCCTCTGCCGCTCACGCGGAAGGCGTCGGTCGAATCGGTGTCCTCCACTCTGAGGGAGACGTCGCGCAGAAGTTCGCGGTAGAGCCTGTCGCGCAGATGCCGCGTGGTGACCCACTTGCCCTCCTTCCCCGCAAAGGGAGAATCGTTGACGGAGAAGATCATCTCCACGGTGGGTTCGGAAATTTTGACAAAGGGCACGGGCTCCACATGGGTTGCCGAACAGACGGTATCGCCGATGTTGATGCCCTCGAGGCCCGCGAAGCAGACGATGTCGCCCGCTTTTGCGTTTTCGCAGGGCACGCGGTTCAAGCCCTCGATCTCATACAGCCCCACGAGTTTTCCCTTGGTGTTGACATCCTCGTGGTTGTAGTTGCAGACGACGACCTCCTGGTTGGGGCGCGCCTGCCCGCGTTCGATCCTGCCGATCCCGATCCTGCCGACGTACTCGTTGTAGTCGATGGAGGAGACGAGGATCTGCAATTCCCCCGTCTCGTCCATCTCGAGGGGCGGGAAGTGGGAAAGGATCATATCGAAGAGAGGCTTTAAGTCGGTCCCCTCCTCCAAAGGGTCGAGCGAAGAGGTGCCCTCCCTGCCCGAGCAGTACACAAAGGGACTTTCGAGCTGTTCGTCCGTTGCGTTGAGGTCCATTAAAAGTTCGAGCACTTCGTCGTTGACTTCGGAGATGCGCGCGTCGGGGCGGTCGATCTTGTTGACGACGATGATGAGTTTGAGCCCGAGTTCGAGCGCCTTTTGGGTGACAAAGCGGGTCTGCGGCATGGGACCTTCGGCGGCGTCCACGAGAAGGAGAACGCCCGAAACCATCTTGAGCGACCGCTCCACTTCGCCCGAGAAATCGGCGTGGCCGGGGGTGTCGACGATGTTGATCTTCACCCCGTTATAGTGAATGGAGGTGTTCTTTGCGAGAATGGTGATGCCGCGCTCGCGCTCCAAGTCGCCGCTGTCCATCACGCGCTCTTCAACCGCCTGATTTTCACGGAAGGTGCCGCTCTGCTTGAGCATCTGGTCGACAAGGGTCGTCTTGCCGTGGTCGACGTGCGCGATGATCGCAATGTTTCGTAAATCGTTTCTGATCATAAATATCTTCCTCTTAAAAACCACAGATGATTATAGTACTTTTCGGCGCTTTTGACAACAAAAATGAGGGTATTTTGCGAAAAAATAACCTTGTTCGACCTGCTTGCGATTTTCCCGCAAAATATTTTTGCGAAAGCGACATTTTTTGTGAAAATCTCACGGCTACCGCCAAAAATGAAAAAATAATAAAAATTCTTGACATTTCTCGGCTCATTTGTTATTCTATAATTAAAATATATTTGAATGGAGGCGCATATGAAAAAGTTTCTTACAGCGATTCTTGCGGTCTGCCTCGCGCTTTCCTGCACGTTTGCGCTGGCGGCCTGCACGAAGGACCCACCCTCCTCGGATGATCCGTCTACCCAAAATCCCCCGTCGGAGAATCCGGACACCCCGTCTGATCCCGATGAGCCGGACGAACCCGATACGCCGTCTGAGCCCGACGAGCCCGACGAGCCCGATGAGCCTGTAAAGCCCGAGCCCATCGACTGCGGCGCGTTTGCGCGCAAGTGGGTCGCTTACGGCTATACGCTCGATCTCGTTGAATGCACCCTTACGGGGAGCGGATACGACGGGTTCGAAGTTGTCTCGATGGAGGGAGAGGGCGAAAGCGCCGTGATCTCCTGCAAGGCGGGCGACAAAACGTACACCCTTACGCTCAACGACGAGGGCGCGCTCGAACTCAAAAACGGCGACGCGGCGGAACTTACCTTCCTTGCCGCAAACCCCTTCGCGGGAGCCTGGGCGCCCGACGACCCCTATATGTTTACCTATTACATGTTCTCGCCCGAGATCGGCGCCGACGGAACGTTCGCATGGGACCAATACGCATATGAGATCGACGAGCCTCTCGAACTTGACGGCACCGCAACGACGGTGTTCTCCATTGGCGAAAGCGGCGCAGACGTCAGCTTGAAACTTAATTACGGGACGGTCACCCTCGCCGACGGCGTGGCACACTTCGACGACGGCTACGGCTGGGCTTATGATCTTTTGCCCTACACGGACAACGTGAAGGAGGGAAGCTATTTCGACGAGGCGGGCGCCGTCTTTTCCTACCAAGAGGGCAAGTTCTCTCTCGGCGGAAAGTCGGCCGCTGCAGAGGCGAAGGCAAGCGCATACGGGAGCGGCCTCTCCTTTACGGTGGACGGGAAGGACTATCTCTTCCAGGTCGGTCCTGCGGGAGAATACATTGTGACCGACGGCGTTGCGCATAGGGCCTATCCCTATCAAACGGACCTGCTCGTCGGCGCATGGTCGGACAACGACGGCAATACCCTCGTATTCCAAGACGGCGAAGAGGTGAAATATAACGACGTCGCCTATGCGTTGGCTCCCTCCGTGAAACTCGGGGAGATCGTGATCGGCTTCTCCGCCGGAACCAACAAATATGAAATTCGCTTTACCGACGTGGAGGTCGCGCTCGAATTCTCCGACACTTACGGCGTAAGCAGTGTGTTTGTGCGCGACGACTTCAAAAAAGAATATGTCGGCGGCTATACGAACTATCTCGACGCCTTTGAGATCGGCGAAGATTACGCAATGAAGAACAAGATCGACGGCGGGGACACGCTGTTCCCCGCATCTGCAAAGGGCTCCTTTGAATATCTCACCGAAGAAGATTTTACGGACATTGATGAGGAGCTTACGGTGGTCGCCTACAGTTTTGGGAATTACGCAATGTTCTGCTTCCCGACCGAATCCTGCGATCCCTTCCTCGTCTTTGAAAAGACCGACGGAATATATGAAACTTATTGTGTCCTGTATGCGGAGAGCGATCTGCCCGCGATCATCGAGCTGTTCAACGCAGGGCTCGAAGGCGAGGAGGACGTCTTCACGACGGGCGGGACTTCGCCCGATACCCTCTCCATCGACTTTGAGGGGGGAACGGTCACCGCAACGGGCGCCCATCCCGTCACCGGAGCAACCTTTTACCTCGATCTGGACGAATACGGTTCCCCCGTGCTCTGCTATCTCTCGGACGACAATTCCGTCTTTCATACCGTCCAGCCCTCCGCCTTGGGGCTCTACGACACGATGTTCTCGCTCGATACCGAAGAAGAACCCGACGAAAAGAGTTATATCTCCAAAGAACAGTACGAGAAACTGCTCGGCATGTCCTTTGTCTACCACGGCCCCTATTACGATGAAATGATCGTGATCGGGGAGGACGGCACGTTGTCCCTCTCCACCACCGATTATACCGAGAGCGACGATGCGATCACCCTTGTGAAATACCCCTATCAGCTCACGCGCTATACTTTCTTTGGAGAGAGCATCATCGGGCTTGCGTTCAGTGTGGAGGGCAGCACGCTCACTCTGCTTGTCAATATTTATGACCTGCAATATGCTACCGTTATGGGAGTACAGTACTGCCGCGCCGATCTTTCGCCGTTTGTCGGCGTGTATGAGGCGGGCGACAAGACAATAGAACTCACCGTACAGGCGACCGTGGTCGTGGACGGCGCGGAAATGGAACTCACCTCGCCCGTGACCGTAACGGACGGCAAGGCGACGGCTACTTACACCGCGGACGGGACCTCTTACACGGTGGAATTCACCGCCGAAAGCGCGACCCTGAGCGGGGTAACTTACACCAAAAACACAAATGTCTTTGAGCTTGACAAGTTTGTCGGCGTCTACACGGTCGGCGAACATGAGGTGGAAGTAAAAGTGACGGCGATCGGTATCAACATTCCCCTCTCCGTCGTCGCCACCGTTGACGGCACGAGTGCGACTTATGAAACTTCCTTCACGGAAGACGGGCAGGTGCTCACCATCTCCGCTCTCGACTTCATGACGTTCGAAACGGTCACGATCACCCTCACGCTGAAAGGCGATCAGATTACCGTCTCCGACGGCACGAACAGCGCCACCGCGGAAGCCGCCGATTGGGACTTCGAGAAATTTGTGTTCGAAGAAGATCTTGCGCTCACGGACAGCGAGGGCACGGTGCATAACCTCATTTGTCTGCCCAAAGAAGGCGGGAAAGCGCCCCTCTTCTTCTATGACGATAAGGAGACGATGTGCACCGAATACATCGTTGCAAAGGGCGCGGACGGGACGTATACCCTCACGTTGTCCGCGGGTATTGAGACGGTGGTGATCACCTGCAATGCGGACGGAACGCTTACGGCAAGCTATCCCGCAAGCGACATTCCCCTTCCTCCCCCTCCTCTCCCCGCACCGCCTGCCCCTCCCGCTCCTTAAACATTTTGCCATAGAAAATATCCCTCGCGTTTGCATGCGGGGGATATTTTTATAAGGCGTTTAGTTTACGGAGCGATTGCGATAGGTGCAGAACTTGATGGTGTAGCCGTTGTCCTCTTGGGGTTCGCTCTCGAAGACGAGTTCGAAGTTTTCGTCCTCGTCAAGGTTGGGCGCGAACACGTCCGCACCGCCGCTTGCCTCCACCTTGGTGACGAGCGCCTCGGTGCAGTAGGGCAGAAGGGCGCGGTAGACGCTCGCCCCGCCGATGACAAACACATCATTTTGCGGGTATTTTTTGACCTCTTCGAAGAGTTCTTCAAGGCTGTGGACAGTGATGACGTCCTCGCCTGCGTTCTCGGGCGAGAGGACGATGTTGACGCGGTTTTTTAGGGGCTTCCCCTCGGGAAAAGAGCGCAGGGTATTCAGCCCCATGACGACGACCTTTCCCTTCGTCGTCTCGCGGAAAAATTTCATGTCCTTGGGGAGGGAGAACATCAGGCCGTTGTTCTTTCCGATCCCCCACTCTCTGTCTGCATGAAAAATGGCTTTCATAGTGTTGACCTCATATGGAATAAGGTAGAGATACCCACCCCCTTAGTCCCCCTCCGATGGAGGGGGTTTCGCTTGCCCCCCTCCGTGGGAAGGAGTTCCGCTTTCTTGCCCCCTCCTCAGGGGGGGTTATAATAAGGTGCCCCCTTCCCTACCCTCCCCCCAACGAGTTGGGGGGAGGCAAGAAGCGCGTTTTACACCGCGATAGGGATCTTGACGTCGAAGGGGTGGAATTGGTAGTTCTCGAGCGAGAAACTGTCGCGGGTGAAAGAGTAAAAATTTGAAATACTTTCGTCCATGGAAAATAGAGGTGCGGGAAGAGGTTCGCGGGTGATGAGCTCCTTTACGATGGGCACATGGCGGTCGTACAAATGCGCGTCGGCGATGACGTGCACGAGTTCCCCCGCCTTGAGCCCGCTTGCCTGCGCAAACATTTTGAGGAGCACCGCATACTGCACCACATTCCAGTTATTCGCGGCAAGCATGTCCTGCGAACGCTGGTTCAAAATGCCGTTTAAGGTGTCTCCCGAGACGTTGAAGGTCATGGAATAGGCGCAAGGATAGAGGTGCATTTCGTGGAGATCGGCAAAGTTATATAAATTGGTCATGATCCTGCGCGAGGCGGGATTGTGCTTTAAGTCGAAAAGCACTCTGTCCACTTGGTCGAACTCCCCCTCCTTATACTGCGCCTTTTGGGCGAGTTGATAACCGTATGCCTTGCCGATAGAGCCGCTCTCGTCCGCCCAACTGTCCCAGATGTGGGGTTTTAAGTCGTGGATGTTATTGCTCTTTTTCTGCCAGATCCACAAAATTTCGTCGATACAACTCTTAAAAGCCGTGCGGCGAATTGTTAAAATGGGAAATTCCTCCTGCAAATTGTAACGGTTGACGACGCCGAACTTCTTCACCGTGTGGGCGGGCGTGCCGTCCTCCCAGCGGGGACGGACCTCGCGGTCGGTATCCCAAACGCCGTTTTCCAAAATATCCTTGCAATTTTGAATAAAAATTTCGTCCGCTCTGCTCATGCTCTCTCCTTTGTAATTCTCCGCGCGGGGACTTATAACTGCGCCTTAATGCGGGCGCGGGTCTCCTTCTCGCCCAAGATCTGTTGAATGGTGCATAGGTCGGGGGTGTTCGCCCTGCCCGTTGTGGCGATGCGCAGAATTTCGGCAACGTCCGCAACGCTCCCTTTGTAATTTTCGGGGTTTGTCTTATATTCCTTCATCTCGGCGGCAAAGCCGTTCTCCGCCGCCGTCTCCTTCACCTTTGCAAACCACGTCTGCCCGTCATCAGCGGGGTCATATTTCTTCAAAAACGAGGTAAGAACGGCAACGCGCGTCTCTTGATCGCACCTGTATTCGTCCTCCTGCGGGGTGCGCTCAAAGAAGAATTTGATGAACTCCATCGCCTGCGAGGCGGTGGTGAAGTCCTTCCGCCGCTTCTTGCCGCCGATCCCCATGCAGAGGGTAAGCGTATTTAGCATCTTTTCGCGGTCTACAAAATACCCCTTCTGCGTCTCCGTGCCGTACTCGTCCGCCCACGTTTTGAGGAAGTCAAACATCTCCTCCGCGGAGAGTTTGGAGAGCTCGTCCTTGGAAATGTCGTTGAGTTTGTCGAGGTCGAAGAGGGTGCCGCTCTTGCTCATCTTTCCTGCCGAAAATTTGAAACTTTCGAGCGGAGCCTCGGGGTTCTTACGGTACCACTCCTCGAAGTTGGAATTGAGGAGGGTCAGCATGTACACCTTGACGGCGCGGGCAAAATATCCCTCCTTGCGGTAAAATTCGAGGGAGAGTTCGGGGTCCTTGCGCTTTGAAAGTTTGCGGCGGGACTCGCCGTCCTGCTTCATGAGGGAGCAGTTGTGCCCATAGCGGGGTCGCTCGAAGCCGAGCGCCTCGAAAAGTTCGATGTGAATGGGCAAACTTGCAAGCCATTCCTCGCCGCGGATGACGAGGGTGGTGCGCATGAAATGATCGTCGATGGCGTGGGCGAAGTGATAGGTGGGAATGCCGTCCGATTTCAAGATGACGACGTCCTGGTCGTTCTCGGGCACGGTGATGTCCCCCTTGATCTCGTCGCGGAACTTGCGCTTGTTCTCGGGGTTGCCGAGCGACTTCAAACGAATGACAAAGGGCTTTCCCTCGTCGAGGTTTCGATAAATTTCCTCCTCGGAGAGGTTGCGGCACTTGGCGTATTTTCCATAGTAGCCCGTAACCTCCTTCTTGGCGGTCTGCTCCTCGCGGAGGGCGGAGAGTTCCTCCTCGGTGCAAAAGCAGGGGTATGCCCTCCCCTCTTCGACGAGATGTTTTACGAACGCGCGGTAAATTTCGGCGCGCTGACGCTGGTACCAGGGGGCGTAAGTGTCGTCGCCGCCGATCTCCGCGCCCTCGTCGAATTTGATGTCGAAATAGCGGAGGGCGTTTTTCACCGCCTCCACCGCGCCGTCCACTTTGCGCTTTAAGTCGGTGTCCTCGATGCGCAGATATAAAATGCCGCCGCTCTGGTGGGCGATGCGCTCGTTGGCGATCGCCGCAAAGAGGTTGCCGAGGTGGATAAACCCCGTGGGCGAGGGCGCAAGGCGGGTGACCTCCGCGCCCTTTGGAAGGTTGCGCGGCGGATATTTTTCCTCATAGCTTTCAAGCGGGGGATATTCCCCGGGCAGGAGCCGCTCCGCCAATGCTTTGTAATTCATATCATATCCTCCTAAAAGGTTTCTTGCATGATGTCGGTAAAATAGCCGCTCTCCGAGATGGGTTCTCCGCCTGCGATGAGGTGATGGCAGTCCCCGATCCGCTCGGCGCGGAAGTATGCCTCTCTGCCGTGCCGCTCCTCGGTGTTGAGGACGGTGACGGAGGTCGGCGGGAGAAAGAGCCCATGGAGCAGCGCCTGCGCGGGCAGGTTGAGAAGGTGCGAGAGCATGACCATGGAGACCCCGAAATGGCAAAAGCACACGACCGTCCTTTTGTTGGACGCGACGGCAAGATAGTACCTGCCGTTTCGCACATAGCCGTGCTTTGCAAGTAATTCGTCGAGGGAGGCGCAGACCCGCACGTACTCGCCTTTAAGTTTGAGCATACGTGGAACGTTCACCCACTCGTTTTCGGTAAAATTTCTGTCCTCGTCCGTCCACTGCGAGGGGAAGAAGTCCCAAGGAATGCGTTCGCCGCCCCGCCCGTCGTCGATGGGATAGTAAAACTCCTCCAACCATTTCAACTCGGCCGCCGATTTTCCCCACGCCGCAAGACAGGGCGCGGCAGTCTCCTTCGCCCGCCCGAGCGGGGAGACATACACGTCGTCCACATGCCAATTCTTTGCGCGCTCATAAAGGAGTTGCGCTTCCCTCCTGCCCTTTTCGGTAAGAGTATCGTCGATGTAGTTAGGGTCGCCGTGGCGAATGAGGATCAATCTCATAGTAGCTCCAAGCTCTCGGGTGCGATCTCCGCAAGCCCGTTTTCGATGTCGTGCACGAGGGAGACTGCCGCGGAGAGCATGGGCGTCTCCACCCCGAGTTTTTCTCCCGCCTTGACGACCGCGCCCGCCACAAAGTCGACGTCGCACCGCCGCCCCGCCTCGAGGTCCTTGAGCATTCCCGAGCGGATGTCCTTGTGCTTTTTCATGGCGACGGGAAGGAGGAGCCCAGCAAAGGGCGAAGAGAAGAGTTTCAAAATGTCGTGCCCGTTCTGGACGAGGCGTTTGCACCCCGCCGCCTTCGCAACGAAGATCGTCTCCCGCATGAGGGAGAGGACGAGTTTTTTGTGCTTCTTTGCAAGTTCGCCGAAGGAAAGAGCGGAAATCGCGGAAAGGGTGGAGAACGCCGCATTGACGACAAGTTTGCTAAACCTGATCTCGGCAAGATCCCCCACCGTCACCGTGAACGCGGACGAGAGCAGGGTTTTGAGTTCTTCGAGTTTCTTCCCTCTGCCGTATGCGCCGAGCGCGAGGCACAGTTCTTTTGAAGTAAGTTTCACTTTGCCGGGAGAAACAAGTTCCGCGCCCCAGCCGAGCGCGCAACCGTAAATTCCGTCCTTGGGCAGGACGCGCGCAAGTCCCTCTTCGGGAAGCCCGTTCTGCACGGTGACGAGGGCTCCGTCCTCTTTCAAAAAGGGCGTTAAGAATGCGGCGATCGCGCCGTTCTCCCTCTGCTTTGTGGCGAGAAAGATGACGTCGTACTCCCCTTTCATCTCCCCGGGAAGGAGGGCGTGGACGGGGACGGTCCCATTTCCCTCGATTTCCGCGCCGCGGGTGTTGAGCGCGTTCACATGGGCGGCGTTACGGGTGACAAAGTCGCAGGAAAGGGCGGGATCTTTCCGCACCAGCCATGCGCCGAGGCTTGTTCCCATGGCGCCCGCGCCGTAAATACAAATTCTCATAAAAAGAGCAATTCCTCTGCGATCTCTTCGGGCGACTTTCCCGTGCAATCTGCGGCAAGATCGGCATATTTTTCATAGAGCGGCACGCGCTCGGCATAGAGTTCTTTCAAGGTGGCGATATTCCCCCGCATGACGACGCCGCGCGCCGTGAAGTCGGGAATGCGCTTTTCCACTTCCCGCTCGGAGAGCTTCAAATAGACGGTCTTTCCGAGCGATTTCAAGTGCGCCATCGCCCGCTCCGAATAGACCGCGCTCCCGCCCGTTGCGATGACGGCGTTCTCCTCTTTGACGGAGCAGAGCGTCTCTTCCTCCACTTTAAGAAACCCCTCCGCGCCGAGACGGGCGATGGTAGCGGAAAGGGGCTCTTTTGTGCGGGCGCGGATGAGCTCGTCCCCGTCCAAAAAGAGACGGCCGCTCTTTTTTGCGAGGAGTTTTCCGACGCTCGTCTTTCCCGACGAGGGCATTCCGATGAGGACGACGCTGTTCATACTTTTTCATTATAATGCTTCTTTTGGAAAAAGTCAACAGTGCGCCCCTTCTCTGTCCCAAAAAAAAGTTGACTTCTTCCCCCGCCCGCGCTATAATTGTGGTAATTCCACAAGGAGGAGAGAATAATGAAAAAGAAAGTATCGCTTATCACTTGTCTGATGCTTGCCGCGGTCATGCTTCTCGTGTTCTGCGGGTGCAGTTCCTTCGGCGGCATCAAGTCCGCTTACGAAAAAGAGGGCTATGAAGAGGCCGAACTCTCGAAGGAGATCAAGGCTCTTTACGAGAACACGGAGGAATACAAGAAAATTTCCGAAGTCGTCAAAATTCACGTTATGCAGAAAAAGTCCACGGGCGAGAGCGTGCTCGGCGACCTTGCAAACAAACTCACCGTCGCCGTTATCGCGGAGTTCAACTCCAACGAGGAGATGGAGCAGGCTCTTAAAGACCATGTGACCGACGCGGACGCGAAAAACGTGTATGACGAGCTCCAGAAACTCGAAACCGTAAGCGGAAATTGCCTGTTGCTCTTCTATACTCCCGCAACGAAAGGGCTGGAAATTTTCAAAAACACCAAATAACCCCTATTCCCTTCCCCTGCGGAAGGGAATTTTTTTCGAATTTTCAAAATACACCCAAAAAAAGTTGTCTTTCTTGCGGGGTTATGCTATAATATCTTCCGTATTCTGCTGAAAAAGGAAAAAGGCTATGAATTTTGGAGCATTTTTTGCAAGTTTATTGGCGCCGATCGACTATCTCGCCTACCGCGTAACGAGTTTGGTGCTCATCATCCTCATGTTTGTTGCCGCGCTTGCGGCGATCATCCTCGTCATGTTCCAACCCGGGAACTCTCAGGGCATCGACGCGCTCAGCGGCTCGAGCGAAACCTTCTATGGAAAGAACAAGGGAAAGTCCACCGAGTCCATCTTAAAGCGTTGGACGGTCGCCTGCCTCGTCATTTTGGGGGTGTTGGCGGTGGTGTTCTTCATCATCTCCATCGAATCGCTTTGGGCATAACCGAAAAAAGACTTTTTACGGGCGGCGAAAAGCTGCCCGTTTTTTTGACTTGATATGAACGTAAAACACGCGTTGCTTGAAAAATTCAAGGACGGCTCCTTTGCCCTCTGCACCGACTATGAGATCGCAAAACTTCTGCGCCTCGGAAAGCGGGAGAGCGCAGGGCTCCGCGACATCCTCCTCTCCCTCTGCCGCGAGGGCGAACTGCTTACCGACAGCCGCTCCCGCTTCGGCACAGCGGAGCAATTCGGCGCGCGCAAGGGAGAATTTCTCGGCAACGAGCGCGGGTTCGGGTTTGTCACCTTCGGGGACGGTTCGCCCGATCTCTTCATCCCCCGCCGCGCGACCTTCGGAGCCCTCCACGGCGACACCGTGCTGGCCTTCGGCGTGGAGGGCCGCTCGGACGACGAGGGGGAAATTCTCGCCATCTTGGACCGCGGCTGTAAGGAGACGGTGGGCACCTACCGCCGCGAACGGCAGGTGGGCTACCTCGTCCCCGACGACAGGCGGCTGAGCGTGGAGATTTACATCCCCGCAGGCAAGCAGAACGGCGCGAAGAGCGGCTGTAAAGCGGTCGCAAAAGTGCGCTCTTTTACGGGAAAGACGCCCGTCGGGGAAATTATAGAGGTCCTCGGGCGGGAGGGCGACTTCTTCACCGAGGAACTCTCCCTCATCCGCGCCCATAAACTGCGTGAAGAGTTCCCCGCGGACGTCCTTTCGGAGGGAAAGAAGCAGGCGGAGCGATCTTTCTCGCAAACCGACCTCAAAGGAAGGGAGGACCTGAGAAATCAGCTCATCATCACCGTGGACGGCGAGGACACGCGGGACATCGACGACGCTATCTCCATCGAAAAACGGGCGGGGAAGTTCTATTTGGGCGTGCACATCGCCGACGTTTCCCATTACGTTGCGCGGGGGAGCCGCCTCGACGGGGAGGCCTTTCTGCGCGGGACGAGCGTGTACTTCCCCGACCGCGTTCTCCCCATGCTCCCCCCTTCCCTTTCCAACGACATCTGCTCCCTCAACGAGGGCGTGGACAGGCTTACCCTCTCCTGCTTGATGACGGTGGACGCGCACGGAAACGTGACGAAAAAGCGGATATGCCCCTCAATTATCCGCTCCCGCCACCGCATGACCTATACCGACATGACAAAACTCGCCGAACGCGACCCCGAGACGGCGAAAAAATACCCCGATCTTCTCGAATTTGCCGAGGTCGCCTCCGAACTTACGGGCATTCTCAAACGGGCGCGGGAGGGACGGGGCGGCATTGCGCTCGACGTGAAGGAGGCAAAGATCCTCTATGAGGACGGGACGATCTCCATTCCCGATTTCGAGCGCACGATCTCCCACGAGATGATAGAACAATTCATGGTGCTTGCCAACGAGAGCGTTGCCGAGCTCATGACCGAAAAAAAGGTCCCCTTTGTCTACCGCGTCCACGAGCCGCCGAGTGCGGAGAAGGCGCAAGGGCTACTCGCTTTTCTCTCCGAGGCGGGCATACGGGCGAATTTCAACACCCAAAAAGTGACCCCGCGCGACTATGCCGCCATTCTCTCCCGTCTCGAAGGCTCCCCCCTCTCTCCCCTCGTCAACCGCGTGATGTTGCGCTCCATGATGAAGGCGCGCTACTCCCCCGAGAACGTGGGGCACTTCGGGCTCGCCTCCGACTGCTATTGCCACTTTACCTCCCCCATCCGCCGCTATCCCGACCTCTGCATCCACCGCATCATCAAAGAGGCGATCATAGATCCCGCGGCGGCGAAAAAATACGAGGGGTTCGTTGCGGACGCCTCCATCCGCTCCTCGGAGTGCGAAAAGAACGCCGCGGACGCAGAGCGGGAGGTGGACGCCCTCTATATCGTGGCCTACATGCAGGACAAGATCGGGAAAAGGTATGAGGCGACGATTTCGGGCATGAATTCTTACGGGCTGTTTGCCGAACTTTCCAACACCGTTGAGGGGTTCATTCCCATCGACACCCTGCCCGACGATCGTTACGAATATCTCGAGGACAGACACATTTTAAGGGGCATAAGGCATTCCTACATGCTCGGGGAAAAGATCGAAATAGAAGTGACGGGAACAGATTGGGGAATGCGGAGGACGAACTTCGCATTGCTCCGAAAAGGAGTTTGAAATGAAGATCATTGCCGTAAATAAATCCGCCTCCTTCGAATATTTCATCGAGGAACGCTATGAGGCGGGCATCGTGCTCGAAGGGAGCGAAGTGAAATCTCTGCGGGGCGGAAAGGCCTCCTTGGGAGAGTGTTTCTGCGAAGTGCGGGCGGGAGAGGTCATCGTGAAGAATATGCACATCGCCCTCTATGACAAGAGCGGGGCCTTCTCCACCAAGGACAGCCGCCGCGACAGAAAGTTGCTCCTGCACAGACAAGAGATCCACAAAATCGTGGGCAAGGTGCACGAAAAAGGATATACCCTCGTGCCCCTCAAACTCTATTTTAAGGACGCGCTCGTCAAGATGGAGGTCGCGCTCTGCCGCGGCAAACACACCTATGATAAAAAACAGGCGCTCAAAGCGCGAGACACCAAGCGCGACACCGACCGCGCCATCAAAGAAATGATGTGAAACCGAATATGCGGCGGCGGAGGACAAAAGTCCTCCGCCGCCGCGTTTTTATTCGGTTTTTCTCTCCTCCTCGGGAAGGGACATGATGTCCTCGAAAAGTTTGGTCACCACGCCGTTCCCGCCGAGTTCGTGGTACGCCTCATAGCTCCGCCGCGCCGATTCCTTGACATAGATGGGACAGTACCCCCGCCCCATGTATTTGTCGTGGTACTCGATGAGTTGGTTGCGAAGAAGGCTCTGCACCCCCTCGTCGAGCGCCTTTTCCCGCTTGACCCCCTTCTTCCATTTTGTGATAAGAAAGGTGACAAGCCCGCCTGCGACCGAGGAGGTAAGGCAGGAGATCACGCTTGACAAAAGCACGCTGTTCATGCCGTCACCTCCCGCGAGAGCTCCGCAAGATAACTTTCGGGACGGTGGGAAGCCACCCCGCCGAATCCGCGCTCCCGCCCGATGTGCAGGATCCTGCCCACGTGCCGATAGCCGAAAATACGGGGCGGCAGGTGGGTGACGATGTCGCGGCAATTTCTGACGACGGTGAAATTTTTGAAGCGCGCCTTCACCCGCCTGTTCAAAAATCCCCAAAAGACGCGCGGACAGCCGAACCCGAACCCCGCGATGTTTTCGGCGATGTCGGGGCGGTGATAGACGCAGTACTCGTGGCACAAAAGCGCGAGCGCCGCGCCGTGCGAATAGCCCGAAATGACGATCTTCTTTACGCGCTTATCGGCGATGTAGGGCGCGATGAGCGGCTCGATCGTCTTGAACACCCTCAAAAATCCGCGGTGGACGAACCACAGTTCCCCCATTTTGCGGTAGGGTTTGGCGGGAAAATCGAGATTGTTTTTCCAATCGGTCGCACCGTTGCTCTTTTCGAAAAGAAGATAAAGGGCGTCTTTTTCCCGCTCAACGAGATAGGACGCCGCATTTTCTTGAAGTTGCTTATATGGCGCACGCAAGGTGCGCAGAAACAGTTGATATAATTTCATTGGGTCCTCCCCCTTTTTTCTCCCTTCTATTTTATCATAGGAATGAGAGGTTTATGGGGATAGGTGCCATTTTTTTTGCGCTCTTCCGCAAAAAAGAACCCACGGGAATCTATTCGGCGCGCGACGGGAACGCTTGACATTCTATTGATAAAAGAATACAATAATATTGACCGAAATTTAACGATCGCGTGAAAAATTATCGTCTTTCTCAAAAAACGAAGGGGAATAATGATACAGGCAAAAGAACTCACAAAAATATACAAGAGCCGCAAAGGCGGGACGTGCGTTGCGCTCGACCACATCAGCTTTCATTTGCCCGATAAAGGGTTCGTCTTTGTGATAGGCAAGAGCGGGAGCGGCAAGACGACGCTTTTATCCCTTCTCGGCGGGCTGGACACCATCACCTCGGGCGAGATCGTTGAAAACGGCCGAGAACTGAGCCGATTCGGGCTCGGGGAACAAGTTTGTTACCGCAACTCGACGATCGGTTTCATCTTCCAGGACTTTCACCTCCTGGACGATCTGACCATATACGAAAACATCTCCCTCGCGCTTGAAATCCGCGGGGAAGAAGACAGAGAAAAGGTGCTCAAAGCGCTTGCGGACACCGACCTTGCGGAATTTGAAAACCGCTATCCGAAAGAACTTTCGGGCGGGCAAAAACAGCGTGTTGCGATCGCCCGCGCACTTGTCAAGCAACCGTCCATGATCCTTGCGGACGAGCCCACGGGCAACCTCGACAGCAAGACGACCGTGCAGATCCTCGACCTGCTCAAGGAACTCTCCAAAGAGAAACTCGTCGTCATCGTCTCCCATAACCTCAGCGACGCGGAACATTATGCCGACGAGATCCTTGAGCTTTCCGAGGGCAAGATCCTTCGGCACGTCAAGCGTAACCAAGCGTTCGACAACCGGCTGAGGGTGGTGAACGACACGCTTATCATTCCATACGGCGAAAAATTTACAGACGAAAATTTGAACAGTGTCAATTCCATTTTGGAAAGCGGCGGCATCAAAACCATAAGGCAAGAGAGCGACAGATTTTTGCCCCATGAGGAGGTCCCGCCCGAAACTGCTTCCCCTCTGCCGTTTGCGAAAAAACACATCAAATTGCGATCGGCAGCAAAACTCTCCGTCAAATTTGCCCGCCGCAGTTGGCTCTGGTTCTGCGCCTACTCTGTCATTTTTGCCGTCATATTGGTCGTTTTGGGCCTTTCTCAGCTCATTATGAACTTCAACGGCGGCAAAGTGGTCGCAACGGAAATGGCAAAGCGAAGCCTAAGCTGTACCTCCTTCCTTAAAAACGAGAACGACTGCTATGAAAGTGTGGATCCGCTCCGCATTCTGGACGTCAACGAGGGCGACCTCCAAAAATTCTATGACGCAGGATATGAGGGGAAGGCATATCCGCTCATCAATTTTTCTGTTCAAAACGCGGGCGCGACCGACACCCTCGCGCAAAAAAAAGTAAAAATCGATACCAACCCCTACAACGTCGACGCAACGGGCGGATTGCTCATAACGGACGAAGAATTTGTAAAGAACAAATTCGGCAAGCTGGAATTTCTCGCCACAGCGGATGTACAACGCGACGACGGAATTTTCATTACCGACTACCTCGCCGATTCGGTCATTCTCAACCGTCCCGACCAACAGCTGACCTATCGGGACCTTCTGCAAGAAGTGCATTGGAATACATATCAAAGTTGGGCTTACGTCAACGGGATCATATATACCGGCTATAAGCAACGCTACAAAGATATCATCGAGATCCTGTCCGATCCGCAACTTTCCAAAGCGGATATCCGTGAGTTCATCAAGAACGAAAAGTGCCTCGAAATGTTCGACGAATTGACGCAGTATCTCAACATTGCCTACACTTTCAACAAAGATTTTGTAGATGCCGCCGCGAAACTCAAAGGAAAACAGGCGATCGCCTCCGCGCGGAGTTGTTTTGAAATGGACGGGCGGATCTACAATTTTGAATCCAAATATTTTTCGGACGAAAGTGCACGCAGTAGCAAACGGACATTGAAAGAGAACGAGATCATAATGAACTATGAGACGTACAATAGTGTGTTCGGCAAATCATACACGCCGCTGACCCTCAAAGATTTCGTCCCCCATTCGGTCACGCTGCACTATTATTTGTTCTGCGACCAATACAGATCGGTCGAAAAGTACGAAAAGACGTTCACCATCGTTAAGTTATCCGAAAAAGGGCTCCCCTGTTATATATCGGGAGAAACGTTTGAAGAGTTGTCGCGCATAGAATACTTTACCATGGGCTACTACTTCGACAATGCGGGGCAGACGGAACTTCTCGTCAACGTGGCGAACGACAACGGCTTCGTTCCAAACTCCTCCATCGGCAGTACCATCACCACAATGGCCGGGGCGGTGGAAGTATTCAGCCGCTTTTTCGATCTGATATTCATCATACTGTGCGTGGCGCTACTGATCCTCATGATACAGTTCGAGTTGAAAAACGTCAAAGACAAGATGAAAAATATCGGGGTCATAAAAGCTCTCGGCGGCAGAGATCTCGATCTCATTGTCATCTTCGGTTTCCAGGTGCTTGTCACGGGACTTGCAATGATCGCTCTCTATATCGTCGGCTCCTTCGTATTCATTGGGCTTGCCAACAAAGTGCTTGTGCTGTCGCTCTCCAAGTTTGCCAAGAACACCGTCGTGATGGATATTGCCTTCCTTACCGTCAAATGGCAGTACGTTTTGCAAAACTGTCTGCTTGCGCTCATCATATTAGTCCTGTCCTTTGTTGTGCCCATGGTGCGGCTCAGATATATCAAGCCAACAAATGTCATAAAAGCAAAAGAATAAACGCCAACGTGTATTTTCCATTTACAATAAGAAAGGACCCGACGCGGAAGGACGGGTCCTTTTGAATTGAGGTTTTGTTCTGCGCGCTTATTTGGTGTGCACGCGGATGCAGATGACGCTGTAAGAGGAAAGGGTGTAACCGAAGGTAGACCCGACGCCGAGCGTGAATTCGCGGGGTTCCACTTCGTACCCGATCTGTCCGAAACGGTTGATCCCCTTGGGTTTATTGGAACTGCTGCTTTCGAGCACGGTGCAATCGGCGACCGATTCGACCTTCGCCCCCGCAAGATCGACATTCACCGATTGGCGTTTGTCCCCCGCGTTGACGATCTTCACGATGATGTCCCCCGTCTTTTCGTCATAGGTGATGGATTGATAAACGCGGTTGACAACGTTCGCGTCCGCGTCGATCTTCATGGTCGTCTCCGCCCCCTCTTTATAGGTCATGGCGGACTTGATGTATTTGGTGCCCGAATTGTTCATGAACAGCTTCTGCACATAGTAGTTGGGCGTTAAGAGCAATTCGGTGTTGGTGAAGTACATCATATCCACGGCCCATTGGTTGGCGCCGTTGTCGCGGAAAGTGCCGTCCGAAACGCCGAACATGGGCGCATATGCCGCGAGGTCCACAACGTCGCCGTTGCGCTCGAGCGCGGTCATGTATGCCGCTTCGGAGAGCGCCGTCATCCAGCTACCCGTTTCATATGTTCTCGGCAACCCCGCATATTGCGTTGCCGCGTTTGCCGAATATTCGCCGACAAATACTTTATAGGCATTTGCGCCCGTGCGGTCGTATTTGTCGTAAATGCAGGCCTCGGGAGAGGCGTAATACAGGAAGTCGTTATACCCCATGTAATAATGGTGGTCCACGACGCCGTAATCTCCCCAGCTTTCGATCTTACCCGCATTCAGATATTCCTGCGCCGCGCTGTCGGCAAGATAGGCGCGTGTGGGATTTTCGGGACCGCCGACAGCGTCCGAAAACACCATGCCGTTGCCGACGATAGGCTGTACGCCGCCGTAAACGGAGGGTTCGGCCTTTTGCTTCTCATGGAAAGCGTCGAGGAATTGCTCGTAATGGCGGTAATATGTATCGAAAAACTGCTCGTTCCCGATGCCGATGTACTTGACGTTGAAGGGTTCGGGGTGGCCCATATCCGCACGGATCTTCCCCCACTTGCTGTTCGTGTCGCCGTTTGCGAACTCGATGAGGTTGAGCGCGTCCTGCACATAGTCCTCCGTCTCCTTGAGGTGGCGGCCCTTCATCTGCGTGCCGCGCTTGCTCGCGTCTGCCGCGCCGCCCTGATCGGAGAACCCGCAGTTGACGATGGGCACGGGGCTTGCGCCGATGTCCTCGCAGAGGAGGAAATACTCATAGAACCCGACGCCGTAATCCATGTTATAGCCCCAGAGGTCGAAGTTGTTGGAGCGGGTAATGTATTCGCCGTAAGTCGTCGTCTCCTTCGTCTTGCCGTCGGTATCGAGCTGATAGGTGAAGGCAGGCACGATGTCGTCCCCCGCGTTGTTGCCGCTCTGGACGGCGCCGATGGAGTTCTTCCAATCGTACACCTCGAGGCAACGCCCCTGCTCGTCCACCGTGGAGTTGTCCCCCTCGATGATACAGCCGCCCGGGAAACGCATGAACTTGGGCGTTAAATCTTTGACCGCATTGTAAATATAGTTCTTGAAGCCGAGCGTGGAGTCGTTCGTCTCGAGCTGAGCGGCGTCCACAAGATAGGTGCCCGGCGTTGCGAAAGAAATTTCGAACTGCAAATGCTCGGTGGCGGTGCGCGAAGCCTTGAAGGTGCGCTGATATTTCACCCAATCGCCCTTCTTGACTTGGAATTTGACCGAACCGCAGTCCTTTCTCTCATAGGTATCGAACATGCGCACGGTGACGTCGGAATCCGCCCCCGCCTTGATGAATGCGGAGAAGGTGTACTTCGTCCCCTTTACAAGGGCAAGCGCGGGATATTTGTACCCCTCGTTGATGAGCCCGCCTCCCGCCGCCGTGACGTCCACCTTTGCATAATGCGGGTTGACGTTCGTCCCGACGGTATTGTTGTGGTAGGTTTTGTCGGAAGAGAGCACGCCCTCGGTGTCCCCCACTGTAAACGTCGCGCCCGTCAACGCCTTCCAATGGTTTTGATAGTTCGCGGTGGCGGCTCCCTGCTTGAGCTCCTCGAAATTGCCGTTTGCAAGCAAGTTGTCGTCGAGCGCATAGCCCGCATAGTTGATGTCCTCGAGGAAGGTGCCGAAGAGAAGATCGGAAATATCCACCGCGTCGGCTACCGTTTCGGCCTTGATGGTGACGTCGGGATCGGTGTAAGTATCCCCTTTTACGTCCGCCCCGCAACCGGAGAGGCAGGAGAGGGCAAGCGCCCCGAGCGCCGCGCTCGAAAGGAGCGAAGTTACAAGTTTTTTCATAAAAATTTCCCCCTAAAATTCTATAAAACAGTGTAACAAATTTTGAAAAATCTGTCAATACCTTTGAAAAAAGTTTTTTGGATAAACAATGCGGCCCAATATCCGCGGTTTTTACTTGAAAATTTATTTAGATAATAATCGAAACAAAGCAGGTTTATTTAGACAAACTTCAAAATAGAGCCTCGAAGCAAAAACCGACAGCCGAGAAAAGAAAAAAGCGAATTCCGCGAAGAAAGTGATTGACACGAAAAGGCGGTTGTGATATAATTGGGACGACAAGCGGATGTGGCGAAATTGGCAGACGCGCAGGTTTCAGGTTCCTGTGGGAGACCATGCAGGTTCAAGTCCTGTCATCCGCACCAAATGTAAATAGCTTGAACCCTGCGTTCGGGCTATTTTTTTATATGAAAATCTGTTTTAATTTTCGGATATGATAATAAAAATTTTCCCGCTTGATGCCGAGGAGGCTTGCGGCATGGAGCGAGGAAATTCGTTTGTTGATATACTCCTCTGCAATTCTCAAAAATTCGGCAGAGTAAATTTTGGGCGGCCTGCCGAATTTTACGCCGTTTTGCTTCGCTATCTTGATCCCCTCGGCTTGGCGCGCGCGGATGTTCTCCCGCTCGTTTTCCGCTACAAAGGACAGCACCTGCAAAACGATGTCCGAGATGAATTTTCCGACAAGCGTGTCCGCCTTCGCCCGCGTATCGAGAAGCGGCATATCGAGAACGAGGATGTCCGCCCCCAAGGTGCCTGTGATGTACGACCATTCGGCGATGATCTGGTCGTAATTGCGTCCCAAACGGTCGATGGACTTCACAACGAGAAGGTCGTCGGCTTTCAACTTCTTCATGAGCCGCTTATATTCTCTGCGGTCAAAGTCCTTTCCGCTCTTCTTGTCGGTGAAAATATGTTGTTTTTCGATGCCGAACTCGATGAAGGCGGCGATCTGCCTCTCCAGGTTTTGGTCGCGTGCAGAGACGCGGGCATAAGCATACATTTCCATAAAAAATACTCCTTCGGTTTCTTTTTATCATAGCAAAAAAAACGCAGACACGGTTTTGGCCGTTCCGCGTTTTTTGCCGCACATGGAAAAATTTATAAAAAAGTGTACTTTTTCTACAATGCCGAAAAATAAAAATTTTTGTGCATTTATTATAGCATAAAGGACAAAAAGGTGCAAGGATTTCGCGTAAGGAAAAGTACACTTAATCTACAGCGCAAAGGAGAAAACAATGAAAAAGTTTGCAACAACACTCACTGCGTTCGCCTGCGCCCTCTGCCTCTGCTTCGGACTTGCCGCCTGCGGCGAGAGCGAGACGGTTGCGGTGGAGAGCGTAAAACTCAGCGAAACGGCATTGACGCTCGAGATCGGCGAAAAAAAGACGCTCACGGCGACCGTTTCCCCCGATAATGCGACGGATAAAACGGTGACATGGAAGTCCGACCACTCCGAGATCGCAACAGTGGATAACGGAGAAGTGAAGGCGGTTGCCGAAGGAACGGCATCGATCACCGCGTCCGCAGGCGGCAAGAGCGCGACCTGCTCGGTCACCGTGAAAGCTCCCACCCCGACAAATGAGGTCACCGCAGACGAGTGGCGTTCCCTTATGGCGAATCAGAAAAATTTTAAGTTTTATGAGTGGGTAGATGGTTTAGAACTTAGTGCAGATCTTGACGACCCCGGTCATGTTATGTCATGGGACGGAGATAAAGTGATCGTTTACCAATACGACGGCCCCTTTCTCTTTGTTTCGCCGAATGCAAGTTACTGCTTTGTAAACAGGTACGTTTTCGAAAACGGTAAGTTCGTCAATAAAAACAAATGGGCCAAAGAAAATGCCGATATGTCTGTTTCCATCTATGCTTCGCGTGATAGTCAAGCAGCGTTCTTTGCATTTTTAGGCGAACATTATAAGGACTTTGTTTATAAGGACGGCGCCTATACCTGCGCTTCGCTCACCTTCACATCCACGGTCGGATCCCAGAGCGTTGAACAGGTTTTTGAAGATATAAAAGTAGTTTTCGAGAACAAAACTTTGATGGAAATTTCGTACAGTATCGATACTTTAGAAAAAAATCCAGATGGGACCGCTATCATTGGACATGGCAAATATACCTCTTTCGGCAGGACGAAAATAGAAATACCGACCGAATACGACGACCACACCACCGCGTAAAATTTCCCACGAAACGTGAAAAAAATTATAAACAGAGCGTCCGCAAAATTTGAGGACGCTCTGTTTATTTCAAAAATTCTTTTGAACGGTAAGGATGTTTTGGCCGTCCTTGTGCTCGTAATGCACGCCGTCCATGCTCTTTTTTACCATGTAGATGCCGAGGCCTCCGATGCCGCGCTCCTCGGCGGAAAGGGTGACGTCGGGGTCGGTCTTTTTGAGAGGATCGAAGGGCACGCCGCGGTCGAAAAAGGTGATGACGGCGGAGAGCGGTTCCTTTTTTACCTCCACCCGCACGGTGACGGGGCCCGTTTTGGGAAAATAGGCGTAATTTGCGATGTTTCCGAACAGTTCGTCGACGGCGATGTCGATGACGTGGAGGGTCCTTAACGGGCAGTTCCACGCTTCGAGTTCTTCGTTGACAAAGTCGGTCACCCGATCGAGATTCTCCGTTTTTGCTTCAACGGTGATCTCTTTCATTCCCCTACCTCCGCCTTTGCCTTGTATTCGAGGCAGAGCATGGTGATGTCGTCGAATTGAGGGGCGCTTCCCACAAACTTATCGATGTCCGCTTTCACGGCGGGGAGAAGGTCCGAAGGGGGAAGTTCGCTGTTGTCGCCGAGCACCTGTTCGAGCCGTTCCATGCCGTAAAGGTGATTGCCCGCGTCGGTCGCCTCGGTGACGCCGTCGGTGTATTGGAAGATCTTGTCCCCCACCTCCATCGTCAGCGTGCCCGCGCGGTACTTCATGCCGTCCATGCCCGCAAGCACGAACCCGGGTTTTATCTTGTGCGGCAGGAATTTCTCTCCCTTTTTGCAGAGGAAGGGGGTCTCATGCCCTGCGTTGACATAGCGCAGTTCCCCCGTCACGAGGTCCAGAACGCCCATGAACGCCGTGATGAACAACCCCTCGCTGTTGCTCTCGCAAAGAAGCTGGTTGACCTCCGAAAAGACGGCGCCGAGGTCGGCGTCCTTCGTCGTATGGTCCTTGATGAGGGTCTTGCCGATGACCATGAAGAGGGCCGCGGGCACCCCTTTGCCCGAGACGTCCGCCATGACGATGGCGACGTGGGTATCGTCCACCATAAAGAAGTCGTAAAAGTCGCCGCCGACCTCCTTTGCGGGGTTCATGGTCGCAAAGATATCGAACTCCTTCCTGTCGGGGAAGGCGGGGAAGATGCAGGGCAGCATGGACTGCTGGATGTTCGCCGCGACGGAGAGCTCCGCCTCCGTTTTCATCGCCTTTGCGCTCTGGTTGACCGAATAGAAGATCATCCAGAATTCGACGACGAAGATGATGCACATGGTAAGATAGAGCGGGAAGAACAGCTGATGGTTGGGGAAGATGCCCACGCTGTTGCTGATGAGGTTGACGACGTAAAAGCCGATGACCGAGATAAAGAGCGGCGGCACAAAGATGCCCATTCTCCCCTTCACCGCCTCGACGGTGGCGTGGAGGCGCTTCTTGAAGAAGATCGCATACAAGACCGCGATGACGATGTACACAAACAGCTTGATCCCGATGAAGAAGAGCAGGTTGGCTACTTCGTAAGGGCTCTCTTTGATGAGCCCGAGCACGGGGGCAAGCAACGAATCGGTGGTGCCGCAGAGCATGAAGGTGGAGACGTTCCCCACAAGGCAAGCCATGAGCGCGACCGAGAGTTTTGTGGACCACGTGTCCTTATACAAGATCTGCGAAATGATGCACACCATTGCCGAGAGCCCGAGGATCCCGAAGGCGTCGTTGGTAAGGTCGAGCCAATAGAAGAGGAAGGCGAGACCGTACCCGACGATCGCGCCCGCGCCCCAGACGAGGGCGCGGATCCACCCCTTGTACTTGGGCATGAGGGTGATCCCCGTAAGGACCGCGCTGAATACCGAAGCGAGATAGACCGCAAAGGTCCATAATGCGATGACTGTAAATTCCATTTTATCCTCCGAAATCAAAACATATCCATATCGCCGAGGGCGGTAAGATATTTTTCAAGATATTCGTCCGTGATCTCCCGCCAACCGCATCCGAGCGAATGCAACTTTTCGAGCGTATAAGCGCGGGAGAACGGAATGTAGTCGAAATCGGCGTTCCCTCTTTCGATGGAGAGCATTTCGACGGAGCCGCTCTTTTCCCCGGACAGTTTGAGTTCTTCGATCTTTTTCTCGAACGCCTCGTCGGAGACGATCTCCACGGGGCGGTCCAACTTCTTCAAGATCTCGAAGAGGCGGGCAAACGCCGTCTCCGCGGGCGGGCAGACGTGGAACGCGCCCCCCTCTCCGCTCTTGCAAAGCGCGACGACCATCTTCGCCACTTCGTCCACGGGAGAGAATTCCACCGTGGAATCATAGAGGGACTGCGGCACCGCGCCGATGTCGAGATAGGCGGAGAGCCTGCGGGTAAAGCCGTTGGAGCGCAAATTCATCTGGAATTCGCCGTCCGAGAGCCTGCCCTGCAAGTTGCCGACGCGCATGATCTGCACTTTGAGCCCCTTGTCCGCCGCCGCGCGCAGGAGGGCGTATTCCGCCTTGAACTTGGTGTAGATGTATTCGTTGAAGATGCGCTGTCCGACGTAAAGGTCCTCCTCTTGGAACAGCATTTGGGAAAGAGCAGACTTTTTTGCCATTCCCCCCACGCTCACCGTGGAGATTTGAAGCAGGCGTGCGCCCGTCTTTAAGGCGTAGGCGATGAGGTTTTGCACCCCGCCCTCGTTGACGCGGGAGAGCGCGTCGCCATAGGCAAAGTGCGCTACGTTCGCCGCGCAGTTGATGATGAGGTCGATCTTTTCCTCAAACGGTTCGGCAAACAGGTCGGGGTTCGAAATGTCCCCCTCGACGGCCGTCCACTTTTTCTCCTCGGTGAAATCGTCCTCGGCATAGTAGAAGAGGGCGCCGCGGATGCGCTTTTCGGCCGTCATCTTTTTCTTGGTGCGGGCGAGGCAGTAGATGTGCTCCGCACTGCCGCTCCTCAAAAGTTCGGCGAGGATATGGTTGCCCAAAAAGCCCGTGCCGCCCGTTAAAAGTACGTTGCCGAGTTTCCCCCCGAGCGGGGCGTGCGCTTTGAGATATTCCCCGATCCCCTCATAGTTGAGGTCGTGGATGGGATATTGCTCTTCCTCGCTCCCCCCTTCCATGAGTGCGGCGAGTTTCGCGGGGGTGGGACAGCGGTAAATGTCGCTGTAACCCGGGGCGTTTTCCTTGCGGATGCGCTCCAAGGCAAGCATGAGTTCCATTGCGCCGAGAGAGTCGCCGCCGAGTTCGAAAAAGTCGTCGTCCGCACCGACGTCCGTGACGCCGAGCACCTCCTCGAACGCGCCGCAAATGCG
Source organism: uncultured Clostridia bacterium (assembly GCA_947630325.1). GTDB lineage: Bacteria > Bacillota > Clostridia > Christensenellales > Borkfalkiaceae > Gallimonas. The sequence goes on from CANRHB010000001.1 coordinate 274,588, forward strand.
CTTTTCGAGTTCGCTTTCGGGCGCGCGGTAGGAGCCGCGGAGATCGACGCTCTCCGCTTCCAACTTTTTATAATCGGTCTTGCCGCCCGCCGTCTGCGGCAGAGCGGGAAGGCGCACAAAGACGTCGGGGACCATGTAGTGGGTAAGCGTCGCCGAGATGTGCGCTTTGAGTTCTTCGCTCAAATCCCTTGCCGCCGAGTAGAAGGCGACGAGGTGTTCGCTGTGGCGGCTCTTTTTGACGAGGCACGCCGCCTGCGTCACCTCCGCAAAGGAGAGCATGGCGCTCTCGATCTCGGGAAGTTCTATTCTCAATCCCCGAAGTTTGACCTGTCTGTCCCGCCGCCCCATGTAGAGGACCCTGCCGTCGGGAAGAAGCCTGCCCGTATCTCCCGTGCGATAGAGGGCTCTTCCCTTCCGCACGATGAAATGCGCCGCCGTCTCCTCGGGGCGGTTGAGATACCCAAGACCCAGCCCCGCGCCATAGATGCAGATCTCCCCCACTGCGCCAAAGGGAAGAGGGTCGCCGTTTTTATCCGCGATGAGAATGCCCGTGTTTGCGATGGGCTTTCCGATGGAACGGCTGTCCCCGTCCTCCGTGATGGTCGCACCGATGGTGACTTCCGTCGGTCCGTACCCGTTGAAGATGTGCACGCCGAGTTCTTTGAGGGAGGCGATGAGGGAGGGCGGCAACACTTCGCCCGCCGAGAGCACCGCTTTGAGCTTTTCCGTCTCCGCAAGGAAACGGGGGTTGCGCAGATAACTTGCAAGACGGGTGGGCGTGCAGTGCAGTGCGTCCGCGCCGTGGGCGGCGATACACTCCGCAAGCCGCTCGGGGTTGATCATGCCCTCCTCGTCGGCAAGTTCCACGAATTTGCCGTTGAAGAGGGTCACGAAAAATTCAAAGAGCGAGATGTCAAAGCAGATGGAGCCGATGGCCGTAAGCCCCTTGCAGTGCTTTGTAAGATAGCGGTTGAAGGGGTTGTTTTGAGGTTTTACGATGTTGGCGATGCCGCGGTGCGAGAGCATGACCCCCTTGGGTCTGCCCGTCGTGCCCGAAGTGTAGATCATATAGGCGACGTCCGCCTGCGAAACGTCGGGAAGGGAAGCGTTGCCGCCCTTCAAGAGTTCGTCGATGTCGAGCCCCTTTCCCGTCTCCGAAGAGGTGATGAGGAAGGCGGCCGCACTGTCCTGCAAGATGTAGTCGATACGGTCCTGCGGATAGGCGGGATCGACGGGGATAAACGCCGCGCCCGCTTTGGAAATGCCGAAGAGGGCGGGAAGAAGGCGGATGTCCCGCTTGAGCATGAACCCGACCTTGTCCCCCCGCTTTACCCCACGCGCCACAAGGGCACGGGCGATCGCGTCCGACTGTGCGTCGAGTTCGGAAAAGCTGAGCGTCTTGTCCCCCGCATACACCGCGGGCGCATTGGGACGCTCCTTTGCAACGGCGCGAAGAAGGGAGGGAATGGTCTCCGCGCTGTCGATTGGATACTCTTCCCCGCGCACTGCGTTTAGACGCGCCTTTTCCCGCTCTCCGAGAATGTCGATCTCGGCAAGCGGTTTCTCCTTCACGCCCTGCGCAAGAATATGTTCGATACTTTCAAAGAAATATTCCGCGCGCTCCTCGTCATACACCCCTTTGCGGCAATCGAGCGAACACGCCATATTCTCCCCCGCGAACACGTTCAGAACGAGGTGGTTGCCGAGCGCGCCCGCAACGCTCACCGAAATTTTATGCGGAACGGCGGAATGGAGGGAAAAGTCGTAATAATTGAACCCGTATTGCGAAACGTTCTTGATTTGGGCGACGTGCGCAAGGCGGGAATAGCCGATCTTGCTGTGACGGGAGGCCTCTTTCCCCGCTTCCTGCGCGCGGCGGCAGAGGTCGGCAAAGCTTTTACACCCCTCGAGTTTGAGCCGAAGCGGCACGAGCAGAATATAGCAGCCGAGGACGTCCGCCGTCTTTGCATTGCGGTTGCGGCGGGACATGAGCACCGTCGCCTCCTCCCCGTCCGTCGCGCGGGCGAGGTAGAGGGCCTCCGCCGCGAGGAAGGCGTAGGGAAGATGGAACCCCTCTCTCTTTGCAAATGCGGAGAGCTCTTCGATGAGCGCGGGAGAGAAGTTGCGGAAACAGGTCAGCTTTTCCCCCGTCCCGCCGTCGGGAAAGAGAATTGTCTCCTTGGAAAAGCCGTCGAATTGCTCCTTCCAATAGGCGTCGTCGTCCGCCTCTTCCTGCGTTTCCTCGCCGAAATAGCGGGAGACGGGCGGCTCCTTCCCCTCGAGCGCGTCGAGTACGCGCTGCGCAAAGAGGTACATCCCCCTCCCGTCCATGATGACGTGGTGGAAGCGGGCATAGAGAAAAACTTTCCCCTCGGAGGGAATGATCTCTGTTTCATAGAGTTTTTCCGCAGGGTCGATCCGCTCGGCGTCCTTTCTTCGCATGTAGGCGAGGGCCTCGTCTTTTGTCATCTCGGGCAAAACGCGGGAAAGATGGGGCTCGCTGTCCTCGAACTTCTCCCCCGTAAAGCGGACGGCAAAAACGTCCGCCGAACGGATCACGCGATCGGCGGCAAGACGCACTTCCTCGGCGCTGCGGCCCTCTATCTCCAACGTGACGGAGATGGTGTTGAACGCCGCGCCCTCGGCAACTCTCTCTTCCCGCAAAATTTCCTCCTGGGGAAGTTGCGGGGCATATGATCTCAAATCGCTCATGATTTATTCTATTGTAAGGATTTCCGAAAAGCCCGTGATCTCGAATACTTCGGCGATCGTCTCGTTGACGTTTTTGATGACCATGGAACCTTGCTTGTTCATGACCTTTTGCGCGGCCAGCAAAACGCGCAGGCCCGCCGAAGAGAGATATTCGAGTTTTGCAAAATCAAGGACAAGCTCGGTAATATCTGTAATACTGCGCTTGAATTCGGTTTCAAGCTGAGGCGCCGTTGTGGTATCGAGTCTGCCCTCGAGCGCAACGACAAGTTTGGTTCCCTCTTGTTTTTTGTCGATCATCATAACACCCTCCGAAAAGCGATAAAATTTGTTGATATTTGTATTATAACTGATTTTCCCGTCCAACGCAAGGAAAAAAAGCCAAATAGTTTGTGAAATCTTTTTTGTTTGCCCCCTTATTTCCCCCTCCTTAGGGGGTACTTGCCCACCCTTGAGGGATGGGTGGCACGAGCGAAGCGAAGTTAACATGTCCTTATTACAATGCGGACACCCTTCGACAGGCTCAGGGTGACGTAATGATAATAAGGCGAGATTTCTCCACGCGCCGCATAGCGGCTTGGTCGAAATGACAATTAAAACCCTCGGCGCCCCTGTAGGGGAGCTGTCGCGCCTGCGCGACTGAGGGGTTCTCATACCAATAGACAGAAACCCTTTTCCCCTCGCGTTGCTCGGGTACTTTCTCATGCGGGTAGAGCCCCGCATTCGGTCACCGTTCGCGCCTCTGATGCGCTCACTCCTGTCGCATTGCGCCAACAGTTATCAACTGTTGGCAGAATGCAATGCTCCACCTAAAAGGGACAGCAAGGGAGGAATGCGTAAACCATTCCCAAATCACGTCATGTTGAGCGTAGTCGAAACATGCCCTTATTACAATGTGGACGCCCTTCGACTTCGCTCAGGGTGACGTAATTTAGAACACGCCCCACCCCCTCCCCCCTCCCACGGAGGGGGTAAATGGGAGACCCCTCCCACGGAGGGGGTAGCTCTCCCTCAAGGGGGAGCCGAGTTTTTACTCCCTTATTTTCTCAATGAAACGGAAAGAAATAACAATTAGAATGCGACCGCTTGCGTTTTTTGCCGCGGCATGGTATAATAATGGTAATAAGAAGTCGGATACGGAGCAGAAATACCATGATAGAACAAGGCACCCTTTTCGAAAAGGCGGAGTCGGAGCCGCTTGCGGCACGGCTAAGACCGCAAACGCTCGACGAATTTTGCGGGCAAAAACACCTTCTCGGCGAGGGAAAAGTACTGCGCAGGCTCATCGAGAGCGACAAAGTGGGCTCCATGATCTTTTGGGGGCCTCCCGGGGTGGGCAAAACCACCCTTGCGCGCATTATCGCCAACCGCACCAAAGCAAACTTTATCGATTTTTCCGCCGTCACGAGCGGGATCAAAGAGATCAAACAGGTGATGGAACAGGCGGAGAAAAACAGGCGTTTCGGCGAAAAAACCATTCTCTTCGTCGATGAGATCCACCGCTTCAACAAGGCGCAACAGGACGCCTTTTTGCCCTATGTGGAGCGGGGAAGCATCATCCTCATCGGCGCGACGACCGAAAACCCCTCTTTCGAGGTGAACGGCGCGCTTCTCTCCCGCTGTAAAGTGTTCGTATTGCAGGCGCTCAAGACGGAAGAACTTGCAGAACTTCTGCGCCGCGCCATTACCGACGAGCGCGGGTTCGGCAGACAGCGGGTGGAAATTTCGGACGAACTCCTCGAAACCATTGCAAATTTTGCGAACGGCGACGCACGGAGCGCCCTCTCCACCCTCGAGATGGCGGTTTTGAACGGAGACCTCAACGGGGACACCACCATCGTCACGAAAGAGACCATCGAGCAATGCACCTCGAAAAAGTCCCTCTTGTACGATAAATCGGGCGAGGAGCACTACAACCTCATTTCGGCGCTCCATAAGTCGATGCGCAACTCCGACCCCGACGCCGCCGTCTATTGGCTTGCGCGGATGCTCGAGGCGGGCGAGGATCCCCTCTACATCGCGCGGCGGGTGACGCGGTTTGCAAGCGAGGACGTGGGGCTTGCCGATCCGCGCGCGCTCGAGATCGCCGTCGCCGCCTACCAAGCGTGCCACTTTATCGGAATGCCCGAGTGTTCGGTGCACCTCACCGAGGCGGTCGTCTATCTTTCGATGGCGCCCAAGTCCAACGCGCTCGACGTTGCATACGCCTTAGCCAAGAAGGACGCCTTGAACATGCTTGCAGAGCCCGTTCCCCTCGTCATCCGCAACGCGCCCACCAAACTCATGAAGGACATCGGGTACGGCAAGGGGTACCAATACGCGCACGACAGCGAGGACAAGCTGACCAACATGCAATGCCTGCCCGACAGCCTCTTGGGGAAAGAGTATTACTTCCCCACCGAAGAAGGCATTGAAAGCAGGATCAAAACCCGCCTCGCCGAAATAAAAGAATGGAAAAAGCAACACAAAAGTTGAATATACGCCGCGCCCTCCCGAAGGCCTTCGGGAGGGCGCGGAAGTTTATAGAAGTTGCAAAAGGATGGCGAGGACGCCGAATTTCCGTTGCTCTGCGGGGGAATAGTACGCCTCCATGTCCCGGGGAGAGGCAAGCCGAAGCGTCTCTTCGGTGTAGCCGCATTCGAGGAGCGGAAGGGTGCGGTAGAGCGCATCGAAATCGGCAAAGACTTCCTTTCCCAATACCCTCGTCAAGAGCGTTTTCCCCGTGGCGTTGTCCGTGAACAAGATCTCGTCGCCGACCTCGATCTTTCTGCGCTTTTCGTCGTTGAGGCGCAACTCGTATCTTTTGCGTCCGCTTGCCAGCATCAAAAAGGGGGTGGGGTCGAGTTTCATCTCGTGCCGCATCATATTCCTCCTTATAATTCGTAAGTTTCGATCGCGCCGTTGGGCTGGGAGTAGGCGTAGAACTCCTCGTCCGTCATCTGCTTGAAATAACTGCGGATGATCCTGCACGCGCTCCCGTGGGAGACGAGGAAAATATCCTGCCCCGCGTATTTCTCTTTTACTTCGTCCAAAAATTCATAGACGCGCGCCGCGACCTGCAAGTTGGACTCGCCGTGCGGGTATTGCAGTGCGAAGCTGAAGCGGTAAACTTTGCCCTCGGGCGCCTCCACGCTCGTGCCCTCGAACGCGCCGAAGTCGCGCTCCTTCAAGCGATCGTCCAAGAGAATGGGAATGTTCCGCTCCCCCACGATGGCAAGCGCCGTCTCCCTTGCGCGCAGAAGAGGCGAGGAAACGACGAGCGAAAACGATAGTTCCTTCGCCTTTTGGGTTAGCGCCTTTGCCTCCGCCTTTCCCCGCGGCGAGAGCGGAATGTCGCTCCTCCCGCAATAGATCTTTTTTTCACTGCATTCGGTACTGCAATGCCGCGCAACGTAAATTTTCATATTTCCTCTTTTTTTCCTCTTCTCCCGCAGAAAAAGTTCTGCGGGAGAAGAGGAAAATTTAGAATTGTGTTTTGAATAACCGCTGTCCGTCCGTTCCGTCCAAGAGCCAAACTTTTCCGCCGCCCGAGACGGACGTTTGCGGCTCGCCGTCTACAAATTCGACCGCCGCGCCGTTTTCGAGCCCCCACGCGCGGAGACCCTCTTTGAGCACGATCGCGTCGAATTCCGCCGCCCGCTCGTTGTAGTGGGGACACGCCGTCCCTTTCAGCCAGCCGAGCCCGCGATACATGGCGTATTCTCCCTCGATGACCGAGTCCGAATACATCTCGTCGAACCAGCAGATCGCCCCCGCCGAGAGCCCCGCAACGAGCACACCGCGCTCATATGCCTCTTCGATGAGCGAAAGGAGCCCGCTCTTTTTCCAATGCTCGAGCATGAACACGGTGTTGCCGCCGCCGATGTAGAGAAAATCGGCTTTTTCGAACTTCCCCCTCATCTTTTCGAGGTCCCACTCCCTGTTCACGGTGAGCGCGACGTCCGTCTTTAACCCGTAAATGCCCGTATAGACCTTATGAAAGGTATTGTAGTAGGGCATACAGTCGTGGCTTGCGGTGGGAATGAACAGCCCGCACGCCCGTCTCTCCCCCGCCGCTTTTTTCGCTTCCGAAACAATGTATTCGTCGATTGGAAGCGTCTCTCTGTTTTTGAGTTCTCCCCCGCCGACCGCGAGAATGCGCTTAGCCATTTTTCTCCTCTTTTTGTTCGGCCCTCATCTCCGCTTCGTCCGCCGCAGAAATGCCCGCCGTCCTGTCCACGGGCAGGGAGAAGATGACGCCGCCCGCCTCCGTCTTTAAGCCGACCTTCTCGGAGAGGGCGTTCATGATGGCGAGTTTGCTCTCCCGCTTTGCAAGCACGAGCAAAATTTCCTGCTCCCGCGCAAGCGTAATGCCTATGAACTGCTCCGCCTTGTCGTTTTCGAGGGCGCGGGCGCGCAGAATGGTGCCGCCCGCTGCGCCTGCGGAGCGCGCCGCTTCCAACGCCTCGTCCACCCGTCCCGCCTCTACCGCGGCGACGATGAGATCGTATTTCCTGTCTTGATTGGTCATGATCTTTTTGCCCTCCGTCGTCTTGTTGGTTGCCGCCTTCAAAAGCCCGTTTGCCGTGATCTCCGAGATCCCCGTGAGCGGCATGGTGAAGGAAATGCCCTTCCCCACGAGATAGAGCGCCATCCGCGTGCGGAGGACCTTCAAAATTGCGTCCTCGTCGCTTTCGGGAATGAGCGAGACGATCACCGATTTCACGCTCTCGCCGATGCCGAGATAGTCGAGAAGCTGGGAGCGCGCCGTGCCCGTGCCCGTAAAGGTGCAGGAGAGCGCGACCGAAGTCTCGTCCAAGATTTCCTTGAGTTTCCCCTCGTCCGAGGGACTGACCACGCTCATGAGAAGTTTGATACGGTTGGGCCTTTTGGGAGCGGGCTGTTTTACGCCGATCATCTCCCCCACCTTACCGCCCGCCGAAATGATCCCGTGAACGATCTGGGCGGCGGGGTTCTTATTTTCGTGCTTATCGCTCATGCATCCACCTCGTATTCGAGAATCCTATCCCCCACGGAGAGGAAGTTGCGCTTGATACGGCGGGTCTTGTGCTTGTAGACGATGCCGAGAATTTGAATGGAGATGAGCGGGGTTAGGGCGACGAACGCCACGCACCCGAACGCCTGCGTCATGATAGCGGCCGTGCTTCCGCCGTTCAAGGCGTAACAGGCGCCCACCGCCAGGGGGAGAACGAAGGAGGACACCATGGCCCCGCTTGCCACGCCGCCCGAGTCGAAGGCGATGCCCGTGAAGATGGGCGGGGTAAAGAAGGTAAGCACGAGCGCAAGCGCATACCCGGGAGCCAAGATCCACATGATGTTGATGCCCGTAAGGATACGGAGCATGGCGAGCCCCAAGGAGATACACACGCCCGCGCACAGCCCGCGCTTCATCGACCTTGCGCTGATGGCACCCGCGGAGGTGCGCTCCACCTGCTTGTTGAGGACGTGCACGGCGGGCTCCGCCGCAACGACGAAGTAGCCGATGAGCATTCCCACGGGGATGAGCAGCCACCCGCCCCACAGGTTTGCGAGTTCCTCGCCGATCGCCCTGCCGACGGGCATGAACCCGACGTTCGCCCCCGTTAAAAAGAGGACGAGCCCCACAAAGGTGTAGGCGAACCCGACGAAAATGCGCACAAGCTGGCGTTTGCGGAAGGAGCGGGTGATAAGCTGAAAGCAGAGGAAGAACACGAGAATGGGCGTGATCGCTATGATCACCTCCAAGGCATAATCGGCAAATCCGTGCAGATAGAGGAAGAGAACGCCGTATGTATTCTGCGCGGAGTCGATCGCCTCATAGGGATAGCTGAGCCCGCCGATCTTGAAGGCGATCCCGAGAATGAGCACGGCGATGATGGGTCCCACGCTCGAGAGCGCAACGAGGCCGAAGGAGTCCGCCTGCCCCTTTCCGTCGCTTCGGATGGAGGCGACGCCCACGCCGAGGGACATGATGAACGGGACGGTCATGGGGCCCGTCGTCACGCCGCCCGAGTCGAAGGAGACCGCCCAAAAATCGGGCGAGACGAAGATACTCAGTATAAACGCCGTCACATAGAACAGGATGAGGAGAATGCTCAGACGGATGTGGAACACGATGCGGAGCATGGCGATCATGAGGAAGATCCCCACCCCCACCGCGACGGTGATGATGAGAAGGTAGTTGCCGAGGAAGGTGCGGTCCGAAAGGCTCTTCACCTGCCCCGCGAGAATTTGAAGGTCGGGCTCGGCGATCGTCACGATGATACCGATGACGAGGGAAACGAGGGCGATGAGCCAGATCTTACGGGACTTGGTGACGGTGACGCCGATCTTTTCGCCGATGACGAGCATGGACATATCGGCTCCCAACGTAAAACAGCCCATCCCGAAGATGAGCAGAACGACCCCCACGGTGAACACCACAAACGTGCCCGCGTCGAGGGGCGCGAAGGTAAGCGAGAGCGCCGCGATGATGAGGGCGATGGGCAGAACGGAGGTAAGCGATTCGACGATCTTTTCTTTGAGGGCGACGGTCATGTTACTTCATGTATTTCTTTTCGATCGCCGCGATCTTGTCGATACGGCGCTGGTGCTTTTCGAGATGGGAAAATTGTGTTTCGAGGAAAGTCTTGGCGATGTTGAGCCCCAAATTGACGCCGACGATGCCGCCGCCGAGGGCGAGGACGTTCGCGTCGTTGTGTTCGCGGGTAAGGCGGGCGCAGGTCTCGTCGGTGCAGAGGGCACAGCGGATCCCGGGCACCTTGTTGGCGGCAATGGAGATGCCGATCCCCGTCGTACAGACGAAGATCCCCCTGTCGCATTCCCCCTTTGCAACCGCCTCCGCGCCCAAAAGGGCGAAGTCGGGATAGTCGCACGAGCAGTCCGTCGTGGTGCCGAAGTCCACCGCCTCATAGCCGTTTGCGGCAAGGTATTCCATGATCTTGTTTTTGAGGGCAAGTCCCCCGTGGTCGCAAGCAAGCGCAACTTTCATATGATCTCTCCTTTCTTTTACATTTTATGAATTCCCGATAAAGGGTCTTTTCGGTTTAATTTTCTTCCCGCTCTTCGGGCGTGCAGTAGCGTTCGATGATGAGGGGCAGGCATTCGCGGATACGGCGGAGGGTGACGCGGTAGACGTCGATGTCCTGTCCGTATGGATCGGGGATCTCCCTGCCGCACAAAAGCGGAAAACTCGTGACATTGGAATAGTTCCCGAGCGCGAGGCGGTGTCTCTCCGTCATGCAGACGACGAGATACGCCCCTTCCACCGTCTTTTCGGTAAGCTGTTTGGGCTTGAACGACTTATTGACGGGGATCTTCGCCTCGGCAAGCGCCTGCGCGCTGTTGGGAGAAAGGCCGCTCCCAACCTCTGCGCGAAGTCCCGCCGAACTTACGGAGTAGCCCGAAATTTTGCGGCGGCGGAGTTCCTTTCTCAGGGCCGCTTCCGCCATGGGCGAACGGCAGGTGTTCCCCGTGCACACAAAGATGATCTTCTTTTTGGGTTCAGCTTTCTTTTGTTCCATGTTCCACCCCGAAAGCGCGTTTCATGCGGTTCATGACCCCCGCCATCACGCCCCCCTTTTCCTGCGGTTCCACGCCGATGAGGAGGGTCGCTTGCCCCTCTCCCTTGCGCAAAAGCGCATACAGCCGCCGCGCCATCTCCTCGGGCGCGCCGCCCAGGTCGAGGGTGCGGTAACCGCTCAAAAGCGCGCAGACTTCGCTCTCGCACAGAAAGCAGGGCGTGCCGCTTTTTTCTTCCTCTTTGTAGCAGGCGACCGCTTTTCCCAGCTCTTCCCGCGTAAAATACGCCGTCCTGCAGCGGGGGGAATAGTGCTTATACGCCATTCCCGGGCTCCTGGGCCGCTCCCCCGCTTGGGGGCGGTACACCCCGCAATCGCCCGCAACGTTTGCGATCATCTCCCGCGTGACGAGCCCCTCCCGCAAAATTTGGGGAACCTCGTTCGTGCAGTCCAAAACGGTGCTCTCGATGCCGCCCATACAGTCCCCGCCGTCTAAAATGAGCCCGATCTTCCCCTCGAAATCATCGTAAACGTGCCGCGCGGTGACGGGCGAGACATGCTTGGAAAGGTTTGCGCTCGGCGCGGCGATGGGAAGGCCGACCGCCTTCAAAAACGCCTGCGCCGTGGGCGAGGAGGGCACGCGGACGGCAAGGGTATTGAGCCCGCAGGAGACGTACTTCGACACCTTCCCCGTCGAGGGATAGACCATCGTCAAAGGCCCCGGCAGGAAAGCCTTGCGAAGCGCGGCCGCATAGGGCGGTTCCCCGTCGATGAGGGGGGTGATGTCATAGTCCTTATGCACGTGCACGATGAGGGGGTTGTCGGCGGGTCTCCCTTTGAGCGCGAAAATTTTGAGCACCGCCTCGTCCGAAAAGGCGTTCGCGCCCAAACCGTACACCGTTTCGGTGTGAAAGGCGACGACCTCCCCCTCTTTGATTGTTTGTTTTGCAAGCGCAAGGCTCTCGGGAGAGCAAGGAGAAATTTTCGTCTCCATATCAGTCGAAAGGAAGATCGTCGGGCGGTGTGGGCTCGGGCATGGGCACATCGGCGTCCTCCGCCGCCACGAAATCGGGTTTTTTCTTGATATATTGCGGTTCCTCGTCCGAGACGCCCTGCGCGTCCACGTCGATGAACTTGGTGCTCTCGCCGATAAAGCGGAGCTGGATGCGCCCCGTGGGCCCGTTTCTGTGCTTGGCGATGACGAGGTCCGCCGCCCCCTTCACGACCTTTCCCGCCGCGATGTCCTCGCGGGAGGCGCCCACGTCGGGACGGTTGATGAACATGACGATGTCGGCGTCCTGCTCGATGGCGCCCGATTCTCTCAGGTCCGAAAGCTGCGCTTCCTTCGTCTGGATGCGCCTCAGCTGGGAGAGGGCAATGACGGGCACGTCGAGTTCCTTCGCCATGATCTTGAGGGCGCGGGTGATGGAGGCGACCTCCTGCTGGCGGTTGAAATCGCCCGTCGTCGGCATTTCGGAGCCCATGAGCTGGATATAGTCAATCATGACAAGGTCGAGCCTTCCCTCCGAACTCTTGAGGCGGCGGCACTTGGAGAGGATCTCGGCGGGCGTGACGACGGAGGAGTCGTCGATGAAAATTTTACTGTGTTGGAGACGGTCGCCTGCAAGCATGATGTTCTTCCATTCCTGCCCCGTAAGGGTGCCCGAAAGCCCCTTTTCCATGCTGGCTTCGGCATAGGAAAAGAGGAGCCTCTGCAAAATTTCGCCGTGGGGCATTTCGAGGGAGAACACCGCCGCCACATTGCGCCGTTTGAGGCAGGCGTATTCCACAATGTTCATCGCAAGGGAAGTCTTGCCCATGCCGGGGCGGGCGGCAATGATGATGAGGTTGCCCTTTTGCAGGCCGTGCGTGATGGCGTCAAGGTGCTTAAAGCCCGTTTCGAGCCCGCGGAAGGCGTTGGGGTCGTTCTGGATCGCTTCGAGTTTTCCGATGACCTCGGCGACCGCCTCGCCGTCCGCAAGTCCCATGAGGGCGGAACTGTCTCCCCTCTGCGAGACGCTGTAGATCTGCTTTTCGGCATATTCGACGGCGTCCCTCTCCTCGGGGGAGCGGACGCTGTTTTCGATGACCCTCCCCGCCGCCTGGATGAGGGCGCGGTTGATGGAGTCGCGCCGCACGATCTCGAGATATTGGCGGTAGTTCGCCGAGGAAGGGACGGCCTGCGTAAGTTCGGTGATATAGTCGAGCCCGCCCGCGCGCTCCAGCCTCCCCTCGCGTTCGAGGTAGTCTGCAAGCGTGATGAGGTCGACGGGCTTTCTTCCGCCGTAAACTGCTTTCATGCCCGCCACGATCTCGCGGTGGGATTCCTGGTAGAAGTCCTCCTCTTTGAGCATCTCCAAAACGTCGGATTGGATGCTCTCGTCGATGAGAATACAGCCGAGCAGGGCGGTTTCCGCGTCTAAATTGTGCGGCATCTGATTGTTTGGCATAATTTCCTCTTGCGGTGATATTTTTTATGGCGAACGGTTTAGCCGAGCGTCTCGAATTCGTCGAGCGCCTGCCCGAACTCTTTCATGGCGGCAAGGAAGGTCTCTTCCTTCGTAAGGTCCGCGCCCGCGATCTTCAAAAGGGAGACGGGGTCGGTGGAGCACCCGCCCGAAAGGAACTTGAAGTAGTTTTCCACGGCGGGCTGCCCTTCGCTCAGGATTTTATCGGCAATGCAGATCGCCGCGGTGATGCCCGTCGAATATTTGTACACATAGAAGGAGCGGTAGAAGTGGGGAATGCGCGCCCACTCGATGGCGATGTTGTCGTCGTGGACGACCGCTTCGCCGTAATACTTTTCGTTGAGGGACTTATAGAGCGCGGAGAGATTGTCCTTGTTGAGGGGTTCGCCGCTCTCCGCCATCGCGTGCGCCTTTTCCTCGAACTCCGCAAACTGCGTCTGGCGGAAGAGGGTGGTGCGGATCATGTCCATAAAGTAGTTAAGCAAATACTTTTTGAGGCGGGTGTCCTCTGTGGTTTTGATGAGGTATTTGAGAAGGAGCACCTCGTTGACCGTACTCGCCACTTCGGCGACGAAAATCTTATAGTCGGATTTTGCGAACGGCTGGCTTGCGTTGGAGAAATAGGAGTGGATGGAGTGCCCCATTTCGTGCGCGATCGTAAAGACGTCGTGCGTCGTTTTCTGATAGTTCAAAAGGACGAACGGGTGGTTGCCGAAGATCCCGATGGAGTATGCGCCGCTCCGCTTGCCCTCCGTTTCGCACACGTCGATCCAACGCTCGTCCCTTCCGCGGCGGAGCAGAGCCCCGTATTCCTCGCCGAGGGGAGAGAGCCCCTTCAAAACGAGTTCATAGGCCTCCTCATAGCTGAGTTTGAGTTCGGCGTCCTCTACGAGGGAGGGATAGACGTCGTACATATACATCGTGTCGAGCCCCATGAGCTTTTTGCGGAGCGCGATATAGCGGTGCATGAGGGGAACGTGGTCCCCCACCGCCTTTACGAGATTGTCGTACACACTGCGGTCGACGTCCTCTTCGAAGAGCGCCATTTCGAGGCAGGAATCGTACCCGCGCGCCTTTTGGTAGAAGATGTCCTTTTTGACGTTCCCGAAATAGGTCGTTGCGAGGGTGTTGATGATCTTTTTGTAAGCCGAATAGTAGAGTTCATACGCCTCTTTACGCTTTGCGCGGTCCTTGCCGTTGACGAGCACCGAATAGAGCCCGTGCGAAAGGCGCACCTTTTTCCCCTCGAACTCGATCTCGGGCAGGTTGAGTTCGGCGTTGTCGAGCATTTCGAACACGTCGTTCGCGCAAGAGAGCGCCTGCCCCGACTGCGCGAGAATGCGCTCCTCCTTTTCGGAGAGAATGTGCGCCTTCTGCGCCTTGATGCGGGAGAGCATATAGTCGTGATCTTTGAGACGGGGATCGGCGATGAATTTATCGAGCGTTTCGTCGGGAAGCGCGGTAAGTTCGGGGGTGGAGAAAGCCGTCTTTTCGTCGAGGTCGGAAAAGAGGCTCATGACCCGCGCGAGATAGGAGTTGTACTTCGTCTCGCGGACGTCCTCGTCGTGCTTCATGAAGGCATAGAGATACACCCGCATGGCGTCCACGGCGAACGCCTCCTCCGCGCCGAAAAAGGCGAGCAGCCCCTCCACGGTGCCCAAGGTCCCCTTATATTTTTCGAAGTCCACTCTCTTTTCGAGGGAAGAAAAGGCCTCTTCCCACTTTTCGTCGCTTTCGAACACGTCCGATACTTTCCATTTGTACTTTTCCTGTACGTCTTTTCTTTCCATATATTTCTTTCCTTTTTTTGAATTTTTTTTCGATTTGATTGTTACGCGGCAGAAGCGCGCAAGGCTCCTAAGCGTCATGCTGAGGCACTCGCACGTTCTATCGTCTTTGTTCGCGTCATGCTGAGCCGTAATGAGGGTACGCAGTCCGCGGGAGAAAGTCCGCGAAGGCATCTTGGTACGTTTGGGTTTGGTTTTAATCGTACCTGGACGTAACAAGATTCCCTCGGGGATTCTCCATGTCGAACTTCGTTATTACTTTATCGGCTCGGAATGACGCACAGGAATTGCAGCTCGGAATGACGCGAGAGCTCAATGTTTTTCATCAAAGCGTCATGCTGAGGCGAAACGTATTTACGCAGTCCGCGGAAGAAAGTCCGCGAAGGCATCTTGGTACGTTTGGGTTTGGTTATAAACGTACCTGGACGTAACAAGATTCCCTCGGGGAATTGCCGCGTCGAACTTCGTTATTACTTTATCGGCTCGGAATGACGCACAGGAATTGCGGCTCGGAATGACGCGCTTACGCGCAGGTATTGCCCCCTCACGAAATTTTGTCGCAAGACAAAATTTGTGAATTCAATTCTTAAAACTATGGATCGGGGCGGGGAGAATGCCGCCGCGGGAGATGAACTTCTCCGCCGAACCCGTGTGCACAGGCAGAACGGGCGCCCTGCCAAGCAGTCCTCCGAAATTCACCGTGTCCCCCACCTTCTTGCCGGGCGCGGGAATGATGCGCACCGCCGTCGTCTTGTTGTTCACCATGCCGATCGCCGCCTCGTCCGCAAGCATTGCCGAAATGGTGGAGGCGGGCGTGTCGCCCGGGACCGCGATCATATCCAGCCCCACCGAACAGACGCAGGTCATTGCCTCGAGTTTGTCGATGGAGATCGCTCCCTTCTCCGCCGCCTCGATCATGCCGATGTCCTCGGAGACGGGAATGAACGCGCCCGACAGCCCGCCCACGCGGGAGGACGCCATCACGCCCCCCTTCTTTACCGCGTCGTTGAGCATGGCGAGCGCCGCCGTGGTGCCGTGTCCGCCCACCACTTCGAGCCCCAATTCTTCCAAGATATGCGCGACCGAGTCCCCCCTTGCCGGCGTGGGCGCAAGGGAGAGATCGACGACCCCGAAGGGAACGCCGAGCCGCCGCGCCGCCTCTTTTGCGACGAGCTGGCCGGCTCTCGTGATCTTGAACGCCGTGCGCTTGATGAGTTCCGCCGCCTCCGTAAGGTCGGCCTCGGGCGCAAACGAGAGGGCGTGCTGTACGACCCCCGGGCCCGAGACGCCCACGTTGATGACGCAGTCCGCCTCTCCCACGCCGTGAAAGGCGCCCGCCATGAAGGGGTTATCCTCCACGGCGTTGCAGAAGGCGACGAACTTTGCGCACCCCAAGCCGTCCTCGGTAAGGGCCGCCGTCTCCTTGATGAGTTCGCCCACCCGCTTGACGGCGTCCATGTTGATGCCCGAGCGCGAGGAGCCGACGTTCACCGAGGCGCACAGCTTTTTTGTGCTTGCAAGCGCTTCGGGGACGGTAGAGAGAAATTTCCTTTCATAGTCCGCCGTCGCCTTGTGGACGAGCGCCGAATAGCCGCCCAAAAAGTCGATGCCGAGCGTATCGGCGGCGCGGTCGAGGGCGAGGGCGATGAGCGCGCTCTTTTCGGGGAATGCCGCCGTGATGAGGGAGACGGGCGTCACGGACACCCGCTTGTTGACGATGGGAATGCCGTATTCCCGCGAAAGTTGTTCGGCGGTGGGAACGAGTTTTTCCGCCCTCTTCACCACGCGTTCATAAACCGCCTGCGCCGTCTCTTCCGCGCTCTCGCGGATGCACGGCAAAAGGGAGATCCCCATCGTGACGGTGCGGATGTCGAGGTGTTCTTTTTCGATCATTTCGATCGTTTCGATGACGTCTGTTGTATTGAACATAGTCTCTTTGCTTTTGTTGCCCCTTTATACGGTGTGCATCGCGTTGAAAATATCCTCGTGCTGCAAACGCACGGACATGCCGATCCTCCTCCCCACTTCCGCGGCTTGAGCGGAAAGAGAGGCAAAGTCCTCCTTGCAATCCGTGGCGTCCACGAGCATGACCATGGCAAATTGGTCGCCCATGATCGTCTGTGAAATATCCAAGATGTTGATCTCCTTCTCGCACAAAAAGGCGCTCACCTGCGCGATGATCCCCTTTCTGTCCGTTCCCGTGACCGTGACGACCGCTTTCATTCGGTTTCCTCCGTAAGTTCGTATGCGATGAGCAGGTTCCCCTGCGAGATGAGGCGCGCCTTCTTCCCCTCCTCGAACGCGGGAAAGTCCTTTTCGCCGTCCACATAGATCTGCCGCGTCATCTTCTCGTCCTTTTTGACGTTCTTCACCGAGAAGAGCGCGACGTTGACGTCGACGCCGTCCTTTACCGTCCAATCGTCGATCCCCTCAAAGGGGAGAACGGCGTATTCTTTGAGCCCCACCGAGATGAATTTGAGCATCTTGCAGTAGGCGCGGCTCCGCTTGTAGCTGATCCCCATATAGGGGAAGCAGAAGATGATATACAGCCCCGTAAGGACGCTCGTGCCAACGACATACCACACCCCCGTGGGGTCGTGATAGGGCAAGAGGATATAGAGCGTAAGGCAGGTGATGAGCCCCGCGAGATACACCCCCGTGACGCACAGAAACCCCGCAAGGAGCCGCCGTTTCTGGCGCATGGCGTCGACGAGATCGAGATCGTGATAGAGTTTGGTCATAACTTACTCCGCAATGAAGAGCACGCCGAGCGTGTTTTTGCCGCAGTGCCCCGTAATGACCGAGCCCGCGACCGTTTCGATGACTTCCTCGAAATCGAACAGTTCCTTTACCTTCTGCCGCGCCACTTCCACGATAGACTCCTCCGCCGTGCTGTGGGTGATGAAGGCGCGCGTCCTGTCGTAAGAGGGATACTGCACCTTGAGGTCGGCGATGTAATTTGCGATACATTTCTCCATGGGACCGCGGTATTTTTTGCCCGCATAGAGCTGGCCGTCCTCCATTTCGATGAGGGGATGGATCTTCAAAAGGTTCGCCCCGTACATTGCCATACGGGAGCATCTGCCCCCCTTATAGAGATAGTCGAGGCGGTCGGGCACGAAAGAGGTGTTGATCTTGGGCGCGAGGGCGGCGGTCTTTTCGGCGATCTCCTTTGCGCTCATGCCCTGCGCCAAAAAGTCGCAAGCCTTCATCACCATGAGCCCCTGCCCCGAGGAGAGCGCCTTGCTGTCCACGACGAACACTTTTTTGCCGAACCGCTTTGCCGCCTCCACCGCATAGTTGTAAGAGGAGGACGATTTCACCGAGATGTTATAGTGGACCACCGTGTCCCCTTCGTCCACGTACTTTGCGAAGAACTCCTCATAGTCGCCGATGCTCGGCGCGGCAGTCTTGGGAAGATTGCCCGTTTTGTCCACATAATCGAAGATGTTCTGCGGGGTGATGTTCACGCCGTCGCGGAAGGCTTCTCCCCCTAATATAACGGAGAGCGGCATGACGCCGATGTTGTGCTTTGCGATCAGTTCCCCGAGGTCGCAGGTGCTGTCCGTTGTGATACGAATGCTCATTTCTTTGTCTCCTGTCCGATATTATAAATGATGATTTTTATAGCAAATTTTTTGCCCAGCGCAAGAACGCTTCCCACTTGGTCGCCTGCTTGTGCTCCACCGACCACGGCGCGACGACGCCGACGATGTCCGCGTATTTGAGGCACCCCACCGCGCGGGAATCGGTGCTGTTGACGCGGTGATCCCCGAGGAAGAAGATCTCCCCCTCGCCCACCGTCACTTCGAAGGGATCCGCCTCGGCGAACGTCTCGCCCTTGGTGTAGTCCTCCTCGAGCAGGACGAACTCGCTCTCCCCCGCAAGGCGGCGGTAAACTTTGCCATCCGTAATGCGGATGACGTCCCCCTCGAGCCCGATGAGACGCTTGATGATGTTGTCGCCCGAGAAATAAAATCTGTCGCGGTACTTTGTCACCTCGATGATGACGATGTCCCCCCGCTCGGGGACTGCGCTTGCGTCCGCATAGAGGAAATCTCCGCTTTTGAGGGTGTCCTCCATGGAGCCGCCGCTCACGTCCACGCCGTAAACATCCCACACAAAGCGGAAATTGAGCAGGGTGACGGCAATGATCAGGCATAAAAGTACGGCGATCGCCGCATTCCACAGGCTGACCCTTTCTTCGTTGAGCATGTAAGGTCTTTTGACGCGTTTCATATCAAAGCCACTTCAAATTATTGATGAGAATGTTCCCGTCCCCCAGAAAGACGACGGAGACTGCCTCCGAAAAATCGGGAAGGGGGGAACCCGTGTCCGATTTGAAATCGGTATTTTTGAGAATGAAATTCTTCCACCTTCCGCCCGCGGGGACGTCCGCCGTGTAGGAAAAGCCCTTCTGCTCGTCGTCGTCCGTATAGAAGATGATGGTAAGAACGCCTCCTATTGCGGAATAGGCGTCGAGCTGGAAGCACGCCCCCTCCGACGGGACGAAACGGGGTTCGCTCACGCGGTAGCTGATGACGCCGTTTGCGGTATTCACGCCGACGATCCCGCCATAGCCGGGGAAGAGTTCCACGTCCGAGCGCACGCCGTCGGTAAAGCAGTCCGCAATACACCCTGCGCGGCGGCGGAAACTCGCCACCCCCGAGGCGCCCTCCGAGCCCGCGTACAGCAGGTTGCTTTTGAGACGGGCGTTGTTATAGGGCTTTTTGATGGTGACTTCCTGTATTTTGGAGGTGACCGAAAAGCCGTTGGAATAGCGGACAAAGGTATAGACGAGCACCTTCTGGCACCCCTCGTACACCTCGAGCGGGAAGAGGAGCGCGCTGTCTTTCATCTCTTTGACGTTGCCGTAAAGCCGCGTCCAGTCGCGCGCGCGGAAACTGTCCGTCTTTTCGGAGTAGAAGATGCCGCACTCGATGGGGTCCCCCTCCTCGTCGTACTTGCCGCGGACTTTGAGGTCCTCCCCCTCGTCCGCCACCGTAAGCGAGATGGGCTTGCTGATGTAGACTGCCCGCCCCCGCAGATATTTGTCGAGGAACATATCCATATCGACGATGGAGTGTTCGCCGATGAGCCCGTTGCCGTGCGCCGAATACAAAATGGCCTTTTCCACGGCGGGATTGATCTGCTGGAAGGTATCGTACACGCGGTCGTAATTGCACTTCTTGTCGTTGATGGCGGTAAGCATGAGCACGGGGCAGGCCGCATGGGGAGCATAGCTCTGGGAATCGAGCCCCGCGATAAAGCGGTGACGCTCCATATCGAAACTCCGCTTCTCCTCGTCGCCGAATTTTTCCATGTCGCGGTAGGCAAGCCACCCCGCCGCACACACGGCGATAAAGCAGGAAAGAGGGGCATAGGGAGTAATTTTCCACAGCACTTCTCCCCCCGTGCGGAGCCCGACCGCCCCGAAAGAGGTAACTTCGGGTCTGCTCTCGAGATACTTCGCCGCATAGCGTGCGACCGCCGCCCACTCGTACCAACTCGTCTCCCTGGCGGTGGCGTCCACGTACTCCATGGCTCTTCCCGCCCGCGTATAATTGGCATAGTCGATGTCGCGCGGATAGATGGTATGTCTGCCCTCCCCCATGTCGCCGCAGTAGTCCACGCATAAAACGCCTAAGCCGAGCTTGATGAAGTGGGAGACGAACTTCTCGTCGCAGGGAAGCCCCGCCTCGAAGAATATCATAACGGCGGGGAAACGATCTTTCCCCTTGGGCATGAAATATTTGGCGTAAACTTTCACCCGTCCGTAAACGCTCCTTCTGCCGAGGAAATAGACCTCGCGGTAAATGCAGTCCTCCCGCTCCGTCTCCGAGAGGATCTCCTCGCAGAGGGGCAGGGCGTCGTCAAAGTCTTTCCAAAGGGTCACGGGTGTGAGAATCGGATTTGCCAAGATTCACCTCTAAGAGTGGATCTGCGAACCGCGGCTGTCGGTCGCCTTTTCCACTGAAATTTTCTTTTCGATGCGATGTTTGAGTTCTTCCACATGGGAGATGATGCCGATCGCAAAATGTTCGCTCCTCAGTTTTTCGAGGCTGTCCATCACCGTGTCGACGAGGCTCGTATCGAGGGTCCCGAACCCTTCGTCGAGGAAGAAGAACTCCATGGGACGGGAAGACCGTGCGCAGATCTCCGCGGAGAGCGCAAGCGCCAAGGAGAGGGAGACGAGAAAGACTTCCCCGCCCGAGAGGGTGTGCACCCCCCTCAATGCGCCGCCGTTGAGGTTGTCGCCGACGAAAAACCCGCCTTCATAACGCAAAAAATATTTTCCCGATGTCAGCGAAAGGAGACGGGCGCTCGCGTTTTGCGCGATGTTTTGCAGGTACTCCTCCGCGATGAATTCCATAAATTTATTTGCTTCGAACAGCTTTTTTAACCGCTCCGCGATCTCCGCTTCCCGCTTGCGCGCGGACGCCTCCCGTTCGAGTTCCGATTTGCGGGAAAGCGCCTCCTTGCCCGCCGAAAGTTCCCGTCTTTTGAGGGCAAGCTGTCCCGATACTTCCCGCGAACGGTTTTCGAGTTCCTTTGCCTCCTGCCGCGCATGTTCGAGCGCCTCCAAAGTCGCATCGGGGTCCTCGGGAAGTTCCTCCGCTCTTGCCCTGAGCGCGGCGTACTCCTCGCGGAACCGCTTGACCCGCTCCTCGGCGTCCTCTGCGCGCCCGAACCGCTCCATGAGCGCAGCCGCTTCCTCCGCGGAGGAAAATTTCCCCCTTAAGAGAGCGGAGCCGAGCCGCTCGTTTGCAAGTCTCAGCCGCGTTTGGGCGGCGTTCTTCCTTTCGGCGGCGGCGGCGAATGCGGAGGCGCACAGCGCGCTCTTTTTCCTTGCGCTCTCGAGCTCTTCGAGGCGGCGTTTTCTCTCCCGCTTCTTCTCGAGTATGATCAGGCTGAGCGCGTCGCTCTTTTCCCCCTCTTCGGCTCCGCCGAGAGAGAGGAGCCGTTCTTTCAAGTCGCTCCCCTCCGTCTGCAACTGCTGGAGCCGTTGCAGGTGGGAGGTATAGCGGGCGTTGCGCTGTTCGAGGGAGAGCCGCGCCTCCTGCAATTCCTTGCGCCTCTTTTCGAGCGTTTCGAACTGCGCGCGGAGGTCAAACCCCTCCCTTTCCCCCTCGGACAGGCGGGTGTATTTTTCGACGAGCGGGGAAATATCCTCCTCCGTCTCGGGATATTTTTCGCCGATTTCTTTGAGTTCGCCCGCGAAAGTTGCGTATTCGCCGCGGAGAAGTTCGGCCTTTCCATGCGTCTCGATAAAGGAGAGAAAGTCCCCCTCCCCCGTCTCTTGCAACGCTTTTTCGAGTTCGGCGCGCTCCGTTTCATAGGAGAACCCCTTGAAGAGGTCGCGCTCCTCGGCAAATTTTCTGCGCGTTTCGGAAAGTTTTCTTTCGAGTTCTTCCCTCCGCCGCCGCTCTGCCTCCGCCTGCTCCGCCTTCGTCTTTCTGACGGTAAGTTCGTCGAGTTCGGCCTGCGCCTTTTCCCCGTCCCAAAGCAGGCAGTTATCGAGCAGCCGCTCCGCCTCCTCCTTCTCCGATTGCGCCCGTTGAAGGGAGGCCGCCGCGCTCTTTTCTTCCTTTTCGGCCGCGGCGCGTTCGCCCTCCGCACGGCTTATCTCCGCCGCAAAGGAGAGGCGGGAAAGTTCGTGTTCGAGGGAGGAAATTTCCCCCTCCTTTTCGCGGAGCAAGGCAAGGCGCGCCGTCACTTTTTCCCGCTCGAGGCGTTTTTTGTACCGCTCCGAAAGGAGAGCCTCCCCCTCCCGCGCTTTTGCAAGAGCCGCCAAAGAGGACAACTCCTCCTCCTCGAGCGCACGCGTCTCTTCTTCGAGCCGCGCGTTGTTCTCCGCGGAAATTTCGGCATAGGGTTCGAGGCGGGTCCGCGCGATCTCCGCCTCCGCCGCGCATTCGCGGTAATGGATATTCGCCCGCTTTACGAGCCGTTCGCCGTACTTCTCGAGGTCGAACAGCCTTGAAACGAGTTTGAGCCGCTCGGAGGGCGCGGCCTTTACGAACTGCGCGAATTCCCCCTGCGGCAGGGAGATACATTTTTCAAAGTCCTTTTGCTCGAGCCCGACGACGCCTTTGAGAAAGGCCTCCCCGCTCGTCACCCCCTCCGCGCGCACGAGGGTCTCCCCGCCTTCCCGCAGTTCGATGACCTTGAGGGTCTGCGCCGAGTTTTTGCGTTTGAGTTCCCGCTCGATGCGGAACACTTTCCGCTCCCCTTCGAAATAAATTTCGAATTCGAAATGGACGTATGCCCTGTCGAGACGGGTGTTGATGATGTCCGAAAGTCCCGTCCGCACCCGCGGCGTGCCGCCGTAAAGGGCGAGACTGATGCAGTCTAAAATGGTGCTCTTGCCCGATCCCGTGTCCCCGAAGATGCCGAAGAGCCCGCTTGCAAGCAGTTCGGAAAAGTCGATCTCGACGGGTTCGGAGAAAGAGTTGATCCCGCAAAAGGAAAGATAGCGCGGCTTCATGCTTCCTCCTCCTCTCCCAAGAGGGACAAGAAGGCCCCGGTAAGTTCGCCGCTCGGCTCCTCTCCATAGACGGAGCGGTAGTAGAGGGAGAAGAGCTCCCCGCCGCTGAGCGCCGCCCGCTGTTCGATGGGCGCGACCTCCCCCGCGCTGACCTTGGGAATGATGGTGACGAGCCCCTCGCTACAATCGCGCAAAGCCTTCGTCTCCCCCGACGTAAGCGGTTCGCTCAGACGCAGGGTAAGTTCGATGTAACAATTCTCATATTTGGGCAGAAGTTCGAGGGCCTGCGAAAGGCTGCCACATTCGAGCCGCACGAGTTTTCTCCCCGACCGCAGAGGAATTTTGCGGACGTCCGAAAAGCCCTTCCCCTCCGTTTTGAACACGAGCACGCTCTTTTCGGTGTTCGCCTCGTCGAAGGAATATTGGAGCACGGAGCCGCTGTAACGGGCGTTGCCGATCTGCTGGGGCCTGTGCAGGTGCCCGAGGGCGACATACCCCTCTTCGGGCAGGAGCCTCAAAGGCACGGCGCGCGCGCCGCCGAGGTCGATGTCCCGTTCGCTCTCGCTTACCTTGCCCCCCGCCACAAAGAGGTGGGAGAGCAGAATGTGCGGAAGGTCGCCGTGATACCCCTCCTCGCCGCGGGCGATCCAGCGCGCCATCTTTTCGGGGAAAGTCTCCTCCGAGTTCCCCTCCTTAAAGCGCGCCTCGTTGGGATAGGGCAGGGCGTTGATATACACCCTGTCGCCATGCCCGTCCTCGATGACGAGATAATACTCCCCCGCTTCCACGGCGCGGACGGGGCGGTTTCCCCCCGTTTGAAAGGCGCGCGGGCGGTTTCCGAAGAGGTAGATGCCCTCCTCCTCCGCAAGCGGCGCGCCGGCGGCAAGTCGGACGCCGTCATCGTGGTTTCCGCTTACGACGACGACCGCGCGGGAAGTCCCCGCCAGCTTTTTCACTGCGCGGAAAAAGAGTTCCTCCGCGTCTGCGGGCGGGAGAAAGGTGTCGAATACGTCTCCTGCGATGAGTACGAGGGAAATTTCCTCGCGCTTGCAGATCTCTTCGATTTCGTCTAAAACTTCTTCCTGTTCTTTCAAGCGCTCCCTGTCGAACAGGCGCTTGCCCAAATGGAGATCGGAAGTATGCAGAATGTTCATGCGGCCGCCGAAAAATATTGCAATTCCAAAAAAGTTATGATATACTATTATACAACAGCTTGCCGAAAAAAGCAAGCATATACAAGCATATAATGAGGAAAGAAGATGTCCTTCACCGCCTTTTCCAAAGATTTTACCGCCAATATGTTCACGAGCGTGGAAAATCAGTTTATCACAAAGTATCTGCCGCAGGCAAACGGAGACGCCGTGCGGGTGTATCTGTACGGGCTGTACCTCTGCTCCTGCAAGGTGGAGACGGACGCGGAGTCGCTTGCCAAACTTTTGAAACTCCCCTACTCCCGCCTGCTTGAAATTTTCGATTTCTGGGAGGAGTGCGACCTTGTGCACGTCCTCTCCCGCGCGCCGCTCATGGTGGAGTATCTCCCCGTGAACGCCGCCGTCGGAAAGCCCAAGCCTCTCCGCCCCGAAAAATACGCCGAATTCAACCGCGAACTCCTGCGCCGCCTCTCCAAGATCGGGAAGGACCTCAAACCCTATGAGATCCAGCGCATTCTCGAATTTTTGGAGAACAACCCCATGGAACAGCAGGCGTTTTTGCTCGTCACCGAGTACTGCATCAAAAAAGACGGCGAAAAAGTGACGGCAAACCACATTCTCAACAAGGCGAAAAAACTCTGCGAGGGGCACAAATTTACATACGAGCAGGTGGAACTCGACCTCGCGGACTACAACAAGCACGAAAAGACGCTTGCGAAAATTTTCTCCCTCCTCGGCATCTACCGCAAGCCGCAGGAGGCGGACTATGAATTTCTCGAGGGCTGGCTTGCCCGCGGAATGGAGGCGGCGGCGATCGTCTCCTGCGCGGAGGCTCTCAAAAAGGGAACGCTCGTCAGCCTCGACCTGCTTTTGAGCGAACTCGACGAAAAGGGCCTCCGCACCAAGGCGGAGGCGGAGGAATATCTCGCCCGCAGGCAGGTGCGCACCGACGTCGTGTACAAAGTGGCGCGGAAGTTGGGGGTAAAAGTCCAGAATCCCCGCGCCTATATCGAAACTTACGCCGAAAAGTGGCTGGAAAGAGGGTACGACGAGGAAAGTTTGCTCCTTTTGGCGGGGCAGGCTTTTAAGCTCGGCTATGGGTTCGAAGAACTCGACGGACTGCTCGACGGCCTCTATCGGCGCGGCGTTGTGGACGGTGCGGGCGTGAAGGACTACTGCGCGGTGCGGGAAAAACAGCTTCGCCTCCTTCACCAGGTGCAGTCCGCTTGCGGCGTGATGAAAAAGACGGGAAGCGCCCTCGACATGGTCGCCACCTGGCAGAGTTGGAACTTCTCGGACGCGATGATCCTCGAGGCCGCAAAAAAGAGCGCGGGAGCGGCGGCCCCCCTCTCGTACATGAACAAACTGCTCTCCGAATGGAAGCGCACGGGCGTTACCGTCCCCTCCGAAATTCCCGAAAGACCCGCCCCCACTCCTGCCAAGCAGGACTATAGAAGCGAGGCCGCGATCGCGGCGGACATGCGCGCGGACAGGGAGCGCTACTATGCCCTCCTCCGCCAAAAGGCGCTCGACGGCGCGGAGGCGGTGCGCGCAAAAGCCGAAAAGGACCCCGCGTTCAAGAGTGCGGAGCGCGATGTGAAAAAGACGGAGATCGAACTTGCAAAAGCTGAAGTGTTTTCCCCCTCTACCGTTCCCGCCATTATGGAAAAGCTCGAAGCGCACAAAAAAGCGCGTTCGGAGGCGCTTGCGCGGATGAATATCACCGAGGAAGATCTGCTCCCGAAATTCCGTTGCACAAAATGTTCGGACACGGGATTTTTGCCCAGCGGCAAGGCGTGCGACTGCTATCCGGGCTGATTTTATCCATTTATGTCACGCATAGTACTTATTATGTGTGACATAGTACTATGCAAAAGCCCAAAAAACGGAGATTCTCGCCATGAAATCTCCGTTTTTTTCAATTTATTCGTATTCTCCGTAATCACGGCGGTCGGGAGGTCCCGGACGGTAAAAAGGAGGCGGCGACGGCTGCGGCGCACCGGGCGGGGGCGGAGGCGGCGGGGAATAGTCCCCCCACTTCCCCTTCTTTTTATCTTGCTTGGAGGGGGCGGAGCGGATCTCCACAAGGATGACGTCCACGCCGATCTTGGTCACGTTTTTGAGGTCGATGAAGAGGTCGGCCTTCCCCCACCGAAAGCCTCTGCCGCCCGGGGCGACGATGCCGAGCACCTTGCCCTCGGGATAGCTGAACACGACGTCGCACACCTTTCCGAGCCGTTTTCCGTCGCAGAGATTGACGACTTCCTTCTGCTTCAATTCCAAAAAACTCGTTTCCACACCACCATTCTATGCGGGCAGGCAAAAAAAGTTTCCGCCAAGCGGGGATAAAAGCGCGAAAGGTTGCGGATACTCTTAGTCCGAGGGGTACATAAGGAGGAAAATTTATGCTTCAAAAAGTGGTGATATGCGGCGTGGATACGTCGGGGCTTCCCAAACTCACGGCGGAGGAGAACGAGGAGCTCATGAAAAAGCTCAAGGCGGGCGACGAAAAGGCGCGCGAGAAATTCATCATCGGCAACATGCGGCTGGTGCTCTCCCTCGTAAAACGCTTTTGGGCGAAGAATGCGGGCGCGGACGACGTATTCCAGGCGGGTTGCGTGGGGCTCATCAAGGCGATCGACCACTTCGACCTCAAATTCAACGTGAAATTTTCGACCTATGCCGTTCCGATGATCTTGGGCGAGATCAAGCGGTACCTCCGTGACGGCAACTCCCTTCGGGTCAGCCGTTCCATCCGCGACACCGCTTACCGCATCCTCAAGGTGCGCGAGGGGCTCGAAGAGCGGGACGAGGAGGCGACCATCGAGCGCATCGCCGAGGAGATGCAGGTGCAGGAGCGGGAAGTTGTGTACGCCCTCGACGCCATTTCCGACCCTGTCTCTCTTTACGACCCCGTCTACAACAAGTCGGGAGATACCTTGGAACTTTTGGACCAGCTCTGTGACGAGACGCAGAGCGACGAAATCTGGACGGAGCGGGTCGCCCTTCGGGAGGCCATCTGCCGCCTCTCCGAGCGGGAGCGCAAAATTCTGCAACTCCGCTACTATGAGGGAAAGACGCAGACGGAGATCTCCGCGGAGGTGGGCATTTCGCAGGCGCAGGTCTCCCGCCTCGAAAAAAATGCCATCGGGAGCATCCGAAAGGAAATTTCTTAAAATTTCATAAAAACGGCGGGGAAATTTCCCCGCCGTTGATTTTTATAATACATTTTTTGGTCGTCCCGTCAATCCATATAGGATTGAAAGCTGTTTACAAGCTGTGTTTTTACGGCTTCTTTGAGAGCGGCAGTCACATCGAACGCACCGCCGATTTTCGCCGTCTCTTTGGAGTAATCTCCCGTTTCAAAGGCAAGATCGTATGCGGAGCGGAAACTTTTATAGTAGTTGAGTTCTGCCGAGAAAAAGGGATCGGGCTGGATAAACATGCTGTTATATGCCCGAATGATCCCCGAGATCGGGACGCCGTAAGCATTATCGTCCAATTCTTCTTGAATTGTTCCATATCGATGTGGCCCCGTTTGCGCTATTTTGCGGCAGTCGCATGAGTCCGAATCCCAATTTTTTGATTTCATTCATCGTCGTTTTTTCCTTTTTTATTCGGCATTGCCGTTTAAGTACGGCTTCAGCATTGCGGGCAGAAACATCGCGCAAAACGTTTTGGTGCGCTCCTCAAAGCTGTACGCTCCGCCCGACATATCCCAACAGAGCATTTCGCCGTAAATGACGTCCGTCAGGGCGTCCGAAAGCGCGTCGATCGGCGTATCCGCTCTGAGTTCGCCCCGCTCGACCCCCTTTTGTATCATTCCTTTCATGGAATCGTTGTCCATTCGGAGTTTTTCCTTGTCATAGGGGTTTTCCACGAGATCGGGGTCCACGGTATTGCGCACCCATTCCTGGCAGAGTTTGAGCCCGTCCCGTTCGATGTGACCCGAAAAAGTGACCATATAAAACGCCAGCCGATCCATAAACGGCCCGTCGAAGTTTTGTGCCTCCTCGTAAATTTCACGGAACATATCGTGGCTTATCGCAAAAACCACGTCCTCCTTGCGCTTGAAATAGGTATAGAATGTTCCGTTTGCAACGCCGCACGCCTTTGTGATCTCTTCGACCGAGGTATTTATAAGCCCCTTTTCGCGGATGATTCTCTTTGCCGCCTCCAACAGTTTCCTCTTTGTCTCTAAAGCGGCGATCTTTCTGTTCGTCATTTTTTCGGACATACTCAATTATTCCTTATTTCTTATAAGGAGCAGGCGCAGTCCCATAACCATGAAGGGCACAAAAACGGCCTGTAAAACCATGCCCAAAAGTCCCGTCTGTATCTGCGACCAAACCGTTGCCGCAGAAAGAGGAGAAACGCTCTGGAAAATGGCGGCTATCATGAGAAACACGAGCCTGCCCGAAACCTCGGCAAGGAGTACCGCGGGGAACGCCATCCAGCCGTTTTGGGCGATCCTGCGCGAGAAGAGCCCCGAAACCGCCCCGAATACCGCAAGTTCGACGATCATATAGGGCAGACGGGCCAAAGCGGGCATGGGGTTGCCGGCAAGCGCAGTGATCGCAAAACTGATGACGGGAGCAAGGACCCCCACGCCCAAGCCCCATATTGAGCCGAGGAGACATCCACCGAGAAGGATGGGAAGATACATGGGCAACCACTGCACCCCGCCGGGCGCGCCGAGGGCGAGATGCACAAGTTGCGGAAGAATTACCGCAAGCGCAATAATGCCAAGCGAAATAAGCGTTTTTACCGTGATTTTCACACGGAGAGCCGCGTTGTGACGAGTTAGAACCTGTTCGATCATTGTCAATTACCTCCGGATTTATTAGGTGTTTTTATTTTACCGCATTCAATGAATGAAAGTCAATGATTTTAGGTCATTGAATGTAAAAAATTTTTGGGGAGCTTTTTTATCCTGCCTACCCCTCCCCTTTATTGCTCTTACGGTACGCAAAAAGCGGCCTGGCTGACCAAACCGCTTCATTCCGAATCCGCCGTTTTTTATTCTTTGACAAACAATTTGCAGCCCGCGCGCAAAAATTCTTCGATCTTCTCTTTGAGCCGCTCCTCGGTCACGTCCAACCGCTTTGCAAGGCAATGCAGGCAGAGAAGCTGTCCGTCCGCCAAAAATTTTTTCGAGAGCCCCGCCTCGTTGTAGGTGAGCTCCTTTCCGCAAAGGCAGGTCATTTGTTTTTCACTTGCAAACGCCAGACGGCGCAACTGTGGGGCGGAAGTTCCTTGCTCAAAATGCCGTTTACGGCGCGCACGGGCGCATTGGTGTAGGCCTCGGTGCCGACAAGCATCTTCCCGCTGAATTCGGGGATGCCGAGGTCGTCCGCCGACACCCAAAGGTTGGCGCCGCCGTCCGAGAGGTTGAAAAATCCCACCGCAACGTCCCCGTTTCCGAGGAGGCGCGCAAAGATTACCCAATCTTCGTTCCCCCAATTATGGAAGAGGAAGGGGCGGTTGCCGCGCTCATCCTTTTGAATGGAGAGGAGGACGGGGTCGGTCAGAATAGCCTTGGTCGTCTCGTCCAGAGCGCGGATGTCGCACCCGATCATGAGCGGGGAGGCAAGCATACACCACGCCGCAAAGTGGAGGCGATATTCGTCGTCCGTGCATCCCTTTAAGCCGACGTTCCCCTTGCCGTGCATCCCGACGATGAGCATGTCCATGTCGTTGAAGCACCCCACGCCGCCATAGGGCAAAATGGCGTACTGCTGTTTGATGATGCTCTTTACGGAGTCCCATGTATCCACGATGTCCCCCGTCGAACGCCACATATTCGCCCCCGTCGTGTTGATCCATTCGTGGGTGTTGTCCGCTCCCCAACTGCAACCGCTAAAGAGAATGTCCCTGCCGCACCCCGCAAGCGCCGCGCCCATGCGGCGGTAGAGCGCCTTCCCGTCGATCGTCGTGGGCTTAAAGCAATAGTCGTATTTGAGAAAGTCCACTCCCCAGCGGGCGAAGGTGCGGGCGTCTGAGAATTCGCGGTTGAGGCTTGCGGGATAGGATGCGCAGGTCATGCCGCCGCAACAGGAGTACATCCCGAATTTGAGCCCCATCTTGTGCAGAGCGTCGGCGACGAACTTCATGCCGTGGGGGAATTTTTCGGGATCGGGCACGAGCCTGCCGCTTTTATCCCGTTCGCGGAGGGACCAGCAGTCGTCGATGACAACGTATTCATACCCCGCCTTTTTCAAGCCCGAAGATACGAGCTTTTCGGCGGACGAGAGCACGAGTTCCTCGTTGATCTCCGCGGCAAAGGTGTTCCAGGTGTTCCACCCCATGGGAGGGACGTTTTTGATCATAGAAATTTCTCCGATGTTTTTTTCTTTATTATAACAGAGTGCGAAAAAAGAAGCAAGCGATTAGACCATCTTGGAGATCTCCCGTTTGAGCCGTTCGATGATCTTTTTCTCCAAGCGGGAGATATAGCTTTGGGAGATGCCGAGCTCGTCCGCAACGTCCTTTTGGGTCATCTCCTCCCTTCCCCCCAAACCGAAGCGCATATACATGATCCTGCGCTCCCGCTCGGGGAGTTTTTCGAGCGCCTCGGCGAGCAGTTCCTTCTCCACCCCGCTCTCCACCCCGCCGTACACGACGTCGCTGTCGGTGCCCAGCACGTCCGAGAGGAGCAGTTCGTTCCCCTCGAAATCGGTGTTGAGGGGCTCGTCGAAGGAGACCTCGCTCTTGAGTTTGACCGTGCGGCGCAGGTACATCAAAATTTCGTTCTCGATACAGCGGGAGGCATAGGTGGCGAGTTTGATGTTTTTGTCGGTGCGGAAGGACCCCACCGCCTTGATGAGCCCGATCGTGCCGATGGAGATGAGGTCGTCGGGATCCACGCCCGTGTTCTCGAACTTGTGGGAGATGTAGACGACGAGCCGAAGGTTGTGCTCGATGAGCTTTGCCTTGATGGCCTCCTGCTCCTCCCCCTCCTCGAGTTTTTTCAACATCTCCGCCTCCTCCTCGGCAGAGAGCGGCAGGGGCAACGCTTCGCTCCCGCACAGATAGTGGACAACGTTTTCGCTCCCGTTGATCTTTCGGAGCCATTCTTTGAGCAATGACAACAGTTTCATGATCTCTCCTCAAGCGATGTGTGCAAAATGACGGAGTACTCTCTCGAATCCACTTCCCCTACCGTAAAATACACCTTTTCGTTCACTTTGCCCTCGAGTTCGAGCCTGTCGCAGACGAACACGGGGGACACGCGGCTGCCGTTTACCGTGGAGATGCGCAGTCTCCCCACGGGCGGCGACCCCTTGAAGAGGACCAGCGCGCCGAGCGCAGAGACAACGCAGACGGGCTTTCCGCGGAAGGAGAGGCGGTTGCCGCTGTCCGCAAGTCCCGTCCAGCGCACCGTGTTCTCCCCCACCGTCATGCGGCAGGGAAGGAGGTCCTTCTTGCGCTGTCTGTGGCGGTAGAACGCCCGCGCCGCCCGCGTGACGACGATGAGCAGAATTCCCCCGCACGCAAGCACCATGGCAACGGGCGCGCCCTCCACGAGATACCCCTCCCCCTCCACATAGGCGATCCCGAAAAAGGAGTAGACGGCGACGAGCATTCCGCCGAGCACAAAGGTAAGCGCAAAAAAGGCGCAGGCGACCAAGAGAGATGTCTTAACTCCCCCCTTTGCGGCGATGAGCGCGAGAATGGCTCCGCCCATGAATTTGACGAGGTACAAGAGGAAGGCGGGCAGAGAGATGAGCGGAAAGAGCAGCGCCTCTCCCCCGCCGATCGCCGCCGCGAGAAAGAGCCTTAGCGGCTTTACCTGCGCCCGCGCACATTTGAGTGCGAGATATAATAAAAGTCCGTCAAGCAGAAAATTCTCGGCAAACGCGAATTCCACGTAGACAGTCATATCCCCCTCCTCTTTGTGCAAGTATTATAACGTGACAAATGGGGAAAAGAGTGGGTTTTCAAGTCGCAGAGGGACGAAATTTGGCTTGCCGAAAGAGAAAAGAAAGCGACTCTGTTCAACAAATAAACCATAGTTATCCACAAATTATCCACATTTTTGCCGATTTCTCCACAATTCGACAAGAAAAACGAACGTTTGCAGTATAAATACGCATACTACAATTCCACAAAAAATTTTTTTCTGTGGAATTTTTATTGCTTGCGAAAAAATCATTGACAAACGGCTTTCAAACGGATATAATAGTATGGCAAGTTGCGGAAAGAGAGATGAAGTTGCACCCTTCTTTGCGGACTTGACAATTTAATAACTTGCATCCATAGCTCAATTGGATAGAGCGTCGGTCTTATGAAATCGGAGGGCCTTGGGGGTTCGCCCCGCCCGCACGTTCTATGTTGCCTAAGGGCGGCACGAGGAGCTTGCGACGAAGTAGCCCCTGTAAGGGACGCGAACTTGACAATTTAATAACTTGCATCCATAGCTCAATTGGATAGAGCGTCGGTCTACGGAACCGAAGGCTGGGGGTTCGAGTCCCTTTGGTTGCACCAACACGCGGGCACGCCCATTCGGGCGTGCCCGCGTGTTATATGGCAACCAAAGGGATATATCTCTCCTCTTGATTTACGTATGGGTTTATGGTATAATTCCTAACGTTACAAAGCAACCGATTTGCGGTAACAAGCAGGAATTCAGCCCTTCTTTTCGTAGGGAGGCTCAACTCTACGGAGCGTGGGGGTATTCAGACACAATTTTATGCTACAATAGCGGCATAAGGAGGTCCACCTTATGGATCAAGTCAAAATCGGGCAATTTATCAAAGCCGTCAGAAAAGAGAAAAATTTAACGCAGCGGGAGGTAGCGGAACAACTCCTCATTTCCGAAAAGACAGTTTCCAAATGGGAAACGGGAAACGGCTTACCCGAAGTAAGTTTGATGAAACCGCTTTGCGATCTGCTCGGTATCAGCTTGAATGAATTTTTTTCGGGTGAAAGGCTTGACGAAAAACAATATTACGAAAAAGCGGAAGCAAACATTATGTCACTTGTAGAAGAAAAGGCAAAGGCAAAAAAGAACATTGTTCTTAGCATTATCGTCATCGTAATGGCTCTTATTGCAAGCATAACCTTGATTTTGATTGCAGGTCTTATCGATATGGCGGTATGGTTACGAATTACTTCTATCGTAATTGCGGTGATTTTGTTGGCGTGTGGGATTACCGTTGCAATCTTACTCGATAGAGATGCGGGCGTATTCGAATGTCCGCACTGCGGCGAGCGGTTTGTTCCGACCGCCACCGCATATGTGTTTGCAATGCACGGTATTACTTGGAGAAGATTGCGCTGTCCCAAATGCCACAAAAAGGGGTTTTGCAGGAAAAAATTGAGCCGAGAAAATGAAGAATAAGAAATAGCAAAAAACCGCCGACGGAGCGAAATGTGCATTAGTGCACCAACACGCGGGCACGCCCATTCGGGCGTGCCCGCGTGTTATTATCTTCCCCCCTTGATTTTTGTGTTGTTTTATGGTATAATGAAAACGATAAACAGGAAATTTACGGAGAAGGATATGCAACACAAGGGAACGAAAATTCTTGAAACGGAACGACTGCTCCTTCGCACGTGGAAGGAGAGCGACGCCGAAGAGGCGTTTGCGCATTGGATGAACGACCCCGACGTCACAAAATACCTCACATGGACGCCGCACGGGGACATCGAGGTGACGCGGGCTCTTCTCAAAATGTGGGAACGGGAGAGCAGAGAACCGCAAAACTACCATTGGGCGATCGTCTTTAAGGAAGGGAACGTTCTCATCGGTGACATTGCCGTGCTACGCGCGGACGACTTTCAGGAACGCGGCACGATCGGCTACTGCATGGACAAGGCGTGGTGGGGAAAGGGCATCATGACGGAGGCTCTTTCCGAAGTTCTGCGCTACTGCTTTGAAGAAGTGGGATTTTTCCGTATCGACGGCGAACATGCGGCGGAAAATATCGGCTCCTCCCGTGTGATGGAAAAGTGCGGGCTCGTCTATGAGGGGACGCGCAGAAAGTTCTTCCGCCTGCCAACTACGGGCGAGCGCGTCGATATGGTGGAACGCGGCATTTTACGGGAAGAATATTTCAAGAGCATTAGATAAATTTCATTTTAACAGAGAGATAACACTATGGACAAAGCACAGATATTACAATTTATATCCGAACAAAAGACGGCGTTTATCGGGTCCGTCAACGAGCAAGGGTATCCCGTGATCCGCGCCATGCTTGCCCCGCGCAAGATAGACGGCAACGAAATTTACTTCACCACAAACACCTCGTCCAACAAGATCAAGCAGTATTTGGCAAACAACAAGGCCTGTATCTATTTTTATCAGCGCGGAAAGTTCAAGTATCAGGGCGTTTGCATCATCGGCGAAATGGAAGTCTGCACCGACCAAGCGACGAAGGACGAGATCTGGCGTTTCGGCGATAAGATGTTCTATAAGCAGGGCGTGACCGATCCCGACTATTGCGTATTGAAATTCAAGGGGATAAAAGCCGAATATTATTGCGATTTCAAGACGCAAACGATAGAGCTGTAAATTTTTTGAGAAGAACACGCGGGCACGCCCATATAATCGGCTACCCGTTGACACTCTTTTTTAGAAGCCATATCCATGATCATAAGGTGTTCAACTATGCATGATACTGTAAGAATAAAATTGATTATTTTGTTACTGTCGGCAATATTGACCGGAATCAGTGTGCTTTTATTTTTTCTTGATCAGTCGTTGTCGTGGACCATTGAAAAAATTATTTCCTGTGTCATTGTGAATGTATGGTTATTTTTCATGATACCGGCGGTGCGAAATTCGTATAATCTCAATCGCGGGAAGTCTTACGCGGAGTGGTTTAGAATGGGTTTGGATTTTGGAGCAAGCGGAATTGCGATTCCCCTTCTATTGGCGCCATATTTTGGGTCAGTATATTATTTTACATTCAAAGATCGTTCATAGCACATTTGAAAAGGCGAATGTGAAGAATAGTGTCGTGACTTTTTGTGCGGAGGTTTATATAATAAAAGGCGCAAGGAGGCACCAAATGACATTCGGCGAAAAATTAAAGCAACTCAGAAAGGACAACAACTTGACCCAAGAGGACCTGGCGGAGAGGATTTTTGTCACCCGCACGGCAGTCTCAAAATGGGAGACGGACAAAGCGCTCCCCGCCATCGACAGCTTGAAGCTCCTCTCCGAGCTCTTCCGCGTCTCCATCGACGACTTGATCTCTGACGGCGACATCGAGACAAAGCGGTTGCTCGACGAAAAACGGGCGAAGATCATGTACGACATTGCGGTCGGCTTTCTCGTTTTGGCGACAGTTTTTACTCTGCTTGCCTATTTTTTGAAACAGCCCTATTTCAACATCGGAGGAGTGAGTTCGGTCGTACTGTATATTCTCTTCGGGCTACTGTCAAAACCGCGCTACAAGCGTCTTTCGGCAAAGAAGATGCTCCTTCCGTATATCATTTCGCGCGCGGTCATTTTGCTGTTTGTGGTCGGGTTGATCGTCTTTACGATCGTTACATTATAATTTGCGGAGGTGCATGATGAATTTTTGCGAGGGGTGCAATATTGCTTGCGACGGGGAAAGATGCCCCAAGTGCGGCAGAAAAAAGCTCAGAGCGGTAACCGAAGATGATTTTTGTCTGGTCGCACGCGTGGATAGAATTTTCGGCGATAACCTCAAAACCAATTTGGAAAACGAACAGATAGATTGTGTGCTCATGCCCTACGGTACGGGCGTGAAGGCGCAATTCGCTCTGCCGCTCGAAAGCTATCTGCTCTATGTCCGATATAAAAATTTGGACCATGTACGGCAAATATTAAAGGAGAAAAACGGCTAACTTTCAATTCGGCGCGCGGACAATACGCAAAAAACCTGCGCCCCATTTTGTTGATAGCAAGTAGCGGCATCCCATTCGGGCGTGCCGTTTTTTCTACTTCGCCCGCATTGCCCGTTCCGTTCGAAAGGACGATTTCTCAAAGTGCGCGGACAAAAGAGAAAAATTCAATCCTTTTGTATAATTTTGCACAAATTTTTGAAAAAAATAAATCTTTTGCCGTTTTTACAGTGCATTTTTTTTAGGCTTCGGCTCTTCTCATGTAGGACATATCACCATTTTTTATAAGTTTCATTTATATATTTCCAAAAAAACGCTAAATCTTGTTATAAATAAGCGGTTGTGTTCTGCTTGACAATTTTTGTCCGATTTTTTAGAATAATTGTATAATAAGGATAGATCATCTTTCGACTACATTTTTTAGGAGGAATATCCATGACAAAACTACTCAGAAAGATACTCCTGTCGGCAGTCGTACTCTGCATTTCTTTGGGGGCGGCGATTTTTGCCGCCGCCTGCGGAGAGGAAACATGCAAGTACTCCGTTACCGTGGCCTGCGAGGAGCTTTCTCAAGCGCAACTCGATACGCTCGGCGTGAAACTCGTCGGCTCGGATGGCAAAGCGAGCGAAGGCAAAACGTTGAAAAACGCGCGCGCGGACTTCGAACTCTCCCCTGCCACTTACACGGTGGAACTTTACGGCGATCTGCTTGAAGATTACACCTATTCGGCCACTTCCGTTACAAAGGAGAAACCCGACGTTACCGTGACCCTCTCGCCCAAGGCGCAAGAACCAGATGATGGCGATAAAAAAGACAAAATAGATTATACGGTAACGGTGACTTGCGAGAGCGCGCCCAACGTGCTCTCCGGCATCTCCGTGAGGATCTACGCCGAGGGAAGCGAAACTCCCGTGGCGGCGCAACCGCTCACAAACGGCTCGGCGCGCTTTTCCCTTGCGCCCGGCAACTATACCGTGACCCTTTCGGATACGCTCGGTATGCTTGCCGAATTCGATTATGACAGTGACATCACGCTGACGGCGGACGCCCCGAGCGTCACCGTTGTGCTCACTCCCAAGGTCAACGACCCCATCGGAAGCGAGGACAATCCCATTGAACTGACCGACACCTTGGCGGGCGACTATGAGTTCACGCCTCAAAAAATCGAGGCCGACGTGGGCTATGATCATGTTTTTGACTATACGAAAGTTTACTACACCTACACCCCCGCCGCGGACGAGACCTACACCTTCACCAGCACGATCAATTATCTTACCCTCACCATCGAGGACGAGAGCGGCGAAACGGTTTTGTATAACCTCTCCGGGAACGACCGTTTTTATAAGGTATTTACCCTCACTGCGGGCACCAAATACACGATGTACGCACAGATCGACGACGGAAACAGCGTTTACCACGACGGCGACCCGCTCACGTGGAAGATCCAGAGCGGCGAACAGCCTCAGCCCGACGTGACCTTCACCGTGACCGTGACCTGCGACGACAGCGCTCTGCTTGCGACGCTCAAAGCGGGACTTTACAAGGCGGACGGCACCCTCGCCTCCGAAGAAAAGGCGCTTGTGAACGGCTCCGCGTCCTTCACCCTCGCCCCCGCGACCTACACGGTGAAACTCTCGGGCGAAGGGCTCGACGAATACAGCTATGCCGAAAAGACCGTATCCCAGGCCTCCCCTACCGCCGAAATCAATTTGACGAAAAAGGCAGACATCAAAAAGTGGAAGAGCGGCAAGGGCACCGAGAGCGACCCCTATGTAGTGGATCCTCTTACGGGCAGATATTCGGTTCCCACCAAGGGCTTCGACCCTGTCTATATCAAGTATGTTGCGGCTGAGGCGGGCAAGTACACCCTTACTGCCGAGAGCGACGACTTCTATATGAGCATGACACAGGGCAATACGGCTTTGGTCACCGCATACGGCACTGCGATCACGAAAACGTTTGATGTCGTGGCGGGCACCGTCATGATGGAAGTGAAAAACTGGTCGGAAAACGACGCGCCCGTAACCTTTACCATCACGCGTGCGGACGGCAGTTTCGACCCCGAATCCTCCGCTCCCTCCACCCCCGACCTTACGGCGTTTGTCGGAACTTGGACAGATGATCAAGGGCACAAGATCGTGGTCACAGCGGATTCTCTCTCCTACTTCGAGAATGACGATCCCTATGATACGACGATCGACGGACTTGAGGGCGGCATACTGAAGTTCACCTATACCGAGGAGCTTTTGGGAAACGTATTTGAATATCATTGGGGACTTGTCTTTGACGAGGCGACACTTGTGTTGGTCGATCTCGAAACTCAAGGCACAGGCAAAGACTATTACAACGGATATTATATTGTCTCTACCCTCTCCAGAGATGAGGGCGGCGACGTTGGCGGTGGCGACGTGACCATTCCCGATGGGCTCGACGGCGTTTGGACGGCAGGCACGGGCGATGAGACGACGATCAAGGTCACCTTTGCAGGCACGGACGTAATGATGACACTTTACGACGTTGACTCCTACGGTGCCGTTACTGCATATGACGCGGAATCGGGCGTGCTCACCGTTACGATGGAAGACAACACCGAATACAACTTCATCTTCGAGGACGGCGCGCTTACCCTTTATATTGATGAAGGCGACGGCGATTACACCGAGGTGCCGTTCACGAAGGGTAGCTCCACTCCCACCGAGCAGGACGGCACTGCGGCGCATCCCTTCGTTTGGGACGCCTTTGAGGGCACCCTTGAAGCGAACCTTCCCGCGGAGACTTACATTTATTACTCCTACACCGCGAAGAAGAGCGGAATCTATTCCCTCACCTACACCTTGAACGGCGGAAGTTGCAACGATCTCAACCTCTTCATCTATCCGGAGGGAGACAGCGCCCACCCCGTGGCGTCGTGGAATACCTTCGGCCAGTCGTATGCCTTCCCTCTCACATCGGGCACCACTTACATTTTCCGTCTTAGAGATGACAGCGCAACGGCCGCGGGCGGAAAACTCTTGCTTACCGTAAAAGAGGAGACCCTCTCCTTCCCTACCGCTTATGAGGGAACGTGGGTAGACGCGGAGCAGAACCCTACATATACATTGGTGGTCAGCGGCACGACGGTTACCGTAAACGGTAGCGCCGTTTCGAACCTCACCCTCGCCTCCTTCAACGGCGGCTACACCTTTGTTTGGAATAGCAAGAACTGCAACATTGCGATCGGAAGGACGCAGAGCGGCGGCTATGAAAGCTCAATGCTCTTCACCTTCGGCGACGGCGAAGACGACTATGTCACCCTCTATCACCCCGGAAGTGTGCCCGCGATCGAATACGGCACCGAGGAGCACCCTCAGTCCATGACGCAGAGCGACCTTGCCAAGGATTGGAGCGACAGCCTTTCCAAGGGTGAATACTATTGGACCTTTACCGCTACCGAAACGAAGACCTATACCCTCAGCACAACGATCGACTATCTCTGCATCACCATTACCGATACCACGGCGGGCAAAGATATTGTGGATTGGCAAACGAGCGAAAACCTCAAAGAAGTGGTATTCGAGATCACAGCCGGTCACGCTTATGTGATCTACTACACCGACGGCTCCTCGGACATGTTCTCCAAGACTGTGACCTTTAAGATCGCCGAGGGCGGCACCATTGAAAAGGCCGACATCCCGCAGGAGATCCTTGCGATCGAATGGGTGGATGCAACGAACCCGAAGAACACCATCACGCTCTCTGTCAACGAGGTAAAGATCCACGTCGACATTCAAGGGATCCTCTCTGCCGACTATAACGGAAGCGTCACGAAAGCGGAGCAGACGGCTGACGGCTACACCATTACCTTTGCGACCGCCAGCGCAAACTTAACCCTTGTCTACAATCGTGCAAACAAAACGCTGACATTCAACGCTCCGAGTACCACATATACCTTTACCGACAAAGCGGCAAGCGGTTCGACCTGGACGGGAGACTTGCCCGCTAAGTGGAGCGGAACTTGGGAGTTGAATGAATCCGGTGCTGTCGCCCAGAGCATTACGATTTCGGGGAACACGATCACTTGGACGACGGGCGCAGGCGCCGGCAAGACGTTCACCGTCACAGGATACGATGAAACGAGCATGGTCATCTCCTTCAAGACAAGCGACGGTTTGGCGGGAACGATCGAGCGGCAATTCGATTATGAGAACGACGACTTCACCGCGATCAAAGTGACCTTCAACGGAACGACTTACAGCAACCTTCGAAAACAAGGTTCAACTCCCACCCCCCCCACCCCCCAGCAATTCCTGATCTGACGGCGTTTGTCGGCACTTGGGCGGCCGATCAATACAAGGTCGTGGTTACGGCAGATTCCATCACCTACTTCGAGAATGACGATTCCTATGATACGACGATCGACGGACTTGAGGGTGGCGTGTTGAAGTTCACCTATACCGAGGAGCTTCTGGGGCAGGAAACCGACTACCATTACGGTCTTGTCTTTAACGGAGACGCGCTTGTTCTTGTCAATCTCGACAATACAGGCACAGGCAAAGATTATTACAACGGATATTATATTGTCTCTACCCTCTCGAGAGATGAGGGCGGCGACGTTGGCGGCGGCGACGTCGGCGACGTGACCGTTCCCGATGGGCTCGACGGCGTTTGGACGGCGGGCACGGGCGAGGAGACAACGATCACGGTCACCTTTGCAGGCACGGACGTGATGATGACGCTTAACGGCGTTAACTCCTACGGCTCTATCACCGCATATGACGCGGAATCGGGCGTGCTCACCGTTACGATGGAAGACAACACCGAATACAACTTCATCTTCGAGGACGGCGCACTTACCCTTTATATTGATGAAGGCGACGGCGATTACACCGAGGTGCCGTTCACGAAGGGTAGCTCCGCTCCCTCCGTCTCTCTTCCCGAAGAACTTACGGGCGTTTGGACGGCTTACGACGAGGCGGAAGAAGCCACCTATACTCTCACCTTCGACGGCGACAAGGTAACTTGGGAGACCGATTACGGTTTCGATTACATAACGACCGATCAAGGCACGGTGACCTCTTACAACAGCGAAACGGGAATGATCGAGATCGAACTCGACCAAAGCGGTAGCAGGACCCTCTTCTTCGTCGCCCAAGACAACAAGATCACGTGGACGGTGGGCGGAGATACCACTACTTTCACCAAGAAGAATTCGTCCTCCTCCGTCACCCTTCCCGAAGAACTTACGGGCATTTGGAGCGGAGATTCGGAGGATGAGTATTACGGTAAATGCACGCTCACCTTCGACGGTTTGAATGTGACATATGCAATTGAAGGAGCAACGACTTTCACGGGCACCGTTGCCTCGTATGACGAAGCTACCCATACGCTTGCTTTGCAACTATTGGGATACGGAGAGCCTCTTTCGCTTGTGTATGCCCCTGATGAACATACGCTCACGGATGAGATATTTAGTGTCGTACTCACCAAGCAAGGTGAAGTCGTTCCCGTGGAACTTCCCGAAGAACTTACGGGCGTCTGGACGGGCACGGGCGAGTACGATATGGCCTATGAGCTCACCTTTGACGGTTTGAATGTGACCTTTATTGCCGATAAAGGCGGCGAAGGCGAAACTCCTTTCTCCGGCAAGGTGACCGCATATGACAAAACGAGCAAATTGCTTACGATCACGATTCCAATGGGCGCCGTTGACTTTGTGTTCGACTCCACTAAAATGACCCTCACGTGTTCCCTCATATTCCCCGTCACACTCACCAAACAGGGCGAAGTTGCTTCTGTGGAACTTCCCAAGGAGCTCACAGGCGTTTGGACGGGCACCGACGACATCGATATGGTTTATGAGCTCACCTTTGACGGTTCGAATGTGACTTTTGTCGCCAATAAAGGCGGCGATGGCGAAACAACCTTTACGGGCAAGGTGACTGCATACGACGCAACAAGTAAACAGCTTACCATCACACTTGACCAAATGGGCCCTGTTACCTTTGTGTTCGATGCCACTGCGATGACCCTCACATGCTCCCAATATTTCCTTGTTACCCTTCAACAACAGGGTTCGGTTGCAACCCCGGGGAACTCGATTGCTTAAAATTTAGCTAAACACGGACTATCTCCAAAAAAACAGACGTGAAAACGTCTGTTTTTTTGTTATGAACTGCCCCCCCATTTATGGGGACGGCAAAGCTGTCCCTTTTAGGAGGAGCATGTTCTAAATTTGTCATTTCGAGCGGAGCCGCAGGCGAAGTCGAGAAATCTCGCCTTATTGTAATGCGGTAGAGATGTCTCGACTTCGCTCGACATGACATTTGAGAATTCCCTTGGCTGTCCCTAAAAGGGGCGCCAAGTGCCCACCCCTTAGTCTCCCTCCGATGGAGGGGGCATGTAAACCCACCCCCTTAATCCCCCTCCGATGGAGGGGGCATGTAAACCCACCCCCTTAGTCCCCCTCCAATGGAGGGGGTTATAATAAGGTGCCCCCTTCCCTACCCTCCCCCCAACAAGTTGAGGGGAGACAAAAGAGCCCCCTCCGTGGGAGGGGGGTAGGGGGGTGGGGCGTGTTCTAAATTTGTCATTTCGAGCGGAGCCGCAGGCGAAGCCGAGAAATCTCGCCTTATTGTAATGCGGTAGAGATGTCTCGACTTCGCTCGACATGACATTTGAGAATTCCCTTGGCTGTCCCTTGAGGGGCGCCAAGTGCCCACCCCCTTAGTCCCCCTCCGATGGAGGGGGCATGTAAACCCACCCCCTTAGTCCCCCTCCGATGGAGGGGGTTATAATAAGGTGCCCCCCTTCCCTACCCTCCCCCCAACAAGTTGAGGGGAGACAAAAGAACCCCCTCCGTGGGAGGGGGTTATAATAAGGTTTTTTTTGATGTGATAGAAAGTTAATTTCCGACGATCACCTTCATGGTGTAGACAGGGTTGTGCGTTGTGGGATTGTCTGCTCCGCGGAGGAACTGCACC
Source organism: uncultured Clostridia bacterium (assembly GCA_947630325.1). GTDB lineage: Bacteria > Bacillota > Clostridia > Christensenellales > Borkfalkiaceae > Gallimonas. The sequence goes on from CANRHB010000001.1 coordinate 317,467, forward strand.
GTGACGGGAACGGGTTCGCCGCCCATACAGCCCTCGAATGTCCACACGTCCTCCTCTTCCTCGTGGACGAGGCCGCTCGTGCCGTCCATCCATGTGAACGCGCCCGCATAGTCGAGATAGGCGACCGAGAGCACGTGCGTGATGTTGCCCTCTCCGTCGAGGAACACGTCTGCCATATAGTCTCGCGCGTTCGTCAGCACCTGCCAGAACTTGTGGGTGGAGACCTCTGCCTCCGTCACTTTGCCGTTTTCCACGGTGAAAGCGATGTAATAGCCAGTGCCTGCCGTTTTCTTTTCCTTGTCGTATTCGGCCATCCAAACCGCCTGACTGCCCACGACGATGTTCGTATCGTAAGTGACGACCGCCGTGCCGTCCTCCTTGAACAGGGTCGCGCCCATGGGCTTTTCCCTATCCTCATTGAGCCTGCCATAGCCGGGGGTGTTGGCAACGTTGGTGTAGAGAAGATACTTCACCCCCACCGTGTAGCCGTCGTTTGCCTCCACCGTATCATAGCGGTAGAAGGAATAGAGGGAATAGTAGATGTCATACTCGAAGAAGTCGATGGCGTAAGTTGTGCCCTTAAAGTCAAACACGATCTCGAGTTCATCCTCGAGTTGCGCGCGGTAGCCGTTGATGACGACCTTTTCTTGCTTCACTCCGTTAAACGTGATGGGCTCGGGGAACGTCTTTTCATCGTACAGATAGTGGAACGCGCCGCTGTAGGTCGCCTCCTCGAGCACGACGGGACCGAACCCGATCCACTCCTTGACGATCTTGCCGCCGCGGTGGGAACCGCTCTCGTCGAGGTAGTTCGCATAGTAGTCCTGGTAGGTCATCGAAGTATAGCCCGCCGAAACGGTAAACGACGCTCCGTTGACAAACGAGATGGGATAGTCCACCGAGTTATAGGTCACGCGGGGATCGAGTTTGCCGTCCGTGTAGAAGTTGAGCGTGAAATCGTCATACTCCTCATTATTGAGGGTAAAACTTGCGTCGAGGTCGTAATTGGAGCCGAGAACGGGGGTGAATTTCATGGACGCGTTAAGCGGTTCACGGCCTTCCATGACCTTTCCGTCCTTGTCGAGCAACTGCACCTTGCCGTTTAAGGAGATCTCCTTCCCGTCCCAAAGGGTATATGTCACATTGTTGTAGGTATAGGCGCTTTGGGCGTGGGACAGGGCGGGCATGGGCGTTTTGACCAAACTCTCCGTCGCATAGTTGTAAAGGTACGCCGTGATGCCGCTCTCTTCGGCAAGGTAATATCCGCTCGAATTGCCCACGTACACGGTGCCGTCCGTACCGAACACGATGTAGTCCATCTTGTCGGAGAAATACACGAGCCCGAACTGCGAATAGTCCTGCAATTTGAAGGTGTTGTGTTCGACGTCGAGCACGATATAGGCGTCCGTTCCGTAAACCGAAGAGGAGGTATCGAAGGTGAAATCGAGGAAGTTCTTTCCCTCGTCCACAACATAGTAATACCCGCTCCCCGCCAAACCGCGGTCGGCGGTGTAGAGGGCGCCGTTGCCATAGCCGTCGAGGCGGAGCACGTTCCAATCTTCGTCGACGAATACCCCCGTCGTGTTCTTATCGTAAATGACGCAGGCGTACATGTTGGAGTTTGCAAAGTATTCGAGGGAGACGAGATATTCTCCCATGGTGTACTTCCCGCCGAAGTTCGCCGTGACTTTGCATTCGAGAAGGTCGCCCATTTGGACAACGGTGTAAATGCCCTTACTTTCCTTGCCGCCCGTGGAGAGTACCGTAAGTTCCCCTTTGCCGTCGAAAAAGACGGTGGAGTTGTTGATGATCTCATAACTGCTGTTGACGAGATACCATTCCCCATACGCCGCGTCGAGGGCGACAAAGGAATCTTTTCCTTCGAACTCGAAGAATCTCCCCTCCCCCTCGTCGGGAGTGAAGTAGACGGCTAACCCGTCCTCGTCCACATCGTAAGTGCCGAGCGCCGCCTCGCCGTTCACGGTGTAGGAGGCGCGGTAGAACCCGTCGAGAATGAGAACGCTTCCGTCGGCGGCGGTATAGGTCCCCTCGTATTCTTCGTCGCGCAAGAAGTAGATGGGCGTGGTACTGCCGTCGGGGTTCAAATAGTTGTAAATGATGAACTCGAACTTTTCCGCGCCGCCGATCGTCAGGGTGTAAATTTCATCGCCGAGCACGGTATAGTCCGTCACGGCGTAAACGCCCCTCTGCCATGTGCCATAGCCGCGGTCATCGTTCCAGCTTGCGACGCCGTCCGCGCCGAGCACGAGATCGACGAGATACACTCCCTGCCTCGTTTCGGGATCGTAATAGTAGAAGTAGAGTTCGGTCTCCACGTCCTCGATGGGCGTTCCGACCCACTTGTTCTCCTCCGTTCCCGCAGAGATGTCGAACCGCAAGGTGTAGGTGGACATTCCGTCGCCATAGATAAAGGTGCCGTAAGTGCCGCGGAAATATCTGTTCTGCGTCTCCGAAAAGCTCCCCTCCACCACCGTATCATCCTCGCGGAAGAGAAGAGATCCGACCCCCGTAAGGGTCACTTCGTCGTTCGCCCAAAGGGTGCCTTCCCCCTCTATCTCGATCGTGCGGGCATATTCCCTGTCGTTGTATTGGAGGATGCAATAGACTTCGACTTCGTCGAGCGCTTCCGAACTGATGACGACCGTCGTATAAAACTTCATGGTGCGGGGAAGTTCGGCGTCGAGATAGTTGTTGTAAAGTTTCGAGCGGGTGAAGGTGTAGAGCGTAAATCCCCCGCCGAGCGCCTCCGTCTTGCAATAGCCGTCTGCCGCAAGCACCACCGTGTCGCCGTCGTTCTCGGTCATATAGAGCTCGGTCTTGAACCCGTCCTTTGTCTCTTCGTCATAGATCACGACGAGGGGGAAATCGAGCATACTGTTCACAAGGCGGTATTCTTTGTATTTTTTCGCCGTCTCCGTGGACAGTTTTTCAAAGTTCTTGCCCGTGACCGAAAGTTTGAAATAATCAAAGCCCTCGTCCGTCTTTACGACGATCACTCTGCCCGTCGTGTAGTCGCTCTCCACGGTGTAGGCGCTCTCGTACACGGTATCTCCCGACGCGTTTTTATATACGGCGCTGTCGGGGAAGAGGCCGAATCCGTCCAGCGTAAGGGTGGAACCGTCGCTTGCCTTGAATTCGCCGCGATGGGTCTCCTCTGCGATGACGTACCCCGAGAAGCGTTCCTGCGCGCCGATGTCCTCCGTCTCGATCATCTCGCTGAGCGGGAAGGTATAGATGTAGTTGCCGTAAATGCCTTCGGTTTCGCCGAGGATCCCCATGTCGTCGTTCACTTCGCAGTAGATCTTCTTCATGGGATAGCCGTTTGCAACGTACTCGCCCATGATATAGTAGGAGCCCGTGAATTGGAGGGGGAATCCGCTTGCGGAGTATTGGAGGATCGCCGCTCCATAGCCGTCGAGAATGAGCACGTTGCCGTTGGAAAAGCCCATGCCCGTGTCGCCGATGAACCACCAATCGATGTAGACGTCCGCCTCCGAGCCGCCGACCGAAAAGACGTAAGGGTGCTCTTTTACGTCCGTCTCGCTGAACAGGCAGTTGAACTGTTTGCCGCCGCCTGTGAAGAGATAGTCGCCGTTCATCTCGTCGTACTCCACCGTGCCCTCGAAAACGTCGTTGCCGTCTTTGTAGGTCGCGTTGAGATATTCGTCGATGGTGAGGGTCACGCCCGTCTTGAACCGTTTTTCGTCAAAGATGCCGTCATATTCGGGGTCCGCATAGCCGTCATAGAGCACATAGGTGCCCTCGAGTTCTTCGCGCGCATAGGAGAACATTGCGCCGAACACCGCCCCCGTAAGTTTTTTGTTCCCGCCGAGCGTAAAGGTGAAAGTGCTCCCTTCGCGCATTCCTTCGAAGTCACGGCCGCCCCGCCGCAAAATGGCCTTTTCGGGCGACTCTTCGGGGAAGAAAATGACGTCGTTACTGCCGAAACGGTCCCTATACCCCCGCTCCCAGACGGCATAGAGCACGGTATCGCCCGTCACGGGGACCTGATCGCCTGCATGATATTCTACCACGTTGGCGGTGGCCGAAGTCCCCCATCCGAGGAAACGGTAGCCGTCCGCCGTGAATCCGTTTTCGGCGGCCTCCGCCTTGCCCCCGTAAATGACCGTTTGGGAGGGAATTTCCCCCTCCGCCTCGTCCTCGGGAAGATTGGCAAAGTACATCACACTGTAGTGCATTCTCTCGTAATAGAAGCGGAACACGTTCTCGGACGCGGTCGCCGAGAGCAGGAGGGTATCCACGGGCTCCCCGTTTTCGGGCGTGTCCGTATGGGTGAAGCCGCCCAAGGCAGGCGCTTCGAGCGTAAGCCGCGTTCCCACATAGTCCGTCCCGAGAACTTTCTCGGTGTGCAGAACATAGCTGTTTCCCGCCAAATTGTGTAAGTACATCTCCACCGTGTAGCCGACGGTGTATTTTGCCGTAAGGGTGACGTCGCCCTCGGGCATTTTGTCGCCCCGCGTCAGGAGAGCGTCGCCGATCGCCCAAGAGCCGAATATAAGGCCGCTCTTGGTGGGCACGATCTCCTTTACGGCGTCATAGAGGTCCGCCCCCGCCGCAAGCGAAAGGGTGGGTTCGCCCTCTGCGAACACCCCGCCGTCCGCGTCGAACTTTACGGTGTAGGCGGGAGCCCACTTTGCATAGTAGACGGTGTCCTCCTCGGGCACGGTGATCTCCGCCCCCGAAGCCGCGGACGAGAAGTCGGAGGAGGAATACCACCCCTCGAAGGCAAAGCCGTTCTTGGCTGTGACGGGCATCTCGAAGGAGGAGCCGACCTCCGCCGACCTCTCCGCCACGGGGGCGCCGCCGTTCGTTTCAAAGGTAAGTTTTACTTTTTTCGCGCACGCCGAAACGGTTAGCCCCAGCGCAAGCGTCAAGACGATGAGCAATATCGGAACAAATATCTTTTTGATCTTTTTCATGTCGTTCTCCCAAATCTGTCAGTCCGAAAGGCCGCGCTTGTCGGGCAAGATACACTCCACGCCTTTGGCGCGCACCGCTTTCGGCGCTCTCTCCCCCGCTTTCCAATAGTTGTCGGCAAGGTAGGGAGCAAGCATCGAGCGGAGGTCCTCTTCGGAGGTGAACACCCCCGTGTGGATCTCGCAGACGACCCCCTCGCCGTCGATGACGACGGTCGTGGGAATGCTCGAGACGCCGAACATGCTCTGCAAACGGTTTGCAAGGTCGAACGCCATCGGGAAAGAGAGCCCATAGGTCGCGGCGAACTGCTTGACCCCCTGCAAACTATCTGAAGTGCTCTGGTCGATCGCAAGCAGGGCGATCTCCTCTTTGAGCTCCTGATAGACGCGGTTGATCATGGGGAACTCGCTCTTGCAGGGTTCGCACCACGTCGCCCAGAAGTTGAGCACGACGATTTTTTTGGTTTTGAGAAGATCGGAAAGGGTGTATGCGTTCCCGTCCGTCGTCATGGAGGCGGAGAGAGTGAAATCGTACATCACCGAGCCGAGCGAGTAGCGGGTCGTCTTGTCGGGGACGGCGGCAATGGGCGAAGCCGTCACGCGGAGGTCGCAACGGGGGTCCCCCGCTTCCACCGTGTAACTCTCCTCGGCGGAATAGCCGTCGGGAAGTTTTGTGACCCTTGCGGTGTACGTCTTGGGTTCGAGGCTCACGGTAAAGACGCCGTTTTGCAGGGTGGAACGGTTGCTCTCGGCGACCTTCTCCTCCCCATCATATACCGTGACGACGATCGCGGGGTCGGAGAAGTACTCGCCGTTGTTGCGCAGAATGCGGAATTCGTAATCGATGGGCACCCCCACCTGCAATTTTGGAATGACCGTTTCCCCGTTCTTTGCGCCGCAACGGGTACAGTGGTAGGACTTGCTTCCCTCGTGATCGAAGGTCGGATATTCGTCCACCGTATATTCCCCCGCAAAGCTGTGCCCAAGGGCGTCGAGCGTCTCCTTTTCCGTCGTATCGCAGACAAGACAGGTGCGGTTGCGCTCTCCCGCCTCGGTGCAGGTCGGTTCGCGGTCGGTTTCGCCCGCCTTCCAGCGGTGACCCTTTTTCTGCAGAGTTTCTTCGGTCTCTTTATCGCAAAGGGTGCATTTGAGAACTCTCTTCCCATTCTCCGTGCAGGTCGCGGGCGTCTCGCTCTCCACCTTGTAGAGGTGATCCGTCTTGGGAAGAGTGACTTCCTGCGTCGTGTGGCAGACAAGGCAGGTAAGGAGCGCCTCCCCCTCGTTGATGCAGGAAGCGGCCAACTTGACATCCGGCACATCCCAATCGTGCGGGGACGCGGGAATGGCCGTCGTGCGCGTTTCCTCGCAACGGCGGCAAGATTCGGTGCGCTCCCCCTCTTCACTGCAAGAGGGAGCCTTTGTCTCTACTCCGCCGTCCCAATCGTGCCCGAGCGCGGGGATATCCGCCTCCTCGCTGTACCCGCAGACGAGGCAGTCGCGGTGCCGCAAGCCGTTTTCGGAACAAGTGGCCGCGGTGTCCGTCTGCCAAACGCCGTACACGTGCTCGTGATCTGCAGGGACGTTGTCGCATGAGGCAAGAGCAACGCCCGAAACCAAACAGCCGAGCGCCGCCGCAAGCAACATGGTCCTGCATAAATATTTCTTCATGATTTCCTCCGATCCCCCGCCCTGCTTTGCCGCGGGGAGCGATCATGCGATCGATAAAAAGTAATGTTTATTACCACATTTATATTGTAACAAACCGTCTAAATAATGTCAAGCGGAACCCTCCCGTCGGGCGATAACAAAATCTGGTGTTTTATTGAAGAAATCTAAATAAAACTTATAAGACACAACTGGGGGCCTGCCTCCTTTCAAGGGGGCGGGTGGCGCCCCGCCCGCACGTTCTATTTATCTAAGGGCGGCACTAGCCGAAGGAGAAGTAGCGAAGCGAGACAGGCGGGGGATAAAATATCAAAAACACGTCATGTCGAGCGAAGTCGAGACATCTCTACCGCATTATATTACGGCCAAATTTCTCCACGCCCGCAAAGCGGCTTGGTCGAAATGACAATAAAAAGAATGCGCGTGGCAAAATGACAGTATTAGGTACCAAGATGCTTTCGCGGACTGCGTAAATACATTACGGCTACTTCGTCGCAGGCTCCTCGTGCCGCCCTTAGGCAACATGGAACGTGCGGGCGGGGCAGCATGACGTTTATACTCCCTCTTTCCCGCCGAAACCCCGTACATGTCGCCAAAAAACGGCAACTCTACTGTGAGTAGAGTTAATTTTTTGTTTAGTAGAGTGACAATCAACGAAATAGACTGTAATTCTTCAAAAAGAGAACTCCTTGGAAACAAAGTAGGTTGTAATTTGGGGCATTTTGAGATATGCTGTTTATAGAAATACACGGAGGTGTTTTTCATGAAAACATTCGATATTTATGTGGATTCGGGCGCGAACATTCCCAAGTCGCTTGCGAAGAGCCGCGGCATCCGCACCATTTCCTACCATATGACGGTGAACGGCGAGGACCGCCTCTGCTATGAAGAGGACGTTCCCTTTGAAGAGACCGCAAAAAAGTTCTACGACGACATGCGCGCGGGCGCGGAAGTGAAAACTTCGCTCATGAACGCGCAGACTTTTTACGACGCACTCCTCCCCTCTCTGCAAGCGGGAAGCGACGTGATCCTCTTTACCATCTCCTCGGGGATCAGCGCGACCAACAAGCAGGCGCAGGAGGCGGGCAAGATGCTCGAGGCGGACTTCCCCGGGCGCAAAGTTTACGTAATAGACAGCGAGAACGCCTCCATGGGCGAGGGCTTGCTTGCGCTCAAGACGGCCGACCTGCGCGACCTCGGCGAGAGCGCGGAGACTTCCGCAACGTGGGCGCGCGAGAACGCCTTTAAGACGAACAGCTACCTCACCGTGGGCGACCTCAAATACTTAAAGCGCACGGGGCGCATCTCCACCACCCTTGCGATCGCGGGGACGTTGCTCAACATCAAGCCCGTTCTGCGCGCGGACGGCAGTGCGAACACCAAGATCGTTTTTTACGGCAAGGAGCGGGGCAGAAAAAAAGCGCTCATGGCGCTTGCCGAGGCGTACCGCGAACACGCCTTTGACTATGACAAGCAGACGGTCGCCATCTGCCACGGCGACTGCAAGGAGGACGCAGAATATCTTGCGGGGCTCATCCGCGAGATCGGCGCAGAGGACGTCATCATCGAGTATTACGACCTCTGCACGGGCTCGCACGTTGGCCCGGGCACGGTGGCGCTCTTCTTCTTCGGCAAGGACAGGCGCGGGACCCTCCCAACGGCAGAGGCCGAAAAGAGGCCTCACGGAAAAGTCGCAACCAATAAAATTTGATTGACCTTAAAAGCCGCGGACGCTTTTCTCAAAAAGCGTCCGCGGCATATTTTTTATTTCTGCTTAAAAAAGAGAAGGAGCGCGGGAATAAAAAGCCCTATGGCGAACACGCAGAGGACGATCCCGCCGAACGTCGGCGTGAAGATGACGACCGAGCTCGCCCCGCCATGCCCTGTTTCGGGCAGCGCGATGAGAATGATCCCCACAACGACGAGCGCGGCGGCGAGCACGCTCAGCAAGACGGCGAACACCGTCCGCCCACCCTTTGTCTTTTTGGGCGGGGCGGAATGCACTTCTTCGCTCCCGAGCGTTTTCGGCTCCTCCTGCGGGGTCGCGGGCGCAGTTTCTTGCGCGTTTGCAGACTCGGCGCCCGTTTCCAAAAGCTCGTCCGCGCTCACGCAGAGCACTTCGCATAGGAGCTTGAGTTTGTAGGCGTCGGGGGTCGCCCTGTCGTTCTCCCAGTTGGAGACGGTCTGCCGCGACACGCCGAGGCGCTCCGCAAATTCCTCCTGCGAAAGTCCCCTCTTCTCCCTGAGCCGCCATATTTTTTCGCCCAACAATTTCATACTCTCATTATAGCACGCCGTCTTGCTTTTTGCAATGACTTTTTTTCATCGCTCTTAAGACGCCCCACGCAGCAAGCCACGCAAGGAGCACCGCCGCAACGCCCAAGGCGTAAAAAGGAAGCGGCAACACGAACGCGGCCCATGTAGGAAAACTCGTAAGGTGCGGGTCCCAGGTAAGTTCGGCGACGATCCATGCGATCCCGCCGTGAATGAGCCCGATGGCCAATACGCAAAGCGCCGCAATGCCAAAGCCGAGATGTACTTTCTTCATAGCGCCCTCCTTTTTCCCGATTATCGCACGCAACCGCCGAAAATGCAAGAAAAGAAGTTTGTCAAATGCGCCAAGTTGTTTGTCAATTATGGCGATAAGCGGAGAAGAAGGAGACAATTTAACGCTCTATGATGAGCCTCTTTTCGAGACGCGCCGCAAGAAAAGCCGCAACAGCGAGTTTTACAAGATCGGGCAGAATGTAAGGCGTGACGCACAGCACGAGGGCATAGCCCACCGTGCAATCATACATCAGCACGAACCATACTGTTCCGAAAAAGTAGCACACGGCAAGCCCCAATATACTACCGAGATAGAAGAGCGCCATTCTCGCCCAAACTTTTTTGACGGGCAGAAGTTTGAAAAGGGCGGGCAGGAGCGCGGCGAATAAAAAGCCGAAGATATAGCCGCCTGTGGGGCCGAAGAGTGCGGGAATGCCGCTCTTGAAGCCTGCGAATACGGGAACGCCGACGAGCCCCATGAGAATGTAGACGGCGACGGCGGCAGTCCCCCGCTTCCAGCCGAGCAGAGCCCCCACAAGCGCAACCGAAAGCGTCTGCAAGGTAAAGGGAATGGGACCGACAGGCAGAGAGATCCATGCGCAGACGGCGATGACGGCAACGGCGAGCCCGATGTATGCGATCTCCCGTGCCGCACTGCGAAAACGCTTGGAGCGATTGGTTTTTACAGTGTTTTTCATAGTTCAATCATAGCACAAATTTTTGAAAAAATCAAGCAGAATGCGATTTCCCTACCTTTGAGGGAGCATAGGGCTTCTTCTCAGGAAGTGACGCCGAAGATGACTGAGGTGGTGAATATTTAAGACAAAGGACACCACCCCCCTACCCCCCTCCTAAGGAGGGGGCAAGAGTAATCCAACGGCTCCCCTCCTAATGAGGGGGCAAGAGTAATCCAACGGCTCCCCTCCTAATGAGGAAGCTCTCTTGCCCACCCCTTAAGGGGTTCTTAAATGTCATGTCGAGCGAAGTCGAGACATCTCTACCTCATTATAATAAGGCGAGATTTCTCGATTCCGCTTCGCTCCACTCGAAATGACAATTAGAAGCGGCTTGCTACTTCGTCGCAGGCTCCTCGTGCCGCCCTTAGGCAACATAGAACGTGCGGGCGGGGCAGCATGACGCTTTGTTGATAATCGGTCCTCCTTCGCACAATAGAAAACGCGGCGGCGCGGGCAGAATGCCCGCGCCGCCGCAAAATATGATCCTATTTAATCGTTCTTTTTGTATTGGTAGGTGGTGACAAGTTCGGAGATGAGACGGCGCATGTCGTCCGTTTCGGAGTATGCCGCCGCATAGAGCTCGTCGAGTTTCTTCCACAAAAACTCCTCATCGAGGGGGATGGGACTGGCGATGTTGATGAGCCCGTGTTCGGTCGTCTGCATCCCCTCCTCATCCATGAGCCGCTCCTCGAACAGCTTTTCGCCCGGACGGAGCCCCGTGCACTTGATCTCGATGTCCTTCCCCGGCGTAAGCCCCGAGAGCTTGATGAGGTTGACCGCGAGGTCGTAAATTTTGACGGGTTCGCCCATGTTGAGCACGAAAATCTGCCCGCCCTTCGCGTATGCGCCCGCCTGCAAGACGAGCAGGACCGCCTCGGGAATGGTCATGAAATAGCGGATGATGTTGGGGTCGGTGACGGTGACGGGGCCGCCTTCGGCGATCTGCCGCTTAAAGAGCGGAATGACCGAGCCGTTGGAGCCGAGCACGTTCCCGAAGCGCACGGCGACAAAATTGGTGTTCTTGCTGTGGCGGCCGATGGTCTGGATGATCATCTCGCAGATGCGCTTGGTCGCCCCCATGACGTTGGTGGGGTTGACCGCCTTGTCCGTGGAGATCTGCACGAACGTTTTGACGGCGTATTGATCGGCAAGTCTTGCGCAGTTGAGGGTGCCGAACACGTTGTTCTTCACCGCCTCGTTGGGGCTTGTCTCCATGAGCGGAACGTGCTTATGCGCCGCCGCATTGAATACGATGTCGGGGCGGTAGGCGCGGAAGATGTCCTCGATCCTGCCCTTGTCCCGCACGCTTGCGATGAGCACCGCGAGGTCGAGTTCGGGGTGGTGCCGCTTGAGTTCCTGCTCGATGTCATAGGCGTTGTTCTCGTAAATGTCCACGATGACGAGCTTTTTGGGCTTGCTCCGCGCGATCTGGCGGCAGAGTTCGCTCCCAATGGAGCCGCCGCCCCCCGTAACGAGCACCGTTTGCCCCTCGAGGTATGCCGCGATCTCCTCCAGGTTGGCGGTCACCTGTTCTCTGCCCAAGAGGTCGGAAATTTCCACTTCTCGGAGGGAGGAGACGGCCGTCTCGCCCGTGACGAATTGATAGACACCCGGCAGAATTTTGACGGGCAGTCCCGTCTTTTTGCAGATGCCGAAGATACGGGTGACGTCCTTTTTGGGCGCGGCGGGCATGGCGATCAGGATCTCCCCCACGGCATATTTGCGCACGAGGGAGGGAATGTCCGCCGAGGAGCCCGCGACCTTGACGTTTCCCACCGTCGTCTTTTGTTTGACGGGGTCGTCGTCCACAATGCACACGGGGTGGTAGCTGATCTTGTCCGAAGTCTGCATTTCGCGGATGAGTTCGGTGCCCGCGCTCCCCGCGCCCACGATCATGGCGCGCGTGCGCCCACGCTCCGAACGGTGGATCATGTAGTGGAACGCAAGCTGGATACGGCGGATATAGCGAAGGGCGATGACAAAATTCGCCAGCAAGACGATAAAGACGAGGGCGGCCGATATTGTGACATAATCGGTAAAGGCCGCAAAGAGCAGGTTGCCCGCGGCGATGAAAAACAGAGCGGCGCACAGCTTTAAGGTGTCGAAGATCCCCGCCGAGCGCATGATGATGAAATAGATGCGGAACAAGATGAAGCTCAGATAGACGATCCCGACGTTAAAGAGCCCCCAATAGAGGAGAGGGAGATCGAAACAGACGTTCTTTTGCGTCAGAGCATCAGCGAGGATCATCGAGACAAAGATCGCTACCAGATCGCTGAATGCGAAGAGGGCGATCTTGCCGAGCCTCAGCCGTCCGCTTTTGTTCCATGTTTTCATTGCCGAAGTTTCCTTGGTCGTTATTACTCTACCGTAACGCTCTTTGCGAGGTTGCGGGGTTTATCCACATCGTGTCCGAGACGGACGCTCAGATAATAACTGAAGAGTTGAAGGGGAAGGACGAGAAGGCTGGGCGCAAAGCACTCCGCAACGGAGGGAACGGTCCAAACCGTCTCCGCACCGAACCGCCCCGCCGTGCAACCCTCCCGCATCAGACAGACGACGTTCGCGCCGCGGGAGATGACCTCTTCGAGATTTGCCGCCGTCTTTTCGGCGACGGAATTGCGGGACAGCACCCCCACGACGAGGGTCCCCTTTTCGATGAGGCTGATGGTGCCGTGTTTGAGTTCGCCCGCCGCATACGCTTCTGTATGCACATAGCTCACTTCTTTGAGTTTGAGCGCACCCTCCATGCAGACGGCATAGTCCACGCCCCGCCCGATCATGAATACGTCATGGACATTGAAGCGCTCCGCCGCAAATGCGCGGTACTCCTCCTTGCGGGCGAGGATCGTTTGCATCTTTTCGGGAAGAGAGGCGATCTCCGAAAGGGAAGAGGCGTACTCCTTCTCCCCCATCTTCCCGTTGAGGCGGGCAAATTCGAGGGCCAAAAGATACCCCACGATGAGTTGCGCGCTGTATGCCTTGGTCGTGGCGACGGCGATCTCCGCGCCCGCGACGGTAAACAGGGTATGGTCGGCCTCCCGCGCGATGGAGGAGCCCTGCACGTTGACGACGGCAAGCGTCTTTGCGCCGTGCGCCTTTGCCTCCCGCACCGCGGCGAGGGTGTCCGCCGTCTCCCCCGATTGGCTGATGGCAATGACGAGAGAGTTCTCTTCAAAGATAAAGTTGCGGTAGCGGAATTCGGAGGCGAGTTCCACGCGCACGGGAATGCGGGCGAGTTCTTCGATGACGTATTGGAGCGCCGCGCCCACGTGATAGGCGGAGCCGCACCCCACGATGACGATGCGGGAGGGTTTGAGCAGTTCCTCCCCGACGCCCGCTTCCGAAAAGTCGATCTTCCCCTCCCGCACATAGCGGCGGAAGGTGTCCGCGGCGGCGCGGGGCTGCTCGTGGATCTCCTTGAGCATGAAGTGCTCCCAGCCCTCCTTTTCGGCGGCCGAGGGGTCCATGTCCACGGTGACGGGCTGTTTTTCGGCGATCTTGCCGTTCAAATCGTAAAAGAGGGCGCCGTCCGCTTTGAGGCGCGCCATTTCGAGGTTGTCCACATAGTAGACTTCCCGCGTATAACTCAGAATGGCGGGAACGTCGGAGGCGACGAACATCTCCCCCTCTCCCACGCCGACGATCATCGGGCTGTCCTTGCGGGCGAGGTAGATCTCGTCCTTGAAGTCGCGGAAAAGAACGGCGATCGCATAAGTCCCCCGCGCCTGCTTCATAAAGCGGGAAAGGGCGCAAAGCGGGTCGCCGCAGTCGTGATAATGCCCGCCGATGAGGGCGGCGATGACCTCCGTGTCCGTCTCCGAAGCGAATATATAGCCGCTCTTTGCGAGTTCTTCTTTGAGTTCTCTGAAGTTTTCGAGAATGCCGTTGTGGACGACGGTGACCGCGCCGTCCGCACTGCAATGGGGATGGGCGTTGCATTCGCTGGGGACGCCGTGCGTCGCCCAACGGGTGTGCCCGATGCCGGCGGTGCCCTTTAAGGACATGCCACCCGCCTTTTCCACCAAATTCGAAAGCCTGCCCTGCGCCTTGACGATCTCGATCCCCTGCCCGCTCTGTACGGCGATCCCCGCCGAATCATACCCGCGGTACTCGAGCTTTTTGAGCCCTTCGAGCAAAATAGGCGCGGCTTGCTTTTTTCCGATATATCCTACGATCCCACACATGGTGAGGCTCCTTAACTGCTCTTTTTGGAATTACTCCCCTTTTGCGGCAATGGCGGTGCGGATGATGCGCGCGACCGTTTCCGCCCACTCCTTGCAATCGTCCTCCGTCTTGGCTTCCACCATCACGCGGATGAGGGGCTCCGTGCCCGATCCCCGCACGAGGATCCTGCCCTCGCTGCCGAGCGCGTTCTCCGCATCTTCGATCACCTCCGCCACTCTGCCGTCCTCCAAGACGGACTTGTCCGCGGCAGGGATGTTGACGATAGTCTGGGGATAGAGGGTAAGTTCGTCGAAGAGTTTGCTTGCGGGGACGTTGCGCGCAAGCAAGACTTCCATCACCTTGAGGCTGGTGAGAATGCCGTCGCCCGTCGTGGCGTATTTGGAGAAGATGATGTGCCCCGACTGCTCCCCGCCGAGCTTATTCTTGTGCTCTTTCATGTAGTCGTACACGTACTTGTCCCCGACCTGCGTCTTGACATAGCCGATCCCCTCCGCGTCGAGCGCCTTATACAGCCCGAGGTTGGACATGACCGTGGTGACGACGGTGTTGGTGACGAACTTTCCGCGCGATTTCATGTATTTTGCATACAAAAGGAGGATGTGGTCGCCCGTGAGCACCCTCCCCTTTTCGTCCACGCAGAGGCACCTGTCGGCGTCGCCGTCATAGGCAAAGCCGATGTCGCACCCGTGTTCGACGACATATTTTTGCAGTCCCTCGATGTGGGTGGAACCTGCGTCTTTGTTGATGTTGAGCCCGTTCGGTTCGGCATTGATGACCTGCGTCTTTGCGCCGAGCGCCTCGAAAACCGACTTGGCGATGCTCCACGCCGCGCCGTTCGCGCAGTCGAGCGCGACGCTCTTCTCGCGGAAAGAGTACATGCCGAGAGAGATGAGGTAGCCGATATAGCGGTTTCTGCCCGAGATATAGTCGACGATGTGCCCCATCTTTTCCCCTGTGGCAAAGGGAAGTTCGCCGATCTTGCCGTCGAGATAGTCCTCGATGCCCGTGACGACCTCGCCGTCCATCTTTTCGCCCGAATTGTTGATGAGTTTGATCCCGTTGTCGTAAAAGGGATTGTGGCTTGCCGAAATGATGACGCCGCAGTCGAAGTGGTCGGTGCGGGTGATGTAGGCGACGGAGGGTGTGGTGGTGACGTGCATCATATATACATCCGTGCCCGAAGAGGAGATCCCCGCGGCGATCGCGTATTCGAAGGTATAGCTTGAAACGCGGGTGTCCTTGCCGATGACAACGCGCGCCCGCCCTCCGTTTTTCTTCTGTTTTGCAAAATAACTGCCGAGATACCGCCCGACCTTATACGCCTGGTCGGTGGTCAAAGTGACGTTCGCTTCCCCGCGGAAGCCGTCCGTGCCGAAATACTTCCCCATGCACTTCTTGTTTCCTTTGTTATTTTTTCGGGACGATGAGCTCTGCGCTCTTCACGATGCTGTTCTGTGGGTAAAAACCGCGAAGGGAGAGGAGAGGATAGACGGAGGTATGCGCGCCCACGATCGTCCCGGGATTGAGCACACAGTTGCAACCGATCTCGGCGAAGTCGCCGATGAGTGCACCGAACTTCCTCAAATTGGTTTGAATGCGCAGATCGCCGCACTTGACGGTGACATTTGTGCGGTCGGATTTGATGTTCGACGTAATGGAACCCGCCCCCATATGGGCGCGGTAGCCGAGAACAGAGTCCCCCACATAGTTGTAGTGCGGGACCTGCACGCCGTCGAAGAGAATGCAGTTTTTGAGCTCGACGGAGTTGCCGACGACGCAATCGCGCCCCACGAGCGCCGCGCCGCGGATAAAGGCGCCGTGCCTTATTTCGGTGCCCGCGCCGATGATGCAGGGCGCGCCGAGATAGGCGGTGGGTGCAACTTTCGCCGTCTTATGCACGAAAACGCCCGCCTGCACCTCGGTGTATTCGGCGCGGTCGAGCCTGGTTTGCCACTGAGCGATCTTTTGTGAAAGAAGAGGAAAGACCTCCCACATTTCGCCGAGCGAGGACAAAAATTCCCCCGCAAGCGATTTGGAGCCGTCGAAAAAAGCGATGGGCTCAGACGGCAAAAAATTCTGTTCTTTCATATCCCGCCGAAGCGACATTCTCCCACATGAATTGTCAAGATTATATCATAATCGACTTGAACTGTCAACGATTTACAGGATATTTGTTTTGGAAAGACGGGCGGGCCCCCTCCTCCGCAGGGCACATGTAAACGGATTTTTGCGGCGCGCGCCTCCCTTTTCGGAGGATTTTGGGAATTCCCCGCACTAATTATACCTCTTTGCGATACCTACACCTTGATCCTCCTCCTTTGGAGGGGGGTGAAGAGCTGCCCCTCCCGTGCGTCATTCCGCCCCGCCCGCACGTTCTATGTTGTCTAAGGGCACGAGCGAAGTGAAGTTAACATGTCCTTATTACAATGCGGACACCCTTCGACAAGCTCAGGGTGACGTATTTAGGAAATGCCAAGCACCATTCTAATAATGTCATTTCGAGCGAAGTCGAGAAATCTCTACCTTATTTTAGCCCCCTCCTCAGGAGGGGGATTAAGGGGGTGGTGTCCTTTGTTCTAATTACGCACCACCTTATTCCCCACCTCAGTCACTTCGTGACAGCTCCTCCTGAGGAGGCGCCGCTTTCCTCTCCCAACAAAAAACGACCCCCTCTGTGAAGAGGGAGGTCGAACAAACAACAAAATTCAAACCATTTACACAATGCCCTGCGCCATCATCGCGCTTGCGACCTTCAAAAAGCCCGCGATGTTCGCGCCCGCAACATAGTTCCCCGCCATGCCGTACTCCTTAGCGGCGGCGTCCATGTTGTGATAGATGTTCACCATGATCTTTTTGAGTTTTTCATCCACTTCTTCAAACGCCCAGAACATCCTCCCGCTCGACTGCGCCATTTCAAGCGCGCTCGTGGCAACGCCGCCCGCGTTGGCGGCCTTCGCGGGAAGAAACACCACTCCCGCCTTCTGGAACACCTCGATCCCCTCGAGCGTGGTGGGCATGTTGGCGCCCTCGGCAACGTACTTCACGCCGTTTTTCACCAACGTCTGCGCCGAAGTCCCGTCGATCTCGTTCTGCGTGGCGCAGGGAAGAGCGATGTCGCAGGGGATCTCCCAAATGCCCTTGCAACCCTCGTGATACTCCGCCCCCTTCACGCGCGCGGCGTACTCCTTGATACGTCCCCTCTCGACCTCTTTGATCTGCTTTATGACGTCGAGTTTGATCCCCTCTTTGTCGTAAACAAAGCCGTTGCTGTCGTACATGGCAACGACCTTCGCGCCCAAACTATGCGCCTTTTCCACGGCGTAAATGGCGACATTCCCCGAGCCCGAAACGACCACCGTCTTGCCCTTGAACCCGTCGCCGCGGCACTTGAGCGCCTCCTCCGTCATGTAAACGAGCCCATAGCCCGTCGCCTCGGTGCGGACGAGACTTCCGCCATAGCTCAGGCCTCTGCCCGTTAAAACGCCCACGTGCTCGTCCTTGATTCGTTTATACTGCCCGAAGAGATAGCCGATCTCCCTGCCGCCCACGCCGATGTCGCCCGCGGGGACGTCGGTATCCTGCCCGATGTGGCGGAAAAGTTCGGTCATAAAGCTCTGGCAGAAGCGCATGATCTCCATATCGCTCTTGCCCTTGGGGTCGAAGTCGGAGCCCCCCTTCCCGCCGCCGATGGGAAGCCCCGTAAGGCTGTTTTTGAGGATCTGTTCGAGCCCCAAAAATTTGATGATGGAGAGATTGACGGAGGGATGGAATCGAAGGCCTCCCTTATAGGGACCGATCGCGCTGTTGAACTGCACGCGGTAGCCCTTGTTGACGTGCACGTTGCCGCCGTCGTCCACCCACGGCACGCGGAAGAGGACGACCCGCTCGGGCTCGGTGAACCGCTCGAGGAGGGCGGTTTTTTCGTACTCGGGATGACGTTCGATGACGGGCGCAAGGCTTGAAAGGATCTCTGTCGCCGCCTGGTGGAATTCGGGTTCGTTGGGGTTTTTCGCTTTGAGTTCGCTTAGAACTCTCTCTACATATTGCATGAAAGATTACTCCTTTTTGTTTTACCGACCCATTATAACAAATTTCGGCGCAGATTGCAGTTTGTGAGCGCTACAAAATGCTTATGAAAGATATAAGTGCGGCTTATTGCAGGAAATTCGGCTTATTGCAGGAAAATTTCCCCCGCTCCCGAAAATGTTTGCAAAACCGTTTGCTTTTTTGATGAAAACCGTGTAGAATAAAGATGACTTTCCAAACAGAAAGCAAATATGCTTCCGTAGTTAAATGGATATAACAAGCCCCTCCTAAGGGCTAATTATGGGTTCGATTCCCGTCGGGAGTACCACGCAAGCCCTGCGCCGCACGCGGCGCAGGGCTTGCGTTATTTCTGATGAGGAATTAAACCCATCGGGTTCACCCGCGCGCAGTGCAATGCTCCATCTAAAAGGGAAGGAAGGAGAAACACTTGCCCACCCCTTGAGAGGTTGGTGTCACGAGCTTGCGAGTGACCGAAGGGGTGTCCTGCTGTTCGAAACAAAACACCCCCTCAGTCTCGGCCGTCGCCTACTTCGTCTATGATATTCCATGGCGTCGTGCTTCATAACGCGAAATATTCCCGTACTTCACCATCGGCTCGTAAGCCGCATAAGGTACACAATCGAAGTGTGGCTATCGGGAGTACCTCACAATTCCTGCGCCGCGTGCGGCGCAGGAATTGTGTTATGATGACGCCTTCGGTTCGTTAAAAAAATTTTTTTAAGACTTGACAAAAAAGCTAAAACCGTGTTATACTGATTATGCCAAACAATTCTTATTTCATTTGAGGAGTGCGATTTTTTATGTTCACATAGAAACGCATGTTTTTTCGTATACATCAAATATTGGAATTGGTAAAATGCGAATTCCGCTTATGTTTGGTGTATGCGAAATATGATCGTACTCTGCATAAGAATTGTTTGGCGACAATCGGAGTTTGCGTTTTCGTGCGCTGACTTCGGTTGGCGCACTTTTTATTTTCTAAGGAGAATTTTATGAAGAACAAAACTTTAAGTACTGTGCAACAAATTTTGGTGATAGCTGTAGCGTTTTTTACACTTAATGGCTTATCTTTTTCGCTGGCATCGGCCGATACGGGTTATTTACTGCTCTCGTTCTCAAGTTATAATATTGGAGGAAGCTATGAGTGGGGCATTTATCTGATCGGACTGCTTTGCTGGCTACAATTCTTGTTTTCTTTGGCGGCAATCGCTTTGGGGATCATTTCAATCTTTACAAAAGCAAATGTGAGAAAGATTATAGGAATGTTGATTTTGATCGGATCGGTTATATTCTGCTTCTTGTATATGTTGGAGGGGGTCATTGAGACCGCCATCTGCAACAGCAACACTTCACGAGGAGAATATGCTACAACGGCTTTTATTCCGTTCCTTTTGAATGTCGTATTGGCGATAACCTATTTTGTAATTCCGAGCCTCGCCAAAAATGCCATGGGTGATGTGGACTATAACCACAGTGGGAATATCGGGAATAACGGCGAATATGAAACTTCCCTTAACACGCCACTCGTCGGAGAAGCAAATGAAAGTGGCGTCGGCCAAAGCGCTCCGTCGGCAAAGAAAGACATTGATTCCATTCTATTCTATGTCAAAAGCTATATACCGGACGAAAAGGCAATGAGTTTCCGGAATGCGTTACTGAAATCCAACGCAAATAATCTTGAGTTCATAAACATGGTTCCCCTAAAAAATCCGACAACGGTATTGCTGTTTTCCATTTTTCTCGGTGGGCTCGGCGTGGATCGGTTTTATATCGGTGATACAGGACTGGGCGTTGCAAAATTGTTATTGTCCGCATTCACTTTCGGAATTTGGCCGCTTGTAGATATATTCATGTGCTATAAAAAAGCAAAAGAACTAAACTATAACAATTTAATCAATAAACTTAGTCATCGTGCTTAAACCCGAGCGTTCAAATCTATTTAGTCTCATACAATTCCTGCGCCGCGTTCGGCGCAGGAATTGTGTTATGATGAGGGCGGTTTCCCTATCCCCTTCTTCGGGAACAAATCCTCGGCCCCCTCTATGGGAGCCGTCGCGCCTGCACGACTGAGGGGTTCTTAAAAACTTTTTCCCTAAGGGACAGCAAGAGTATGTGTTGAATGGTGAAATTTTCTCCGAACGATTGTAAATTACTTGACAAAAGTCAAAACGGAACTATAATACTTTACTGACGGCAATAACCTTCGCCGCGGAGGAAACTATGAACAAACAGTGCGCGAAAAAACTTTGCATCGACTATCTTCCCCCATTTTGCGTGCTCGTGAGTATGGTCGTCACACTCATCCTCTTTGCAACAGGGATGCCCTCTGAGATGGACCACAAAGAATACGTGCAACATATAACGGTTTTTTTCGATATCGTCTTTGTCGCCGCCGTTGCGTTTGCGCTTGTGTTTTTCAATCGGCGGTTCCGCCTCGGGCTCCCCTATTTCCTCATATGCCTCGTCTGCGCGCACCTCATGCTCTCCGTCCACTTCGGAACGGCGCTCGGCTGGTATTATAAATTTACTTGGTGGGATGATTTTCTGCACTGCTTTTTCGGTGCGATCGGATGCGCGGGAATCTACTATCTCTTTCTGCGTTGGCGAAAAAATAAGCTCGACGCGATCGACCACATCGTCATCGTTCTGCTCGTTGTTGCCTTTGCCGCCCTCTGGGAGATCTTTGAATTTGTCGCGGGAGAGATCTTGAACGCCGATATGCAGGACGCCGATATGCTTGTCGAGGCGGGGAAATCGGCTGTGTACGATACGATAATGGATCTCGTCGACGCCATTGTGGGCGCAGTCGTGTATGAACTTTTCCTGCAAAGCGCACACTTCATCGCGCGGAAACGCCGCAAAAAAGTGCAAGCCCTTTCCGAGGGCATTTCGGATCATGAGGAGGGCGCTCCCGATGCCGAGCTCGAACCCCCTCAGCAAGATGTGCAGGAGGATGGGAAGAGCGGCGGGGACGTGAGGAACTGAGCCTCAGTAACTTGCGTCTCTTCTCTAAAAAACCAATACGATAAGAAAACCTCTCAAAACGAGAGGCTTTCTTTTTGCTCGTCTGTAAGCGGCGGGGATGCGCGGAGTTTGTTTATGCCGCGGGACCTTCCATGAGGCCTGCCGCGATGAGATTGTCGATCAGCGAGTTGAACGCTGTGACGATCTCTGCCGTCGACGCGCCGCCATCGAGGGTCGCAACGTTTGCGGCGGGTGTGAGGACTGCGTCCGCCCCCGTGGGACCGACTTCGCCCGTTGCACCCGTAGGGCCTGTGGGACCGACTTCGCCCGTGGGACCCGTGGGGCCTGTGGGACCGACTTCGCCCGTTGCACCCGTGGGACCTGTGGGGCCTACTTCGCCCGTTGCGCCTGTCGGACCTGTGGGACCTACTTCACCAACAAGGCCTGTAGGACCTACTTCGCCCGTTGCGCCTGTGGGACCTGTAGGGCCAACTTCGCCCGTTGCACCCGTGGGACCTGTCGGGCCTGTCGGACCTGTGGGGCCTGTGATTCCCGTGCCCGAGCCCGTGGGCACATATTGCCGCACGCTAAACGAGGGGACATAGAAAGAACTCCCGCCGCACCCGCAGTTACATCCGCAGTTGCACCCGCAGTTGCACTGCAAAAGCACAAGGAAATGTTCTTTGATAGACATAAAATTTTTTCCTCCTTCGTCGCTCTGTCCTTAAAAGAACAAAACGCTCTGTTATCATCATATCCTAAAAACAAAAAAGAGGTGACTGATGAAACTTCGCTCAATTTCGTAACACTTTTGGCATTGAGAAACAAGTAAGATCCTAATAAGCAAGGGAAGAAGCTCTCCCCTCTTATACCAAAACACGCCTTTGGAAAGTTTATTTGCCGACATAAAAACTCCTGCAATCTTCCACGCGGAAACACCCAAAAACGCCGCTCATCCATGCGCCCGTATCGAGATGGATCTTATGATGGATCTTATAATAGTCGGAAGCTCTGTCTCCCGTCGCACCATCGCGCAAAAACCGCGTGATCTGACAGCCATAACCTAAGCTCATGGAGGTCGTATATCCGAAGAAGACGCACTTGCCGTCCTTCGGCAGAGTTTGCGGCTCCTTGAAGATGCGGTCGTAAACAAGCCGTTCGGGGGAAGCGTCCCGAAGTGGCAGAATATGCCCCTCTTTATCGAGCGGTACGCCTGCATGAACGCAGATGAAATCTCCGCCTCATAAAAATACGGGAGAGCCTCTATACGGTCGACGGTCTCCCAATCGAGGAGTTCGCCGTCGTCGGGAAAGTACGCCTGCAATTTGCGGAGAACGTGGTCGTAATCGCGCGTCTGCCGCATGAGCGCCCAATAGTATTTGAGGAAGGTGTACTCGTGATTGCCCGCAAGGAGCACGGCGTTATTCATGGAGAAGAGAAGTTTTGTGAGACGAATGGAATGTTTGCCCTTTTCGATCATATCCCCGCAGGAGATGAGGGTATCCCCATCCGAAAACTTCACCTTCTCCAAAAGCCTGCAAAACAGCTCGTATTCGCCGTGAATGTCGGAAAGTATGTAGGTCATATCTTCTATTTCCTTCGCAAACTTCGAGCGGATCAAACCCGATATTTGTCCCAAATGAGCGCGTCAAGCCTCCTTACCGTCAACGCAGGATACTGAGAGCGCAAGATCGAAACTGCCCCTTCCATAATCTCTTGGCAGTATTTTACTTCCACCGCACATCCGAAAGCGTCTTTCATGCTATGCAAAAGATGTACGTCAGGCTTGCAGCGGTTCGGATCTCCGGCAAGCATATAAAGATAATTCTCTGCAGCTTCTCCTATCCCCCTTATGCTACGAATGCACGCCGCCAATCGGTCGCCGTCGCTTCCCCGAATCTGTTGAAAATCCTCGATCGTATGTACGCCGAGCTTAAGAAGGCTCTTGGCGAGATCGTAACACACTTCGGATTTTAAGCGTTTACTCAACTTCTGATTGTTTTTAAGTAGGTCGGCGGCAAATTTTTTACACCCAAACTCCTCTATATGACAAATAAAATCGTCGAGCGAGTCCCCCGCCGCAAATCTGTCGCCATTCATGTATTTTTCAGCATAGCGATCAACAACGGGCACCGTAACGGGAAAATATTTTGCGCGAAGCGAATAGACGCAATCAAGGACGCACGCAGACAATGAGCGATAGCAATACGTTGCGGCTTCAGAATTACCGAGAGCGACATTCCCCAGACAAAACTGCGCAAAAACTTCAGGGTTAAATTGTTTCATTTGGTTTTCCTCCGCAATCGTTTCCGCTATCTATGTTAAAATGATTATACTGCAAGGACATGTTCGTGTCAAGATGCGAATTCGAAGTAAAGTTTTTTCAAAATAATGGCGTTGGAAAGAGCGTCTCTGGGGAGATCCCCTGCTCCGATTTCTTCGGCAACATGATAGAGGCTCGGATATTGCAATCGGGACATTTTTTATCGGCGACAGGTTGCAATCAGAGCATTTATACTTGACAGGAATATCGGTTTGTGTTATTCTGTTTTTGTAGAAAAATGACGAAATTGCGCGACCCTTTACCGGAAGTAAATAGCATGTATCTGCCCACAAAAGGATGTAATAGCGATCCTGTCGGGAACGGTGTAATAGAAAAATCCAACCTTGAGATCGCAGTTACGGGACATCGGTTTATAAGCGATGATCCCAAAAAACTTAAGGAGACGGTACGGGAAATTTTGAAACGCTATGGCAAGATGTATCGCGTGACCGTGTGTTCCTGTCTTGCCTATGGGGCCGATCTGTTGGTTGCAGAGTGCGCCGCAGAGCTTGGTTTCCCGCTTAAAGCCGTCCTGCCCATGCCCACGGAAGTATACATTGAGAGCATCCGTCAAGATCTTCTTGCACACGGAAAGAGGTTCACGAAAGAAGATGAGGCGCTAATGCGTCACCTCTTGGCACAGACGGTTTCTTGTACTGTGGTGGAAGATCCTCAACTCCCCTATAACGGGGCTTCGAAATATCTTGTGGATGAATGTGATAAGTTGATCGCGCTTTGGGACGGTAAAACGCTTCCTCTGGAAGATGAACAGGGACGCCCGATCAACCGCGGCGGCACCTATGACTGTATCACAAGGGCGGAAGCGCAAAAAAAAGAAGTGATCGTCGTGAAATGCCGTCGGGAAAAGTAGGAGGTTTTTATGAATTTGAACATCATGTGCTCTGTGGCGCTTGTCTTTTCTCTGCTACTGTTTGTTCTGTCGGCAGTGATCGGAGCCGTGTTGCACCGCATGGAGCGAAAAAACAAAGAGCTTGGCGGCAAGCGGAGAGTGTTTTCACCTTTCCAAGTGTTCGTTCTCTGCTTTTTCCTTGCTACCGTCGCCATTCTGTTCCCCGTTTATTATGCCGATTATTTTAAGGCGGAAGCGGGTTTTTTGAAAGTCGTCAAAAGTCTTTTGCTTTCCATGCAGAATGTGTTGCGGTTAATCACCTTGGACGGTGATTTCGATAATATCCGCGATTTTCTTTTGGACCCTTCACGCATCAACCCCGTTTTGGGCGAGACCTATTCCATCTATTCGGCGATCCTGTTTATTGCGGCGCCCATCCTCACGGCAGGGTTTTTGCTCTCCTTCTTCCGCAACGCTTCCTCCATGCTCCGCTACAGCTTGCGCCCCTGCCGCGAATTGTATGTGATGTCCGAGCTCAACGAGCGCTCCCTCGCTTTGGCAAAAAATATTTTGGGCGAAGGAAAGGGCGGCAGGATCGTGGTCTTTACCGACGTCTTTGAAAAGGGGGAGGAACAAACTTATGAGCGTATTTATACCGCACGGCAAATGGGAGCGATCTGCGTCAAAAAAGACGTCGTTGACCTCGGGCTCAAATATGCACGAAAGTGCACACGAAAAGTTTATTTGATCGGTGACGACGAGGACGAAAACGTCAAGCAGGCGCTTAAACTTATCAACCGTCACCGAGGGAAAAAGTACGACAACAAAAATTTGGCGTTTTACGTTTTTTCCAAAACGGTGGAGAGCGAGGCGCTCCTCGATTCCATCGAAAAGGGCAAAATGATCGTGCGGCGGGTCAACGAAAGCCATAATTTAGCGCTATTGGAGATGCAAGCGCATCCGATCTTCAAAGGCTTGGAGCCGATCGATGGAGTGAAACAGATCCGCCTTGCCATTGTCGGTATCGGCGGTTACGGAACGGAACTGTTAAAAGCGGTTTGCTGTTTGGGCCAAATGCCGGGCTATAAGGTAGAGGTCCATGTATTCG
Source organism: uncultured Clostridia bacterium (assembly GCA_947630325.1). GTDB lineage: Bacteria > Bacillota > Clostridia > Christensenellales > Borkfalkiaceae > Gallimonas. Next base: position 342,854 of record CANRHB010000001.1, read on the forward strand.
ACAAGGAGAATGTAAAGGCGCGGATCAAGGCGGTCGCACCCGATTTTATCGCCCTCAACGGCGATACGACAGAAGGCGAAGCGCAATATAATATCGTCTTTCACCGTCTTAGAGATATTGGCAAAAAAGGCTTTATCGAACAATTTTCTTCGGTGGACGGCTACACGGGAGTATACGTGACGCTCGGCGAGGATGAAATGAATATCGAAACAGCCATCCGTGTCAGGCAGGCGTTAAGAAAAAAAGACCCTCGGGAGAAAACGCCGATCTATGCCGTTGTCTACGATCCCACCAAAGTGGAACTCATGGCGGAAGGCGGCTTAAAAACCATGAGCGGAGAAGCAGAGGATAATGGAGACTACGATATCACCTTTATCGGCTCTCTGTCGGAATGCTTCTCCTTGAAAAACATCGAACAAGCAGAGCTGGAAAAGAGTGCAAAAGAACTTCACTTGAATTGGGCGAAGAAATCGGCACAGAACAAAAAGGAGGCCATCATTCAGGCGGAGGAGTCGTTCGATCGGTTTGAATATAATCGCAGATCGTCTATGATGCAAGCAGTCTATGAAAATCTGCGGGAAGGGTGCGGCATCCACAAAATGGATGAAGATACACCCGAGGGAAGAGCTCAAAAGGATCTGTTGCGGTTGTATGAGCACCGCCGTTGGAACGTCTACATGCGCGGTGAGGGCTACGTTCACGGGGAACACAAAAGCCATGTCGCCAAAACCCATCCTCAGTTGCATTCATATAATGAGCTTCCGGAAACAGAAAGGAAGAAAGACGATTTCTAAAAAAGACAACCCGCAAAATGATCGAATCCGAAAAGCAGTCGGGAGCGCGCTCCCGACTGCTTTGCTATCTTTCGTTATTTTTATTTGCAATATTTTTTCGTAAACTCGTCGATGACGGCAAGCAATTTTTCATCGAGGTATCGCCGCGCAAATTGAATATAAAATTTACGGCCACCAAATTATGGTTCCTTTTGTTCTTTCGCTGTTTCGCTTTACGAACTCAGTCAAAAATTATATTCGGATTGAGTTCATCCGGGCTTTTCCAATCTATGCCGAACTCTTCTTTGAGTATTTCCTTTTTGACATCCCAATAAATATGACAAAACCCAAACGGACGCTGATGATACCTATCGCCCAGGCGTTGCTCTATCAATTTTTCCAATTCTTTTTCGATCTTTTGGTATTCCGGAGTTTCTTCGATCGGATCATGCATTGTATTATTTCTCCTTATTGATTCTTTTTGTGAAAAGAGCCGTGTTCAAGGCGGCTCTTTTACTATCAGTGATTCGTGAAAACAATGATTTTATCATTTTTTTCGAGCTTGACTTTTCTATTCCATTGATCCCCTTCGAACAGTGTGATCCTGCCGCCCGGTTTCACATATCCGAGCACTACAGTGGGATTTTGCTTTTCCTTCGGAATGTCATTGCTGACGGACGCGTTCCATACCGCACGGATGAGTTCGCCCTCCGTGCATTCCTCCGGCAATTCTTCGAAGAAGGTGGAAACTTTTTTGGTGTACACTTCTTTGCTTTCGAACGATTCGGCTTCCTCGGTATCATATGTTAAAATATCGGTATAAAAATCGAAAATCGCCTCTTTTTCACCGATTTGCGTGATCATTTTGCTGATATAGCGGTTACTGATGACAACATTGTTCACGCTGTAACTGCTGACAATATCATGATGCTTCGGATCGATGATTTCGACAATGACATCGATACTTTCCAAATCGAAATCGGGATTGGCATTCTTTTTGGCAGAAATGATGTCCTGTACATAGACGAGATTGACAAGCGCTTTTGCGTCGATGTTATCGTTCATCGTTGAACCGTCGGAAAGAATAAGAATGCTTGTGTCCTCGGCGTTGGCATCGACAAACCGCTCGATTGTAGAACAAATGAGTTCTTCGTCGTAAACCCCGGCCGCGACCGTTTCAATGACAAAAGGATATTCTTTGTAGTAATTCATCTTTTCGAGGCTATCTGCCTCATCGATAACGATGATCCGCAGGATTTCGTCATCGCTGTTCTTATAATTCCATTCGCTGCGAAAGGCGCAGAACCCCTGCATAATATCTTTTATTTTACTGTTGTGACCTAAAATGATCACGTTTTTACGTTCGATCCAATAGTTGCGGTTGAGTTTTACGGTATACTTGCTCTCGGGGATGTCGCCCGTTCTTTCGATGTCTCTCTCGTTGCCGGAAGAAAAATAAAAGCGGTTCTTCCCGTCGGTCTGCATCGACGTGAGCGGAATGGCATGTCGGTGTGTTTTCAGATACTCGCCGATAAAGGCGCTGTCGTCTTTCACCGCTTTATCCGCGACATAGAAAGTGGCGCCCTTATTGGAAAACAATTCTTTATAGACGAGATTCAACTCCGGCATCAAGGAGAACTGAGATAATATCTGACCCAAAATTTGATTGACTCGCACAGGGATAATGTTGCACTTCCCCTTGACCTGCTTATACTTAATAATTCTATTGACAAGTTCCCACGTCCAATCGTCGGAGATCTCCACGATGATTTTTTGAGAATCGGCCGAATAGTCTGCCGAAGTAATATCGGATACCTGCATAAGCGTTTTTATCGTTTGTGCATTTCCTTTATTGTTTTCCTCCATCCGTTCACGGTTGCCGTATTGACAAACTGTATTGTTAATGTCATTTCCGAGAATGACCACCGCGCGCGCCTCTTCAATGGCAATATCAAAAAGTTGCTTGGAGGAATAAACGTCTCCTTCACGCACGATCACCGTAATGTTGTTCTTCAAATGCTCACGCGCAAAGCGGAAACGTTTGCGAAAGAAGCCTCTTTCGGTACGGAAACGCTCTTTCAACGCTTGATTTTCACGACGGATGGTATCGGTAAGGCGTTCATCTATCTCCTTTAAGATCTCCTTTTTCCTGCTGTCTGCAAGTACAACCACCTTTTGCTTCTTTTTACAATAGAGTAAGTCGTTGATGATCTCGGAGGCGCGGGTGTTCCAATTCAAAATTATCAAATGATTGGAAAGCCGCAGTTTCCGCGAACCCGCATTTGCATTTTCTATGAAGTTGGAAATGTAGTTCGTAACATAACCGATGACGGCGCCGGTGAACGAAACCATGCCGATGAGGATGATCACGAGACAGACAATGGCGACCGCCGTGCCCGTCTTACCGATATCGGCAACGACAAATTGTATACAGCCCGCGTCCAAGATCATTGTGATCGTATAAAACGCGGCTTCGAAGAAGCCCATCTCCTCCGTTCCCTCTAAGGAGAGATTGCTGATAATAAGCGCGGAAATGATAAAAAATACAATATTAAACAGTAAGATGGAGAGCAGAACGATCTGCCCCGGATGTTTTGCAAGCTGAATGCTGAACCATTCTCGAAACTTTTTCATGTCCTCTTTTTTCCTTTGCGGTCCTCTTTTTATTCTTCCGATTCTTCCTCTTCTTCTGAATCGATCTTTTCAAACGTCGAACGGAGTTTTGCAAGTTGTTTTGCGCTTATATTCGGGTTCTTTTTCAAACGTTTATATATCTTCCTTAATCTTATACGGCGTTTTTTCAATGCGATATACCGCTCATACATCTCTTTGAGCGTTCTTTCCGAATCGGCGCACGCCTCCGTTAAACGCGCGATCTCCCGCCGCCCCTTCACGAGTTTTATCAACCGCATCACCACCCTAACGGCGATAAATACAAGTGCGACTATAATGGGGATAAGACTGACCGGCACCGATGCGCCGCACAACCTTATGAATATACAGATCGCCGCAAACGGCAAAAGCAACAACGCGTTGAGCATGAAAAACCCGAACGGGTTGTTCCCATAAAAAACCGCGCTTTTTTTGCCTATGATCCGATATGCGGCCTTGTCTTTTTCGAGCGACTCATCCAATGCCTCGCTCAGCTCAACGATTTCGGCTTTTCTTTCTTTCAAGCGTCGCAAGAAATACTTTTTACAGCGTTTATATTCTGCGCTTTCCGTAACTTTTGCGGAGGTTTCCTGCACTCTTTCCTCTTCTTTTCTTTCGTCAGCCATCTCTATACTCTCACTTTTTTTCTTTGGGCTTATAACGGTTGGCACCCTTCTCTCCGACCAATTTCCGGGAGACTGCACACAATATGGCAAGTAGAGCGACTGCCATTATCGACAGCACAGCCGATGAAGTACATAGGCTCATGACGACCGCTTTTCCATCCGGATAGAGCAACGTTGTGATCCATGCGGCGAGAAGCGCCACCAAGAGCCCGAAGAACAGATATTTCAAGCCCTTCAACATTTTGGAAAGATAAGAGACTTGCTTCGGCCGATCGTTGAGCATCGCCATGGCGAACCCTACAAATGCCGTCAAGAGCAAGTAGGGCGCGACTTCCGACACAAACAAAACAAAACCGATGAACGCCGCCGCCATGCCTGCGACGAATCTTCCCGAAGTTTCACTCAAAGAAAGCCCCAAACGCACCACCTCCATTGTGGGAGTGCTTGAAAGCTCGAAATTCGGGTCAAAAGCCAACGACATCTGGCGGAAATAGGGAATAAAGCCGATTTCTTTGCTATTGAGCGCAATTTCCGAGCCAAAGGTAAATTGTGCGATCTTTGCAAAGCCTTCACTCTGAAATACAAAATAAACAACAAGTACGCCGACTGCACAAAGCAAAAAGGCGATCGCGCTGGTAGGATTTTCCCGATCGATGAGCTTGATCAAAGCCAAAATGGCAAATACAACGATCAATGCGATCCTTAAAACGTCGAAAGAATTTACAAGATCGCGGTAAAACAACAAGCCCGTCATCGCATAGGCGAACATCGCCATCAGATAAAAATAAAACAACGCGGGGATAAAGGAGTAATCGAATTTCTTTTTGCAAAGCCGCCATAAAAACAAGAGCAAAGAGCAGAGAAAAAATAAGGCAGCTGCGCAGATCAAAACAAAAAAGACGATAAACTCTGCGCCCTCCTCAAAAGCCCTGTCCGCATCGGCAATAAAAACTTTTATAGACAGCACGGCCTGTGCAACGGAAAGCCCAAACAATGCCAAGGTCAAAACTGCCTTCATGATCCGGACAGCCTTATCGTTGAACACCGTCTTTTTGAGTACATCTACGATCTTCCCGAAAAAATTATAAATACTTCTTACCCATTGAAAGGACAAAAGTTTTGCACCGAGGCGGGCCACCCAGCCTCCTATGATGCCTCCGACCGTACCGAACAGCTTCATGACGGCCGCAACCGCACCGCTCCATACGGAACTCACCATCGATATCAAAGAACCCATTCTACTCCCTCACCTTGTACAAAGCGAAAGCGGCTTTACGCCGCTATCGCCGCTATTTTTCATCTTTTTTGTAGAATATCTTAACCACAGGCGCACCGCCCACAAAATAAAAGTCTATCTGTTTATCCAGCAACTTGGTCGCCTGCTTCTTCTTTCCGATAAGTCTTTTCGCCTTCTCTACGATCCTTTGATATGTAGACGGATTCCTTAGTTTTTCCACCAGTTCACAGCAAAGTTCCAACCCCGTGCAACGGAAACTGATGCAGAACCTGCCGTCCTCTTTCTTGTTATAATGCTCCGCGCAATAAGCAAAGATCCGAACCAAATCGTCTTCATTATAACGTGAAAGATAAGCCTTTCTGTATCGGTAATATTCATGGCGATTGGCTTTGAGATCGCTGTTGAACCATGGATAGTACTGATGGTTGGGAATGTGAAAATGCTCATTTCCCTTCGACGCCTTTCTGAACTCGTTGAACGGGACGCAACAGTAATCGAAATAGACTATATCGCTGTATTTGTCGCCCTCTTTCGTGTTGGAAGCATCGCCCCATGTGGCATCCAAATAGTAACAATATTTTCCGAGTTTTACTATGTTGAATGCGTGGCAAATACTGCCTTTCACTTCACTCGTAACATATCCGCACGGAATACCGACCGACTGTAACAGATATTGCATTGCGATCGCATAGCCCGCACACACCGATTTGTGGAGGACAAGCGCACCGTGAAGAGAACGCAATCTGTCGTCCTTGGTGAAATCTTTGTCGACCTTGCCCTCCAAGCCCTTGCCGTCATAATCCAAAGTGAGGATCAGCCGCTTATAAATAGTAATGAGGGCTTTATAGGGGTCGGTCCGTTTGGTGATCCCCTTTGTGAAAAACTTAGCGCCCTTCTTGATCTCCGCCAACTTGCGGGAAATCTGGTCGACATCGAGTTCGCCCGAAGGCTTTTTGCAACGGAAGAACAGATTCATCGACTGTTGATCTCTTCCATAAGTGTACAACCAAAACAACTCCGGATAGTCGCCAAGAACGCAGTAAAAGATTTGATGTAAACGATTGTCATTTACGCCTTCACGCGAGAACGAACTTTCGTCGAAATTGTAAGCATGGCGCACGATCTCGTTGTAAATACGAATGGAAGGATTGGTTTCTTCATCCGATTCGTAAGGTACGATCTTGAGCCCCAACTTGCCCTTTTGGATCTTTTTTAACTGTTTTTCTTTCTTGCGTCTCTCTTTCTCGGCAAGTTTGGCCTTTTCGTCTTTCTTGTTCTTCTTTGGCGGCTCTTTTTTGTCGATTACTTCTTCTTCGTCGTCTTCTTCATCTTCTTCCTCTTCCTCGGTATCCGAAGGTTCCTCTTCTTCCTCGGTATCCGAAGGTTCCTCTTCTTCGCCGGTATCCGAAGGTTCCTCTTCCTCATCGGTATCCGAAGGTTCCTCTTCTTCGTCCTCGTTATCCGAAGGTCCCTCTTCTTCGTCCTCGTTATCTGAAGGTTCTTCCTCGTCGTCAATGTCCGAAGGTTCCTCTGCTTCGTCCTCGGTATCCGAAGGTTCCTCTTCTTCGCCGGTATCAGAAGGTTCCTCTTCTTCGTCGGTATCCGAAGGTTCTTCCTCGTCGTCGGTATCGGAAAGCTCCTCTTCTTCGCCAGTATCAGAGGGATCCTCTTCTTCGTCGGTATCCGAAGGTTCTTCCTCGTCGTCGGTATCGGAAAGCTCCTCTTCTTCGTCGGCGTCAGTGTCAAAAGGCTCCTCTTCCTGGTCGTCAATGTCCGAAGGTCCTTCCTCATCGTCGGTATCGGAAGGCTCCTCTTCCTGGTCGTCAATGTCCGAAGGTCCTTCCTCATCGTCGGTATCGGAAGGCTCCTCTTCCTCGCCGGCGTCCGAAGGTTCCTCTTCTTCGTCGGCGTCAGTGTCAAAAGGCTCCTCTTCCTGGTCGTCAATGTCCGAAGGTCCTTCCTCATCGTCGGTATCGGAAAGCTCCTCTTCCTCGCCGGCGTCCGAAAGTTCCTCTTCTTTTTCTTCGCCTAAATCTGAAACTTCATCGTCCTCTGTGGGGGGCGGACAATTCGGCTGCAACGGGATGTAGATCGCGCTGTTTGCTTTCGGCATGGAAGCAAATGCTTCGCCCTCGTCGTCCTCCTCATCGTCCTCGTCGTTCTCATCCTCCTCGTCGTTCTCATCCTCCTCGTCGTCCTCGGCGACATCGTCGCTCTCGTCGCCCTCGGAGGTATCGTCGCTGTCATCCTCATCTTCCGAAGTTTCATCATCTTCGGGCAAGCCGTCGTCCTCTGTCCCGTCCTCGGCGCTTTCATCGAGCGCACCGTTTTTGAGATAGCGCTTCCAGAAACGGGGGGTCTTGTTGGGATCGTAAAGACCGTCTGAGTAATCCTCTCCTTCGATATCTTCGTAATCGATGTCATCCTCCAGATCCCGTATTTTATCGCCCAATTCGCGCATCGCGGAGAAGCTGGTATAGCGATCGTCCTCGCCGTCTGATTCATGGTTGGCAATGATGCCTTCGATCTCTTCGACATTGCCACGGCGCGCGTCATCAAAATGATCGCGGATCCATTGCGCGGTTTCTGTTTCCCCGAGCATATCCAAGAGCTTGAGCTCCTCGTAACTGAGCTGTGCGTTGGAATATTCCGTCATGAGATCGTTGTCGTATTGCCAGAAAGAGATCATGCCGAGCAGAATTGCCACTTTGGTGTTGCGCTCAGGCAAATCGAACCCGACAATGATCTTTCTCTTATCGGGATCAATGCGGAAGTACCATTCGTTGAGAACATCGAACGATTCGGATTCGGGCGCGAACTCAACATCCGCATGACCGAAAGTAATATCGGGATAATTGTTCTCGAGATAGCGCTTTATTTCGCTATGAAGCTCCGAGAGACGCTCTTCGGATCCGACCGTATCCATACAGTCGGCGCAAATGAACATTGTCCTCTTCTCGTCGAAAAAGCTGTATCTTCCGCTTTCCATATGCTTGTGGCAGAAGGAACAGCATCGGGTCTCCTCGTCGGCAAAATCGCCGTTCGCAGTTTCGTAATTTTGCTCACCGTTATCGCTGATGGTGATGTTATAGCCCGCGAAAAGTTCACATGCGCCCTCGAGATCGAAGCACTCGGGTAGCGTTTCTTCCCCAAAATAGATATAATGACGGCGGTCACCGCACAGCTTCAACCAATACAGATAAGAATAGGTATTGATGAGCAGTTCCTGGATATTGCTTGCGAGTTTATCATAGAACCAATCGAATACGCCGACATCCTCCGCACAATCGTTGAGGAAAAGGAACTGCATCCTCTGCGGATCGGTCTCCGTAAAGTCCTTGCCCGCCTTGGTGATATAAGGATAGAGCCGCTTGATCTTTTCCGTATCCGACGAATTTTGAACTTCCTCCGACTTCTCACCTTCTTGGTCTTCGAGCGGTTGTTCGAGAATGGGGCAGATCGCAATACAACGGTACGCCATGGGGAACATCGTTTTGATGAACTCGTTGAACACGGCGGAACAGAGCATTCTCATGCCGTCCGTGCATTTCATGTCCGTCGTAAGCGTTACGCGCAACATTCTGCCGTCGTCAAATACACGGCGGTTTCTCTCCACCGCTTCGGGGTCAAGATGGGGATTCCCCTCCACGCCGCGCTCGAAATTCAAGGACTGATTGTTGGACATCAAGGTATAAAAGCCGTAAGTCTCTCCCTCAAAGTGGACCTTTTGCAAAGATACCCTGATCTCCCGCAACATCGACTTGGAATTGTTCAAAACACCATCTTGCCCGATTTTTTCAGCCGACTGGATTTTATAGCGGCGCAAGAAAATCGTATCAAGACAATTTTTATAGGTAACGTTCTCTCTCCGCAAAAAGATGATCTTATTATCGGAGGAGATCTGTTCAATCTCGTATTCTACATTATTGTAGACGATAGACTGTCCGATGACATACTCGAGCGGAACGCGCGGCGGGAATGTATCGAGATAGCCGATATTCGTGTCGTTGAGGCGAAGAATTACCCGCTCATTGCAAGCGAATACCTTTTCAAAGACTTCGCGCACCCTGCTGAACGCAATGTATTTCTCCTTGATAAGCGTATAATCGCTGTGATTGATGCGCTCCACAACAAGGTAGTAATCCTTTGCCCGTGCCGCGTAACTGTCTTTGCTCTCCGTTTCGGTAGTATCGCAAAGAGCGGCAATAAGATACGCCGCGTAATCTTTCAGCGGGATATGATCCCAATCGATATGAGCCCAAACGTCATCATTTGCCTTAAGATCTTCTCTATTGTGATTTTCGACCCATTCGGCACAATATTTGCACAGCGGGACATCCCCTCGCGCATGGGAGAGTTGAATGGTATTCTTCATCTCGCTTATAAATTGTCGGACGCTGATCCCCTCCTTTGTGGAAGCGCGGCAGAAAATTTTAAGCAAGCTGAGTTTTTCTTTCTTCGCGTGCTCGGTGATCCTCGGTTGGATAAAGGAAGAACGTTTGATAAAGTTTTCCTTTGTGGCTTTCGCCATGAAATATTCGCGGAGAAGATAGGGTTTGCTGATGATCTGCGAAACAGAGTTGCGCCGCCCCTTAAAACGGGTGCAAGCATAGATGGAGGCGGCAAGATTGCAACGCTCGTCGGAATAGATCATATAATTGATCTTAGGCACGTCTTTATAAAATTCGTTGATCTCCACATTGTGCTCGGCAAGCACTTCCCGCTCACCGTGATCAATGGGCGAAGAGGTGATGACCCGCACTCCGTCGATCCCGTACTGGTAAGCCTTTTCGGCAATGATCCCCTCCAAGCTCATGAGTTTTTGCCCATACTTGTAATAAATGCGATTTTTCAAACTCTCTTTATTCCAAAGGGTGTATTCCACGCGCTCGTTGTCGTTGGCGCTCGAAAAACTCAAGACCTTTTCCACGCAGAACAGTTTCGGCAGGCTGGACGCGGCAAAACCGCGTATGAGATCGGTCGAAAGAAACACAAAGCGGACCCTATCGGCCGTGGCGTTAAGAAGACGGATCGCAAGTACGGGGCAGAGATAGCTCTCCAAAGAGACGACCTTATCCGCGTCGATCAAGATCGCATTACATACTTCTTCGAAGAAATCGGGATTGTTCTCTACAATATCGTCATCTTTGAAATCTTCGGGAGAAGCGACGAGAACATCCGCTTGATCCAACCTGTCATCGCTCGTATTGACCCGCCATGTGACGTCGGCGCTTCCGCCTGTCATTTGGATCAACCTGTTAAGGATATATTTCTTTACCGCATTCCGCTTGTTTCGGTTGTTGACAATAAAAATCAGCCGAGCGCCCGAAAGCAATCGCGTGTAAGTGTACGCGATAATGTATTCGCCGATCTCGGAATAAAAGGAACCGCAAAAATAGACGTGCTCATCGTTATACATCGCGTCCATGCATTCCAAATAAGATTGTCCTTTATTCCCGGTCTTATCATGGAATCTTCTGCGGATGTACTCCAAAGCGGCGCGATATTGGCTGTTAGTAAACTGATATTCGAATTTGGTATCTTTTACTTCTCCGCCGGGATAAAAACGCAATTTATGGTCTTGATCGAAATATCTCTTGAGCTCAGAAGCAAGTGCCCGGAGCGCAACCTTATTTTCCTCAGTCTCCTCTTCGGGAGTCTTTTGCAGTTTGATCTGTTTTACGTTCGGCCTAACTCCCGTTTTGAAAGTGTTGCAGATCTCTTGTAGCACAAATAAGGACAGGAAAGGATACACATACCAATCCTGTACGCGCATGACGTTGAGTAGAAAATTGTAAACTCCGTTTGAGACGGGAAAGAGAGCAGAAACGAAGATGAGCGTAAGCAGCAAGAAAAAGAAGATGTCCGCCAGATAAATAAAACATTGCAGAATGGTGACGAATCTTCTTACCCACGGCTTGGCATAAAGATATTCCGGATCCTCGAAAAAGGCGCGCATAAAAATGTTGGCCTCACGGGTCTCCGGAGCCTTCTCCGTATCCTTTCCCTTTTCATTTTTGCTGCTTTTTTTGCGGATGTGCTTAAGTGTGGGAACGTTTTCCGCGAACAGAGGTTTTTTCTTATCTTCCTCCCGCAAAGGTAACCCTTCGGCTCCCTTTTGTTTGCCGCGTTTTTTGCCTTGACGCTTGCTTTTTTCCTGCCCGTCCTGCGTTTGCTCCTCATTTTCGTAAACGTGCGAATCCATGATCTTCTTTACCACCGTTTTCAAAAAAACGTAAAGATAGATCATGAGAACATCGGCGAGAAGCAATGTAATGGCAAATGCGATAAACGTCACGTCGGAGCCGAGTTTTGCGATGACCGCAGACAAAAAGTTCCCGATCAGCGGAATGCCGGCAATGGCATTCCCCGCCGACTTGAACAAATTGTAGAGCAAGATCATGCCTACAATTTCCAAAACCGCAACCAAAATGAACACCGCATTCAAATAGGTGTGCGGCTTTTCGTATCTGAGCGAGACGATGGTATTAAAACGCTTGCGCTTTGTTCTGATTGGGATCAAGGGGAAGAAAATCAGAAACAGCGCCAAGAAAAGTATTATAACTTTGATAAAAGCTGCCATTTTAGTTCTCCTTTCCTCCGAACAACCCTTCTATCGCATCGAGCGAAAAGATCTTATAGATCTTGTTTTCGGGAGATGTAACAGACTTATTGACATCAAACTCCCCTTCAAGATGCTTATATTGCACCACAACGGGTTCCACGCCAAGGTTATTGAGCATAGCGCTTAGTTTGTTTTCAACATCTTCCAAGGCCTTACGATGTTCTTCGATATTTTTGTTCTTCGCACGGTTTAGCGCATGAAGATGGGTGATATTCCTAAGTTCATATCTGAGATTTTCGATCCGGATAAGCTCGTCCTCATAGCGGATCTTATATTTGAGCATTGCGAGATCCTGCTTGACATAGCAATCAAAAAAGCAGTTCTTCAAACTCCGGTGTGCGCGGTTCATTTTACTGATGATCGGTATGATGCGGATGAAAAAAGCAAGCGCATATAGCCCCGTAAAGAGCCCTGCCGTGAAAACATAGATCCAAATCACGCGGCCGCGGAAACCTTCGATGGCAAAAAAAGGAACCATCATGACCACAAGCATTAAAAGCCAGATAAAGAGATCGCCGAACAGGCTCTTTCCAAGACATGCCTTGGCGGCAAGATATTCGTTATATGCCTTTTCTGCCCTTTCCTTTTCCTCGGTAAAATCTTTACTGATATATTCCGCCTCGATCGTTTTGGAAAGCACTTCGGCGATCGTCTTTTTCTTTTTTTCGACCACATTTTCGTAGTCATTTTCAGAAGGGCACTGCGAGATCTGCTTGCAGTCCTCCTTCACGGTATCAAAATCATTATCGCAAGCAGACTCTTTCGTTTCGTCCCGCATCGAAAGATAATGCGCCATGAGCGCATCAAGCTCTTTTTTATCTTCCTCCGAAAAAGTATCTGTAGGCTCCGAAGTAATTTTTGCGATTTTTTCAAATATTTTCTCGGGAGATAATCCCCGCACCTCTTTACCCGCTTTTGCCCTGCTCTCGACTTCGGAATACGCTTTTGAATCGCGCTCGATCTGCTCCACATTTAACGTATCCGATACAAGTGACTTGATGTCATAATACTTCGAATCGTTTCCGAGCGCGATCGTTCTTGCCGAACAGATCTTGTTCCATGACGTTATGAGCATCTGCTTCAAATCCTCGGGCCGTATGGAAGCGCTGACGAACTCTTTGTCCTCGCGGATGGGTTCCTCCCGTTCATACAGTTTGATGAGATAGAGAGAAAGAGACAAGTTATCGAACGCCGCCTTGGCGGCGCCGCTTCCGAACGAGGCATAGTAATGATGGCGGATAATGCCGTCGAACTGGCTTTCCCGCTGCTTGAATGCCAAATAAAATTCGTCAAAAGTGAGGCCTTTCAAATTGGTATACGGATAATCGGTAATTTTGAACTCAAGAGACAATGTTTCGGTGCAATGAAGCATGAAGCTGGAATACCTCTTATAAGGAACTTCCACATACACCTCCTTTTCGGAAGGGTCTCTGTTTTCTTCATCGTCTACCTGTTGTTGCAGATCCTCGATCTTCTTATCCTGCCTCTCTTTGAGCTTCTCATCGGTGAGAGTTTCAAGTTCTCTCTTTTTGCTTTCGAATTCGGAGACCACATTTTCCCGATCTTCATCCGTGATGTTCTGCTCGTAACTCGCTTTTTCTTCCTCTTTCTTTTTCTTACGGTTCAGCTCCGACAGGGCGACAGTCTCCGTGATAACCTCCGTTACGCTTTCCTCCTTCGGTTCGAGGATGTATTCCACCTGTTCTTTCTTGTTGACGAGTATGTTGAAGCCGTCGTTCTTATCGTCCTGAATATAGAACACATGCCTTTCGCGCACGAATAGTTGTTTCGCCATGATCTTCGAAAAAAGGTGGTCTACCATATAGGCTTCCAAAAGAGGAAAGTAAACACTGAGATCCACCCCTTTTTCAATGGGAGAAAAGCCCTGGGCGCCGTAAACCGAACGGACGCGGTCAAATCCGTAAAAGTCCACAAGGATAGCGACACGGAAGTCGTCCGCGCCGAGTACCATCTGACGCTCACAGATCTCTTCCGCGCACCGTTCCAAATCGTCGAGCCCGTAATTCATCCATCTTATTTTATTATATCCGACAAGTTTGAACAGCTGATCGCTGGCAAATGTCTTGTTCTCCGAAGTATTGATCACATATGTTAGCATAATGTGTCCTCACTATCTGCTTGTCCACGATGCGCGGAAGAGGAAGCCCATGCCTCATCTAACAGCGAAAATACGCGGTCCGCCTTGTCCCGGTAGAGCCGCCGACCCGCGCGCTTTGCATTTTGCTCGTACTCACTTTTCAGTGATTGCATGATCCGGCCGAAGATCGTACAATAAAGATCCTCTGCGTCCAAGTGTCTGCTGTAAATCATGGTGCGGAATACGGCCACAACCGTTTTGGCGAGATTTGTAGCCTCTTCCGAAGTTTTCTTTTCTGTCAGATCGTAGAGAAAATCCACGAAATTTTTTGCTTTGACGGGCGGTTCGGCGCACACATAAGCGAATAGATCGTTGTTCAAAAATGTGGCGAACTTGCCCTCGAAAATTTCCCTCTCGAACTTGAGCATATCTGATTCGACAAAGCCTATCGGAGGTAGCAGAGCGATCTGTCTTTTGATCTCGGCGTCGAATGCTTGCCCGAACTGTTCGGTAAGCTCGGTGTTTCCGCGCATGAACGCAAAAAGCAACTCGGGATTTTTTGCCTTCACGGGTTTCCCGTTATACATCGCTTTCACCCGCGTTCCGTTCCACTCATAGAAAAAGACGTTCTCTTCCTCTCCGTCGTCCTCCACAGAGAGACGTCCGTATTGCAAAAGATACAAAACGGCTTTATAGACATTGGATTCGAATGCGTTCCGCCTTGCCGGATCGATAAAAGGCAAAAAGCCCATTGCGCTCTCTTTGACAAGATGGGGATTCCACATCTGCGTTCCCTGTTTGCGCATAACGCCAAGCGCCTTTTTGTAAAATCCGTAATAGCCGTGTGTCTCTTCGTTGACCTTATTGAAGAAATACAACGGGAAACCGCTTACGCTTTTGGTGGAAAAAATCGCGTTCTTGGGCACAGCAGAAGAAACTTTGATTTCGGAATCGTAACTTCCCATGTAGTAAGAATACTTATCCGCCGCTTCCTGCAGAGAAAGCCCGGGCGCATTCAACCAATCACGGGCAAACGCCGCAGCCTCCTCGGGAACCAAAGAAACGGTTTTTTCCGTAATTTCATCACGGGGAGTTTCGGGAATAGAAAGATCAAGCGGCAACGCAACCAAAGACATTGCACGCACAAAATCGTGATCGCTGTTACGCTCGGGCACATCGGCTCCGAAAATATCGCGGTCATGCAATACCCGAAAGATATTGCGCCCGCACGCGCGCGTGATGGTGACGGTTTGCAAGACTACTTGCTTCTCCTTCTCTTCGAGCTCTTCAAACAGAGTTTCTCTGATGTGTGCATCGGGGTGATTGAAAACAATGCGCCCGAAACGATCGGGGATCCCCTTTTTCTTTTCGCCGCGATAATAGGCATAAGCCTTGCGCTTATTTTCTTCCGAGCAACCGACATTCATTAGAGTACAATTACTTTCGGTGTTTGCGGCCAGCGCAAGTTTTACGTCTACCCGATGATCCGAAAGAATACCGGATACGGAATCGAATACATGCTTGTATTTTTCGATGAGTTCCGCGATCACTTCGCCGACATCTGCCATGAGCAGATCTGTGAAGCTGATTTCGATCTCAGAATAAAATTCGAGGAAATCGTCTTTGAGGTCAGAAAGATCATCTGCCAAACGATACAAAAGTTTTTCGGGCGCATCAAAAGCAACCTTTGCCAAACGCTCTTGACCCAAAGCAGCATACCGTCTATTAACATTCTTGCCGAGCTTTACCGCTTCGAACAAAAATTCAGGCAACGTCATTGGCTCGATATGAGGCTCTTCAAATTCCTTACAGGGAAGTCCTTTGACCTTAAAACTGTCCTGTATAGCGCAATACAGTTCACAAAGATATAAAAGAGCGGTAACAGGATGTAGATATTCCCCTTTGTGGACGAACACATTGCTCATTAAGGAAATTTTGTTGTCTTCGTCAAGAAGCAGGTCTTTCAATCCTGTTTTTACCTTTCGGTATTCAGCGGATCGCGCCTCTAAATAATCGCAAAGCAACTTGCAATAGTACTGTGCCTGATTGCGCACAGCATTAGCCCTTTTCTTTCTTGAAAAACCGCTTGCCCTCGACGGACGAAGCTCCCCTTTTATGGTAGCAACCGCTTGAGCGATATCTTCGGGCACAGAATCGAGCATGGAAAAAAGTGTCTTTTTGAGCTCTTTGATGTAATGCTTGCAATCTTCCTCAAAATCTTTAGGCTCCCCGGGAAAGATATCTTCCTCCTTCTCGGAATTTCGATCGTACTCCTCCGAGGCATAGTGCGCCCGATACGCATCCGTAACGCCCTTTGCAAAGCAATACGTTGCGCTCCTGCCATATTCTTTCTCTACATAAACAGACCGATAGAAAGGAAGCCACGTTTTCTCCAGCTCTTCAAAAACCGTCTGCTTTGCAACATAGTCAGGAATACATTCGTGTGCAAATTGCACTTCCGCAAACGAGACCGCGGCATATACTTCCCCGCCTTCGCTCAAAGCCGTATTATCGCCCACGATCACTCCGAGCAATTTTGCCATGACTTGCTCGTGCGCGGCAACCGTCGTTGTCCCCGGAATGCGGTCAAAGAGATAGACGCGCGCAAAGGGTTGCGTGGAACGCACGCAAAATGCAGGGTCCTCCGAGTCGAACAAAAGCCCGATCCCGCCACTCCGCCGTGAACCGATCCGAAAACGGATGCGAAGTCTGCTCTCCGCTTCCGCAGCCACATTGTATCCCTTGCTCACAAGATCTACCGCATTGAGTTCCGCAAGCGCGGCGTAAGCGTTTGCATACGCTTTGATCTTGTTTTCCGCGGTCAATGAGCCTGCATAGACATCAGGGCAGGATAAAAGCGCTTTTATCGTAATATCACGTCCGTATTTCTCCGCAAAGTACTTACGGATGTACATGGCAACGGGCAGGAAAAGCGCACTTCCCGTTCCGCCGGCGAGAGACGCCGCAAGCACGATCTCGATCGGACGCCCGGGGTCCGTTTCATCGACCAGCCCGTCCAATACGTGCGTAAACATCTCCCGTTTCTCATGATCCGAAAGCATGTCGTCAAACGACAGCAGTCCTTTCATGCGCCAACCGTTTGCGCCCCTGCCCATTTCCAAGGTGCTGTAATATTGTGTTTGTCCCTGTGGATCATCGCAGGGAAAATAGTCGGACACCGCTTGAAGATCCAACCGGTCAAGCGTCTGTCCCAAAGAAACAGGATCGGTAAGCGGAAGAGTAGGGATCCCCTCAAGCCTTTCCAACGCTTGAAGATCGGTATCCATAGCGAGATAAGAGAACCCCTGTTCTCGATTCCGATTGGCA
The DNA here is from genome assembly GCA_947630325.1 of uncultured Clostridia bacterium. Lineage (GTDB taxonomy): Bacteria > Bacillota > Clostridia > Christensenellales > Borkfalkiaceae > Gallimonas. Next base: position 360,192 of record CANRHB010000001.1, read on the forward strand.
AAATGGGTTTCCGCAACAGCGGCTCCCGATCCGCCAATTCCCAAAATAAGAACATTCTTCATAAACTCTCTCCTTCCCGCCCTGATCAGGGGTTGCCCACAACTTTCCAAAACACACTTCCGTTCTGCCCCCGAGGGTGTCCCTCAGAGGCAGAACCGTACAGCTACATCAATCGTTTTCGACGCTATTTTTACTGTCCTTCGCGTTATCCTTACTGTCCTTTGTGTTATCTTTACTGTCCTTTGCGTTATCCTTACTGTCCTTTGCGTTATCCTTACTGTCCTTTGTGTTACCCTTGCTACCCTTTGCGTTATCCTTACTGTCCTTTGCCTCTCCTTTCACTCTTTTGAGCGCCTCTTTCGTGTTCAAGAACCCGTCGGTATCCTTATCATTCAGAGAGAACTTCTTGCGCAAGACCTCGGGGTCATCGGCATTGGGATGCAACACAAAGGTATTGCGGCTCTCGCACCAGCTGACAATCTGCAGGAACAGTTTTTCGCTTTCAGCGGGGCCGCCCGCACTGCGCACAGTGTCGCAATCCGCAAGAGAAGCGAACACGTTGTCGAGTTGTTGCTCGTAGATCCTGTCGAACATGTCGCGCGCAGTTGCAGGATCGGAAGGGATCCTGTACTTGATGAGATCCAGGAATACTTCGTACATGGTAAGAAGAATGCGGTCGGCATAATCGCAGTCCCTCGTTGCCTCTTCGTTTGTTTTCAGCATGTAGGCAAACTCCAAAAGTCTCCTGTTGATTTTTTTGTCGTCCCTAAAGAGCTTTTCGTGGAAATATTTCATGAATGGCTGGGACGTCAGTTGTCCTTCAAACGTCGCCACCTGCGCCGTGGTCGAAATGGGAGGAAGTTCTTTCTTTTGCGCTTCGATACCGAGATCGAAATTCGTGCTCCACGAATCTACGATATCATCTTGCTTGCGTAGCCAATTGACAAGCTGAACAACATTTTCCATTGTAATGGGATTACCGTCGTCTCCTCTGATGACGCGGTGTAGCCCGTTATGTTCATAACGGAAACCTTTTCTGCTGTGCGTCTTTTCATCTTCGAAGGCGATCTTTCCTTCGGCAAGACCGTAAACGAGCGCTTTGACCATCTTTACATCTTCGAGCTCTTCCTTTTTCGCGTTCATATAGGGCAGATAGCCTCTCTGGAACAGATTGTTTCCGATGTGAGGGTTCCACATATCTGTGTCGTACTTCTTGAAGTTGCGGATCGCCTGAACGTAATTGCGGTAGTAAAGATTGTCGTTCTCGCTACTGAGCTCGTCGAACTTGGGGATGCGAAGGGGCGTGATATCCATGATCTCGCCCGTGCAATAGAGCACGGAATCGGGCATATCTTTGACGATCGCCACTCTCGCGGAATCGTAACCCGAATACTTGCAAATAAAGGAGGTCGCGCACGCCGCGATGAGCTTGTCCTCGTTGGACTGTCCCTGCGGGAGCATGATGTTGAACTCGTCCGCGTGCTTCTTGATGTATTTGCCCGTCTCTTTGGACATCATATATACGATCACCTGCGAAGGCACAACGAGATCGCCGCGATCCGAAGTGCAATCCACTTTGAGCGGAGGTGTCGCAAGGCTTTGCACCTTGGAGAAGTAATCCGCGAATACTGTGCCAAGATCCTTTCCGGAACCTTCGCAGGAGGCTACCATTGCTTCGACAATGTTGTAACTTGCGATTTCTTTGAACGCGTCGCTCTTTCTGATGAATTTTCTGTACGCTTCCACCATGCTGGAAAACAGAGAACGATAATCGGCAATATCCTTGTCGTCCATCTCCATATCGCTCATACTTGCGACCGCGGCGGAATAAATATTGGCAAACACACTCTTGCCAACGAGATCGTCCGTTGTTTTGAGATCGTTTTCATTTTCGGGCCCAACATTCTTGAATACCTTTTCGAGAATTCTTTCTTTGTCTTTTTCGCTCGAATAGATGTTAAGAACACTGTCGATCAGACCGCAGTCTTTTCGCAAAACGATCTTTTCGGCCTCTGCAAGATCTTCCTTCTCCTTTTCGAAACGGCTGAAAAATGTCTTGTATTTTTCAATGAGCAGATCCACGGCCTTAACGACCCTGCCGAATACGATCCTTTTGAGCTGATTCACTGCCGAATTCTGAAGTTTGGCTGCAACAAATTTTGCGTCTGCTTGGATAAATGCGGCATCCGCCTTGATATTGGTGCGCTTCCTACTGTCTTGGTAATCTTGCCCTTCATCGTATACCAAGTTGTAAAATCTGTTTTGCACGTATTCTTGCTGGCTGGAGGTGTCGCTCTTGTCGCCCTTATCTCCCGTGGCATAAACGCTTTTCGAGGCTTTATAAGGTACTTTCTCAATTTTGGTGGGATCGATCATGAAACGGACCTCAGGCGGGTTCCCGATGACCCCTCTCCGTTTTAATTCTGTCCATTCCCCTTCGGCTTCACTCTCGTCCTTGGCTTTGCCAAGCAAATCTCTCAGTCTGCAAAGCTGGACCATTGCGGAAACGGGATGGATGAACTTGCCGTCCTTTTTGAGGATCCCGTCAATCAGGGAAAGTTTGTTGTTTGCATACACGTTCTTGTCCTTATCGAACGTGATCACGGCCTCAGCAATGCTCTTTGCGGTTCTGTTGATGGTATCTACATAAATTCCATAATACTCTTGGAACCCCTGGATGAGATCCGCGCAACTGGTTATGAGATCTTCTTTTGTTTTTGCCTCGCTGAAACTGTCCTCGCCGAGGGTGTAAACTTCTTTGGGAATGGGTACTATGCGCGCTTCAATATCTTCGGAAAGTGCATCGAAATAACTTTCGGCTGTCGTTCCGTCCGGCTTGCCTTCTTCATTATAAGCACAAGTTCCTCTCTCCACGAGTTCGCTCACGATGCCGTTCCCGATCTCTTTGTCGTTTTGCAGTGCCGTAAGGATCATCCCGGCATACTCGCCTTCCTTGGCAATATACTTGCGGCCGACATCCTGCATTTCCTGTTGCTTTTCCTGCATTTTCTTTTCTACTTCTCTGTGCAAGATCAGCCACTCGCCCTCACATGCTTGCAATGCTTTGTGATGCGCAAGATAGTCGAGCACGGTTTCCACGGGGAAATTCATCTGGGAAGTGGAAACGCTCGCATAGATGGCATTGCTGCCGTTGTTCTGCGAACGAAGAATTTCGTGGTTGGAGGCCTCGCTGTCGAACTCCACGCCGATATCCGTGCAGATGAGGGTGTAGAGAGAGTTCGCAAGCACGATGTCGTGCGCCGCGATGGACTTCACGCCGGGGATCCTGTCGAGGACAAAGATCTGGGTGAAGGGCGCCGCCTCGGGCGTCCAGAACTGTCTGTCGTCCGCATCGAACAAAACGCCGACGTTGGGCTCGTTGGGATCGCCGATACGGAATTTGACGGGCGCCGATTTGAGCGCCGCGCGGTTGCCCTCGTTGAAGTTTCTCGCAACGAGATAGATCGCGTTCAATTCTCTCAAGATCGCGTATGCGTTGGCATAGATCTTGATGCGGTTATCCTCCGTTTGGGCGGAGGCATAGATGTCGGGAAGGGCGACCATTGCGTTGACAATGGGGTTCTTTCCAAGCTGTTTACGCAGATATCTTCTTGCGTAAAGCGCGATAGGAATAAACGACCCGGATCCTGTGCCCCCGGCAATGGAGGCGATCACATAGACCTCGCAGGTGGCGCTCGGATCCTTGGACATATCCTCGAGCGCACCGATGAACGCCGACCGCGCCTGCGGCTTGTTCATGAGGTTGAGGAACGCAAGATAAGATTTTTTGCGCCACTGGGAAGCCCCTCTGGACATTTCCTGCGCCCGAACCGCTTTGTCGTCGCAGGGGAACCATTCACGGATATACTCCCTGCCAACTCTGTCGCAAATCGTTCCCACGCTTGCGAGATCTGCCATACTGACGGGCACGGCGTCTTTGATCTTTTCCACGCTTCCCACGTCGGTATCAAAGACGATCGCAGTGACCTGATTGTTCGTAAGATTGCCCATTTCTTTAATCTTACTGTACAAAATGTCGACTGCATTGCTACCTGTTCCGCCTACACCGATCAAAAGAATGTTTTTCATAAAATCTCCTCTTACGTTTTTTTATATTTATTCTCTTGGACGTCAAATTTTTGTGCCGGGAAACTGCTTCCCGAAACTGTCATTTCTTTACCTTCAATGCCGATTGATCGTAATAAAGTGATAAATGATTTTCTTTTCGCCACGTGCACCAACGCTCTTTTGCGAGGGGGGAGCTACCGAACACCAAGAGGTGTCAACATTTACTGCGGTGTCTTTGCTGACATCCCGCACAGAACCCATGGGCTGCAACAAGGATTCAAACTTCTGTTTGTCGATTTTGGGCTTTGGGGGGTTAGCGCCGTTCGCGTATCCGTCAATCATTGCCCGTACTTGTTTTTGTGAATCGTGTTTTTCATTATATTTATAGTCGTACTCTAAAACTTTGCAATCACGTTTGAATACAAATTCCGGGTTCCTGTCTTTGCCGATCTGAACTTGCATCCCCAACACTTTTTTCGGCCGCTGGTTGGCGAGCTCCCTAAACGGGATAAAGCGCGACAGATGCCACAAAATGATATCTATTTTATGTTTGTTGACAAAAGCGCATTTAAATCTTACTCTTGAGTTCAAATCTTCCCGCGAGGGCACCGTACAGCAGAGCATGGTGCCGCGCGGGAGGTGCTTTGCGACAAAGAACCCGATGATGAACAGGATCACGTGCAAAAGGAACAAAATCGTAATCAGCAGGGTCGCTAACCGCAAAACCCTCTCCCCCGCGCTCAGCGTTTGAATGGAGATCGTCCCCCCGGCAGAGACACCGTTGTAAGTAAGCGTAATCTCCTTCTCGTTTGCAAAGATGAAGGAAGAAAACCAAAAATCGAACGGTTGTCCGACGCTTCTCCCCACTCTGCAAGCGACGGTGGCGAGACCGTCCTGTTCTTCAACGGACACGTCCACTTTGCAGGGCAAAAGTGTGATCCAGCCGAACGGGTTGGTGTCGATGGAAATTTCTCCGCTCTCCATAGCGGCAGTGACCTCCTCGGTGGGGATCGGAATGTTGTCCTTATAAACCCGGAACAGGACCGCGGCTTGCGTATGCTCGATATCATGTATATCCAGCTCTCTGCTACTGCCGTCCAACACTTCCACCCGATAGGAGGAGCCCAAGATCTCAAATGTATAGGAGGCGCTCCCGTATACGCCGTTGAGCACGTTCGCCTCGAGTGTCAGCGTTTTGGTCCCAACCGAAAAGTCAGGCAAACTGTCTTTGGAGATCAAAAATACGAGATTCCCGTTTTCGACAGAACATTTATCGGTAAGATCCGCATTACCGAGCATAAGTTTATAACTGAGGATGGTGTTAGCGAAAGAAGTCGGGACCCCATCCATTGTCACGGAAAACTCCACTTTACTGCTGTTCGAGCTGAGGAGGTATTCGGTCGTACTGAATTTCTCCTCCGTCAAACAGGAAACTGTGAGCGCCGCAGGGACAACGGCGACCGTCTGCTTATTGCTCCGCGTAAGCCGCGTTGTGTTGTCGGTTACCTTTGCCGTAAAAACAAATTCACCGTACCCTCCGGAAGCCGCAGAATAGGAAACATGTATGGTACCGTCCGCATCGATTTCACCGATAGGGATAGACTGCACTGTGCCGTCGGGACAGGTGACCTGCGCCTCCACCGTATAAGCGGAAAGCCCTGCGCGGTCCACGCGGCGATCCTCGGCATACACCCGATAGACGCCCGTTACTTCCTTGCTTGCGTTATCCAACGACAGCTCTCCCTCCAAACGGTAGGAGGTGGGATTTTCCTCAATATAACATACAATGCTCGAATACATCGTATAAGTGCCGTTCAAAAGAGTGATCGTCACGGAAATGGCATTGCTCCCCTTTTCGAGGGGAATAGACTCCCCTACCGCATAGCCTTTTCCGCAATATGTCACTTTTTCGGTAGGCGTTCCGAAAATTTCTTCGAGATCGATCTCTTCATCCGTGGCGGAATTATATACCTTATATTGCACGCGCACCGCCTCGCCGGGGCGCATTTCGCTGTTGATCTGTTGGACGTCCGTCTTTTCCCAACCGCTATCACCCTGGCGTTCGAGATAGGCGTCAATGTATATGGCAGGTTCCACCAAAACGGAAATATTCGTTCCGACTTCTTCGTCGAACGTAAATTTGACCTGGCCCTCCGACAGATAGGTTTTTTCGCCGACAACGGCGATATAGCCGTCTTTGATGAGTTGCACGATCGTGCCGAAGGAATTCATGGAGCCTTTCAACACGCTTTTTTGTATGATGGGAACGCTTTGCCCCCCGCGCTCTACCTTAACGAGTTTCGCGTCGCAGTCCTGCACGATCACCGCGATGTTATTTACGGCAAACTTAAACCGGTCGAGATCGACGACGATCTCTTTTCCGGAAACCGAATAAAGGTCATTCCCTACGCCGTATCTGCCTGAGATCTTGTTTGCCACATCCCGCATGGAGCTGGCGAGTTGTGTGGCTTCCTTAACACAGTAGGCCGAAAAAGGGTAATTTTTATTGAGAGACAAATCTGCCCCGGTCAAATCTACCGTATCGTTACCGTTGCCGAAAGACAGATAAATGGTATTCAACCCTACATATTGCTTAATATTTTCTTCGATGATGCCTGCGGTACTATTCTGTGCGCCTTGGAACTCTCCATCTGTAAGCATGACGAGCCAATATTCGACGTTCCGCGTTTCATCGTAGGAAGAACCGGCAGAGAGTAGCCCCCTGTCCGTTAAAACAGACAAAGCTCTCCCGACAGATTCGGCCGGTGTGCCCCCACTCCCATTCAAATCGGCGTTATCAACAATTTTCTTTTGGATTTCGGAGAATCTGTCCTCAACCGTAAGATCGACTTTGAAATAGGCAGTTTTGTTAACATTCATGGGCGTGATGTACAACTCATCTTCGGAGCCCAAAAGTGCAACAAGCAGTTCAAGGGAATATTTTGCAAGCTCCGTTTTATTCACGCTGTTCATTGAAGCCGAATTATCAAATAACACGGAGACGATCTTTTTTTTGTAACTGATCTCATCTGCGCGGGCAGAACGGCGCCCCACCGCTGAAAATCCGAAAATCAGCGAAAGGATCAAAATCACAATCAACGCTATATACATTACGGCAGAACGTTTTTTTGTCACGACATGCCTCCTCTCTTTGGTGCAAGATCAAATAAGTTTTTTAGTTTGTCGTGTATGCACGACAAACTGCCCCATGGGGCAGGAAAAATTTTATCAGCTTGCATTCTATCACATTCTTCCGTGATTTGTCAAGCAATCTATAACAAAATTTGTTTTCTTATGCAAATAATAGTAAAAAAAGAAATGTTTTTTGTGCAATTCGGGGCGAAAATTTGTTAGAACCCCTTTCCCACATGTCCTTAAAAGAACAAAACGCTCTGTTATCATCATATCCTAAAAACAAAAAAGAGGTGACTGATGAAAATTTCTCTCTGTATGATCGTGAAGGACGAGGAGGAGGTGCTTGCACGGTGCCTTTCAAGCGCCGCGCCCCTCTTTGACGAGATCGTCATCGCCGACACGGGCTCCTCCGACAAAACGGTGGAAATTGCGCATAAATATACAAAAAACGTGCATGAATTTGCATGGATAGACGACTTTGCGGCGGCGCGGAACTTTGCCTTTTCCAAAGCCGAGGGGGACTATTTGTGCTGGCTGGACGCGGACGACATTATCCCGACGGAGAGCGCCGCCCTCTTCCCCGTCCTCAGAAAGCGGCTCGAAGAGGAGGCTCCCGACATGGTGATGTGCCCCTATGACGTGGGCCTCGACCGCACGGGAAAGCCCGCCTTCACCTTTTTCCGCGAACGGTTCTTAAAAAGGGAGGCGGGCTTTGTGTGGCAGGGGCGCATCCACGAGTGTATCGTGCCGCGGGGGAAGATCGTCCGCGAGAATTTCCGCGTGGTCCACCTCGGCAGTCATAAAGTGCGGGGCGCGCGCAACTTGCACATCTTTCAAAAATGGACGAAGGAGGAACCCCTCGGCGAGCGCGAAAAGTGCTACTATGGCAAGGAACTCTTTTATAACGGGCTCTACCTCGAGGCGATCGCGGTGCTTGAGGAGATGCTCGGCGGGAATGGGTGGTATGTCAACAAGATCGAGGCGTGCAAGACCCTCTCCGCCTGCTACAAGGCGCGGGGGGACAGAGAGAACGCCTACCTCGCCCTTTTGCGCAGTTTCCGCTATGGCGAACCGCGGGCGGCGGTGTGCTGTATGCTCGGCAAACTCTTTGAGGAGGAGAAGAGGTGGCGGGAGGCCATCGTGTGGTTCGAGGGGGCGATCGTCTGCCGCGACCATGCGGAGGAGGGAGACTTCGAAGAGCCCGCCTGCCGCTCCCTTACCCCCTATTTGGAACTTGTGTGCTGTTTTTACGCCTTGGGAGACAGGGAGCGCGCAAAATTTTTCCATAAAAAAACGGAAGAGCTCGCGCCTTCGCACCCTTCCGTTGTGTACAACAAACAATTTTTCAGCGAAGCATAAAAGAGAGCGCCTCGCCGTAATTTCTTGCCGCCGCGCCTTTATAGTCCGCAGGCACCCCGCGCGGGGCGAAGAGGACAAAGTCCACCCCCATGACCTCGGCGCACCTTTTGTCCGAAGTAAGGCTGTCGCCGAGGTAGACGGCATTTTCGGGACAAAAATTTTCGATGCGGGAAAGAGCGCGGCTTGCATACTCCGCGGAGGGCTTGTCCGCGCCCAATTCTTCGGAGATGAACACCCCTTCAAGATAGGGCGCAAACCCCGCAAGGGCGATGTGGCGGTGCTGGATCTTTCTGCCGCCATTGGTGCAAATGTAAATACGTCCTGCGTTTTGCAGGGTTTTGAGGAAGGAATGCACCCCCTCATAGGGAAAGCAACATTCCGCCATGTTGGTAAAATAGGCGGCGGAGACGACGGCGGGATCGGCGGGGAGAGCAAACTCTTCGAAGAGGAGGGAAAAGCGCTTTACCTTCAAGACTTCCCGTTCGATTTCTCCCCTCTCGAGCGCCTTCCAGAGCCCGTCGTTGATGACATGATAGCGAGAAAGGAGGCGTTCGTCCTGCGCGATGCCGAAGGCGGCAAAGGTGGAAAAGAGCGCCGTCCGCTCGGCCTTTGGAAAGTCGAGCAAGGTATCGTCCATGTCAAGCAAAAAGATGGTTTTCATATGGTTTGAATGTTTTTTCTCGGCTACCCCTTGAGGGGGAGCTGTCGAGCGGAGCAAGACTGAGGGGGTGTTTTGTTGCGAATAGTAGGACACCCCTTCCGCCTCCTTCGTCGGCACCCACCCCTCAAGGGGTGGGCAAGTGTTTGCACTTGCCGTCCTCAATCTGTCATTCCGCCCCGCCCATGCGTCATTCCGAGCCGCCCGCAGTTCTGATTCTCTAAGGGCGGCACGAGGAGCCTGCGACAAAGTAGCAAACGCTTCTAATTGTCATTTCGAGTGGAGCGAAGCGGAATCGAGAAATCTCAACATTGTTTTAACACTAAGGTAGAGATGTCTCGACTTCGCTCGACATGACATTTTGGGAATTCTCTTGGCTGCCCCTTGAGGGGGAGCTGTCGAGCGGAGCAAGACTGAGGGGGTGTTTTGTTTTCGCGGACTTGCTTCCGTGGACTGCGTAAATACATTTCGGCTCAGCATGACGCGCTCCCGCGTGGGGATTGCCCACCCCCTTAGTCTCCCCTCCCAAGGAGGGGGCATTCTAAAAGTGAAAGCACCTATTTATTCCCTCACGCAATTTCTTTTGATTGCTCCGAAGAAGGTCTATGCACGGTTTACGTTTTGTATGAAAGGGCGACCGTCAAAAGAAATTCGTGAATTTTTTACTCCCACTCGATGGTTGCGGGGGGTTTGGAGGTGATGTCGTACACCACACGGTTTGCATGTTCCACCTCGTTGGTGATCCGCACGGACGTTTTCTCCAGAACTTCAAACGGGATGCGCGCCCAATCGGCGGTCATGGCGTCCACGCTCGTGACGGCGCGGAGGGCGATGACGTTCTCATACGTCCGAAAATCTCCCTGCACCCCCACCGTTTTGCTGTCGGTAAGCACCGCAAAGTACTGCCAGATGTCCTCGGAGAGCCCCGCGCGGGCGATCTCCTCTCTAAAAATGGCGTCGGCGTCACGCACCGTTTCGAGTTTTTCCCGCGTGACTTCCCCCATGATACGGATGGCGAGCGCGGGCCCGGGGCAGGGCTGGCGGCGCACGATGTTTTCGGGGAGCCCGAGTTCGAGCCCCACCCGCCGCACTTCGTCCTTAAAAAGGTCGCGCAAGGGCTCGACGATCTCCTTGAAGTCGATGACGTCGGGCAGTCCCCCCACGTTGTGGTGGCTCTTGATGACGGCGCTCTTCCCCTTTCCGCTCTCGATGACGTCGGGATAGATGGTCCCCTGCGCCAAAAAGTCGACCTTGCCGATTTTCTTCGCCTCCTCTTCGAATACGCGGATGAAGAGATCGCCGATGATGTGCCGCTTCTTCTCGGGGTCGGTCACCCCCCTGAGCGCGCCGAGGAAACGCTCTCCCGCGTCCGCTTTGATGAGGTTCATGCCCATGCCCTCTTTGAACACGCGCATGACTTCCTCGGGCTCGTCCTTTCGGTGAAGGCCGTGGTCGACGAACACGCAGGTAAGGTTTTCCCCCACGGCGCGGTGCACAAGCGTCGCCGCGACCGCCGAATCCACCCCGCCCGACATGGCGCAGAGCACCTTGCCGCTCCCGATGCGGGCGCGCAGTTTTTCCACCTGCTCTTGAGCGAAGTTCTTCATCGTCCAATCCCCTTTCGCGCCGCAGACGAGATAGAGGAAATTTTCGAGCAGCTTGTTGCCGTACTCGGAGTGCACCACCTCGGGGTGGAACTGCACGCCGTAAATTTTTTTCTCTTCGCAACCGAAGAGGGCGTTTTCACAGCTTTGGGTGGAGGCAAGCGTTTCGAACCCCGAAGGGAGGTCCTGCACGAGGTCGGTGTGGCTCATCCAGCAGACGCTCCTTTCGGGAATGTTTGAGGAGAGCGGGTTTTGTTTTACAAAGGAGAATTCCCGCTTGCCGTATTCGCTCTTATTCGCGTGGACGACCTTGCCGCCCAAGGTGTGGGCGATGAGTTGGGCGCCGTAACAGATGCCGAGCACGGGCACGCCGAGGGAAAATACCGCGGGAGAAATGCGGGGAGCCGCCTCGTCGTACACGCTGTTGGGACCGCCCGTAAAGATGATGCCGATGGGCGAAAAGGCTTTGATCTGTTCGAGGGAAAGGTCGCAAGGCAAAAGTTCGCAGTAGACGCCTAAATCGCGCACTCTTCGCGCGATGAGCTGGTTATACTGCCCGCCGAAGTCGAGCACCAAAACTTTTTGATGAAGCATATCTTCCTCTTTTTTGAGTAATATCGAAAAAGAACTCCCGAAAGGAATTCTTTTTTGCTTGAATTTTTGTGGGTATGCCCCGCTGACGCGAAGGCGTGCAACAAAGGCGCCTCCTCAGGAGGAGCTGTCACGAAGTGACTGAGATGGTGAATGCGGTGGCACATAGTAAGAACAAAGGACACCACCCCCTTAATCCCCCTCCTCAGGAGGGGGCGTGTTCTAAATACGTCATTCCGAGCGTAGCCGAGGGATGTCCTTATTATAATGCGGACACCCTTCGACAGAGCTCAGGGTGACGTATTTAAGAATGGTTTCAAAGGCTTCCAATCACTTGCCTTAGGCGGAATTTACTTCCGCCGTGGGCGACCCAATTTGGCAATTACTTTTGCCTTATTGTCCGTTGAAACGAATGAGAGGACCAACTTTGTTAAGGCGCAAAAGCCAATTTCCTCACGGCGTTTATTTTCGACCGACACCCCTTCCGTCTCCTTCGGAGACACCCACCCCTCCAAGGGGTGGGCAAGGGGGGAGGAAGAAAAGAAACGCGTGAACTTAGTTGCGTGACGTATAATTGGGCGCTTCTTTGCTGATGGAGATGTCGTGCGGGTGGCTCTCTAAAAGACCCGCATTGGTGATACGGATAAATTCGGAGGAGGTGCGCAGTTCCTCGATGTTGTGCTTGCCGCAGTACCCCATGCCCGAGCGCAGACCGCCCTTGAGCTGGTAGATGATCTCCGAAACGCTCCCGCGATAGGGAACTCTCCCCTCCACGCCCTCGGGAACAAACTTGCGCGCGTCCTTGGCGTCCTCCTGGAAGTAACGGTCCTTACTGCCCGCCGCCATCGCAGAGAGCGACCCCATGCCGCGATAAACCTTGAAACTTCTGCCCTGGTAGAGTTCGATCTCGCCGGGGCTTTCGGCCGTGCCCGCAAGCAGAGACCCGATCATCACCGCACTGCCGCCCGCCGCAAGCGCCTTTACGATGTCGCCCGAGTACTTGATGCCGCCGTCCGCGATGATGCGCTTGCCGAGCTTGTCCGCCTCTTCCGCGCAGTCCATGACCGCCGTCAGTTGGGGAACGCCGATGCCCGCCACCACCCGCGTGGTGCAGATGGACCCGGGGCCGATGCCCACTTTTACAACGTCCGCGCCCGCTTCGATGAGCGCCCTCGTCGCCTCCGCCGTTGCGACGTTGCCCGCAATGAGGGTAAGGGTGGGATATTTCGCCTTGATCTCCGATACCTTTTTGAGCACCATGGCGGAATGCCCGTGCGCCGTGTCGATGGCGACGACGTCCACCTTTGCCTCCACGAGCGCCGCGACCCGCTCCATGGTGTTTGCCGCGGTGCCCACCGCCGCGCCCACGAGGAGCCTGCCGTTTTTATCGCGCGCCGAATTGGGGTATTGGATGCTCTTTTCGATGTCCTTTATGGTGATGAGCCCCTTTAAGAAGCCCTTTGCGTCTACAATGGGAAGTTTTTCGATGCGGTGCTTGCCGAGGAGTTTTTGCGCCTCTTCAAGAGAAGTGCCCACGGGCGCGGTGACGAGGTTGTCCTTCGTCATCACGTTGGCGATGGGCTGGTCGTAATTTGTTTCGAAACGGAGGTCGCGGTTGGTCAGAATGCCGACGAGTTTGCCCTCTTCGGTGATGGGAACGCCGCTGATACGGTAGCGTTCCATGAGCGCCACGGCGTCCCGCACGAGGTTCTGCGGTTCGAGGAAGAAGGGATCGGTGATGACGCCGTGTTCACTGCGCTTTACCCTGTCCACTTCCTTGGCCTGTTCCTCGATGGACATGTTCTTGTGGATGATGCCCATGCCCCCCTCCCGCGCCATGGCGATGGCGAGGCGGTTCTCCGTCACCGTGTCCATTGCCGCGGAGATGATGGGAAGGTTCAAGGTGATCTCCTCGGTAAGTTTGGTGTGGATATCCACCGATGCGGGGAGCACGTCGGACGCCTGCGGAATGAGGAGCACATCGTCGAACGTCAGCCCCTCCTTGATGATCTTACTGCTCATTGGACCGCTTCCTCCAAAAATTTTACGAGATTTTGATAATGGGAATTGTCTTTGAGGAACTTCTGTTCTCCCTCCACTCTGCCGAGCAGAAGGGTGCAGAATTCGCTGTCTTTGCTGTCGATACAGGCGAGGGCGAGGGAGATGACGGGGCTGTCCGCCGAGAGCTGGGGCCGCGTTTCGCCGATGGCAAAGTCGCACACCGCCGCCTTTTCGTCGTCCGTTTGCGCCAGGTGATATTTTACCGCCGCCGCCCGTCCGCAGAGATAGGCGCGGTAGTCATAGTCGGGCGCCTCCTGGGGCAGGGAGGAATTGTCCTGCGCGGTGCAATACTCGGCAAATTCCAGCCGTCTGTCGCTCCCCGTCTCCCCATAGAGTTCGCAAAAGCGCTCGTCCGCCACCGAATAACTGCCGTTTTCGGCGGCGATCTCGAAGGAATGGGCGAGATAGTCGAGCTTTTTGGTGTTTTGGTATTCCTGATATGCGTAATCACCGCTGATGTTCTCGAGCCCGATGGATTCGCAGAACCGCATCATGGAGGCGGGCGCGCAGAAGGAGACGATCCCGAAGAGGGAGATCGCCAGAATGATCGTGACGCCGAAGGTGACTAACGCGGTTTTTAAGATAAGTTTCTTCATTTTACTGATTTTCCGACTTTGATAGTCTTTATATTTTACCATAACGGGCGGGAAAAAGCAACCGAAAAGACATAAATTTCTTCTTCTTTTTCATATTCATGGACTATGAAAGGATATTTTCTCTCTGTTTTGAGCCTTTTGCTCCTCCTGCCCGCCCTCTCGGCGTGCGGGACATACGACTATTACGACCACGTTTCGGACGAAAAGAGGGATATTTTCTGCGCGGAGACCGAAGTTTACACCCTTACCGTCTCCTGCGTCCGCAGGGAATACCCCTTCCTCTGCGACGGCGTTGCGGCGCAGAAGAGCGATCTTTTAGAGGCCGTGCTCGCCGAAAAGGACCCCTCCGCGGCGGAATACGAGATCTATTTCCTCGAAGATGTGCAAAAGGGCGGGGATATGTCCTTCCGCAGCGTCACGGGGGACTGGTTCTATTCCCGCACGGCCGAAAAATTCCCCGAGGGCTCCCTCTCGGTGCGGATCGTAAGAGACGGCACGGCCGAGGAGATCGCCTTGACGAGCGTAAAGACCGAAAACACTCTCTCCCCCGAAGAGGCGCTCAAAAAGGCGACGGACAGCGAAAAGGACTACCTTGCGAAGATGACCCGCGGCGGCGTCTTTTACGGGGAATTCCACGTCCGCCTCCTGAGAAGGGACAAAACGTACTACTATGTGGGGATCGTGAACAGCAAGGGAGACATTCTTTCCCTTCTCCTCGACAGCGAGACGGGGGAGATCCTCGCCCGCAGGGAACGGACATAGCGTTCTCTTACGGGGGCGGAAAATTGAGGAAAAAGCGGGAAAAGGTAAAAATCGTGCGAACTTTTTTCAAGACGGTTGACAGTTCCGCCGAAAAGGGATATACTGACGGGGAGAATAAAAGGAGATCTTCCCTTTGCAAAAGAAACGACTTATCGCCCGCATTTTTCTCGGCATTTTCGCCGCGCTCCTCGCGCTCATCCTCCTCATTGCGATGTTCCTTGCGATCGCCGAGGGCGTGGTGGACAATTCGGCATACATCCCCCCTCTCCGCCCCAGAGAGGACATTTCGGACCTCGTTTTGAAGGAGGAATGGACGGAGGAGGACATCGACGTTCTCTACCACCAGACGGGCTTGAAGCGGCTCGGCCTCGAGGCGCTCAAAAACGATCCGCGCAGTATCCTCTCCTTCCAGGAGGCGCTCTACCGCGAATATGTGTTCGAGCATGAGGCGGCGGCGTTCACCACCCCGCACGACCAGATCAAAGGCTACAAAAAGACGACCGACGCGGGGGAGGAGATCGTGTTTTCCCTCGTCCCCATGGTTCCGCTCGAGGAGGGAGACGTGCTCGTGAGTTCTTCCTGCCACACCTTCGGTTGGCGGAACGGCCACGCCGCCATCGTGCTCGACGGAATGAGCCAAACCGTCCTCGAATGCGTGGGCCCCGGGCTCAAGAGTAGCAGAGGCAGTGCGTCGTGGTTCCAATACGCCTCCAACTTCATGGTGCTCCGTCTCAAAGACAAGACGAGGGAGGAGCGGCGGCAGATCGCCATCTATGCGGGAAATCACCTACATGGGATCGAATATTCCATTCTGACGGGGTTATTCGGCTCCCCCAAGGACCAGGGTTCCGAGCCCAAAACGACCCACTGCTCCCACCTCGTGTGGCAGGCGTACAAGTACGCGGGCTATGACATCGATTCGGACGGCGGCCCCGTCTGCACCACCCGCGACATTGCGAACTGCGACCTCTTCGAAGTGGTGCAGGTGTTCGGCTTCGACCAAGATAAACTTTGGCATTGAAAAATTACCGCTTATAAATCGGCGCGGGCGGAATTTATTCCGCCCGCGCCGATTTATGTTTGCGCTCAGCCGTTCATGTATTCGGTCAAAATTTGATTCTGTACGTATAAATATTCATCTTTAATGCGGGTGATGTCCCCCTCTTCTTCGAGATATTTCCCCGTTTTTTGGTAGGCGTCTGCAAAATCTTCCCTCCAATCGCTCCCGAAGGCTTCTGTATATTTATGCGCGGATATTCCGTAAACCGTGCGCAGGGCAAGCATTAAAAACTCGAACTTCGCGTCCTCTTTTTCCACGGTCTCGCTCTCCACCACGGGCGGGAACCCCGAGAGCACGCACTTCATGTATTCATCGAGGTCGAAGGTGTTGGTAAACCGCTTGCCGAAGAAGAAGGAACTCGCCGAAACACCCAAGCCGATGTACTCTCCCCGCCTCCAATAGTTGAGATTGTGGCGGCTCTCGAACCCCTTCTTCGCAAAGTTGCTCACCTCATAGCGCAAATAGCCCCGCTCCTTCAAGAGGGCATAGCCATAGTCGTAAAGTTCCCGCACCTCGTCGCCGTCGGGCAGTTCGCCGTTGAGGTAATCGGTGTAGATGGGAGTGCCGTCCTCGGGGGTCAAAGCGTACATGGAAATGTGCTTCGCGCCGCAACGGGAGGCGAGTTCGATCGTCTTGAAGAGGTCCTCTTTCGTCTGTCCCTTGAGCCCGAGCATGACGTCCGCGGAGAAATTCTCCCCCCGCAAAAGCCCGCACGTATATACAAAATCGCGCGCGGTGTGGATGCGCCCCAGGTTTTTGAGCTGGTCGTCGATCGCCGTCTGCAAGCCGACGGAGAAGCGGTTGACGCCCGCTTTTTTGTAGAGAGCGATCTTCTGTTCGCTGACCGTGCCGGGGTTCATCTCGATGGTGATCTCGGGGTTTTTGGCAAGATGAAAACACTTTTGGATCTGCTTCATCGCGCCGTAAATATATTTTGGGTCGATAATTGAGGGGGTGCCGCCGCCGAAGTACACCGTATCGAAGGTGCAGCTTTCGAGCTGTTTGCCGCGCAGTTCGATCTCCTTATAGAGGCACGCCATATAGGCCTCGGCAAAGGCGAGGCGGTCGGGAAAGGACGTGAAGTCGCAATAGGTGCACTTGTGTTTGCAAAACGGAATGTGAAGATAAATACCGGGCATAAAAAACTCCTATAAGACCTGCCCCTACTTGTGGGGGCGGGTGGCGAACGAAGTGAGACAGGTGGGGGGTCAAATTCCCAAATGGTTCCAAATATCCTGGCAGACCCCTTCGAAATTCGCATTCAGTTCCTTATCCGAATAGCGAAGCACGGTGTACCCCATATCCGCGAGGAAAGCATCCCGCATACGATCTTGTTCGGCGGCGGGCTCCTCGTAATGCTGTGCACCGTCCAATTCGATCACGATCCCCCGCTCGGCGCAAAAGAAATCCACAATATAGCGATTGATCACTTTTTGCCTTGTAAATTTTACGGGCAGGGAATTCAAAAAACGATACCAAAGTTTTTTCTCCTCTTTGGTCGCATTTTTTCGCAATGATTTTGCGTTTTGAACAAGTTTGCCGTTTCTGATTTTGATTTTTGACATTTTCAACCCCCACCTGACGCTTCGCGCCACCCGCCCCCTTCAACGGGGGCAGGTCATTCCCCACCTGACGCTTCGCGCCACCCGCCCCCTTCAACGGGGGCAGGTCATTCCCCACCTGACGCTTCGCGCCACCCGCCCCCTTCAACGGGGGCAGGTCATTCCCCACCTGACGCTTCGCGCCTCTCTTACATTCCCCCATCCCAGAGATATTTGTTGAGGTCGACATAGCCGTCTATGACTTCCACCCCCTCGGAGCGGAGGAGAGAAGCCTGCATGTCGAGCCCTCCGAAGGCAAAGGCGGGCGCGAGACGGCCCTCGCGGTTGACGACCCTGTGACAGGGCACCACGACGGGCGTGGGGTTGCGGTGAAGGGCGTTACCGACCTGTCTCGAAGCTCTCGGCCTTCCGATGGCGCGGGCGATCATGCCATAGGTGACGACTCTGCCCTTAGGCACAGTTTTCAAGTATTCGTAAACGCTTTGATCGAAATTTGTCATAGCCGTTTTTCCTTGCTGTCCTTCGCGCGGTTTGTGTGGGGGAAAAGGGGTTCGGCATTTTACCCCCACCTGTCACCTTCGGCGCCACCCTCCCCCAACAAGTTGGGGTAGGGCTAAGGCCTACCCCTTTTAGGGGGAGGCTCCCGCGTTAGCGGGTGGTGGGGGTGACGTGATCGAGGAATTGCCCACCCCCTTGATCCCCCTCCAATGGAGGGGGGGTAGGGGGTGGGCGAGTTTCCCAAATCACGTGCGCGAGCAAAACCACGCTTTTGCGTTGCGCGACCCCATTTGTTGCATACTTGCAACTTCTTGTAAGATGAAACGAATGAGAGGTCAAGAAAGTTAAGGCTCCCAAGCAAGTTTCCTCACGGAAAAAGATTTTGCGCAAGCAAAAGATTTTTCGTGAACCTAGTCTTTATTCGTTTTCAAAATTTGCATGAACACTTCGGAGGGGACTTGGACGGTGCCGATCTGGCGCATCCGCTTTTTGCCCTCCTTTTGCTTTTCGAGGAGTTTCTTCTTTCTCGTGATGTCGCCGCCATAACACTTGGCAAGCACGTCCTTTCTAACCGCCTTCACCGTCTCGCGGGCGATGATCTTCCCGCCGATCGCCGCCTGTACGGGGATCTCGAACAGCTGGCGGGGAATGGCGTCCTTCAAGTTTTCGCACAGCGTTCTGCCGCGCGGGTAGGCTCTGTCCTCATGCACGATGATGGAGAGCGCGTCGCAAATTTCCCCGTTCAAGAGAATGTCCATGCGGACGAGTTTGCTCCGCTCGTACCCCGCGATCTCGTAATCGAAACTCGCATAGCCCCGCGTGCGGCTCTTGAGTTCGTCGAAAAAGTCGTACACGATCTCGTTGAGAGGGAGGCGGTACTCGAGTTTCACCCGCCGCGCGTCGAGATAGGTCATGTCCTTGAACACCCCCCGCTTGTCCTGGCAGAGGTCCATGATGGAGCCCAAATAGTCGGGCGGGGAGTAGATTTCGGCCTTGACGATGGGCTCTTCCATGTAGTCGATGTCCGAGGGCGGAGGCAGGTGGGAGGGGTTGTCCACGTAAAAACTCGTGCCGTCCGTCTTGTGGACGAGATAAGAGACGGAGGGCGCGGTGGTGATGATGTCGAGGTTGAACTCCCGCTCGATGCGCTCCTGGATGATCTCCATGTGGAGAAGCCCCAAAAAGCCGCAACGGAAGCCAAACCCCAAGGCGACCGAATTGTCGGGCTCGAAAATAAGCGACGCGTCGTTGAGTTTGAGTTTTAAGATCGCCTCTTTGAGGTCGAGAAACTTGCTCCCATCCAAGGGGTAGATGCCGCAAAAGACGACGGGCTGCACCTTTTTATAGCCGGGGAGCGGGGGCGTATCGGGTTTTTCGGCGGAGATGACCGTGTCCCCCACCGCGACGTCCTCGATGCTCTTGATACTCGCCGCGATGTAGCCGACCTCCCCCGCCCTGAGAACTTCCTTGGGTTGCAGGAAGGGCGCGAACGCCCCCACTTCGGTGACTTCGTACATCTTTTCGGAGAGGCAGGCCTTGATCTTGTCCCCCACCTTCACGCTCCCGTCCTTGAGGCGCACAAAGAGGATGACCCCCTTGTAGTTATCGTAATAGCTGTCGAAGATGAGCGCCTTCAAGGGGGCTTCGGTGTCGCCGTCGGGGGGCGGGATCTGCTTGACGACCGCCTCCAGGATGTCGCGGATGTTCGTCCCCTCCTTGGCCGAGACGCAGGGACAGCCCGTGCAGTCGAGCCCGATGACGTCCTCGATCTCCTCCTTCGCCTCGTCGATGCGGGCGGACTGCAGGTCGATCTTATTGATGACGGGCACGATCTCGAGGTCGTTTTCGAGGGCGAGGTAGACGTTTGCAAGCGTCTGCGCCTCCACGCCTTGGGTGGCGTCCACGACGAGGAGCGCCCCCTCGCACGCCGCAAGAGAGCGGGAGACTTCATAGGTAAAGTCCACATGCCCCGGGGTGTCGATGAGGTTGAACTCATACTCCTGCCCGTCGAGGGCGGTGTAGTACATGCGGACGGGCGCGAGTTTGATGGTGATGCCGCGCTCCCGTTCGATGTCCATGCTGTCGAGGAGCTGTTCCTCCATGTCGCGCTTACTTACCTGCCCCGTGAGCTCCATGATGCGGTCGGCGATGGTGCTCTTGCCGTGGTCGATGTGGGCGATGATGCAAAAATTGCGGATGTTGCGGTTGGGTTTTGCCATAAATTTTTTCCTTTCGCAAAACATTATAGCCGAAACGGCAAAAATTTGCAAGTGAAAGTTACGCGGGCGCGGGCGATCCTTCTCTTTTTGTTGACTTTTTATGAAAATCGTAAGATAATAGAGAGGAACGCTTCGCTTTACTTCGAAGGTGCGGAGCGGAATTTACCTCCTATGCAGGGAATTTTATGGTCAAAAATCTTTTCCGCAATCTGCGCGACAACTTCGTCTATCTCTTCATCCCGATGGGGATCCTCTATCTCTTTCTGCTTGCCGCCCTCTTCTTCTTTTTCCTCGCCTTTGCAAAGAGCGCGGGGGTGATGCTCGGCGATCTTGCCACCCTCATCCATCTTTCCACCGAACAGTCGTCCGCCTCTGTCAACGAGTTTCTCTCCTACTCCTTCGGGCAGTTGAATTGGGACGGGAGCCTCCTCGAAATTTTGCGGCAGATCCTCGACACGGAATGGCTCGAACAGACCCTTGTCGGCTTTTTTGCGACCCTCAACGCCTCCACGGAGGGGTTCGAAGAGGAGTTCACGGCGATCGTAACGACCTTTGCGGGGGAAGTGAAGGCGGGGCTCTCCCTCTTTGCCGTCCTCTTTGCGCTCGGCGTGCTTGCCGCAAGTTATGCGACCCGCTATGCCGTGCGCAGACGCTCCGCAAAGCGTTCTCTTCATAAATTCCTCCTCGCGCACACGGTGGTGCCCTTTGTGCAATGGGCGCTTTTGCTCCTCTCCTTTGCCCTCCTCTTTTTTATCTCCTACTATACCCTCCTCGTCACGGCGGCGGCGATCGTCATTTCGAGCGCGATCTCCCTCCTCTGCTCGTGGGTGATATACGGCGGCGGGAAAGTCAAACTGCAACAGGTGATCAACTTCCGCAACATCCTCTCCCACCTCGCCGCGATGGGCATTTTGATCGTGCTCAACGTCGCCGTCTTTGCGGCGCTCTACTATCTCCAGCCGCTGTTCGCCTTTTTGCTCATTCTGCCCATTGTGCTCTTTTCCCTCGCCGTGGCCGACGTGAACACCGACGCCTATGTCCTCTCCCTTCAGCCCAAGCAGGAGACGGCTTGCTTTTTGAAAACGCTCCCCGTGGCGCACAGGGGACTGCACGACGAGACAAAGCCCGAAAACTCGCTTGCGGCATTCAAAGCGGCGATCGAGGCGGGGTATGCCATCGAGACGGACGTGCACTTCACAAAGGACGGACAGATCGCCGTCTTTCACGACGACAGCTTGGAGCGCATGACGGGGGACAAGCGGGAACTCAAAGACCTGACCCTCGCCGAACTCAAGCAGCTTCGTCTCGGCGGAACGGAGGAGCGGATCCCCTCCTTTGAGGAGTTTTTGGAGTTTGTAGGAGGCAAAGTCCCCCTTCTCATCGAGATCAAGGAGATGAAGGGAGTGAAGGGGAAGGAGATTTCCTCCGCCATGCTTGCGGTGATGAAGAAGATGAACTACCGCGGCGAATATGCGGTGCAATCGTTCGACCCGTTCTATGTAAAGGCGTATAAAAAACTTGCGCCCGAGGTGCCGTGCGGCATTCTCGCGCAGGCGAAGATGAGCGAAAAGAAGGACAAACTCTCATGGAAGTTCAAGGCGTACCTTCTCTCCCGCATGAAGTTCAACGGGCTTGTGGAGCCCGACTTTATCAGCTATGGGTTCTGGAAGTTGCCGCAGAGGTGCGTGACGAAGTTCGGGGGGATAAAACTTGCGTGGACGGTGCGCTCCCCCGAGGACGAGAAACAGGCGCGCAAGTATGTGGATAACATCATCTTTGAGAACTTTTTGGCGGAGAAGTGAAGGGACATATTCAGAACCCGCCCCACCCCCTTGATCCCCCTCCCACGGAGGGGGTAAGAGGAAGACAAAACCCCCTCCTCGGGAGAACCCGCCAACGAAACCCCCTCCATCGGAGGGGGATCAAGGGGGTGGGCAAACCCTCGTTGCCTGCGTCATTCCGCCCCGCTGTCCCTAATCTGTCATTTCGACCAAGCCGCTATGCGGCGCGTGGAGAAATCTCGCCTTATTATAATGCGGTTGAGATTTCTCGACTTCGCTCGAAATGACATTTTTAGAAATGCGGTAGAGATTCCTCGACTGCGCTCGACATGACAATTTTCGACGTGCGGGCGGCTCAGCATGACGCTTTGAAGAGCCTTTTTGACGCCCCTCCCCTACCCCTCCCCCTAAAAGGGGTAGGCCTTGGTCCCTCTCTTTCCTTTTCTGCCCAAATGCGGGCATTTTTTTCTGCGATTTTTTCTTATATTTTGTAGAAAGTCTCTTGAAAAATATTTCAAGCTGTGATATAATACATCCGTTAACGCGCGCCGCGCCGATTTTTCCGTGCTCTCAAGGAGAAAAACCGCGGGGAAAAAACCATTTGGCAGGCGCTCAGGAAGATTATTAGGAGGTTAAAGAATGGAACATTGTGCAGCGTGCGGGACGCCCGAACAAGCGGCAGCTTTGAAGGCAGTCATCGAAGGATCGCGCTCGACACCGGGATGCCTTATGCACATTCTGCAAGAGGCGCAGGGAATTTACGGTTTCCTGCCCATCGGAGTGCAAAAGACCATCGCGGAAGGCTTGGGGATCTCCCTCTCGGAGGTGTACGGCGTCGTCACCTTCTACTCGCAGTTCTCCCTAAAACCCAAGGGAAAACACCGCATCAGCATGTGCCTCGGCACCGCTTGCTATGTGAAGGGTGCGGACAAGGTTTTGGAGGCCATCGAAAAAGAGATCGGCATCAAGTGCGGCGAATGCACGGAGGACGGGCTGTTCTCCATTGACAGTTGCCGTTGCGTGGGCG
Organism: uncultured Clostridia bacterium; assembly: GCA_947630325.1. Taxonomy (GTDB): domain Bacteria; phylum Bacillota; class Clostridia; order Christensenellales; family Borkfalkiaceae; genus Gallimonas. The sequence continues at coordinate 383,173 of CANRHB010000001.1, forward strand.
CGTGCGGGCTTGCCCCCGTTATGATGGTGGGCGAAGAGGTGTACGGCCGCCTCACTCCCGACAGCGTAAAGACCATCCTCGAAGGATACAAGAAGGAGGAAGCGTAAATGACAGTACAGGAATTAGACGTCATCCGTCAGAAAAAACATGAGCTCATCGAAGTCCGCCGCACCGAGAAAGATCAGAGCGAACATGTCCGCAAGATCATCAAGGAGCAGGGAGACAAACTCGCCGAGATAACGGGCTACCGCAAACAGGTGCTCGTGTGCGGCGGTACGGGCTGTACCTCCTCCCACTCCGCAAAAGTCATCGCCCAGCTCGAAGAGTCCTTCAAAGAGCTCGGCATCGACGACGTTCTCATCGTAAAGACTGGCTGCTTCGGCCTCTGCGCTTTGGGTCCCATCATGATCGTCTATCCCGAGGGCGCCTTCTATTCGCAGATGACCCCCGAGCACGCCAAGACGGTCGCCGAAAAGCACCTTATAAAGGGCGGCGAGATCGTAAAAGAACTTCTCTACAAGGGCACCGTGCATGAGGACGGCTCCATCATCCCCTTCGCGGAGACCCCCTTCTATAAAAAGCAAATGCGAATTGCCCTCCGCAACTGCGGCGTGATCGCGGCAGAGGACATCGAAGAGGCGATCGCGGCGGGCGACTATCAGGCCATCGAAAAGGTGCTGACAACCATGACCCCCGACGACGTCATCAAGGAAGTGCTCGATTCGGGCCTCCGCGGAAGAGGCGGCGCAGGCTTCCCCACGGGAAGAAAGTGGATGTTCGCAAAGGCTTCGCAGGGCGACATCAAGTATGTGTGCTGTAACGCCGACGAGGGCGACCCCGGCGCGTTCATGGACCGCTCCGTTCTCGAAGGCGACCCCCACTGCGTACTCGAAGCGATGACCATCGCGGGCTATGCGATCGGCGCACACCAGGGCTACATCTATGTGCGTGCCGAGTACCCCATCGCCGTGGAACGCTTGAAAATCGCCATCAAACAGGCGCATGAATATGGCTTGCTTGGCAAGAACATTTTGGGCCTCGGCTTCGACTTCGACATCGAGATCCGTCTCGGCGCGGGCGCGTTCGTCTGCGGCGAGGAGACCGCTCTTATGACCTCCATCGAAGGCCACCGCGGCGAGCCCCGTCCCCGTCCTCCCTTCCCCGCTGTGAAGGGTCTCTTCGAAAAGCCCACCATTTTGAACAACGTGGAGACGTGGGCGAACATCAACCCCATCATCATGAAGGGGGCGAAGTGGTACTCCTCCATCGGCACCGAAAAGAGCAAGGGCACCAAGGTGTTCGCGCTCGGCGGCAAGATCACCAACGTCGGCCTTGTGGAAGTTCCCATGGGCACCACGCTCCGCGAGATCATCGAGGAGATCGGCGGCGGCATTCCCAACGGCAAGAAGTTCAAAGCCGCGCAGACGGGCGGCCCCTCGGGCGGCTGTATCCCCGCCGAATACATCGACACCCCCATCGACTTCGATAACCTCGTTGCCATCGGTTCCATGATGGGTTCGGGCGGCCTCATCGTCCTCGACGAGGACACCTGCATGGTGGATATTTCCAAGTTCTACCTCGAATTCACGGCGGACGAGAGCTGCGGCAAGTGCACCCCTTGCAGGATCGGCACCAAGCGGCTTTTACAGCTCCTTACCAAGATCACCGAGGGCAAGGGCGAACCCGAAGACCTCGTCAAGATCGAAGAACTTGCAGAGCACATGAAGTCCTCTTCCCTCTGCGCGCTCGGGCAATCCGCTCCCAACCCCATCCTCTCGACGTTGCACCATTTCCGCAACGAGTACGAGGATCATATCAACAACCACCACTGCACGGCGGGCGTGTGCAAGGCGCTTTTGTCCTTCTCCATCGACAAAGAGAAGTGCATCGGTTGCGGCATGTGCGCCAAGAACTGCCCGGTAAGTGCGATCACGCGGACCGACTATGTGGCGCCCGGACACAAACTTGCGTCGTTTGCCATCGATACGAGCAAGTGCATCAAGTGCGGCGTGTGCCAGAGCAACTGCAAATTCAAGGCAGTCGAGAGAAAGTGAGGTGAAAACAATGGCTAACATGGTAAATTTGAAAATCAACAATATCCCCGTCACCGTCCCCGAGGGTTCCACCATTCTCGAGGCGGCGAGGAAGGCGCATATCGAGATCCCCACTTTGTGCTACTTGAAGGATGTAAGTTGCGTCGGTTCCTGCCGTATGTGCCTTGTGGAAGCGACGGGCGCGCGCGGTCTCGTGGCCGCCTGCGTCTATCCCGTGTCCGAGGGCATGGAAGTCAAGACGAACACCGAAAAGTGCAGAAAGAGCAGAAAGATGACCCTCGAACTCATGCTTTCTAAGCACAAGAAGGAGTGCCTTGCGTGCGAACGCGCGGGCAACTGCGAACTGCAACGCCTCTCCACCGAGTACGGGTGCGATCCCAACTACTTCGAGGGCGAAACGCTCGACACCCCGCTCGACCTCTCCGCTCCCTATGTGGTGCGCGACAGAGACAAGTGCATCAACTGCAACCGCTGTGTGGCGGCGTGCAAGAAGCAGGCGGTCGGCGCGATCGGCCCCATCGGCAGAGGATATGCCGTGCATGTGGGGAGCGCGTTTGAGATGTCCCTCATGGAATCGGTGTGCGTCGGTTGCGGACAGTGCATCGTGGCCTGCCCCGTTGGCGCTTTGAAGGAGCGGACAACGGTAGACGAAGTTTGGGCGGCGCTTGCCGATCCCAACAAGAAGGTGGCGTTCTTCACCGCTCCCTCCGTCCGCGCCACCCTCGGCGAGGCGTTCGGCCTTCCCGTGGGCACCAATGTGGAGGGCAAGATGGTTGCGGCCATCCGCCGTCTCGCACCCGACTTTGTGTTCAATATGGACGTCACCGCCGACCTTACCATCATGGAGGAGGCGAGCGAACTTTTGAACCGCATCCAGACGGGCAAGCCCATGCCCATGTTCACGAGCTGCTGCCCCGCATGGGTGAAGTTCGTGGAGCAGAAGCACCCCGAGATGATCCCCCACCTTTCCACCTGCAAATCCCCGCAGGAGATGTTTGGCGGGCTTCTCAAGACCTATTGGTGCGAGAAGAACGGCGTCGATCCCAAGGACCTCTTTGTCGTCTCCGTCATTCCCTGCACGGCGAAGAAGTACGAATGCCACCGCCCCGAGATGAACGGCGAAGTGGACGCGGCGATCACGACCCGCGAACTTGCGAGAATGCTCAAGACGGCAGGCATCAAACTTACCGAACTTCCCGAAGAGGAATTCGACGATCCGTTTGCGACCTGCTCGGGCGGCGGCACCATCTTCGGCGCAACGGGCGGCGTGATGGAAGCGGCGCTCCGCGTGGCGGCAAAGATGCTCGACGGCAAGTTCGAAGTGGTGGACTTCCCCGAAGTGCGCGGCACCTCCCCCATCAAGGAAGCGACCTACAACGTGGCGGGTCACACCGTGCGCGTTGCCGTTGCAAGCGGGCTTGCGAATGCAGAGACCATCATCAAACAGCTTGAAAGCGGCGAGAAGGAATATGATTTCATCGAGATCATGGCTTGCCCCGGCGGCTGTGTGAACGGCGGCGGCCAGCCCACCCTTCCCGACAGCATCCGCAACACCGAGGACCTCAAATCTCTCCGCGCGCAGGCTCTCTATACGAGCGACAAAGACAACAAGCTCCGCCGCTCCTCCGACAGCCCCGTGATGGACGTCATCTACAACGAATACTTTGGCGCGCCCAACAGCCACAAGGCGCACGAAGTGTTGCACACCTCCTACCACGAGGACAAGAGAATTTAACCTCCTTCCGTAATAAAAGGACCTGCCCATTTTCGGACAGGTCTTTTTTATGTTGGGTTGATAAAGCTGTCCCCCGCGGAGCGGGGGAAAGTACCCGAGCAACGCGAGGGGGAAAGGGGGGGAACAATATTTTACGCAGAAATAATAAGGTACCCCCCCTCCCCTACCCCTCCCCCGCTGACGCGGGGGAGGGCAAATGAGTGGAACTCCCCCGCTGACGCGGGGGAGAGCGAGAATCTTGCGGGCGAATTATTAAGCTGTCCCCCGCGAAGCGGGGGAAAGTACCCGAGCAACGCGAGGGGGAAAGGGGGGACCTTATTTTAACTCGGTAAATTCAAGTGGTTCCAAATATCTTGGCAAATGCCTTGAAAATTTCGGGCAAAGTCATAATTTGAATACCGAAGAATGGTATAACCGAGACTTTTCAAAAAATCATCTCTGTTTTTATCATAGAGAAGCGACGGTTCCTCATAGTGCTGTGAGCCGTCCAACTCGACGATCAATTTGTTTGCGGGACAACAAAAATCGACAATATAAGGTTCGATAATTTTTTGACGATAAAATTTGACAGGTAGCTTGTTGAGGAAATCGTACCATAAACGACGTTCCTCTTTTGTGGAATTGGCACGCATTTCTCTCGCCCGCGCAAGCAATACGGGGTCATCATGTTGAGACATATGTTGCTCCTTTTGGATATTATAGCACGATAAGGAGCGATTTGCAAGGAAAATGAGGTGCCCCCTCCCCTACCCCTCCCCCGCTGACGCGGGGGAGGGCGAGAATGTTGTAGCGAGAGAAAAAAAGCTGTCCCCCGCGAAGCGGGGGACAGTACCCGAGCGAAGCGAGGGGGAAAGGGGGGAACAATATTTTACGCAGAAATAATAAGGTACCCCCCTCCCCTACCCCTCCCCCGCTGACGCGGGGGAGGGCAAGTGAGTGGAACTCCCCCGCTGACGCGGGGGAGGGCAAGTGAGTGGAACTCCCCCGCTGACGCGGGGGAGGGCGAGAATCTTGCAGGTGAATTATTAAGCTGTCCCCCGCGGAGCGGGGGAAAGTACCCGAGCGGTGAATTATACTAACAAGTGCAACGGGTGGGATAAAAAAAGTAGTTCAAACGGAAGTCTGTGATATAATAGAGT
>CANRHB010000002.1 GCA_947630325.1 uncultured Clostridia bacterium
AAGTCACCTTTGGAAATTCTAGAAAGCCTTGCCCACACGATTTTTTGCTTAGAAAAATCGTCCCAATAACTTATCGGGTCTTGTGTTTCAAACCATTGGTTCATGGTCTTTTTTCGCGACTTTATTTTTTCGCCGTTAATATTATGTTCTTTTCCAGTTTGCTCCAGCCGCTCAATCCCAAAAGAAAGTAGATATTTCTTAACGGCTGGGAAATCGTCGATTTTATAGTGACGGCTGGGAAAAGTACTTATTAGCCACAAATTAGCGTAAGAATAATTATAACGCCTGACATCCCTGCCGCGCAAAATCGGTCGAATTATTTCAGCACTTTTCGGGTCATCCTGTATTAACCTATCTCTTACCTCCTGCGAAATAATAAATGCTTCATTTAAGCCCGTCTTAATACCGAAGTTTATTTGTATGTTCCATTCTTTCAACGGTTTTCCGACTTTATGTATTTTATCTAAAATACTTTGTTCGATTGGGTTTAGGATGGACCAACTTTGTGAACTGTGGAAGTCCATTCTGATACCGTTTTGTTCAACAAAAACGCTCAAATTTCCTAAGCAATTTTCACGGGCAATACATGATAGTGTGTTGCCTTGATTTATGGCTTTCTCAAAAATCAAAATATTTACGTCAACCGTTGCGCTTTCAAAAACCTTTTTGCCTGCAAAGTCCAATAGCAGAATCGGATTTGTCTTTTTGGCAAAAAATTCCCTGAGTTTCGCCCCATAACCCGCTTTCATCCATTTATTGCTTGTGATATAGGTCAGGATACCGTTTGCCTTCAAAAGTTCGTATCCGCGCTCATAGAACAAGCAGTAAATATCGCCTGTTCTTGAAAAAGTCTTAAATCCGCAATCAATATATAAATCTCCGAACTTTTGCTGGGAATTTATCGCATTTTGCAACTGAATATACGGGGGATTCCCGATTATGATATCAAATCCGTTGTTTATGCCAAACATCCACTCGGGATCAAACCAGGGTGTAAGTTCGTTGCTAAAAGGTTTCCACTGTGACAAACTTTGATATAGTTTAGATGCTTTTTTATCATAATTCGATATCGTTGCCAAAAGCATCGCCTGCTGGATATCTTTGAATTCATCTTTTAGGTCATTTTTCTCATCGGCGTCCTCTGCACGGAAAAATAGCTCTCGCAATTCTTGAAGCTTCTTAATGTGGTTTTGATCCTCAAACATGGAGGTTTGGTATTTTCCATCACTTCCTTCAAGTTTGATAAGGCTATTTGCAATCACAAATTTGAAGTCTAGATTGGGCAGTGGATTGACGCCGCGATTCGGCTTACTGTCGTCTACATTTTCCTCTATAATCAAAGAAAGGAAGCAACGCAAACGCGCTATTTCTACGGCAATGGGTTGAATATCAACACCAAAAATAGAATGTTGAATAACACTTAACTTACGAATGTAATCCAATGAACCCGCATCGAACTTCTTCTTAAACTCCTGCTTTATCAAAATATTGACATTTTCTGTAACCTTATCAAACCACAGGCTTGCATCAGAATCTATTTCTTGCAAAATATAAACCACTTTCTGAAGCATACCGATTGGGAAGGCGCCCGACCCGCATGCCGGATCCAGTATTGTTACAGTGTATAAAGCATTGATAATGGCTTTCTTTTCCTCGCTATTGAACACAGCTAAATCGTCGTCCTCTTTGGAATAGCTGATAAGCGCTCGCAATCTGATATCGTCGATATTCGTTTTACGTTTAAGGTATTCTAATAAACTGCTATCGACCATGTAGTCAACAATGTCCCGAGGCGTATAGAAACTCCCCGTACTTTTCTTCGCGTTTTCGCCCGTTTCGGGATTGATTTCGGCAAGGAGGTTCTCAAAGATCCTACCAAGCATCTCAGGATCAATAGAAAGCTCAATGTCGTAAGATGTATTTTCGTCCACAGTAAAATTATACTGTTCCAAAACAGTATAAAGCCTAATAAACCAATCGTCGGGGATGGTAACCACTCCGAATGTTCCACATTCATTCACTCTATCGTATTTGTATAAATCATCGCTGTGTGGGCTGAATAATCCTCCGTTCAAATATGGAATCTGTTTATAAATCTCCTCTTCGCCGTATTTTCCCTTGCGGCGCGATTGTTTTGTATTCAAAAGCTCAAAAAACAGCGGTTCCAAAACAGTATGATAGTAGTTAGGGACGATTTCCGATAGAGCAACAAATTTAGGAGACATTAAAGGCCGCCCTAATTCGCTCTTTTTCTCCTTTAAGAACCAACAGAAAACAATACGACCGATGAGGCGCACTGCAAATTCGGAGTATTTATTCTGATCGATTACCCCGTATAAAACCAATTGTCTATGATATTTCTTCCCCTCTCTTTCTCCCCCGACCAATTCCGAAAAGCAATTGGCAATTTCACTATAGAACTGCTTATTGACGACCTCTACAGAGAAGCGAGAAATCAATTCGTCAAGATTTTTGACATGCCCTCCGGCTATCAAATACTTGTATGCAGTATGTGTTTTAGTGTTAAATCCCAAAGTATATGAGAAACGGCGTGGATTGGATAGAACCTTAACGATTTTTTCGCCGTCAAATTCATATTTGCTTGTTAAAAGTGAAAAACGATAGTTGCGCTTATCGGCATTATAAAAAGCAACAATCGCATTATTTACTCCCTGCCCGCGTAAAACTCGAAACATTTCTTGCGTAATTGAAACACGGCGCTTTTCCTTTCCTTGAATAAGCCCGACCTCGTAAACGGTAACGTCGCAAGATTTGGATTCGCCCAATTGAATAACTTCTGAAAACAATGAGTTGTTGAATTCCACCTCATGTCTGCCAGATTTGAAATCACTGAATAAAATATCGGAAACTATAAAATGGAAGTTCTCAGTATCGTATTCTTTTTGGAGCAATTCTTCTGCTTCATTCCTCGATATCATTTCTTAAATCCTCCGTAAACATTATAATTTCCGTTTGCGCGTCGATTGTCTCAACCTTCGTTTTAATTTGAATAATGTAATGGGCGGGTATCCTCTGCTTTAATTCCGCCATGATTTCTTCTGCGGCTGACTTTCTAACATTTAATCCAGCAAGAAACTTCAATTCTCCGTCACTTAAATCGTCATATGATTTAATAACTTCCAATAAATCTTTAATATAATCCTTTTCTGCAGGACAGACGGCAAGAAGTTGTTGCAGGTTGATGATTGCTTCGCTCTTCCGCTTATCAAGTTTGATCTTGGGATAGGGTTTGCGAATTTCATCTCTCAAAACAGCAAATTTCTTTTCCAATGATTCGTCAAATTCGTAACCCTTCTCGTCTATATCAGCTCTAAAAAGTTTCAGCACCAATTCGGGCGACACAATTTTTGCCATCATTGACTCATTATCTGCCATCGCAAACAAAGAATTATTCCCGCGTTTGGCGAAAGAAATAGCAACATCTTCTTTTTGCCCTTTTCGGACGATTCTTGCTCTTTCCGGAATATTCTTGATTTGATCGAGCAGATCCACATTGTGTTTTACACTATTATAAATGTTTCTAAATTCGTTATCCCAACTTCTTTCCCCGTTTTCTGCATCTGCTTCTTCATATTGCTTTTTGAAATAACTCCGCAAACTTTCATCCGGTGTAAGAGTACGCGTATCGCTACCCACGATATTATTGATCAATAACATTTTCAGAGTAGAAATACCCTTGATGAGTGTATTTTCCTCTCCAATATCGGTCGGGAAGAAATTAAAAATGTAGATCTTCTCGAACATTTTCTTGTTGATACGGTTAATACGCCCGATTCTTTGAACAACGCGCGTGGGATTGTATGGAATATCATAGTTGATGATAACCCCCGCGCGATTCAGATTAAATCCTTCGCTCAAAGCATCGGTAGCGATAATGATATCGTAATCGTTCAGTTGTTCTGCAACAGCACAGGAGGCGTCAAAATTTCTTCTTACGATATTACGATCAGTTTTAGTGGCGCCACCCGTGTAAAGCAACGCTCTAAATCCATCTTCAATAAGTTTGCCATAAACATACTCAGCGGTATCGGCATAAGAAGAAAATATAACTAATTTACGTTCGTGATTTTCGGTCAAAAGCGCTTGGATTTTTGCTTTGATCTCATTGTATTTCGGATCTTCGCCTATTTCATCACCTTCAAACCATTCTTTATAGATTGTGCGGAGCAGTGTAATATCACTTTCTACGGCCTTGATGAAATCATCTTTGAAAAGATTTCGCTCAAAGGGAATCGCCTTCTTTTTTATTTTATCAATATCTATTCCTTCATCGGCAATGCTGTTGATTTCATCTAAAGTTTCTTGGATCTCTTCATCGTCCGGATCGGGCAAATAACCGCGTTTTTTTATCGGCACATATCCCTTTTCCCACCATTTTGTAATATTCTCATATGAGGAGAGAATGCTTTCCAGCGTCGATCTAAATGCAGACTTCGAACTTTCAAAGCGCATGACAAGCAGACGTTTTATAAACATCGCCAAGTTGCGTTGCGACAACTGCAAATCGCTTTCGCTAAACAAATGCCCGTACTCATCCATGAATGCCTGCGGATTAACAAGATATGCAGAAGGATTATAACGCGCACAGATAAAATCGTTGCTCAATAAAGATAAAGTATGCAGGTATTGTTTTCTTATATGCCCTAAATCATATTCCACAAGTTCTGGCCCAATAACCGTTGGAAATTGGATGCCCTGTAACTTCAAGTCATCGGCATACTCTTTTATTTCCTGCAAATCAATCCGACTGCGACGAACAATTACGGGGTCAATCAAGACTCGAAGTTCCTGGCTCAATTTATCTAATTCATATTTAATCTCATGATTTAGGTTCTTTTTCCCTTCTCTTTCAAGTCTGTTATATCGCGCGATCAGTTCATGAAAGCGTACACTTAAATTGTCCACGGAATTGATCGTGGAGCGACTGGGGGTTTGGAAAAGTTTGATAAGAGCGAATAAATCCTGTGGTCTGTTGTTGTAGGGCGTTGCCGTTAAAAGAATCACTTTGTTATCCGCATTAGAGCGGGTAAGTTGGTGTAGCCATTGATAACTATCGCTCAGCTCATTACGATACCGGTGTGCCTCATCAATAATAAACAAAATCGGATTTGGATCTTTGGCGTAATTTTTATATATTTCTTCAAGACGCCCGCTACTGCATACACGAACACCTCTTAACCCAAAATCTTGCTGGTATTCCTCCCATTGGTCTACCAAATGCGGCGGGGCAATAATGATTGTCCTTTTGATATTCAAATTATAGGCAATTGCCGACGCTACAATTGACTTTCCCAAACCAACAACATCCGCAATAATAACGCCGTTGTTTTTATTGATACAATCTATACCGTAGTGTATAGCATCAATTTGATATTTTAAGTTGGCAAACTTTCCATCGGTTATTTCATTCGGGCTTACTATTTTGCCTTCATCCAACGTAGCATACAATTCAAAAAGAATACGGATAAAAATATAGTATGGAGAAGGTTGCGCAAACAACCATAATTTGCTTTTTACTTCTTCGATAAATTCATGGTTGCTATCTTTTACGCATATATCAATGGATTTGCTGTCATTCCACAGCATTTCAAAATTTTCCTCGTACTCCTCATATTTATTATTATCACTAAACCGCTCATTCATTTCGCCTTGTCCAAGCAATCCATTATAGGTGAAATTTGATGATCCGGTGAAAACGACGCCTTTTTGATCGCCAAAGCAAGAGTATTCGTATTTGTTGGTGAGAATGTAGGCTTTTGCGTGATTAGGGGTTCCTGTTAATCGGATTTCGAGAGAACCATCCGCAATCTTGGAGAGAAACATTTTGAAAATAGATTGACTGTCCGTAGAATCAAATTCATCTGCCAAAGTGGATTTATTAAATAAACCAACAAAACTATCTACATAATAGTTTTTCTTTTGCAAATTATTAAGCCGTGAATATCCTCTTACCGCATAAGTTTCCAAAGAATCATCAACCCCGTCCCGCACGGCCCGACATAAATCAACAATCGCTTCGGGGTCAATCGTATTGCCTACTAAGATTCTAATCTTTTTATCTTTCAGATCTTCTGCCAAAGCATTAAAACCGGAAAAGTAGAAAAAAGCCGTCAAGATATCCACGCTTTCCGCTTGCTTCAAGGAATTTCTTAAAGAGTCCAACATTGTTTTTTTGCGATTGTCGATGATGGATGCCATAGCCTCTCCTGTGCTTTTGTGGTGAATTATAAGTAGCTATATTATACTTTATTTGCCGCTAAAAGTCAATGCGACCTCTCTGTTTTTATCTCATGGAACACGAAAGTTTAACCCACTTCGCGGGGAATTTAATCGTCCTCGTCGTCCATATCCATGAGGAGCATATCTTCAAGCTGTTCATCTTCGTCGTCGGTGTCGCCGAACAGCCAATCGAAAATGCTCATATTGCCTCCTATGATAACCCCATTATAGCACATCAAACATGGCAATGGTAGTCATGCTTTCAAAAATTTTTCTTGTGTTGGCGTTTTATCTGTTCAAGCTGTCTTTGTCGAGCAGGAAATCGTACAGCCCCATGTAGACGATACCTTTATCGTCATAACTTGCCTTTCTGCGGGAATCGGTGATGATGATCTTCTTGAAAAAGTCCTTCGTTGCAAGCAGAGGGCGGCGCTCCGCATTGATTTTTTCCTCGTTCCCCAACCGATATGCCGATTGGATATAATATCGCTCGGGTCCCATGTTGACCACAAAGTCGATCTCGCACTGCTTTTTTTTCCCCTCTTCGCTCACATCCACGACGCCGACATCCACCGCATACCCGCGCGCGATCAGCTCGTTGAAGATGATATTCTCCATTGCATGAGTCTCCTCATCTTGGCGGAAGTTCAGCCGCGCATTTCTCAGTCCCATATCGGTGCAATAGTACTTGGAGGGATAGGAAAAATACCGCTTGCCCTTCACATCGTACCTGCTTGCATGGTAAAACAGAAACGCCTCTTCCAAATATTCCAAATACTTGGAAATGGTTTCGGAATTCACCTTCACTTTGCGCACGGTTTGGAGCGTGTTTGCGATCTTGTTGGAATTGACAAGCGAACCGACGGACGAGCACAAATCGTCGGTGAGCATCTTCATCACCTCGGGAAGTTCGATGGTGTAACGCTCCTCGATATCCTTAAAGTAAGTCTCTTTGAACAGATCGGTGAGGTATTTCATCTTCCCTCTCGCGTCGGGAAGAGACAGCGTAAACGGCAAACCTCCATATAGCGCATACTCCTCAAAGGCATCCGCCTTGTCGCCGCCCACAAAATCGAAATATTCTTTGAAGGTGAGCGGGAACACGCGCACCTCGTCGCCGCGCCCGCGGAACTCGGTCATGACGTCCTTGGAAAGGAGCTTGGAATTGCTTCCCGTCACATAGACGTCCACGTTCCCCAAATGCAAAAACCCGTTGAGAACACCATAGAGCGGCAACGGTTCTTCGCTCCTTAATTCCTCTTTCTTGATCGCATATTGAATTTCGTCGATAAAGACATAGTACACCTGCGATTTATCGGCGACTTTGGAAGTGACATATTCAGACAGTTTCAGCGGGTCTCTGTACGGCGCATTTTGAACGGCGTCGAGGGCAAGCATGATGATGTTCTCCTCTTTGACGCCGATAGAAAGCAGATAATTGCGATAAATTTCAAATAACAAATAGCTCTTGCCGCACCGTCTGATCCCCGTAATCACCTTGATCATTCCGTTCTCTTTTTTGGAAATCAGTTCCTGCAAGTAAAAATCTCTTTGAATGGTTTTCATGCAAATTGCCCCCACATAATCGAAAGTTGCTCCGCAAATGGAGTAACTTTCGATAATAGTATAACATGAAATGACCCAAAAGTCAATAGTGTTTCCCCTCTTTCTTTCCTTTTTTTGGAGCGGAAAGCGGGGAATTTTCTTGCTTTCGGTCGAATTATCCGAATTGCTTATGAAAATTCCTAAAAATCAAAAGTTGCCCCGTGCGTGGAATAACTTTTGACAAATAAAAGAAATTTAAGGGAGAATTAGCGCATTCGCGCAACTTTTTCAAGCGAGTTTGAAATAAAAAATAAGCGACTGACCTTGAATTGGTTTCGAGATCAGCCACTTTATTCCATTTATCGTAGCTCCATGATAGTGCGTCAATTATGATAATAAGAGTCACGTTCTAAAAAATACTTTTCAAAATACACTTTCAAACTGATTTGTGATGGTAGCTTGCAATTTTTTGTGAAATAAACTTTTTGATTGCGCCGTCGATCTCCCCAACAGGACGTACAATCGGAATATCACTGTCAAGATTACGATAATAAAAATCATAATAGCTTTGTTGTTGCCTTGATTTTTTGGCGTTAACGGGAAACAAAACATCAATCCTTGACTTATCATAGACGAGAAGGTAATGATAATTTTGCAACCATTTGCTCTCGTGCGGGTAAGAAATTTCATTTTGATAATCGGCTTCGGTAATGATTTTGTCGAGAATAAAATAAGAAATCAGGATTTGGTTCTCAGAGTGTAAAACTTTTTCCTTGAAACAAATGAGTTCGGTGTCAAACCCACAGAGCTTGATTGCATAGTAAAAATAGACTTGCTCCTCCTGCCGGTCGGTGTGCAATACTGAGTTGAACCGTGCCAAAACAAATTCCTTAAATCTCGAGCGATCAAAACCCTTCATTTGCATAATAGTAGGTAAAGAATAAAGAATTGCCTCGGGCATCAACTTGTAAATATAGCAAATATAGTTCAAATCGGATTGTGAGAGAATATATAAATCAGGGTTTAAGTTATAGAAATAGAATGTCTTGAAAAAGTTGGCTAAAAAAATCCGTTTGTATTTCAGTTCTTGGATTTGGCTCAATCGATAAACTAATTGCGTGAAAAATACAGGATGATCTCGAAACTCTTTGCCGTCCCCCTTTATCCCCCATATGGCACTTCTATCGCGTTTTTGGGATATCGCCTTTTCTTTTTCCATTGATAAATGAATGATTTTCTTCCACAGTTTTTCCAAATTATTATCTTTTGTATATTCCTCAAAATCAAAGACGACGGTTTTGTCGTAGTTGACTTGAAGCTCAAATGCATCTAAAACTTTTGCGAAACCTTCTATGATACGATCCTTATCCGCTTGATTGCAGAAAAAGTAGAAGTCATCGGAAAAGTATTCATAATGACAGTCAATGTGTTGCTCCGCGAGCATTTTATCCAGTTCTTTCTCAATCTTCAACAAGAATCTTTCAGCTAAATAAAGCGAGAGATAGGATCCTAAAAGCAACCCGTTCGTTCTACCGCTATTCAAAGAAGTTACACGCTGTTCAAGGGAATTTACATCCGAAAACCCGAAATCATGTGTGTAAATTCTACCATAAAAACTCTTGATGTCCAAAACCAAGAGCTTGTCATACTTGGTTAAATTAAACGTATCCGACTGGATGGAACGATAGTAGCTCAAAACAGAAAATTCACCGGTATTCAAATCGGGTGAAACACGTTTTCTCGAACTCATCGCACCAATGTCAAAAAAATTTGGCTCAGATTGAAACTTTTTTACGGCGTGATAAAAGTTTAGGATATTGGGAAAACCAATCGTTCGCTGTTCCTCTTCTGTCTTAAATATTTTAAATTTGACCGGCGTCGTCCAAGCAAGATCTTTGAAAGTGCAGGACTCGGAGCAATCAAATGCGATTGCATTGATATTAAAGAAATGCCTTATCGGATTCTTAAAATTATATAAACTATTGAGATCTATGGCTTTACCGTTGCACAGCTTCATGGTGGTCTCTTCTTGTGCCTTTGGGATTTTAGAAATAAGATGATTTTTCATTGTTTCCTCTATTAGAACCTTATGCCAAGAGTATATCTGATTTTTTAGTATAGAGAAAGTGCAGGATTTCTATTTGCCTCATCAAGGAGCCCCTGCGTGTAGCCGGCAGTGCTGAATATGACGAATGAAACCGAGGTCGCCCCTGTCAGCCTCTGCATCACCTCGGACTTTTCTTGCAGTTTATGAAGAACGTTCAAGCCTTTGGGCGACTTCGTATATTTGCATTCACCAAGTACGAGATGTGCTCCTGCGGAATCAATGGCGACAATGTCGATCTCTCCCGCTTTCGCCCCCCAATATCTGCCGACCTTGTCGAAGTGAAACTCCCACTTCCCCGCGGCGGAGAGCTCCAGCATCTTCTCACGACATACATCCTCATAGACGAAAGAAGCATAGTTCTCTACAAACCCCTTTTTGATCTCTGCGAGGACATAGTCCATCTCCCCTTTCTCGAGATAGGCACGATAAGGATAGACATAGCGGAACCAGAACGCAATATAGTTGTCCGTAATGCGATACAGCCCGCTCTTGCTCTTTTCGGGAGCCGACTCGGTAACCGGCACCTCCCGCTCTACAAGGTCGAGATCCATGAGCACTTTGAGATACTTTGTAAGATTCGTTTGTTTCACTTCGAGGAAAGCGGCGATTTCGGAAAGTTTTCTGTTCCCCATAGCGATTGCCTTAATGAGCGAAAAATAACTTCCAATCTCGCTTACTTCTTTCTGCAAGAGGAAATATGGCTCTTCATAGAGAAAGCTCTGAGTGTTTAAGATATTTTCTCTGATTGCCGAATAGATATCATCATATCCTTGAAAAGTTTCGATATACTTCGGAACCCCGCCCGTCACCGCATAAAAGGGCAGCAATTCGTTGTCGCTCTTTCCCTCATAAAACTCATGGTAGTGCTTAAACGGAATTTGTTTTAACTTTATCTGCGCCCTTCTTCTGCCATATAAGGGGCTACCGTAATCGAGCGTCTGCGACTTCATGAGCGACACAAGGGAACCGCATAAAACAAGCATGATATTAGCGTCTTTCAGCAGTGTATCCCAAATCTTTTGCAAAACAGACGGGAATGCCGAATTTGATTGCCCGATGTATTGGAATTCATCAAACACGATGACTTTTTTGCTTTCCGTCTTATGGGCCAATAGTGTTTTGAAAACAGTGGGCCAATCCACTGTTGCGGCACGAAGCAATTCATTGCCCGTAAACTCCGCGACCTGTGATTTGAAGTAATTGAGATTTTGGAGCTCCGATTCTTCGGTAGCAAGAAAATAAATTGAATCAGTATGCGACTTTAAGAACTCGGTCAAAAGAGCCGTTTTGCCGACACGCCGTCTTCCGTAGACAACCACCAATGAGGATTCGCTCGAATCATATTGCTTTTCAAGTGTTTCCAACTCTTTTGTGCGGTTTACAAATTTTTGCATCTTACACCTCGCAATGTCTTGCCTATATTATACTCCAAATTATAATAATTGCAAGCATATTTCAAGAAAAAATCATGCCCCACTAAAAATAACAGCGGGAAATTCGGAAATTTCCCGCCGCTATACATTATTTTGTCTTATTCCACTACCCACACAAAACGTTCAGTTATGTTACCTCTGTATGCACGGTGGATTTGGAAATGCCGAAGCGGGAGGCGCAGGCGCGCACCGTACAGCCCGTCTTTGCAATGTATTCCCCGCTCCTTTTTGTTCGCTCTTCGATGTCCTTCCACATAACTTTCCCCTCCCTTTTTGTCGGGATAGTTATGATTATGTCGAATAAAAGAAGAATATGCGGCGGCGCGGGACGAAAGTCACGCGCCGCCGCATTTTTGATTTTGATTTAAGACCGAACTGCGGGCTTTAAGATGAGAGCATGAAAAGAGCGGGCGCGAACGCCCGCTCTATGAGGTTTGCCTTATTCCTTGACTTCGGAAACGGTGATCACGTCGTTGTCGCCGACCGTGACGGTAAAGACGCGACCCGAGGCTGTTGTGACCGTATAGGTCTTGTTGCTCTCGTCATAGCTACTCTTGACGATCAAATGCCTTTCTTCGCCGTAGTACATATATTGAGCCGCACCATCTTCTTCATCAAGAATGTCGATATAGGAAACGCCGTCCGCAGTGTAGAGGGTCTTGACTTTGATCTCCTCCACTTTTACTTTATCGTAAAGCGGAACACCGGCCGTTTCCTCGTCCTCGCCCGAACCTTCGGAGACCTTATCCGTGAAGGTCAGCTTGTAATAGACAGTGCTCTTGATCTTGTTTCCTTCCGTTTCGCGGTCGCGGACGACATAGTAGAACACACCCTCGCGTATGAGCCCGAGATCCAAATCGAGCGCTTTCCCATCCTTGGAAAGCGTGATCGACCAAACACTGCCGACAGAATATGCGCTACTGTCAGATGCGAGGATCCGCTCCACCTCCACCGAGTAACCGTCGCACACCAGCGTTTGACTGCGGGTAAGCGCATACACGCGGTAGCCGTATGTCCCGAGTTGCCGAATGTAGGACAGATCGAAGTAAAGCGTGTAATCATAGCCATCTTCGCTTCCGAGTTTGACAGTATAAAGGCCGCTTTCTTTGTCGTACTCGAAATCCAGTTTTTCGGTTTTAAGAGGCGCGCCCGTGCTGTCTACCATGCCTGCGTCTTCACCGAATTCGCCCGTGAAGTATTCCTCGCTCATTTCGCCCAATTCATCGAACTCACGAATGATCGTGACCGTGCCGAAGGTGTTGGGGAAACTTGCCGCAAACGTCGGTCCGAAGAAGGAATAGAACATGTAGTAGTAATACAGATATACATAGGAAGGAGAGGAGAACACCGTCTGCATGGCGGTGACTTCATAGGTGTTGTTCGTGCCGCTCGTCTGTTCGCCCGTATACGTTGCCGTGATATAGAAACGGAAATTCTGCACCTGCACATACATCACCGCTTCTTTCCCCTCTTCCTGAGAGCGGACAACCGTGCAGTTATAGCTTTCATCTGCCGTAGAATCGGGTTTGCCGAGAAGGACTACGCCGCTGACCGAGAAGTTGAGACGACCCGAAGGAGTGAAGGTGAGATTTTTAAGCTGCCACTTCTCCGTAATTTCTTGTCCCTCATCGTCCCTCGTGGAGACGGGAACGGGATATTTCGTTTTGTTCTCCTCGTCGCGCTTGAAGGTGACGGCATAACCGCTGTTCTGATAGTAGGTTTTATCGTTCCACACCTTGGTATCTTCAAACTTGCCGAAGGACTTTTCCACGAAGCCGTATTTGCTGCAGTTTTCCGCTTCTTCGTCCCTGTAATAGACGGTGACATTGCCTTCGTCGTCAACATTATAGTAGGTGCGGGTGGTCCCGTTTTCGATCATGAAACCGTACTGCGAGAACATGAGCGATTCGAGATCCTTCGTGTAATAGCCCTTCGCCTGCAAAGTGGTGACGGGAGTGGCCGTGCCCTTTTCCGTATTGTAGAGATAGATGCCCGCGTCCGTGCCCGTATTGCTCGCATAATAGAGCATGGTATCGGTAATGAGAATATAAGAGCCGATGATCTCGTTGACATCCGTCACGTCTTCAACCCCGTATTTGATGGCGTTGCCGTACTCGTCAAGAGAGAGGATCGTCCAATCTTTTTCGTTGACATAGTTGCGGACGACTTCCTTATGCGCCACGATGAATACGGGGATCGCCTGTGAAGAAGAGATCGCGTAAGCGTCGATCATGCCGACCAGCTCGATCTCCTCGCTGCCGCCGCCTGAAAGTTCGAGCGTATAGGTGAGGATCATATCGCCGTCTTTCACCTCGTACTTTCCTTCGCCGAGATCTTTGCGGACCGATTCGCCGCTATCATCCGTCTCCATGGTGTACACTTTGAGATGGCCGTAACCGTCAAACTCGAGCAACGTGCCGTCGAGACGTTGGTTGTCGGCGAGGGCATAAGTACCCGCCTCCAAGCCACGCCGCGTAAAAGTCCTGTCTTTGAGGTCGAAATACAGGTTGACGTCGTTCAATACCAAACAGATGATATTTTCCTCGTCGATATAGTACGTACCGTCCAGCGTTTCGCCTGTCGGGAAAGTGTAGCGGGCGTGGTAGCCGTATCCGTCGAGCAAGAGTACGGCAAGGCCCTCTTCCGTCTGTTGGGTATAAGTATCGTTGTAATGTTCGTTGTAACGGTTGAAATAGACCGTGGAGGAGACGGAAACGAGAATGAACTCGAAGTCCGTATTATCAGAGGCACAGGTAAACTTTAAGATCTTCGAGCCGAACACCGTCGTTTTATCGGTTTCCGAATAAGACCCGATGTGCTCCTTCCCGTCCGCGTCGGTATAAGTTACACCGCCCTTTCCGTTGAAGAAGAGCGTTTCGTTACGGGAAGCAGTACCGTCCTCGTTCATTGCGCGGGCGGTGCCGAGAACATCGTCGAGAAGTTCGAACGTGTCATTTTCATCGTGCAACTCCACAAAGAAAGTCTCTTCCGTTCTAACGGAAGTGAAAGTTGTGATCCCGTCTTGCGTTTGGTAAACGCCGACGACCGTATCTCCTTCGGCGGGAACATAGATGGCAAAGCCCGCGACCAAAGTGAGCGTGCCGTCCGATTCGGACGTGTACTTTTTATCGTAATTTTCCGTGCCCGTTTCCGTGGTCAGAGAGAGCCAGAAGGCGACGGGCATATAATCGCCCTCTGAATTCTGCACATAACCGGTGGAGAAAACAAAGGACTTCACTTTGGAAAGATCGACGGGGGTGACGCGAAGAGCGTTTTGCGTATGGCTATCCTCAGTGAAAATAAAATAGCCTTCCTCGTTTTGCTTATAAGAACCTTCGATCGCCTTGGCATATTCGCCCTCTTCGGTGAATCCGTAGACAGTCGCTTTGCCGTCCCCCGTTTCGTTGAGCGCGAGAAGGGGGCTGTAATAGTACAGATAATCCTGCGAATCGTCCTTATAATAATATTCGGAATATCCGTTGCCGACCTTTCGGAAGGAGCGCGTAACCGTAACCGTTTCCGTCTCCCCATCCACGCTCGTCTCCGTCTTGATCAGGAAGGTATAGACCTCCTTAGATTCTGTGGTGAGCGTGACGAGATAGTCGCCGAGGATCGCACTCGAAAGGGTGTAAATGCCGCTGACCGTTGTGGTTCCACTCGTATATGTGGCGGTATAGAGACCGTCCATGACAAGCGTAGCGCCGTTTTCGCCGTTAAAAGTAGCGTTAAGATCATCGTTATAGAGCATGTAGCCCGTTCTATTCCGTTCGTGACGGATATAAGCAACGCCCGCTACCCGATTCAATCCCGTGGTAAGGGTGACGACATCGCCGTCGCGCGTATAACTGTATTGTATCGTCTGCGTGCCGGTGTTGAATGTAGCCGTTCCGTAGCCGTTGAGGGTGAGTTGGTACGCTGCCGTATAGTAGACGAGTCCATCGTCGGGACGCATGACGAAACGAATGAGTTCGCCCCAACCGAATGCCTCGTCGTCACGGATCTGGAACGCGGGCTGCGATCCAACCGAACCGAGTGTAAAGTGAATGACTTGACCGTTCAGTTCGCCTTCGGAGAAGGTCGCCTCATAGGTGTAGCCGTCCTCATCGACCATATAGGAACCTTTGGACGTTTTTTGGACGCCGCTCCCCGAAATATAGCTGAGGCCGTTGTATTCGTCCATCTGGATCCGAACGGAATCGTTGATGCCTTTGCCCGCTTCGTACAGCTGATAAGATCTCCCGTCGCGCTGCTGGCTTGCAAAGCAGAACTTGCCGTCCTCCAAGAGTTTGCCTTCGAGCACAATGTCGTCCGCAAGATTTGAGAAGAAAAATTCATTGTACTCTGCATCGTACTCGCCTTTGAAGAATACGCCGCCGCGATCGAGATAGATGTCCTCTCCCTCTTTGTCGAAAAGATAAACATAGTCCATACCGCCGAAGAGATCGGTGTAAGCCTTTTCCCAGACAGCGGAAAATACGATGTCGGTGGAGACATCATACAGAACGGGCTCATATTCCTCCGCCCCATAGAAGAGAAGGGATTCGAGATAATTGGACCGATAAACTACACTACCTGCGCCAACGCTCCAACCTGCAAAGAAGTAGCCGTCCAAGGTAAACAGATCGTCCGGCAAAGTAATCTGTTTCCCCGCCACGACCATCTGTGAAACTCCGGTGTTGTCTCCCTCCGGATAGTTGGAATCAAAATAAATCACGCATTGCATCCGGTCAAAATAGAGACGAAAGACATTTTGTGCGGGATCTTCCGAGAGCACCTTCGTTTTGATCGCGTTAGCATTCTCTGCCTCGACAAAGCCTTCAAGCGAAAGACTTGCCGTGCATTCCGTGTTCGCATAATCGTACAGTGTGACCGTATCGCCCTGCTCGTAGCCGTCAAGGTCAAGGTTTTGCAGATAGGTCTCCACCGTATAGCCGACTTTGTAGTGCGCCGTGAGTGTAACGCCGTCCGTCGTCATAGAAACTCCCTGCGAAAGTTCGCTCTCCCCGACAAACCACGCGCCGAACGCATAGCCTTGAGGAGCGGAGGGAACGATGTCCTTAACGGCATCATAAATGTTCGCGCCCGCTTTGAGATAGAGTTTGGGAGCGTTCAACGAACCTTTGCCTACTTCGAAGGAAACGAGATACATTTGTTCCCATTTCGCATAGAAAGTTCGGTTTTCGTCCGCCGTAGCAGATACGACGGGCGATCCCGAAAAATCGGGCTCCGCGTACCAACCTTCAAAGCTGTACCCTTCCCGCTCGGGTGTGGGCAGAGTGAAGTTTTCGCCCTTTGCCACTTCGGCGCTCTCTACGGCGCTTCCGCCGTTCGACTCGAATTGATAGGTGACGGTGTTGCCGCAACTTGCAAAAAGCAGACACATCGCGCACAACGACATAAGAACAGCCGCCAAGATCCATTTCTTCATCTTTTTCATAAGACTTTCTCCTTTCATACTAAGAATCTATCCCTTTCGCTCCACAATATTCATCAGAGGCTTGCGAACCACATATTTTCTCCCGGGATCCAATCCTCGGGAGGTTCCACGATCTCATGATCGGGACGGGGAGGTTCATCCGATTCCTCCCACACCGCATAGAGCGTTTCGCCCTCTTCCGCTTCGTCCAAAGCGACGATCTCGCCGTCCTCCGTGCGCCAGCCCGCAAATTTGTAGCCTTGACGCATGGGACGCGAATAACCGCGGATCGCCTGAGAGAACTGCGCCGAACCCGCCTTGACGGAAACCACATAACTGCCGTCCTCCGAGAGTTGCGCGCCCCACAGAACGGGACGGTAGGAAGAGTTCCAATTTCCGCTCCAATTCTCGTTCGCGGCCGCGTCGTCATAAGAGGTATAGACGGTAGCGTACAAATCGCCGAAAAAGGCGTGCGGACCGATGTATTCTACCCCGTCCGAAAATACCACCGACCTCAAAAAAGTACAATCGCGGAAAGCGTAATCGCCCAAATAGCGGACGCTCTTCGGCAACGAGACGGATGTGAAATTCATATTTGTCAATCCGCAGAAGGCGGCGGGTCCGATGTACTCCACCCCTTCGCCGAGAGCGACTTCTTCCGCCTCTGCGCAGTTGAAAAAGGCAAAACCGCCGATCGTCTTTACGTTGCCCGGAATGGAAATGCGGTAGAGACGGGCGTGATAGAAAGCATACGCTCCGATCGATTCCAACCCGGAACCGAAAGTCACTTTTTGTAAATATTCGCAACGGCCGAAAGCATACGCCCCGATCGTTTTCACGGAATCGGGGATCGTCAGCTCGAGGATCTGCGAGCACCCGAAAAAGGCGGCATAGCCGATTTCGGCGACTTCATCGTTGAATTCGAGCGATTTGACGTTATAACATTGATAGAACGCGCCCGTGCCGACCGTTTGCAGATCCGTGCGCGAAAAATCGAGCGCGCCGAGCGAGGAACACCCGTAGAAAGCGAAACCGCCGATCTCATTGAGGCGCTGCGGGAAATTCACGTCGTAAAGTTGCTCGCACTCGTAAAAGGTATACGGCTCGATTTTGCGGAGATTGCGGTTCAAATTTGCGCCCGTAAGCAATTTACATTCATAGAAAGCTCCCGTGCCGATGTGCGTGACGCGGTTCAGGTTGATGAGTTGCGAGAACAGGCTCTCCCGGAACGCATAGTCGGCGATCCCAACGGTCGTCTCACGGAGTTCCACGGAGCCTAAGAAAGAGGAAAGCGCATCTCCCCCCGAAAAACCGACCGCCCAGTTGCCTGCATAGATCACTCCCCCATCCTCTTCGAGCGGGTGCTCCCAAAGGGCGGTTCCCTGAAAGGCATTCTGTCCGATTTCCACAACGCTCTCGGGAACAAGCGTAGTGGCCGATTGCCCGTTGTTATTGAGCATCGAGCAGTTGTAAAAGGCATAATTGCCGATGGTGAGCAAGCCTTCGCCAAGCTGAACGTTGTTCAAGACGGGACACTCCTGAAAGGCAAGATCGTCGATCGCCGTCAAGCCGCCCGCGGGCGAAATAAACTTTACAAGGCGCGGACTGCCGTAAAAGCTGTTCGTGCCGAGATATTTTACGCTTCTGGGAAATTCCACCGATTCCAGCAACGGGCAACCGGAATAGCTGCCGCTCGCCGCGCGGATGAGAAAGACCTGCGCCGCCACGCCCACCGTATTGTTCTCAAACATTGCGGGCGTAACAGCGGTAACTTCCTGCTTAAAAGAGGATGAAAGGGCGACAAGCCATTTGTCGGCATAGGCAAAATTCCCCTTTTCCAGCTGGTCGTTCTGCAATTTTGTTCCTTCAAAGGCATTCGCGCCCACGCGGACAACCGAATCGGGAATGGACACGCGCGCAAGCTGCTCCGCACCGTTCAAAACGCCGCCGCCGAGTTCTGCCGTTCCCTCGGGGAAATCGATCTCCGTGAGCGAAACGCACGAAGCGAACGCATAGGGATCCACCGTGAGCGACGTGCACGATGCGGGAAATTCCACCTTTTCAAGGGCGGAACAGCTACGAAAACCGCTGTTGCCGATCCTCTCGACATCTCCCGTAAAGGAGGCGGAAACGAGAGAGGATGCGCCCTCAAACGCGCTCGTATCGATTTCTCGAAGCGAAGCGGGAAATTCCGCAGAAGCGAGAGCGGAACAATTATAAAATGCAGAAGCCCCGATGTAGAGAAGATTTTCTCCGAACTCCACGTTTCTCAGCGCGCGACAATAGCCGAAAGCGAGTTCGGGAATTTCGGTCACATTCTCGGGAAGAGTCACCGTTTCCAAAGAACTGCACCCCTGAAAGGCCGCAGATCCGATGGAAACGACAGAATCGGGAATGATCACACTCTTCATGCGGTTGCAGTTGTAGAACGCGCTGTTCCCGATGGAGACAACATTTTTGCCGATCTCCACGCTTTCAAGCAGGCTCCCGCGCAATGCGCCGACGCCGATGGAAGTGACGGGCTTCCCGCGATAGGTATCCTCGAAACGCACCGAGCCGCTCGCTTTGCCGACGCTTGATACCTCGTACTCGGTATTGTTGTTGATGAGCGTATATAAAAGCCCGGATTCGTATTTCTTCCGAAAAGCCAGGATCTCCGTCCAAGCGGACGTGACCTCGTTCTGGCTTCCCCCCACCGCCATAAGGCGAATGTTGTAGTCCCCCTCCGAAAGCCCCGAGAGAGAATAATGGGTGTTACGGACCGTCTCGACTTTTGTCTCCCCGCTCGCAAGAGAGGTGATCTCTACATTATAACTGCGCGCGTTGGGAACGGACTTCCATGTGAGAATATTATCGACGTCTACGCCGTAACCCGTGGGCGTAGACAGACCGTAACTCTTACAAGCCGCGCCGACAAGGAGCATACAAGCGATCAAAAAGATCGCCGCGAAATGTTTGAAGAATTTCATTTTCGCACTTCCTCCTTCCTGACGCTTTCGCCGCCGTTACGCTCCCTGCGTTCGCGCACGATCTCGTGGATCCACTTGAATTTGAATTTTCGCACCGCGATATCCAGCAGGAACAGGACCAAAGCGGCGATCATGAAAGCGAGCGTCGGGTCGATCTCTCTGTCGAGATCGGTAACAAAGTCGGAAAAAACCGACCACGGGTCGTCGTTTGCGATTTCCCGCCCTCCGCTACGCCGCGCAAGCAAAGCCAAGAGTTCGGCGTGTACATCCGTTCCGCCCTCGGAGGGAAGATCGAAATCCCACTCCTTCGAATAGGAAAACGCCTTATATGTTTCCAACGCATACCCCTCGACAACGTTGCCCTCACCGTCCTTCTTTTCGACGATAATGCGATAGGTGCCGCTCTCCTTCAGAATAAAGAGACACTCGTTGTCCTCCCCGAGCGGAAAGACGACAAAGCAAAAATCTTCGCTGTCCTCTTCACTTGCTTCGTTCAGAGAGACGGCTCTTCCGTCCGCCGAAATGACGCGGGCGGAAATCGTTTCCCCGTTTTGTAAATCGGTATAGACGCGCAACGTGTTGCGATAGTTGTCCTCGCTGAGCGTTGCCGTGAGGTTTTTGGGCGCGATGTCCTCCAACGGCATCTGGTTGGAAACAACGTTGAGAAGAAATTGCTTGCCGTTGGGATCGTTCATGAATTCGGCGGACCACTTCCCGCCGAGGTCGCACATGAAGCTGCCGACGACTCCCTTTCCGAACTTCCACTGCGCGTAAATGGGAACGTCATAATCTCCTTTCAAAAGAAGATATTCGGGCGAACGCACTTTTACGCCGTAGAAACCGCCCAGCTGGACGTCGAACTGCCGACGGTTCGCGCTTTCCGCACCGTATTCCACGTTCTCAAAAACGGGAGAGAGCGGATCGGTGACGACGGGATAGAAGGGTTCTTGATTGACCTCCTTGATCTCCGCCGCGTTGAGGTCGGAACGCATCTCTTCGAGCAAAAAGTTCATATCCTGCACCGTGTGCAGTCTGCCGTGCCCCGTTTCGACGAGTTCCTGCATGGCCACCCCCGCCGCAGAAGTTTCCGTAACGTCGATGCCGACGACGGAGAGCGTGATACCGCTCGTCTCGTAAAATTCTTTGGTGATGGGAAGATAGTTGACGGCGTCCGATTCACTCGGCATACCGTCAGTGACGAGAATGATGTGACGGCGGTCCACCGATTCGAGATAGCGGAGCGATTGCCCTGCGCGCTCGATCGCGTCCGAAAAGATGGTGCCTCCGCCCGCGCCGATGTCGTTGATCGCCTTACGGATCTTGGCCTCCTGTGTTCTCGGCGTGAGCGGCAGGATCGTACCGTAGTTCGAATCGAGCGTCATAACGCCGATATAGTCGCGCTCGGTGAGCGCGTCGAGGCAAGCGATGGCGCCCCGCTTCGCCCATTCGAGTTTTGAGTTCTCGCCGCTGCCCATGGACCCCGAAATATCGATGATGACGATCACTCCGACGGGCGGCGTGTAATTGATCGCCTGCACGGGAAGCATATCCTGGTAGAGCGTCCGGATCATGTCCTGTCGGTTATACGCGTGCGCATTGCCGTCGTCGTCATCTCCGCCCACCGTAAACAGCCCCCCGCCGTATTCGTGCACATACTCATAGAGCATTTCGACGAAACCGTCGGGAAAATCGGAATTGGCGATATTGTTCAATATGATCTGGTCGTACTTTCTCAGTTCCAGAACGTCGGAGGGGATCTCTTCGTCTTCCTGCAAATTGAGAACGCTCGGCTTGTAATCGTCCTCTTCGAGCAACGTTTTGAGCGCATCCGAATCCCCTGCGCGGTGTTCTATGATGAGAACGTCTTTGAAAATGTCGAGATAGAGATAGGAGCGGTACTCGTTGTTCTCTTGGATCATGCTCCTGTCCTCCGTCACGGAGACGCGCAACTCGTGCAGGCCATCCTCCTTAAAGGTCGTGACGAAACTGAGCGTATGCAGACCGGCCGCAAGATCGACCTGCTGCATACCGTTCTCGATCTCCTCTCCGTTGTCGAAAAATTCCACCTTCACATCTTCCGCGCCCTTTCTACTCTGCAACGTGACGCCGATGGTGACTTGCTGATTCTTTACGACATGGAAGTCGGGAAGTTCCACCCCGACGACGCGCAAATTATCGTCCTCGTACTCCGAGGAAAAGTTTACCGTATCAACTCTGATCCCCTGCGTGGCGATGGAGCCGATGACGGTGGAAGCGTCCTCGTCCGTTTGCTTGCCGTCGCTGATGAGCAAAATCTTCGCGGAATCGGGATGTTCAAACAACGTCCTTGTAAATTCGAGTGCGGCGCGAATATCCGTTGCGCTCGTATCGGGAAGTTCCGCCTCTTTGTAGCGGTCATACAGTCCGCCGACATCATATGTGAGCGGCGCGACATATTTTTGATCGAACCCAAAGGTGACGATCCCTACTTTGAAACTATCGTATGCGCTCTCTTCGAGCACGGTTTGCACAAAACGGTCGCGGCTCTCAGCAGTGCGTTGCTCCGTTTCGGAGACATCTATGAGCAAGATGATTTCATTTTCGAGGTTGTCTACCTGATATTTGATGTTAAAACCCGCAAGCACAAACACGCAGAGCACCGAAACGATGAGGTGCAACACCATGGAGATAATGCGGTTCCTCGTTCTTCTGTAACGCTTTGGAAGGCGGAAATACAGGAAAAAGGTGAGCGCGAAAGCGGGGATCAGAAGAAGAAGCCACCAAGGGGAGCGAATAAATTCAATGGTAAAATTGTGCATATTCCTCCTCCTTTAACGATTCTCGCGCGATTGCAGCCACCATTCGAGGAAGGTGAGCGCCACCAATGCGGCGGCAATGCAAAGCAAAGGAAGATCGTCGTAAACGTCGCTCCCTGCGGGAGGTCTCTCGTAATCGCCCAAGCTTTCCACCTTGCGCAGAATGTTGCTCTCCAATGCGGGGATCTTGACAAAAATATTGATGTCGGGCAAGTTTTTACCGGCAAAATAACTCGTTTGCCCGATTTTATAAACCCCGGGCAGATCGAGGGTCAATTCAGCGGGGAATTCGGTAAGGGGCTCCTGTTGCGAAGAGATCGTGACGTTGGGTCCCCTGCCGTTGACTGCGACGCTCTCCCCCACCTCGAAAGTATTGCCCGAAAGCGTGGACGGATTGAAATACTCGAACATGTTGTAGATCATGGTGTACCAAATGCCCAGCTTCATGGAGATGTTGGAGTAGTGCACGCTGAACGCCAAAACCGCAAGTTTGTTCGCACCGTCGTTGCGGGCGATGAGCGTAGGGTTACCGTCGCATGTGAGAATGACATCGTAAGCGGGATCGCAATCTTTCAATACGTCGATTTGGCTCACTTCGATGTTGGTCGGGTCGAAATAATTGACGATCGGGTGGTCGTAATGCTCTCCTCGCGCGAGCGCCATCATGTTGCCGCGGAAATTTTCCACGCTGTCCACCCGAAAACCCGCGCCCTCGGGGATCTTCTCCAACGTGGGATCGGGATCGATGAGCACTACCACGCCGTCCATCGGCAACGCTTCCGGCATCTTATGCTCGAAAAAGTAAAAATCGTATCCTTCCAAAATGTAAGGTTCACCCTTCTTGATCTCGGTGACTTGAATATCCCAACGGTCGATCATCAAGCGAGATGTTCTCAGACGGTCGAACGTAGCAGTAAAGAAGGGATTCGGGTCGGAACTTTCGTAGGCGACTTTGACGACCTCTTTTTGTCCGCCGTAAAGGTAAAAGTCGTTATCCACCGAAAAACTGTCCTCGACGGAAAGACTGATGTGGATGGACTGATAGGAATAAAAACGCTCGTTTCCTTCGGTGAGATCGTAATAGACGACGTCTTCCTCGTCGATCCCCCCTTCGTTGTTGAACACGACCCGCACAGGACGGCCGTCGGCGCAAAAGAGCGTTTGGGTGATCTGGATACGGGAACCTTCGTCGTTGGCGTCGAGCGCGTTCGCACCGCGGATCTCCACGCCGACGCTGACCTGAGAATTCATGCCGTACACCCCGACATCAAACGTCAATTCGTAATATCCTTCCTTCAACGCCGTCTGCGCGTCGAGGATCGCCGCGTTCCACTCGTCCGTACCGCAAACGTTCATTACGCTGACGTGTTCGGGCGTTTTTTCGTACTCGGTATCTGTATAAAAATAGATCTGCGCAGACGGATTTTCCGCAAGGATCTCGTCGCAGAGTTTCATCGCCCCGTCGAGGTCACAGGAACCGTAAGAACAGCCGTTTTCTTTTTCTTCGAGTTCCTGCAAATCGAGCAAGACGAGCGCCTTGCCGGCCGCTACCGTTCTGCGGGAGAGAAATTCGGGCTCGTCGTCCGCAATGATGACGGAAAGACGGCCGCCGCTGTCAAGCACGCTGCCCGTGAGTTCGCGGACGTCTTCCAATGCGCGCTGAAAACGGGTGAAACCGTTCGATTCCGTATACATGCTCGCAGAAGAGTCGATAATGGCGATGACATCTACATCGCTACCCACTGTATTGGAGTAAACCAAAGAAGGATCGGCAAGAATGAGAGCGATCGCCGTGAGAATGAGGATCTGGCAGAGAAAGATGAGAATGTTCCTGATCTTGCTCGTGGGGAGCCGCTTTCTTTTCCGCTTTAAGCTGAGTTTCCACACATAAGTGCTGGAAATATGCTTGACCTGATAGTTTGGGCGTATGACATAGATGAGAATGAGCGCAAGGATCGAGAGCAATCCCAATAATCCCAACGGAAGTAAAAGCTGCATCATGACATGACACCTGCCTTCAAAAGCTCCCCGAACAGGACCCGCTCGATGGGCGTATCGGACGATACGGAAATATACCCCACGCCGCGCTTGGAGCAAAAATTTTTGATGTCCTCGCGGAAGTCGCTCATCGCCTCCCGATAGGCGACCTGCAGTCCGCGGTTGATTTTGATCTTCAGATTTTTGGCATCATCCTGGGTATCCGCCTCTACGTCCATGAGGTGTACCCTTCCGTCGTAAAGCGGATCGATTTCTTCCGGCGTTAAAATTTGTATGAGCAAGACTTGTCTCTTTTTATAACAAAGAAAATCGACCGCCTTCTTCCAATTACTTTCGGTAAAGAAGTCGGAGATCAAAACGGTGAGCCCATTGTTATCGCCAACATTTGGGCAACCCGTAACGCAGGCCTCGATGTCCGTTTCACCGTCGAATTCAAACGCGTCAAATCCGCCGATCGCGCGGAAAAAGGCGTTCTTGCCCACAATGGTGCCGAAAGGATCTTCGGCAGACTTGCCCGACATGAACAGAAAAGACAGCTTATCCATATTTTGCACGGCAAGAAAGCCGAGCGCCGCCGCCGCACAAACGCAGTAATTCCCCTTTTGCGCGTTCGCTCTGCCCATGCTGCCCGAACAATCCAAAAAGATCTGTACTTGCATCTGCCGCTCGTCTGTGAACAGCCTCAGAAAATATTTTTCAAACCGACTGAATAAATTCCAGTCGATCCTTCGTATGTCGTCCCCGAGCTGGTATTCACGGAAGTCGGCAAATTCCACCGTCTGGCCGTATGTCTTGACCAAGTGCTTGCCGCCGAAATATCCCGCCAACGAGGATCTCAAATTTAATGACAGCGTTTCCAGCCTGCTGAAAAACGCGTCATTCAGTTCGATCGGTTTCATCCTTTACTCCGGAATTACTTTTTTGAAAAAAGTCCGCGTTTCTTCTTTTTGATCTCCTCTTGCTCGATCTCCGAATCTGCTTCTTCTTCGAGGGAGGTCTCTTCGGCAAACTCCGATCCTTCTACATCCGCAAAGCCGCTTTTGGCATCCGCGCTGTGCTTTTGGAAATTTATCTTCTGCCGCTTGGAAATTTCTTCAAGGATCATCCTAATGATCTCGTCTGCGGAAATACGCTCCGCGATCGCCTCGAAGTTCAGCTTGATGCGGTGGCGGAGAACGGGATAGGCAAGTTCGTTGATGTCCGAATAGGCGACATTATAACGCCCTTTGATGAGCGCCATGACCTTTGCCGCAGATATGAGCGCCTGTCCCGCGCGCGGGCTTGCGCCGACGCGGATATACTTCTTCGCCGTCTCGGTGGCGCATTCGCTGTCCGGATGGGTGGCGGACGTCAAAATCATGGCGTAACGAAGCACTTCCTCCGCTACGGGGATCTGATTCGCCGTAGCGCGCATTCTCAACAGCTGTTCGCCCGTGCAAGCCTTGTCCGCAACTTCCGCCATCGTCTGCTGGGTCATGTTGACGATCCCCACAAGTTCGTCAAGGCTGGGGCTGGGAACCAACAGCTTGAACATAAAGCGGTCCATCTGGGCTTCGGGAAGAGGATAGGTGCCGTCCTGTTCGATGGGGTTCTGCGTGGCGAGCACAAAGAAAGGCTCGGAAAGTTTACGCGAAACGCCCATGACGGTGACCGTGTGCTCCTGCATCGCCTCCAAAAGCGCGGACTGCGTTTTGGGAGTCGCGCGGTTGATCTCGTCCGCAAGAACGATGTTGCTGAATACCGGTCCCGGCTGGAAGTTGAAGCGGGAATTTCCGCTCTCGTCCTTTACGATGATGTTCGTGCCCGTGACGTCTGCGGGCATCAGATCGGGAGTGAACTGAATACGCGCAAAGGGCAAGTCGAAGACTCGCCCCAAGCTACGAACCAATCTCGTTTTTCCTACCCCGGGCACGCCTTCGAGGAGGACGTTGCCACCCGCGATCATTGCGATCACCGTGCCCCGCACCACCGGTTCCTGGCCGATGATGTCGCGCGAAATTTGCTTGAAGATCTCGTTGCACTGCGCGCTGAATTGTTTGATGTCGTTTTCTGTTACCATTTCTTTATCTCTCTTTGTTTTTTGTTTCCTTGTTTAGTCGCCGCCGTCCCCGCTTTCGCCGCCGCTCTCGCCTTCATTGCCGCTGCCGCCGTTCTTTTCGATAGATCCGTAATAGTCGGCAATGTCCCCTTTCAAGTCGTCTGGCATGGAATCGTTCGAGCCGAGATATTCCATCGTCTCGTTGTAATTGTCGTTAAACACGTCGCCGTAATAGGTGCTCCCATCGTTGACTTGCTGGTTGGAGGAATCTCTTCTGCCGCCCGCGCCGTCGCCGTCGCCGCTTCCGTCGGAAGGATCGGAGGGACCCTCTTGTTCAGATTGATCGCCCTGTCCGCCGTTATTTTGGGACGTTTGGCTGTCAGAGCCGGAACTCGGGGAGAATGGAGAGGTGGGATCGGGAAGGGAATCGATGCGCTCGAAAAGCGCCTTTGCCTCGATGTCGCCCGTGACGGAGAGGTCATGGCGATAAGGGTCCATAAGGCCGTCCGACCAACCGCAGAACACATAGTTTGAGATGGGAACGGCGATGATCGCGGGAGCGCTGTCTCCCTCGGTGATCGTGTATTCTTCCTCCACGGGGACCAACGCGTCCGGTTCGGCGTCCTCCGTCCAGAGGTAGACGCCGCCGAAGCCCCCTTCTTCCACGCCGTAGCGCACGATAAATTCGCCGGGCTCAACAGAGGGCGTGAATACGGTATGGGCGTCGGGAATGATGTCCGCATAGTAGAGGGAAGAGAACGTAACGCCGCCGAACAAGCCCACGGCGATCAAGACTGCGGAGAGTGTGATGAGAGAGGCGGAGACGGCGAGTTTGACGAAAAGATGATCGACGGAGCGGAGGGCCTTTTCGGTGTCCTCACGCTGTGCTTTTGCGATGAAAGAATCGTCGCCTTCGAGTTCGGTCATGGTGAGCACGCGCTCTTCGAGACCGAGTTCATCGACGCGGCTTGCAACCGTTTTGACCGTGGGGCGGTAGCGGTAGACATAAAACAGGGGCACGGAAACCGCAAGCGTGAAAACGAACACGCCGAGGGCGAGGAAGAGCCCCGCTTTGAAGCCGCCGAACCAGCAGAGGAGCGCGGTGAGGAGCAACGCGCCGCTTGCGATGGAGAGCCCGCAAAGGAAGGCCTTTAAAATCCCTTCTTTTACGATTCTGTTAAGATGTTTGCGAAATAAGCTGTCGTTCATAGGGTGACCTCCTTATGAAAAATGTTGTTTTCAATATGATTATAGCACACTTTTCGGCATTTGTAAAATAAGCATACGCCTCCGCGCCATTCTTTTTGGAAAAACGCGGAGGTTTTTGCGAAATTTTTTGTGAAGGGCTACAAAAGCGGGGAATTTATACCGCGGAATTGTAGTAATTCTTCACTTTTTCCCAAATACTGCTCAAGCCGACCTCATCAAAGAGTTCCTTGGCGTGAACTGCTTCGAGATACTCTTCCCAGGTAACGTTATACTGCATTTTCGCGTTGCAGATGGGTACGCCCGCATTTACGCCCGAGGTATTGGTACGGAAATTGCCATAAGTTGCGTTCGCAGTAATCTCGTCGACCGCACAATAGAGCGTCTGTTCCTCGGTGAATCCGCTGAAACAGTTCCATGTGAAGGACTGACTGAGGAAGTCGGGCAGATACAGGTTGAGCGAAGTGCAGTTTGTCAACGCGCTGCCGCTAAAGCCCTTCGTGCCGTTCGGCAGAAGCAGGAATTTGAGATTCTGACACTCCTCGAACCAATCGTTCAAACTTGCGGAGAGAGAGTTGAAGCAGACCGCTACCTGCAGATCCTCGCAGAATTTGAACGACTCAGAGGCGACCGATGTTACGCTTTCGGGAATGACGATCTCCACCAGCTTACTGCAAGAGAACGCTCCTTTTCCGATCGTCGTGAGGGTGTTGGGCAGGCTGATGTGCTTGAGCCCCGCGCCATAGAATACGTAAGTAGGGATCGACGTAACACCGTTCTCCACGGTAACGTTTACAAGCGCGGTACCTACGAACACCGCATCTGTTATAGCCTTAGCTTCAGTCGTCGTAGTCGAAGGAAACGTCAGGCCATTCTTGAAGGTGAACGAAACAGTTCCGCTGTTCTGGAACGCCGCCGTACCGATCTTAGTGACAGAATCGGGGATCTGATAATTGAGTTTGGCCGTGCCGCGGAACCAATAGTTGCCGATAGACGTGATCCCCGCGGGCAGGGTGACGGAGGTAAGTTTTGCCGCGCCGTCGAAGAGGTTGGTCGCCTTTGCAAGGCTATCCAAAACGGTTTGAGGAAGCGAGACCGATTCAAACGCCGAGTTCGCAAAGGCATAATTCCCAACAGAGGTAAGCGTTGCGGGGAGTTCGAGTTCCTTGATGTTGCTGCCTTCCAAAGCATGGTCGCCAAGCGAGGTAAAATTCTTTAACACAAGCTTTTGCGCCGTGACCCCCTGGAGGGCATAGGGCTTGATCGACTTAACGCTTGCGCCGTCTATCGTGATCGTGCTATCCGCCGCGATCAAGGAGGGAACGCCCATTATAAGATTGTTGTCCTTATCGAACGCAAGTCCATCTTGCAAAGTGAATAAGTCGGCGCCCTCAACTTTGACGGAATTGAGTTTGGAGCAAGCCGCAAACACGCCGTCGCCGAAGTCGGTAAGCGTTTGGGAAAGCGTGACGGAGGTAAGCGCCGTGCCTTGGAAAGACAAATTTCCGAAGAGCGCGATGTGCGACAGATCGATCTCCGACAAACTCGAGCAACCGCTGAATACATAGCCGCCGATCTTGGTGAGCGCAGTGGGCAGTTTCACCGTTTTAAGGTCAATGCAATCTGCGAAGGTATAGACATTGCTCGAAACGGTGCAAGCGGTCGCGCTCGTGCCGAGCACTTTGAGATTTGTAAGACCGCTTAAATCGATGCTCGTAAGCCCGCTCCCCTGGAAGGTGTAGGTTCCGAGGTGGGTAATGCTCGTGGGCAACGTGATGCTCTTCAACGCCTTGGTGTTGCTGAAGGCGTAATTCCCCAGTGTCTTTAAGGTGGTATTTCCGTTAAAGTTGACCGAACTGAGCATGGTGCAGTTTTGGAAACAATTCTTACCGAGCGTACCGATATTACTGAGATCGATCGCCTCGAGTTCGGCGCAGTCCTGGAAACAATAATCGCCAAGTTTCGTTATTTTGCTGTGCAACGTTACACTCTTCAAGTTTGCGCAACCGTAGAATGTATAGTTCGGAACGGAAGTAACGGTCTCGGGGAATGCCAAAGTCGTTAATGCGCTATCGTAGAATACATTGGCCTTATCGAACTTTGTCACGCCGCCCCAATCGGTGATCTCCGTGATGCCGCTGTGGGCGAACGCACCCACGGGAATCGCAGTTAAACGCTTGGGAAGGGCGAGTTTGCCGATGGGAGAGCCTTGGAATATAGTTGTCGTATACGTTGTAGACGTCGGAGAACTCGGGCCTTGCGCAAGGGTGAGAGTGTTCGTGTCATTACCTTCGGCAAAGGTGAAATTCCTCAAACTCGTGCATTCCATGAATGCGTTCGATCCGATATTATTGACGGTATTCGGGACAGTGAATTGGGCAAGCGACGTACAGTGGTGGAAAGCGTCACTGCCGATTTTAACGAGAGAACTCGGGACGGTGAATTGGGCAAGCGACGTGCAGTAACAGAACGCGTAATCGCCGATCTGCCAAAGCTCCTGAGGCAAGAAGACTTCCGTCAACGCGATGCACCCCTCCGCCAAATAAGTATTGGTACTGTAAAGCCCCATATTGTGGCTGAGGTCAATTTTTTGAAGTTTTGCACAACCCGCGAAGGCCAGCTTGCCGATCGCATATGTTTTGACGGACTTTATGGCGTTCGTTTTGGTGTCATAAGTCAACTCGTCGGTGAGGTGCGTGGTGTGTTCGAGTTCGATGCTCTGCAAGTTGGTGCAACCGTTGAACGCCGATTCGCCGATGGACTTAAGTAGACTACCCTCTGCGATATAAACGTGTTCGAGACCGGTGCAGTTGCGGAAGGCCTCTTTTCCGATCTCCGTAACTGATGCGGGGATGGTGACCGTTTTAAGATTCTTTTGGTCTTTGAACACGCCGTCGCCGATCGTAGATGCTCCGGCTTCGAGAACGAAGTCGCCCGAAATCTCGCCGAAAGACATGATAATGGATGTACCTGACTTGTCGAACAGAGCGGGGAACCCGGGTTTTGCGGAGAAGTAGGGATTTTCCTGCGCAACCGTGATGCTGGAGAGTTTTCCGCACGACACAAACGCGCCGTTGATCGTTTTTACCGAAGAGGACAGGTGCACACTTTCAAGCTGCATACATTCCTTGAAGGTCTCCTTAGTCACCGTTATATCGCTATAACTCTCGGGGAAGGTAAAGGCGGTGAGCGCCGCTCGGAAGAAGGTTTTACCCGAACTGCCGCCAATGCTCTTCAAATGGCTCTTGCCGTTTTCGTCGAGTTCGAATTTGACCTCCTTAAGGCCTCTACATTCCTCAAACGTGCGCATATCGAGCGTTTCGAGGCTTGCGGGAAGCGTGATCGATTCAAGAGAACTGCAACCGGAGAATACGGCATTGCCGATCTCTTTCAACTTGGAGTTCTTACCGAAGTTGACCGTTGTGAGTTCTTTGGACGAGAAGGTATTCTGGCCAGCGATCTTTGTCAATTCGCTGTTGTCCTCGATGGTGACGGTTACGAGCGGGTTGCCGTTGAAAGCGCCGGCATTAATAACGGTCACACCCTTGGGAATAACAATCTCCGTAATACTGCAATATGCGAACGCGCTCGACCCGATCGTCTGCAAGCCTTCGGGAAGTTTGACCGTCTGCAAAGGACTGCGATCAGTCTCACTAGTCCCCTTGAACGCATTTTGACCGATCGTGGTAAGGGTGGACGGAAGGGTGACGGATTCAAGAGAACAACCCGCAAAAGGACCTTGATCACTTGTGCCGTTGCCTCCAACCTCCGTCAGACCCTCGGGAAGTTCCAAAGTTTTCAACTCGGTGCAACCTTTGAACGCTCCCGAACCGATGGTCGTGAGATGGCTCAAGTTGTTAGAGCCGAGTTCGAAGGTAATGGACGAAATTTTCGTCCCCGAGAACGCACCTTCGGCGATCACCTCTACCGTAGAGGGGATCACGATCTCCGTAATACCCGTGCCGCAGAAGGCATAAGCGCCGATGTAGGTGAGACGCTCGGGAAGAGTGACTTCGGTAAGCGCAGTGCAGCCCGTGAAAATACCCTTGGCGGGAATGACAGTAGGAGCACCCGAGGAACCGCCCGAACCCGAGGTGGACGAACCTGTGCCATCGTCGAGGCGGAGAGGCGTTCCGGGATTACCGGCTAAAAACTCCACCTTCTGCAACGAAGAGCAGTTGGTGAAAGCATTCACTTGAATGAACGAGACCGTATTGGGGATCTGAATGGATTTCAAAGCAGAGCAAGCGTAGAAAGCCTCCTCGCCGATTTGAGCAAGCCCCGTAGGAAGGGTAACAGAGACAAGCCCGGAGCATTGAGAGAATGCCTGCGAAGCGATTTCAAGCGTGCCGGGAACCTTGGCGCCCGTTTCGGGATCTGTTCCTTCGTCCAACTTGTTGTTTTCAAACGATACGGATGTGATTTTTTTGTTCTGGAAGAACGCTTTTACCCAAATGTGGGTGACGGAGGAAGGAATGACCACCGCACCGCTCTTGGAGACAGGCGCATAGCAAAGTTCCGCAGGCTTGCCGTCCTTCAACTTGTAAACCACACCATCTACGGAAGCATAGTTTGTATTGCCCGCAGCGATCTCGATGGTTTCGAGACCCGTGCAACCCGAAAACGTCGTCATTTCCTGTACACCATCCGTACCAAGCGTTTTAACGGTGGAAGGAATTTTGATATAGGCGAGGTTGGCGCAATTCTCGAACGCCGATTCTCCGATGGAAACGGTGCGTTCGGGGAAGGAAATAGCCGTAAACGCCACATTTTTGCAACCGTAGAACGCATGAGAGGCAATTTCGAGTTCTGCCGTTCCCCCTTCTACAAATTCAACGCTCTTCAACCCGCTGCAATTATTGAACGCGTATTCCCCGACATAGGCAACGTTCTTGCCGATGGTGATGCCGGTAAGAAGCGTTCTGCCCGTGAAAGCGCTATCAGCAATTCTTTCCACTGTTTCGGGCACGATATAGTCGCCCTCTTTGCCGAGAGGATAGAAAATGATGTTCTTATAAGCCGCGTCGAAAAGAACGCCGTCCTCAGCAGCATAGTGGGAGTTTCCTTCCGCGACCACGATGTTTTTGAGGTTCTTGCCGAATACACCGCCGACATCGAATTCGGGAGTGTTGGCGCCCAAATGCGCTTCGCCGACATAGGAATTGCCACTCTTGTCGCTGAATGCGCCCGTCGCATAGGTAAGCGTGCGATTGCCGTTATTGTCATCGGCCTCAACGAAAACCGTGAGCAGGCTATTCCCGGTTCCGATCCCGCCGAAAGCGTTCTTTCCAAGCTTGGTAAGGTTAGCGGGCAAAACGATCTCTTTGAGCGAATCCACATCGTAGAAAGCGTATTCGTCGATCTCAAGATCCAAATCGTTCGCCTGCCCCTCGAAAGTAAGGTCGGTAAGTTTCGTAAGATTTCTGAAAGCGTTCTTGCCGATGTATTGTACCCACGAGGGAATGGTGATGCTCGTGATATTCGTCCTCGCAGAGTAATAGCCCGTGTTGGATAAGTTGGCAAACGCGTCGTCGCCGATAGCGACAATGGACTGAGGGATCACGCCGTCGGTTCTTCCCGCAGGAACAAGGAGCAGTTCCTTGCCGCCCAAATCGCTTTCTCGGCAGAGCAAACCATCGATGTCGGAATACTTGCCCTCGCCCTTGACATAAATGTTGAGCAACGAGCCGACGCCGGACATTGTCTTTCTGATGTTGGTGTTCTCCGATATACGATTGGTAAGCGTGATATTGACGAGAGATGTGCAAGAGGAAATCGCACCATCTTGAATTTCAAGCGGGTCGTCCCCTCCTTCGAGGAAGGTGATCTGCATTAATTGAGGACACTTTTTGATCGCCTCCGTTTCGATGAGAACAACGCTCGCAGGGATCTCGATCTCTTCTACCATGCAAGAATAGATCCCGCCGCTGATCGAACCCGTAAGGATCGACTTGGTACCGTCTAACACAGTGAGTCTGCCCGGCTTGCCCATAGGATAGAGCATGAGCGAAAGACCGAGGTCACTCGATTCGTCCGTTCTGTAAAGCACGCCGTCTTTTGATTGATAACGGATCACGTGCGAACCCTGCACTTCGAGGATGTTGATCGCCTGAAGTCCCGTACAATAGTTGAAAGCGCCCTCTTCGATAATTTGAACCGTATTCGGGATATTCACCGTTTTAAGTTCGTACAAGGAAGTAAAGCCGCTGACGGTGAGCACGGGAGCGTTATTATGCTTCTCGGGGATCGTAAGGACGCTCACGTACTGCGCATACGCCTTATTTGGGGAGACGAGATAGCCATCCGTTTTGTCTACGGTCGTAGGAGTAAACGAGAACACTTCGCCCCACGCCGCATAGAGAGTGACATCGTTGGGGTCCATATATACGGACAGGCTTTCTCCCAAATAATTGGTAAACGCACCGCCCGTGCCGCCTGCCATCGCATACCAGCCGTAGAATGCCTTTTCAACATCCAGCGCTTCGGGCACGGGAAGAGTATAGGAACTGCCGAAGGAAACAAGGACTTCTGTCTTATTCAACTTGCCGTTGGCTCCCGCTACGAGGTGCACGGTGTACTTTTTTGCCTTCCATGCGGCGTACAGTGTGAGATCCGACTGTTTGGTATAAACTTCGTCGTCGAACAGATCGCCCTCCCCGCTCGCGCCGCCGGGAGCCGTGTACCAACCTGCAAAGTCGTAACCCACCCGCTGAGCGGAGGGAAGTTTGAGCGCGTCGCCCCGCGCAAGGAAAACTGAAGGCTGCTCTTCGAGCGCGTCGTACTGCAAGTCGAACGAGATCTCGTAAACGGTCACAGACGTCTTGATCGGCATCGATCTCTCCGTGTTGGAATAGATCGCATACACGGAAATGGAAACCGTTCCGCTTTCGTGGAATTCTACGGCGATGGACGAGGCATTCTCTACGATCACCTCTTCGTCAGAACCGACTTTAACGGCATATTTGTGAACGCCGTGCACGGGATTCCACGAAACTACACCCTTGGAATAGACGGGGCTACCCGTGAACTCCCCAAAGGAAACGACAAGTTCATCGGAGGGAAGAGACTCCTGCGCCTCGGTATCGCCGAGCGCGCAAACCGTGACGGAATAGAGAAGCTGTCCGTCTACATAATATTCGCTGTCGCTGCTGAACGCAATGTGCGTTTCTTCTACGACCATCTTCTTTTCGCCGATCGTTACTTCGTATTTCTTCGCGCCCTTGACGGCATTCCAAACGATCTGCCCGCTCTCCGCATTGAGAGAAAGCCCCGTGGGAGTGGCAAGCCTTACTTTATTATATTGATAAGAAGTAGGCTCGGAACTGTTCCAACCGTGCGCGACGGCATAGACTTTTATGTCGTATAAGGCAGGATCGTAATTTTTGAGGGAGAAACTAAGTTCCTCGCTGACATTGGCGGAATCAACTTCAACTCCGCCCGCCGAAACGGAAACATGATAGGAAGTAGCATTCGAAACGCCGTTCCACGAAAGAACGTCGTTTTCATCGACGGAAAGTCCCCCTACCGCTTCGAGTTTTCTCTCGAATACATAGGGCTTGGAAACGGACGACGTATAGCCATCCGCCTTTGCCGTGACAGTAAAGACGATCCCATCCTCCTTCATTTCGCAAGAAGAGAAATCGTAATATGTATTCGCGTCCAGGTTGATAGGCGCGGGGTGATGCCCCTCTCTGCCACAGTCGATCGTCAGTTCATAACCCGTAGCGTTCTTCACGCCGTTGAAAAACAGCGTGGATTCCTCTACCCGGAATACCGAAACGGGGGAAAGCGCCTTATTGCTGTAATAAACAGTCGTCGTCTTGTCGCCAAGCGTGACCGAGACTTCGTATTCGCCCGCGTTGTTGTTGGAGAAATCGAAAGGCAGAGACGTGTCGCTGAGAGTATCGTTATAATAGGTCTCGTCGCCCATCATGATCTTAACGCGATAATTGTTGTTTAAGCCGTCCGCAGACCACTCCACGCCGTCCCCGTAAACGGATACAAGGGGCGCGTCTGTCTTCCACACGGCATAGAGCGCGGAATCTTCTTCAAAAACCTGCTCTTTATAACGCGCGGTCAGTTTCTCGGGAGTATTGTAGCAACTCGTCCACCAGCCCGCAAAGGTAGAACCTTCCTTTTCGGGAATGGGAAGATCGAAAAGTTTTCCCCCTACCGTCGTCATCTCGGAATACTTCGCGCCGCCGTCGTAGAGCGCGACTTTGAATTCGGGATCGATGGGCTTCTCATAACGGGCATAGAGAGTCATATCCTTGGTAACAGGCTGGCTGAAATAGTAAAAATTGCTATAATTACTGTCCGTATACCAGCCTACAAAGACCTCGCCCGTCTTTGTGGGATTGGCAGGTTTTGTTACCGTTTTGCCGTTAACTACGCTTGCGCTCGGAACGCTGCCCCCCCCCATAGCATTGAATTCAACCTTGAAATTCACCTTTTTAAGGAAGGAATATGTAACGTTATCGATGACAAGCGTAAGTTTGTTCTCGCCCAACCGTCCGGCAAGAACAGCGGTTTCACCGTCAGGCGTGAGTGTGACCATGTTGTCCTCTACCTGATATTTACCGCTCTTCTTTTTACCCGCGACGGTGAGTTCAAAAGCTCTCCCGCTCTTGAGCACGACCAGATATTCCTGTCCGTCGGCGTCAAAGTAGTATTCGCCCACTTCGGGACCGGATTGCTCTTCTTGGTCGTTCGGGTCAACCACAGGCGGATTCGGATCCACGGGGTCCTCTCCGCACCCCGCAGCAAAGACCGTGACGCCCGCAAACGCGAAAACCGTAAAAAGGATCGCCAATAGTCTACGTTTCATACTATATTGCTCCTTTATAAATAATACAGTTTTATTATATCGTTTTCCTCTTCCGGATGTCAAATAAATTTTTTGTATTTATCTATAATTATTTATAATATTTCGCATAAAAAATATTAGCCTGGCTTGTACCCGGGAAAGAAATGGTAATTTGCAACAAAAAAGGATTTTTTGAAACATTATGTTGTTTTTATTATAATTCTTTCCGTATTTGTGCTTTCACAAAAATATTTTTGAAAGACGGCCCTCTTCAACGGGTTTCTTTTCCCCTCCAAAAAGACAAAAGCCGCTTGCATATTATTTTATTATTATGCAAAGTTCCAGCATGACAACGGGCGCTTGAAAAAATTAAGGCAAGAGCGGACGGGCTTTGTAGCGCTTCCAAGGAATTTCATTAAAAAATCGACCGAGTCTCGAATCGTTTTCAAGATCGGCCGATTTATATCTATTATTCCGTTGTCCATAGAAAAATCTGTTCGGTGGTCAGAATAGCGGGAAGGGGGAGACGCCCTTGTATTTGAGGCCCATTTGCTCGTCGTTCAACTGCTTCGTGTAGTCGTTCGCCGTCCCGCTCCCGTACATGTAGAAATTGAAGTCGCGCGTGCCCGCCGCGCTCGGAAGAAGTTCCCCCTGCCGCCGCATCGAATCGTCCGTCCCGTTTTTGAGAATGGAGATGTTGACGTTGACATAGAGGAAATCGCTCAGCGAGGCTTTGAGTTCGGAAAGGTCCACCGAGGAGTAGTTTCTGCCCCCGCCGTAAAGCGCGATGCCGCCGTGCACGAACTGTCGGGCGTTTTCGCCCTCCCCCACCGTTTCGATGACGTTCCCATAGTCGTCCGCATGGTCCCTCATGACGAAATTGAGCATACTCTTGATGTCGAGTTTGAGCCACTGCTGGAGGGCCCCCGTGGGCGATTCGATGAGGGTGGAGGCGTCCACCAAGGAGAGGTCCTTCCAATCATAGAGGCGGACGTCCCCCTTAAGGCGCAGAACGGAGGCAAAAGAGGTGCCGCCAGATCTCTCCCATTCCTTTGTAAAGTTGCGCCATGTGTGGTCGCCCGCGCCGC
This sequence comes from uncultured Clostridia bacterium, assembly GCA_947630325.1. GTDB lineage: Bacteria > Bacillota > Clostridia > Christensenellales > Borkfalkiaceae > Gallimonas. Next base: position 37,642 of record CANRHB010000002.1, read on the forward strand.
CATAGAGGAAACTCCCCGCGAAGTTGCTCTCTACGCCCACAGTAAAGAGCCCGCTCGTTTCGAGCACCGAATCCTCCAAGGTGACGTCGGTCATGACATACTGGCGGTAGAACCACGGGTCGTTGAAGAGCGCGCCGCCGTCCTGTGCGGTGTAGTTGTTGGACGCGGAGGAGCCGTTCTTCTTGATTTCGGGATAAGCCTTGCCATTTTGGTCGGTCAGAACGGGTTCGGCCCCGCCCGAAAGAGAGGCGCGGAGCGCCCTGTTTGCGCCGATCTTGAGAATGAATTCCCGTCCCTGCGAGAGGATGCAACCGCGGATGCCGACGTTGATGCGTTCGCCGTCGCACCCGCCGTTCTCTGCGAGGCTGTCGATGAAATAACGGGTCCCGCCGGTGTTGCCGCCATAGGCGCGGACGACGTTCCGCCCGTTGCGGACGCGGCAGTTGACGATCTGCGCGTCTGCGTTGATCTCGAGCGTCGTGCCCGTAAGGTTGAGATTGGAAAGGTCGTATCCGCCGTCCTCTCCTTTGAGCGATCCGTCGCTGCAACCGAGCAGGTTGACCCCATAGAGCGTGACGTTCTTCGTGCGGATGAGGAAGGCGATATTGTCCTGCCCCGCGACGCTCGCCATGGACCTGTAGTTCACGAAATAGAGCGGGCCGCGGTAGTGTTTCAAAAGAGGAGAGCCCGTGCTGTCCAGCGCGTGGGTGTAGTTGTCGGCGTCGATGTACTTCCCGTTGCCGTACACGTCGTTTTTGAACTCCATGACATAGGAGACATAGGGTTCGGCGGCGTTCGGGTCGGACGTTGCCGCATACCACTCCGTGTTGTAGGTGGAGCGCATACGGTGGCTCAAAAGGAGGCTGTCGCGCACGTCAGCGGAGAACACGTTCCCCTTTTCGTCCGTGCCGAGCTTAATGTTCTCGGTAAGGACGACCTTCTTCCCCTCCTCCGTCGCCTTGACGAGTTCGGGCGCGTTTTTGACGGCAACTGCGTCGTGCACGACGTTGAGGGTAAGCGTTGTGGCCACTTTGGTATGGAAGGCCTCGTTCCCCAGCCAATAGAACGTGACGGTGACCGTTCCCGTTCCGAGCGGAATGAGCGTAAAACTTTCGTCCACCTTTGCGACCTTCTCGTTATCCACAGAGCAGGCGATGCCCTTGATCTCCTTTGCGTCTGCCGCCGTATAGCTTCCGTCCTCGGCAAAGGTGCCGAACACATAGACGTTCAACGGATAGGTGTTGGAGACCGTCGCTCCGCCTTCGCCGTATTTCAATCCCGCGACGGTATAATACTGCGCGAGGTCGACTTTGACGTTGTTGACGATCTGGATGGCGCTGACCTTGTTGAATACGGTAAGGAAGATCTCCTGCGTTTTGCGCTCCTCCTGATAGATCGCGGTGGCGCGGAGGACGTAACTCCCCTCCTGCGCGGCTTTGACCTTTGCCGAAGCGCCCTCCGCCGTAAGGACCCCGTCCGTCTTTTCGCCGTTAAAACTCTCGATCTCCCAGCGGTATTCGACGTCCTTTGCGCCGTCCGTGGCGACCGCATAAAAGGAGACGGCGTTGCCCGTGATGAGGGCGGCCTCCCTCCTGCCCGCCTCCTCGGAGATGGGCATATCCGAAAAGACCGAAAACTCGAAGGGCGCGAAACTAAAGAGAAGATCGACTTTCGTGCTCCCGATTTGGATCGTGGCGGGGAAACTGTCGTTTGCCTCCCCTGCGATCTTGATATTCAAGATATATTTTCCGTCGCCGAGCCGCGTAAAGGGATCCGCGGGATCGAGGGAGGCGAAACTGCCCGCGTCGAACCCTGCGGCCGTAAAGGAGCCGCTCCCCTCGAGGTACAGCTTTGTTTCCTTCGTCCCCTCCACGAGCTGCACGGTGTGTTCCTTGCTCCCGTTGACGACCGCCTCGCCCGCTTGAGGCTTTGCGACGTTGCAGGTGACCGTCTTTGTGATCGTGCCGTTGACGCCCCCGGGAACGGAGACGGTGAACACCGTGCTCCCCGAAAATGGCAGAAACAGCGTCTTTTTGCCCGGTTCGATCTCGGCATAGTTGGCGTTGACAATATTATAAGAGTATTCGGTATATCCCGCGGGCAAGATGGAGACGTCATAATGATAGGTCCCCGCGGGAATGCCGTCCGCGGCATAGCCCCCCTCCCGCGCCTCGATAAGGTCCGCCCCGTCCTCGTCCGACAGAGAGAACGAGAAATCGTATGGCTTGGAGGAGACGACGGAGACGGCGACCGAATCGGTAAAGCCCTTGTCCTTGCTCGTTGCCGTGACCGTGATATTCCCCTCCGCCTTCGGGACGATCCTATACTTATAGGCATTCCCCTCCTCCGCGCTCTCGTCCTTGACCCTGACGAGATCGACGACGGACGGGTCGCTCGGCGTAAGCGTATATTCCTTGTTGGTCGCGTTCCCCGGAGAGACTTCGGCCTTGAGATACATCTCGGGCGATTCTGCCATATCCATGAAGATCGTGCCGTCCTTGGCGTCCTCCGAAAGCAAGGTGATCCCGTTGACCGAAATGTTTACCCCGAGGCTCACAAGGTTGACCGAGGAAAAGATGACGAGCACAAACACCATGGGAAGCACGAGAATGAGTGCGATCAGCGTTTTTCGCATCAGATACCACCTCCCGAGAATTCATAGTATTTTTCTTCGAGCCTAAACAGCATATAGAACAGCGCAAGCCCCACGGCAAGGAGCGCAAGCCCCGCCGTCAATAGATAGGTCAGAGCCCCGTATTCGAACTTCCGCAACACGGAGAGAACTTTCAAAACAAACACGAGCCCGCCCACCGCGAAGGAGAGCAGGATCCCCATGACAATGATCGCGGACACGGTGCCCGACGCCTCCTTGATCTCGCCGTCGTCCTCCGTGGAGAACTTGGCGTGGTTGAAGTCGTAACGGGTAGCGACCGCGATATTGACGAAACTAAAGAGTACGCCGATAAAGGCGACGAATGCGGCGTCCCCCCAGCCGATGAGCCCCGTCGCCAAAAGAAGCACAGCGGAGAGAAACTGCGAGAGCGCCGTGACGAAAAGACAGAGGACGATCTTGGAAAAGAACACCGTTTTATAGCCGATGGGAAGCGCCTTTACCGTGTAGAACATTTCCCCGTCGCGGCTGATGTTCGTTGCGCAGAAGATGTTGGTAAGCGCGCCGAAGAGGATCGTTAAAAAGAGGGCGAGTTCGAGATTGCAGTTGAGCCCGACCAGATTGTCGACGAGCGACGCCCCCACATCCATGCAGAAATATACCATCAACGGCATGATGAGCGCAACTGAGAAATAGGAGAACATATAGGACGGCGTGCGGAAAATGAGCAGGAACTCCTTTTTGAGAAGGGCCGTAAAGGCGCTGTGCCGTTGCCGCAGATGAGAGGAGCGGAGCGCATAGGCCGTGCCCTCGTTGCGGCTCCTCAATGCCTTGCCGAGAATGTTCTTTATGATGAGGAGGGAAGCCAACAGGCAGACGGCGGCAAGAAGCGCAAGCCACAGCCAATTCCACATCGGATCGTCTAACACGGTGACCCTGTTTGCCGCAGAATTGCCCGACATGATCGTGGCGAACCACACGGCGGGATAGAGAAAGGCGCATACTCTTCCGATGATGTTCATCACCATTTCGCTGAAGAAGTACCGCACTGAGTCGCCGAGGAGCATTTGCTTTACGCCGCCGAGGATCAACGAATACAGCCAGAAGGCGACGCCGAGTAGGGCCGTCAACAGAATGAAGGTGATGACGAACCGCTCCCGTAAGATCCGCTTGAGCGCCTGATACGGCAGTACCAGAACGGAGGCGATCGCTATCGTGATGAGCGGCAAAATAAAACAGATGAGAACGGTGCTCATCCAATACGAGGAGGAGGTATTCAGCCCCGAATTGAGGGCGAACGTCGTGTTTACGGTGAATACCGCCACGAACGCGATCATCAGCTGGGAAAAATAGATGTTGACGAGTTTTGCGACAAACAGCGTCTTTTCGTTGATGGGGAGCGCGGAGAAGATCTTCATGTCGTCGGCCGCAAACAGTTCCCTGCCGATGCTTCCGACGCAACCGATCACCATACCGAAAATGACCGCCGTGTAGAGCATAGTGAACAGCTCCCGCGCGCGGTCGTGAAAGTCCTCCCCCGCCACTTTGACGCCGATGTAGATCTCGACAAATTGCCCAAAGAAAATGATAAAGAGCGCCGCGATCGCGGCGATGAGAACAAGACGCAGAAGAAAGCCCAATAAATCGAACTGCCCCGCACGGAATGAGGAACGCCGCTCTTCGGAGCCCTTCCTTACGAGCGCTTTCACCGTTTTGAAACGGATGCGGTCCCTCTTCCGTTCGCTTGCGCCCTCAGACCTGTTGTTCATTGTGTAAAAAGTACTCCTCGAAATCGAATGTGGGATCTTGTGCGTATATCTTCTTTACATCCAGCCCGTCCGCCTGCATCCCCTTGCGGATGAGAACGACGCGGTCGCACAGCTTCGCTACCGTTATCAGCGCATGGGAAGAAAAGAGAATGGTATTCCCCTTCTTCACATATTCATGCATGAAATCCTGCACGGCGCGCATCGTCCTCGGGTCCAGCCCCGTCATCGGCTCGTCCAGGATCCACAGTTTGGGCTCGTGGATGAGCGATCCCATCATGCAGATCTTCTGCCGCATCCCGTGCGAATAGGACGAAATCAGATTCTCAATGGGCTTTCCGAGACGGAATACCTCCTCAAGCGCCTCAAGACGCGGCTTCCGCAACTCCGTGGGCACATTGTAAATGTCCGCCATGAAATTGATGTATTGAAGCCCCGTCATCTTGATGAACGTCGCATGGTTGTCCGTCACAAAACCCATGTTCGCCTTCGCGGCCTCCGCGTCCTTGCGGATGTCGTACCCCGCGATCGTGATCGTCCCCTTCTCAAAGGGCAACATCCCCTCGAGACACTTCAGGGTGGTAGATTTCCCCGCCCCGTTGTGCCCGAGGAGCCCCACGATCTCCCCTTCGTAACAGTCAAAGGAGATGTCCGTGATCGCCCAATCCGCTTTGCGCGAATACTTCTTGCATAGCCCCCGTATGCTGAGAACCACCTGTCTTTCGGCCGTCTCCGCGGGGGCAGTGTCTTGTGCCATACAATTTCCTTCCTCAATATTCGAATGTAAGTACGATCGAAACGTCCGAACTCCCGGATACGTATGTGATCCCGATCTCCCCGACGTGCGTCTCATCCGTCACGATCTTGAGCGTCAAGCCGTGGACGGGCGCGGGTAGGCTCTCGCCGATCCCGAACACGGAGGCGTAATACCCGTCCCCCACTTCCCCGACAAACACGCCGTCCTTTACGTCCATTGCCGTAAAATACGAGGCGTTGAGGTTGAGTTCGGACACGAACGTCCCCGCTCCCACCGTTTCGTTCACGGACGTTGTGCTATACGCCTCGGCCGCGTCCGTCGTGTTGAGGGTCTTCACCGTCCCCGTGACGGTATAGCCGTCCCCCTCTTTTTTGTAGCTTCGCTTGCTCTCATACTGCGTGAGCGCGCCATGCTTGATCTCGACGTTGCGCCAAATCTCCGTCGCCTCGCCGATCTTTGCATACTTTCCCTCCACGAGATCCACAAGTTCCTCGAGGGTGGGACCGTCCACGTCGTCGGAAGGGTCCACGGGCTTGTTGGGATCGACAAGCGTCTCTTCACATGCCGTTACCAGAAACAGGCAGGAAACCGCCAAAACAAGTGCGAGAAAGATTTTTTTCATTACAGGATACCTCCTTTCAACGTGATATAGGCAAGCCCGATGAGCGCGCTGAGCGCCGCCGTTGCCGCAAAGAGCGCCTCGATGAGCGAACCCGCGATCGCCTCCGCCGTCTCAGCTACATCCCCCACGTCGGCAAGTTCATTCCATGCCTCCACAAGTCCGCTGTACTGCGTGAGCCGCTCGGCAGCTAACTCCTTTTCCGTCTCCGTCATCCCCGCGAGGATCCCCGCGATCTCCTTGATGTCTCCAAAGTCGTCCGCTGTCAAGGCGTTTTTGTCCTTCCCCGCCGCAAGTTCGGCAAGACGGCTGAGCTTTTGCTGCAATGCCTCGGTATATCCGTCCGCATCCGTTACGATGACCGTGAATACCGCCGTGCCGCTGTAGTTCGAATCGTCAACCGTCACCGTGATCTCATATTCTCCCGTTGCCGTAAGCGAGGAGGCAGAGAGCGTCGTTTTGAGCGTCTTGTTCGAAGTACCCTCTCTGTATGTCACCCCGCAGGAGAGTTCGAGCGCAAGCCCCGTAAACGTGACGCGCAGGGTACGCGTCCCTTCTCCTGTGAAGTCCCCTCCCGTTGCGGTCATGAAGAAGATCGCATTCTCATCGTCCGTGATGTCGCGCTTGTTCACCGTGTATACGCCCGCCTTGCCGCTCTGGGGATCGCCGTCCTTGCTGTATGCGCCCTTGAACGTCACGGCATAGTTCCCGTTTGCGGAAACGCCCGTAAGCGCGTAACTTCCCGCGTCGGTCGCCCCCATGGTAAGCGTGATTTGAAGGTCGTCTAACTCTTCGCCAGCCGCAAGCGGGGTATTTGCATCAAGTTCCCACTTGGAATTATCCAAGTTATATTTGTGCTCGTAATTGTAGGTGTCGCTCTGGTCGGCTATCGTCACCGTCACGGGACGGGGCGTGATCGTGAATACCCCGTTCACCCATTCCACTTCATAGTTGGAGTTCGCCGCCGTGCCCGTGATCGCATAGCCGCCTGCCTTGACGTTGACGCCCTCCGCCTTTTTGAGCGCCACGTGGAGATCGTCACCGCTTTCGATCGCGCCGCTATCTACCGTCCAATCCGTGCCCATATTTTGGGTAAGCGTGGGCTCCGTGCCGTCGTACACCTTCTCCTTGGAAACGATCGTGACTGTGATCTTCTTCGCCGTGACCGTATAGGTGCCGTTTTTATGGTCTTCGCCCCAGCTCCCCGCGAACGTGACGGTGTAGTTGCTCTCTGCGGCCGTGCCCGAGATCATGTAGCTTCCGACGCCAAGGCGGGTCCCCGCTCCCGAGAGCGTAAGCGTCACCTTCAAATCGTCCTTGGTGTCGCCCGTGCCGAGCGCCCCCTCCTCCACAGAGAAGGTCAATGCCGCCGTCTCCGCGCCGTACACTGCAGTGATGTCTTCCACCGTCACCTTGATGGCCTTCTTTGTGATCGTAAGTTGCCCCTCGGTGAATGTGACTTGATAGTCTTGATTGCCCGCAACACCCTGGATGTTATAGGTGCCGACGTTCCACTTCTCGCCCGCGTTCACTGCGGTAAGGGTGATTTGAAGATCGTCCTGCCCTTCGATGGCGTTCTGCAATGTCGTCCATCTATCCTGTTCAAGCACAGGAGCCTCGCCCGTATACACGAGAGACTGGTCATTTATCGTCACCGCGATCTGCTTCGCCGTGATCGTGAACACGATCGCCGCGGGCGAACCCGTATAGTTGCCCTTGCCCTCGACGGTGACCTCTGCCGCGCCCGCGTGCACGTTGTTACTGTACTTGGGCGTGAAATCGTTGCCCGTAAGCGTCAACGTCTCTTCGCCGACCGAAACCGTGACCGTGACATTCGGGGTTTGCGCTTCGCCGTTGTACACGAGGACCCTATTCTCCGCAAGCGCAACGGTTGCGCCCACAAGGCTCCTCGGTGCGATGGTGAACTTCGTGGAAACGGTGCCCGAGAAGTTCCCCTTGCCCGTAACTTTTACAACGGCTTCGCTCCCCGCGTTGGTGTTGTTCTCGTAAGCCGTTTCAAACTCCGAAACCGCGAGTTCCCCACAAGTGACGGATTTTACCGTGGGTTTGATCTGTTCGCCCGTGTAGGTGTAGTCGCCCGCTTCAAGCACGATCGTCACTTCGCTCTCTGTAAGCGCCTTCGGCGTGATCGTGAACGTCGTGGAAATGTCGGTTTCATACTTCTCGCCGTTGTCCGATGTGAAAGTGATGTGCGCGGTCACCAAATAGCTCCCCGCATCTTTCATTTCGTGAACGGCTTCGCCCTCGGTGTTGTTCTTATGATAGGTGAACATCGTTTCGCCGAAAGTCCCCTTTGTCTCGCCGCCGGGATCGCCGAGCGTGACTTCGACCGTGTGCGCTTTTCCGTTATAAACCGCCGTCATGATATCGGGGAATTTGACATTTGCGAAAACTTCGGCAGTGACGGTATACGCCTCCTTACCGCTCCCCGCAACAACATTATAGTTTTCCCACTCCGATTTTTCAATCGTGACGGTAATGTCGTATTTGCCTTCCGCGCTCTGCGCATCCACGGTGCAGGAGAGATTGTAAATCTCGTCTTTTGCCGCTTCAAACTTCTCTTTGTCTACAGGGAAGAGGCCGTCCGCCCTTGCGGTGAGCGCAACCCGCTGCTGCCCCTTGGGTGAATGCTTGGGATCCGGCGTAATCGTTAGCGTCGCCTTTTTGATCTCAAAGTTCAACGTGAACTCGCCCTTGAAGTTATCCTTGCCCGTTACGGTGATCGTTGCCTGCCCGGCGTTTGTGTTGCTATCATAGCCGAGTTCATAATAGGAACTAATATCGCCCGTAATGCCTTCAAGCGTGAAGTTGATAGTAGGCGTCCATGCCTCCCCTTTGTATACAAAACCACCCTCGGGCGTTTGCACCGTTGCGCTTGACGATTTACCCGTGATGTCATACGCCTCGATTTGATAGGTTGCGGTTGCGGTGCCAGAGAAATTGTTTTGGCCCGTGACAGTGACGGTGACCTCGCCGACATTTGTTACATCGGACGTATAAGAAACATCATAGTCCGTGTCCTGCACCAAACTTTCAAAGCCCTCGAGGGTGAAGCCCTGGAAAAGTTTCTGCTCCCGACCGTTATAAGTAGCAGTTGTGGCAGAAAGTTTGATTCCACCGCCCGTCACGTCTTTTTGCGTGATCTCAAACTTATCTTTGCCGTCAAAATTCGTCTGCAATTCGTAATTATTGCTTGAATCGTCGATCGTGGCGGTTAAATCGTATGAACCAACGTTCCAACCGTTTGCACCCGCGCCATCCGCAAAGGCAAGCGTCACCGTAACGCTATCTTCGCCACAAAGGCCCTTGAGCTCATAACATTGCGCACCCGAAGAAACGGTGGGCTCTTTACCCGAGTATACGGCGGTTTGCTTTATTAAGGTGATCGTGAGTGTCGCCTTGGCAATGGAGAAGGTGAATGTCAACTCGCCCGTAAAGTTCTCCGTGCCGCTGATCGTGACAGACGCCTCGCCCGCATTGGTACAGGTGCAATTTTCGCCGTACTCATACGTTGCGGAGCCTTTGAAGTTCTTGCCCTTAATATCCAAGGACGGTTTATGCGCTTCGCCGCTATAAACAAGACCAGTGAAATACTTTTTAACGATCGCCTGTTGCTCATCTTCGCTGAGCCCGCTTAAATTGTAAGGAGTAACGGTGATATTATACTCTTTCGAACTCTTGCCGTCAACAAAATAGCCTTTTGTAAGCGACACGGTAAGATAATAAGTGGCGGCATCCAAAACTTGAGCGTTGTCTTTTACAGAGAGCGAAAGTCCGTAAGTCGTGGCCAACTCTTCGCTCAGCCCATAGTGCTCTTTGAACTTGGCAAGAAGAGCGTCTCCGTCAAACTCTGTGCCGTTGTAGGTAAGGTTGGGCAAAGTTTGCTCCGAAAGCAAAAGTTTCGTTTCCCCCTCGTTGCAACCGAGTTCGGTGCAGTAGTGGGTGATTTCCTTATACTTTTCGCCACTTGCAAACTGTTTGTCGTCTTCCGTCAAGGTCCAATCGTATTGGTGCTTTTCATGCTCCACTTTCCATGCGCCTGTTAGACCTTCGACGGCATTTGTATTTCCTGTGATGTAGTATTGATTTGAAGTGTGCTCTTGATGGTTCACTTTTGTATTGCTCTGGTAACCATCAGAACTATCGTAGTTCACTTCGATCGCATCAATGCCAAACTTTTCTTTTCCCGTATAGGTTGAGGTATAAGTCTTGCCCGTCTCGAGCGTCGCAAGTTTTTGGTGTACATTGTCCCAAATACGGGCGCTTGACGGGTACTCCGCATAGTTGCAGTCGTAATCGGTCAAGCCGCCGTCAACGATCTTGCCCGTAAGCGTTACATTGTCGCCGATAACGACCTGCGCCGTGCCCTCGGTGTTCGTCGTTTGGATAACGCCGAGGAAAGTTGCTCCGCTATTGATATTCAATGTGCCGTTGACGATGAAATTTGCGTTTGTCTTATAGTTCGCTTTTCCAAGTTCCTCGGCAGTGGGATATGCCTTGCCGCTCATTTTGCTTTGCACAAGGCCGTCGTACACATAGAATTTTGCGTTCAAATTGAGCGTTGCGCCCTCGCCGACGGTGAGGCTTGCACCAGGCATCAGCTTGAAATCATAGTTAAGGTCAAAGCTTTGATCGGTCTCCTGTCCGTTTCCCTTTTCCAATACAATATTATAATTATAAGGAATGGAGAATGCAACGCCGTTTGTCTGCACGAGGCCGAGGAAATCCATGTAGCCAGCCGTTGCGCCGCCTTTAATGGTAAGCGTTGTATGACCGATATTCTCGGTATTGCCACCGCCGCTCGTCACAAAACTGTCGTTAGTGTAAATTCCCGTTGCACTTGCACCATCTTTGAGGTTGATAAGGGTGGTTGTGCCCTTCTTTTTCTTTTGCGTCCCATTCACGCTCACTTCGCCTACATAGGAGATGAACTGCGTGTCGAGAGTGGTGACGCTTGAGAGGAAATACAAACTTGCGTGTCCCAAAAGTTCGCCGCCGTACTCAATGGTGTAGCCCTTCGAGCATTGAATGTTGATCATTGCATAGCGTTTGAAGGGCGTTTGATTGTGATTAAAGAGCCCCTCGGTGTTGGTGCCGCCCGCATAGTCGAGAATGAGGAAGGGCTGATAGAGTTCGCCGCCGCTTTTTACGGTGATGCCGCCCTCACCCGTCACTCTGCCGTACACATCCATGACACCGCCCGCTTCGACTTCAATGCTACCATCGAGGATAAGCTGTGAATATTTGCCCGAGGTATGTCCCTGCGCGGACTGATCTTGGCAGTGCAACACGCCGCCGACATAAAGATTGCCGTTTACCGTGATCTTAACATTGGAACCCACGGTAAGCGTAACGACCGGCGTTGCAAACTTAGAACCGGAAGCCCAAGAAATCGTGGGCGAAGCTGTATTATCCGGGCTACTGGGCTGGGCGGAATTATATTTCCCAAGTTCATAATATGAACCCGCACGATCAATCGGAAGGATAAAATTAACTCCTTTCGGTATTGTCAGCGAATTTTCTATGGAAAAATCATCAACAACAATGACATCTTTCTTCGCCAAGGAACCCGCCGCTGTGAATGCCGATTCAATGTCGGACGGCTTGTAGAATGTTTCGCCCGCGCGCACTGCAAACGAACCGGTAGTATCCATTATCGCAAATACGGTTGCGCTCGCGCTTACGGTATATCTAAAAGAGGGCTCGGTAGAAAGAAGTTTATTGTTTTCATCCACCCAACCGTAGAATGTTTTTCCTGTTTCGGGATTTGCGGTAAACTCAATTGATGTACCAATGCTTATTGTGCCTTTTGCCGCATCTGTTCCACCCGTTTTCGCTGTGATCGTGCCGAGCGAACCATCTGTTATCTCTTCCTTGCTGGAATTTTTGATTCCCCAATTCATCTGCGCGTTGCCTTGTACGAACATAACGTTGCGGATGGTCATCTCGTTGGTTTTGTATTTATAACTATAAGAATTAACCAAACCAACATAAACAATTTGCGCACCTTTATCCACGGGAACGCTCATCGTATACCAATCTTCGGCTGTTTCCCCAAGAGCTTGAGCACTCTCTAAAAGAATCGCTTGCTTCCAACCGTTCTCATCTGAGCCGCCCTTTGCAAAGACGGTACCGTTGATTGTTTCTTTGCTATTTTCATTATACCATCCAGGATAGCCGCTTCCGAGTATTGATATCGGCGAACCAATGCTATATGTCGCTTGAGCATAATACTCGTTTTCACTTTTATAATTCACTATGTGCGGGCCGTCAAATTTAAAGTCAAACTTTAACTGCCCAGCCTTTTCCGCAGTATAATGGCTTACATCGAATTTTAGTTGAGAGATATTGTCCCCGTTACTTGTAGTATTTGAATTGCCCGCCTTGTAAGCATAAGTCTCTTCGCCATTGTTCGCGGGGTCGAGATACCACGCCAATGCAGAATCATTTTCAACATTGATATCGAACGAGGGATTGACGATTGCCTGCACCCCCGCCTCATCCACCATTGAAACTTTTAACGAATATGCAAGGGAGTTGGCAAACTTTCCATCCAAGTCTGTAATTGTAATTTGGATCTCGGTATTATCTTGAATGTCATTTAAGGTGAAACCTGTTTTGTAATCGGTTACAACGGAGACATCATTCGTCCCCGTGGAATCGATTTTCTGTACCGTATATTTGAGATTGAAACCTTCAAATTGCTCTATGCTGAAAACAAGACTGCTTGACTTCCCGAACGGAAGCTCGATAGTTTGACCGTTTGTAAGAACTTGTTCAGGCTGCGAATGACCGTTTGCCGTCATCGTTAAATTTACCTTGGGATAGGGTAAATGTTCCTTGTAGGCGGCATAAATATAACCTTCGTCTGCAGTTTTCGTAGAGCCGTCATCAAAATGCCATTCATTCTTTGAAAAATAAACTGTCGTTGAATTATAATTGACGCACCTTGATTTATCTCTATATTGCCATTCGACAAAATCCGACTGAACGCTCTCGCTTTCAACGACACTTGAAACAGCATCTTTCCGTGGCCCATTGGCACTCAGATTAATGCGTTCTTCATCCGCGAATTGCATTGTTTGTGGATTTGTTAATTTACGCCCGTTGACAGTCACATCGGCAAGATTTTCATCGAAATCAACCTTAAATTCATGCAATTCCACTTCACTTATCGGCGTTACGGAAATATTACTAATTATAGCGGTGTCATTACCGGCAGAAGCATTCTTATTGCTGGTATAAATATATACTATCGCCGTATGAACCTTGTTTCCCAATACATGATATGGAAAGAAATAATACTCTTCCGCAGCTGCGTTTCCATCAACCTTCGTCCAAGTAGCCCCATCCATTGTGATGACAATGGAATTCATTGTCCCAAAATTTGCAATATAATGGAGAGTAAAATAGCTGTCACCATAGAAATCGATAAGTAGTTTTTGTCCATCTTTGAAATCGCCCATTGTGCCTATAGAGGAGTATTGATATACGCCACCGCCGTTATCCTTCCACGCTTCAGCAGAGTCGGCTATCTTTATGTTTGTCTGTAATGAAACTTCGAAGGTACCGTCATTCTTTATAAACTGTGCTCTTATATTTTTTCCACGCCAATAGGGAATCGTAAATTCTTGATCGCGCGAAAGAATGGTATTGGTCTCATCCGCCCAATACTTAAAGACATACCCCTCTTGCGCTGTTGCCGTCGCAACATACATCTTACCTAATTCGGGAGTAAACGTATATTTTCCGTCAGAATCTGTAAGTTCGGGAATAGAGACACTACCGCCGACATCCGAGGAAACCTCCACGGATTTGAAAGGATTTTCCGTAGTTTCTACGACCCGCAAACCCTGTATAACGCTACCGCCACTGTATTCTGTATAATCGCCGTTGTACTCGCCTTGGCTGGATTTTTGCGGACCTGTTGCGGTAAAAATCAACTCGTCGCCTGCGGTAACGGGCTGTGTAACTTCGTGCCAATTCAAATAATCGTCACTGTGAGAAGTTTGTTTGGCAAGTAATGTTGTACTGGTTCCGCTTTGAGTACGATAAACAATCGTAAGTTTGTTTTCATTGGAACTATTGGTATTCATTTTCCATTTGAATACAACATTACCCGAAGTCGTTACTTTTAACCTAAAAGTAGTATCTTGGCTTGCCGCTGTCCATGCCGAATATTGATCTACAAACCATTCATTTGTATCTTCTTTATATGCCCAAGGAACTGTTGTATCGTTCTCAAAGGTATATTCGGCTGTGTTATTCGGCAAAACGCCGTCCTCTGCCGCTTTGGCAGGAACGGCATTTATCACCCCTATCGCCAACGCCACAATAAACATAGGCATAAGTATCGCCAATGCCCACCGCCATACTCTCTTCCTTGTCATTTTTTGCCTCCTTTTTCTCCCTTTTTGCGGTTTGTTTGTATTAAAAAAATCGCCCTCCGTCTCGCGCCGTGTAGCCTTTTACGCTACACTTTACGCATTACGGAGAAGCGATGTTTACACCCCCCCCCCGTCAAATTTATTGTACAGGAGGAACACTCGCCCCACTCGCTTGACCCCTTTTTGCGCTTTTGCCTTGGCTTTTTTTGCCTTTTGACGCTTTGGGCGCGCGCGAGACGATTTATTGTTCTGAAACCGCAACGCTATTCTATCATATTCTTCGACGAAATACAAGCTTTATTAAGAATATTTTTGTAATTTGTCAAAAATTGTTGCCTTTTGGAACTTTTTCTGCTAAATTTTTTGTAATATTTCAAGTTTTTGTGCGTTTTATGGGGGCACAAAAAGGCTCCTCCTTAGGAGGAGCTGTCACGAAGTGACTGAGGTGGTGATAAGGTGGGGAATAAGGTGGGGAATAAGGTGGTAATTATTGAAATGAAGGACACCACCCCTTTAGTCCCCCTCCTAAGGAGGAGGCAAGAAGGCGGAGGGGGCAAGAGGCCCCCTCTAATGGAGGAGGTAAAATGTGGGCGCGCCGCGAAGCGGCGCGCCCCAAAATCTCCTTCTATATTTCTGCTTCCAAAATCTTTCTCTAAAACCTTCCTCTAAAATCTTCCTCTAAAACCTTCTGCAAAACCTTTTCCAAATTATAAATACTTCTTTAAGTCGGAAACGCGGTCGACAAATTCCCACGGGTAGGCGTCCCGCCCGAAATGCCCGTATGAGGAAGTCTGCGCATAGATCGGCGCACGCAAGCCGAGCTTTTTGATGATCGCCGCGGGACGAAGATCGAATTCCTTCTTCACGACCTCCGCGATCTTGTCGTCCGAAAGTTTCCCCGTGCCGAAGGTGTCCACAAACACCGAAACGGGCCGCGCAACGCCGATCGCATAGGCGACCTGCAATTCCATTTCGTCCGCAAGCCCCGCCGCCACCATGTTTTTGCAGATGTACCGCGCCATGTACGCCGCACTCCTGTCTACCTTGGTGGGGTCCTTGCCCGAGAACGCCCCGCCGCCGTGCGGACACCTGCCGCCGTAAGTATCGACGACGATCTTTCTGCCCGTCAAACCCGAATCGCCCTCGGGGCCGCCGATCTCAAACCGACCCGTGGGGTTGATGAAATACTTGGTATTTTCATCCAAAAACTCTGCGGGAATGACCGCCTTCGCCACAAGCTCTATCATGTCGCGCTCGATCTGCTCGTGCGTCACATGGGTGTTGTGCTGGGCGGAAATGACGACCGTGTCCACGCGCACGGGGGTCTTGCCCTCGTATTCCACGGTGACCTGCGTTTTGCCGTCGGGGCGGAGATAATCGGCGATCCTTTCTTTGCGAAGTTGCGCCAAACGGAAAGCGAGTTTGTGCGCGAGGACGATGGGAAGAGGCATGAGCTCCTCCGTCTCGCGGCAGGCATAGCCGAACATCATGCCCTGGTCGCCCGCGCCGATGAGGTCGCACTCGTCGCCGCCCGCCTTGTTCTCGAGCGAACTGTCCACGCCGAGCGCAATGTCGGGCGACTGCGCGTGCACAAGCGCGATGACGTTGCACTTATCGAATGCAAAATCCCCCGCATAATAACCGATTTGTTGAATGACCTTGCGCGCGACCGCCTCGTAATCGACGTGCGCGCGGGAGGTGACTTCCCCCGTGATGAAGAGGGTGTTGTAGGCGGCGCAACACTCCACCGCCGCGCGGGTGGTGGGGTCCTGCTTTAAGAGTTCGTCTAAAATGCTGTCCGAAATGCAATCGCACACCTTGTCGGGGTGCCCTTCGGTGACGCTTTCGCTCGTAAAAAATCTTCTCATTGGAATTCCTCACTGCTGTACCCCAATATTATAAAAAGCGTACGCCGAAAAGTCAACCGAAAACGAAGATTTTTGTGCGATGCGATTTGTCATTTCGCCCCGCTCACTCTTTCTACTGTCATTTCGCCCCGCCCGCACGTTCTATGTTGTCTAAGGGCGGCACGAGGAGCCTGCGACGAAGTACCAAGCCGCTTTGCGGCGCGTGGAGTAATCTCACTTTATGAAAGCTAAGGTAGAGATTTCTCGACTACGTTCGAAATGACGTGATTTGGGAATGTAGCCCACCCCCTTAGTCCCCCTCCGATAGAGGGGGTTATAATAAGGTGCCCCTTCCCTCTCCTCCCCCCCCCCAAAAAAAAACGTTGGGTGGAGGCGAGAAAGGCGCGGGCTCACCCCTCCCGTTTCCAATAGAACCAACAGTAAGTATCTGTCAAATATCTTATTGCAATTGCAGTGCTATAAAGACCCGAAATCGATTCTGCTCCTGACATATCTTTAGACAAAGACACTTTCCACCCGCTCGGGTGTTCAAAATGGACTTCCTTAATCTTGTTGCAATCTGAAAACACACAAATTCCGATCGATGTCACGCCATTACCGATGCTGACCGCAGTCAACTCGCTACATTCATAGAATGACCAATCTCCGATCGATGTCACGCTGTCGGGAATGTCGATTGAATTCAGTCCGTCGCAATTCCGGAACGCACTATCCGCTATCGTTTTTGTACCACCACGAATGGAATAATTTCCAGAAATCGTATTTTTTGCTTTAATCAAATGATTGCCGATGTAAAGCACATCACCCGTCCATGCACTATTGTTGTTGTAGTAAGCAGTGTCCAGGAAAGCATTTTCCCCAATCGAGGTCACGCTGTCGGAAATGTCGATCGAAGTCAAATTGCTACAATGCCCGAACGCCCCATATGCAATCTCAGTCACGCCGCTCCCGATCGTGACCGAAGTCAACCCGCTACAATCATAGAACGCTAAATCTCCAATCGAGGTCACGCTGTCAGGAAATGTGACTGAAGTCAACTTACTACAACCACAGAACGCATACTCCTCAATTGAGATTACACCACCAAACGTGACTGATGTCAACTCGCTACAATCATAGAACGCATATCGATTAACTTTATAATTATATCCTTTGGGAGACTTTTCGGGCAAAATTAGCTCTGTTGACGTACCGACATACCCAAGCAAATAGCTGTCCATGTTATCTTCATAGAAATAATACCCATCGCTTGTCTTTGTCTGTTTACTTTCCACGTTTGTGTTATAAATCTGTTTCGCATTATATCCGATATGTCCGTTTTCGAAATCCCCTATCATAATGTCTAATTCGGAATAATTCCACACTTCCACGAGCATATGACACCCACCAAACGCATTCTCTCCGATTTCGGTCACGTTGTTTCCGATGATGACCGAAGTTAACCCTCTACAGTCACCGAACGCACATTCTTCGATTTTGGTCACGTTGTTTCCGATGATGACCGAAGTTAATCTTCTACAAGCATAAAACGCATAATATCCGATCGATGTCACGCTGTCGGGGATTTTCAATTCGCCTGTCATCTCAAAACAATTCATGAATACCGAATCTCCAATCGAAATCACTCCATTTGAAATGGTTACGTCGCCTTTGATCGCTTTGGGAACGTGTATAATCTCCGTTTGTGCTTTGTTATATAAAATCCTGTCATAACTGCTGTAATTTTGGTTTTTTTCATTAACGGTTATGTTTTCCAATACATCACAACGGTAGAACGCACTTTCTCCAATCGCGGTCACGCCGCTACCGATCGTAACCGAAGTCAATCCGCCACAAGACAGGAACGCATTCTTTCCAATCTCCGTCACGCTGTCGGGAATATCAATCGAAGTCAGCCCGCTGCAATCTTCAAATGCATTCTCTCCAATCGAAGTCACGCTGTCGGGGATCTTGATGGAAGTCAATCTGCCGCAGTCCCAAAATGCCCACTTTTCGATTCCGATCACCTTGCGCCCCGCATATTCTCCCGGAATTTCCACCTCTGCATGGTTGCAAGTATCAATCAACCCCGCAACTGTATACTCATCATCGGAGCTCGCCATAAAGCGAAAATGCGTTGCCGGAAGGGTAACGCTTTCTAATACATCTTCCGCAAAAATATCTCCCTGCACAAAATTTTTGTTGCATTGTGAACAATGATAATGCGCTTCGAAACCTGCGGCAGTACAAGTTGGCTCTTGACGATCTTGCCATTGCAAAAAATGCCCTGTTGCCTGCAATATCGTGCTTTCGAGTGCGTTTTCGGTAAAGTTGTTATTTTCCGCAAAATCCTTGTTGCATTTTTCGCAATGGAAATATTCAATATTGCCGTTTTCAAGACAAGTTGCTTCTTTTTTCTCATGTTTTTGTAAAGAGTGACCTGTTGCCTGCAATATCGTGCTTTCGAGTGCGTTTTCAGTAAAGTTGTTGTTCTCCGCAAAATCCTTGTTGCATTTTTCGCAATGATAATATTCCATATTGCCCGATGTCGTGCATGTGGGCTCGGTTTTATCTATCTTTTGAAGTGCGTGTCCTACCGCGGCAATCGTTAAATCTCCCGCCTCTTGAGTGCCGTTTAGGTCGAGATAATCTCTGCCGCAACTATTACAGTGCCAATAGGCTACCTTACCAACAGCGGTACAAGTCGCATTCTGTTGTGCGTGCTCAGTCATATTATGGCTAAGTTTTGGAATGGTAAGTTCTTTCACTTCCTCGGTGCCGTCTTGGTCAAGATAGTTTTTATTGCAACCCGAACAATGCCAATAGGCCTTCTTGCCCTCGGCGGTGCAAGTGGGGTCCTGTTGCTCAAATTTCGTCATCGTGTGAACATGTTCGTCCGTGCCGCCCTGTTCGCCATCATCGGGCTTTTGGGTGCCGCCTTGCTCGCTCTCATTGGGTTTCTGCGTGCCGCCTTGGTCACCCTCATCGGGCTTTTGGGTGCCACCCTGGTCAACCTCATCGGGCTTTTGCGTGCCGCCTTGTTCGCCCTCATCGGGTTTCTGTGTGCCACCTTGTTCGCCGTCGCTCGGGTCGGTGATGGACGAGTTGTTGCCTGTTTCGTCGCTCTTTTCGCCGCACGCCGCAAAGCCGAACGCCATGCAGAAAGTTGCCACGATCGCCAAAAACACTACCAAAAATTTACGCTTCATGATTTCCTCCGTTTGTTACAATTTTACGCTTTCTATTATAGTTTGATTAAACTATAATGTCAACTCAAATTTAGAAATTTGTAGTTGAATATTGTAGTAAAATATTTTCAAAGGAGGAATGATAGCAGTATGGATATTATAAAAAAGTTGAACGAACTGCGGTTGGAAAGGAACATGAGCGTGTATCGTCTTGCCGAGCTTTCGGGCATCAACCAATCTACACTTGCAAACACTTTCTCCCGCGGGACGGTGCCCTCTATAAAAAATCTCGAACTTTTATGCAACACGTTGGGGGTTAGCCTTTCGCAATTCTTTGCAGATGACGAAACGCCGATGTCCCTCTCCCCAAGCGAACGCACCCTCATAAAAAATTATCGGAAACTTCCTCCGCAACTCAAAGAATCGGTCTCAAATATCGTGAATGCCGTTCCCGATTTGAGGAACTAAACTCTCTGCGGCGGCGGGTGATTTATTGCCCGCCGCCGCAACTTTATAACGCAACTTTACATTGACTTTTCCCTAAAAATCTGTTAAAATTTCCGTATGGAATGTCATCTTTGCCCCGTAAGCTGCGGGGCGGACAGAGAGTTGCGCGCGGGGCGGTGCGGCGTTTTGGGGCTCACCGTTGCCAAATACTATCTGCACCCCTTTGAGGAGCCCTGCCTCTCGCCGAGCGGCAAGAGCGGCACGGTGTTCTTCGGCGGGTGCAATCTGCGGTGCGTGTTCTGCCAAAATTATGAGGTAAGCAGAGCGGCGCGCGGCAAAAGCGTTTCCCCAAAAGAACTCGCCGAAATTTTTCAAGAATTGGAGGAGATAGGCGCGGAAAACATCGACCTTGTGACGCCGGATCACCTCTCCCCGCTCCTTGCCGAGGCGCTCGCGCTTTACAGGCCGCATGTCCCCATTGTGTACAATTCGAGCGGGTACTGCCTCCCCTCCGCGCTCGAGGAGATCGACCCCTACATCGATGTGTATCTGCCCGACTTCAAATTTTTCTCGCCCGACCTTGCGGAGCGGTACACGGGGAAACGCGACTACCCCGAGATCGCCCGCGCCGCCCTCTCCTTTATGGCGAAAAAGCCGATTATTTGGAGCGGGGACGGGAAGCTGCTCTCGGGAATTTTGGCGCGGCACCTCGTGTTGCCGATGTGCTCCTCCGATTCTCTGCGCGTACTCGATACTTTGAAAGAAATTTTGCCGCCGAACGCGCCCCTCTCCCTCATGCGGCAATATACGCCGATGGGCGAAATTGCAGGCTTTCCCGAACTCAACCGCAAGATCACCGCCCGTGAATACCGACGCGTAGTCGATCATGCCCTCGCGCTCGGGTTCTCTCCCCTCTTCGCGCAGGAAAAGGAGAGCGCGGAGGAGAAATTTATTCCAAAATGGGACTTTTGAACGATAATATACGATCGCGGCGGCGGGCAAGAATTGCCCGCCGCCGCGACTTTTTAAGAGATTTCAGCCGTTATTTTCATAGCCGTTCGGATTGTTTTTCTGCCAATTCCACTGGTCGCGGCACATCGTTTTGAGGTCGTACTCCGCCCGCCAGCCGAGCTCCCTTTCCGCCTTTTCCGCCGAGGCATAGCACGCCGCAATGTCGCCCGCACGCCGCGGCTTGATCTTGTAGGGAAGTTCTTTTCCGCAAGCCGCCGAGAACGCCTTGATCATGTCGAGCACGCTATACCCCACGCCCGTGCCGAGGTTGTAGGTGTAAACGCCCGCCTCTTGCAGTTTTTCGATGGCGGCGACATGCCCGCGCGCAAGATCGACAACGTGGATATAGTCCCTCACGCCCGTGCCGTCGGGGGTGGGATAGTCGTTGCCGAACACCCCGATCTCGGCAAGTTTCCCGCTCGCCACCTGCGCCACATAGGGCATGAGGTTGTTGGGGATCCCCTTGGGGTCCTCGCCGATGAGCCCGCTTTTATGCGCTCCCACGGGGTTAAAGTAGCGGAGAAGGACGACCGTCCAACTGCTGTCCGCCGTATAAAGATCGCGCAGAATGTTCTCCTGCATCACCTTCGTCGCGCCGTAAGGGTTGGTGGTGGGGTGAAGCGGGGTCGTCTCCTTTAAGGGCAGCTCGGCGGGGTCGCCGTACACCGTCGCCGAAGAGGAGAACACCAGCTTTTTCACGCCGAATTTTTGCATCGTCTCGACGAGTGTCAGCGTGGAGACGAGGTTGTTGTCGTAATACTCGATGGGCTTTTTGACGCTCTCCCCCACCGCCTTGAGCCCCGCAAAATGGATGACCCAATCGATGTCGTGCGCGGTGAAGATGAGCTCGAGCGCCGCGCGGTCGCGCACGTCGTTCTCGTAAAAAATGACCTGCTTGCCCGTGATTTTTTCCACGCGGGCGATCGCCTCTCTGCTTGCGTTGGAGAGATTGTCGATGACGACGACGCCAAAGCCCTTTTCCAAAAGTTCCACCACGGTGTGGGAGCCGATGAACCCCGCGCCGCCCGTAACCAAAACGTTCATATTCTTCTCCTTTTTTTCCATTATAGCAGAAAAAGGAGAAAACCGCAACTCAAACGCCGCATTTGAAAGAAATTCCCGCGCCGCCGCGCAAGATTTTGCGGTTTCGGTCCGCCTGCTGTCTGCATGTCCCCGCATGTTTTTCGGTTGACTTTTCCCCGCACATGGGCTACAATAGAGAGGTCAGCCGTTGAGCCAATCGTCCTTGAGTTTTACAAGTTCCTTGGTGAGTTTGCCGCACTCGTCGGGCGAGGCCCCCTTGAGCCGCTCCTCGAGCGCGCGCACCGCAATAAGCTGTCTGCACTTTTTTTTCATACTCTCAGTTTCCCAAAGGCAAGGAAAAACTATGCTCCTCTCCCTTGAAAATGTGACTTTCGGCTATCTCGGCGTTCCCACGGTGGAGAACGTCTCCTTTTCCCTGCACGAAAAGGAGCGCGTGGGACTTTTGGGCGGAAACGGCGAGGGAAAGACCACCCTTTTGAAGCTGATTTTGGGCGAACTTACCCCCGACAGCGGAAAGGTGAACGTGAAAAACGGGCTCCGCATCGGCTACCTCGCCCAGAGCGGCGGGTTCGAATCGGACTCCACCGTGTATCGGGCGATGAAGGAAGTCTTTGCCGAGGACGAACAACTCCTCTCCCGCCTCGAAGAGACGCAAAAGGCCTTTTCCATCGCCCCCGAGAGCGAACGTCCCGCCCTCTCCGCGCGGCTCGAGAGCCTGACAAAACGCATCGCGGCAAGGGACAGCTATCACACGGACGTGCGCATCCGCACCGTGCTCGGCGGCATGGGGTTCGAGGGAATGCAAAACCAAATTATCTCCACGATGTCGGGCGGGGAAAAGACGAGACTGCAACTCTGCCGCCTCCTCTTGGAGGATCCCGAACTTCTCGTCCTCGACGAGCCGACCAACCACCTCGACGTAAAGACCCTCTTCTGGCTCGAGGACTATCTCCTTACCTTGAAGGGCGCCCTTCTCGTCGTCTCGCACGATCGCTATTTTCTCGACCGCCTTACCTCTCGCACCCTCGAACTCGAGGGGAAAAAGGTGACTTCCTACAAGGGAAACTACTCTAAATACAAGATATTGAAGGAAGAGCGGTACAAGGAGGAGTTGCGCGCTTACGAAAAACAGCAGGAGGAGATCGCAAAGCTACAAGGGTATGTGGACAGAAATCTCGTCCGCGCGACGACCGCAAAGAGCGCGCTCTCCCGCGTGAACAAGTTGGAGCGCATGGAAACGCTCGAAAAACCCACCCCTCCCCCCGCTCCCCCGCGCTTCCGCTTTGTTTACGATGAAAAACCGTATGAAACGGTGGTGTTCGCCCCCCGCTTCGACCTCTATGCCGAGGAAAAATTACTGCTAAAAGACGCCTCCTTCACCCTCATGCGGGGCGAAAAATGCGCCCTCGTGGGGGACAACGGCACGGGGAAGTCCACTTTGCTCAAATTCTTGAAAAAGGAGAGCGCCTTTGTTCAACACGCGAAGTTCGTGAAGATCGGCTATTACGACCAGGAGAACGCCGACCTCGACCCCGAGGAGCGGGTGCTCGACGCTTTTTGGGGGAAGTTTTCCCGTCTCTCGCAGACGGAGGCGCGGGGAATGCTGGCGCAGGCGGGGCTCTTTGCCGAGGACATGGAAAAGAAGGTGAAGGAACTCTCGGGGGGACTAAAAGCCAAACTGTCTCTTGCCGTGCTCGAGGGAAGGCGGGGCAACACCCTCTTTTTGGACGAGCCCACCAACCACCTCGACCTGCCCGCGCGCGAATCGCTTGAAGAGGCGTTGAAGGCCTTTGACGGCACCCTCCTCTTCGTTTCGCACGACAGGCGGTTCATCGAAGAGATCGCAGACAAGATCGTGCTCATCGAAAACGGAGCCCTCCACGTGTTTGCGGGAAGCTATACTTCCTTCCTCGAACAGAAAAAGAGCGAAAAACCGCCCGAAAAAACAGAAAAAGTTCCCGAAAAGAAGGATGAAAAAAGCGGCTCCTACCGAAGCCGGGAGGAGCGCGCCAAAGAGACAAAGACAAAATTGCGCATCAAGGAGATCGAGAGCCGCCTCGAAGCGCTTGAAACGGAGGAATCGGCCCTCAACGCGGCGCTTGCCGAGAATGCCGCCGACTACAAGAAGGTGCGGGAGATCACGGAAAAACTCGACGCAGTGCACGCCGAATCGGACGCGCTATACGCGGAGTACGAGACGCTCATTTGATCAAAAATCGCAGAGAACCGTTTCACCGCACACGGGTACGGCGATCGCCGTAAACCCGATTTTTTTGAGCGCGGCGACGATTTCCGCCCTCTTTTCGCAGATGCGGTTCACCGCATGGGCGTCCGAGCCGAAGGAGATCAGCCTGCCGCCCAGCGCATAGTACCGGGAGAGAACGTCGGTATCGGGCAGAAATTCGCTCTCCGCTCCCCGCGCAGAACTGTTCACCTCCAGGATCTTCCCCTTCTTCACGATCGTTTTGAGAATGTCGTCGTACAGATCGGGAAAATCTTCATAGCGGATCTTGCGGACGGGATAGGGCGAATTGCGGGAGACGTAACCGATGTGCCCCACAATGTCATACGGATAGGGCGCGTCGAGACTGTCGCGCACCATTTCGAGGTAGGCGCCATACGCCGCCTCTTTTGTTTTGCCCGCGAAATAGTCGGGAAAGTAACAGTCGTAATTGTCCACGATGTGCACGCTGTTTACGACAAAGTCGGGCGAGAAGCGCGCACTGACGGAAAGGAGCCTCTCCTGCGCCTCCCGTTCACGGCTAAAACCGAATTCCCCTCCCACAAGAAAGCGAAATTCTTGGGTGCAAACTTCCGCCTGCAACGCCCGCGCCGCCGAAAAGTAGGCGGGAACGTCCGTCAGCGTGAAAATTTGCATGGAGATCGAGTCTGTATCGAAGTGCTCGGAGACGCCGTAATAAGAAAGCCCCATCTCTTTCGCCGTGCGCACCATGTCTTTCAGCGCGGACTTGCCGTCCGCCGAAAAGGTGGAATGAGTATGCATATCGGTAAGTTTCATATCTTGATTATAACACATTCTCCTGCGTTCGGCAAGAAAAAACCGAGACTCTTCGCCTCGGTTTTTGGTTATTTTAATACTATGTCTGACATAAGCGATATATTATGTCTGACATAATTTGAGTACTATGCGTGACATAAACACAATATATAGTACTATGTTTGACATAGTATTCTATATCTTGTTTTAGTCGATGGCGATGGTCTTTGCCTCCACCTTTTTGGGCTGCATCTTGGGAACGGTGAGGGAAAGCACGCCGTTTTCGTACTTCGCTTTGACGTTTTCCTGTTCTACATCCTCCCCCACATAGTAACTGCGGCGGCAGGAGACGCGGCATTCCTTGCGGAGATACCTTGCGTTCTTGTGCTCCTCTTTCTCCTCTTTTTCGGCTCCCACGGTAAGATACCCGTTTTCGAGGGAGACTTTGATCTCGCTCTTTTCAAAGCCGGGGAGCTCGATGTCGAGTTCATAGCTTTGCTCCGTTTCGCGGATGTCCGTTCGCATACTGTCGAGTTTTTCGTCATAGAACATGGGACGGAAGAGGTCCTCGAATGCGTCGAATATGTCTGTCTGCGGTCTTGTCTGTAAATAATTTTTCATGATTTTTTCTCCTTTTCCCCTGCGGGATGTTCATTTTATTTATACCGCATTTTTTTCGTTCTAAACGGCTTTTGAAAAAATTCGCAAAAAAAAGAGGCGCGAAGCCCCTTTTTCAAATCGTTCTTCTTTAATTTCTCGAGCCGTTGCTGCTGTCGGACGCCGCCGCGGCGATCTGCAACACATAGTAGAGGATCTCGAGCGCGGACAGGATCATGTCGTTCACGTACTGGATATTGTACAGGCGGAAGATCTTTCTGATGTCCTCGATCTCCTCCTCGGTCGCCATTTCGTTTTCGCGGAGGAGTTGATACGCCCTCTCCTGCGCCTTCTTTTCGGTTTTCAGCGTCATGAGCGAGAGCACAAAGGTCATAAGGTAGAACAAAAGCCCCAAAGCCGCGACCGCGATCGTCACCCAGCCGTCTGTGTGGAACACGAAGAAATCGAGGAGCGCGCCGACAAGGACGATGGGGATAAAGGCAAGCGGGCCGAAACTGATGAGCGGAACCAAGCGGATGCGCTTTTTCATATCGGGGTCGCCCTCCTTGTCGAGAATGGCGAGCGCGGCTTTCTGCACCCCCATCGCAAGCGAAGTAACGCTCTTTTTATGCCTCGTCAGCCTGCGCAGGCGCACTTTCTTGAAATAGTGGCTGTAGCTGTTGCCGAACATGAGGGAGCCGACCGTCTTTACCTTGATGTGTTCGAGGCCGTTGGCGTCCAGCACCTTCCGCGCCGCCTCCGCGCCCGTAAGCCCCGCGCTGTTTTCGCGGCGGTTGAACTTGAAGTACTTGATGCCGAGCACGATGCTCACGGTGCCAGAAAAGAGGGCGATGAGCAGGATGAGCGCCCCGACCGCAAGGATCGAAAGCCCCAGCATCGCGTTGCCGTTTCCGACTTCGTTTAGAAGTTCTTCCCAAAAATTCATATAATTTTCTCCTTAAAGCGGCAGTTCCACCGCGTTTTTCCTATTTTCGCGCAACGCCCGTCCTGCGCGCGGCCTCCGCGACCGCCGAAGCCACCCTTTCGTGGGCGTCCTTATCGTAAGCATAGGGCAGAATGTAGTCCTTTTTCAGCTTGTCCCCCACGCAGGAGGCGATCGCACGGGATGCGGCCTCCATCATCTCGAAGTTGATCTTCTTCGCACGCACGTCGAGCGCGCCGCGGAAGAGCCCCGGGAACACGAGCACGTTGTTGATCTGGTTGGGCTTTTCGGAAGAGCCTGTCCCCACGACCGCCGCGCCCGCCTCCAGAGCGTCCTCGCGGGAAATTTCGGGCACGGGGTTGGCGCACGCAAACACGATGGCTCCCTCGTTCATGGAGCGCACCATCTCTTTTGTGACGCAGTTGGGCCCCGAAACGCCGATGAAGGCGTCCGCCCCCGCCATGGCGGTTTTGAGCGTTCCGCGAAGGTGACCGCGGTTGGTAAGTGCGGCGATCTCCCGCTGTGCGCCGTTCATCTCGTCTCCCTCGCACAAAATGCCGCTTCTGTCGCACATCACGATGTCCTTCACCCCCATTTTGAGGAGGTATTTTGCGATGGCGATGCCCGCCGCCCCCGCGCCGTTGATGACGAGACGGAGCTCGGGGAACGATTTCTTTACGAGTTTTGCCGCATTGAGAAGCGCCGCCGCCATGACGACCGCCGTGCCGTGCTGGTCGTCGTGAAAGACGGGAATGTCGAGGTCCTCGATGAGCCGCCGCTCGATCTCAAAGCAACGGGGCGCGGCGATGTCCTCGAGGTTGATGCCGCCGAAGGAGCCTGCAAGGAGTTCCACGGTGCGGACGATCTCGTCGGGATCCTTGGAGCGGATGCAAAGCGGGATCGCGTCCACGCCGCCGAACGCCTTGAAGAGGGCGCACTTGCCCTCCATGACGGGCATACCCGCCTCGGGCCCGATGTCCCCGAGCCCCAAAACGGCGGTGCCGTCCGTGATGACGGGGACGGTGTTCCAGCGGCGGGTAAGTTCGAAACTCTTTTCGGGGTCCTTTTGGATGGCGAGACAGGGCTCCGCCACCCCCGGGGTATAGGCGAGGGAGAGCTTTTCGCGGCTGTCCACTTCGACGCGGGGCACGATCTCGATCTTTCCCCGCCACTCGGCGTGCTTTTTGAGCGATTCCTCTCTGTAATTCATGGCGCTTCTCCTTATTCTCGGCACCATTATAAACAAAAATTCCCCGTTCGTCAAGCAAAATATGTATCGGCGCCGATGATGGCAAGGCACAACTCCGCCTGCAACGCGCGGAGGTCCTTTGCATAGAGAATGCCGTCCGCGATCTCCGTCCCCCGCCGCTCCGCGGAAATAAGCCCCGCGTTCCAACGGGCGAAGAGGCTCTCCCCGTTGTTGACACGGAGCCCCTTGAGCGCCTTGACAATTCCCCGCACCGCGGCTCGTGCCTCCTCCTGCGAAAGGGAGGCGCGCTCCAAGCCGTTGGCGGCGTCGTAAAGAATGCGCGCGCAGGTCTCCGCCGTTTCGAGATTGCCCTCAACGCGCCCTTTGAGAGGCGCATTTTCCCCCTCCAAGGCGAAATCGGAGGTACCGAGAGTAAGAATGCGGGCCGCGGCGCCCTTCTCCTCCATGGCCCCCTGTACCCTCTCCGCGTCCGTGATGCGGAAGTAGCAGGCGAGTACCACACAGCTCTCGCCCGCCGTTTCGAGGGGAACGCCCGCCCCGCCCGCGCGGTACACCTGCCCCGCCACTGCCGCGGCGGTCGTCTCTTCGCAGTCCCGCACGAGGAAATAGTATTCCCGCTCGAACGAGACGCGCGCCTCCTCTTCCCCGTACCAGAAAAACACGCCCACAAACAGCCCAACCGTCAATAAAAACACCGCAAGGGCGGCAAAAAAGGTCGCCGCGCTCCTGCGGGATCTGTTCTTTCGATAAGTCTCCATAGTCCATTTTATGCAGAGCCGCGCGGCGTTTATCACGCCGCGCGGCTTCCGAAAACTTATCCTCTTTCATTTCACCCTTCTCCGCAACATGTCGCCCGCCCTGAGGGGAAGGGAACAGGCGAAGGAATACACTCCCTGCACCAATTTGGCGTCCGGGCAGGGCGCGTCCCCCTCTTTTAAGTCCTTAATGGCGACCTCCTGCCCGAGTTCACCGTGCGGGGAGAGCACTTCGAGGGTCTCCCCCTCGCGGAAGCGGTTGCGCATTTCGACGACCACCCGCCCCTTTTCCGCGCCCAACACGTTGGCGATGTAAACGCATTTGCCCTCGACGGGCCGGTTGGAATAGTCCTCCGTCCCGCGGTTTTCCCCCAAGAGATAGGCGGTCGTGTAGGGACGGCGGGCGCAACAGTCGAGTTCGGCGCCCAGAGCCTCGGTATATCCCCCGTCCATGATGCGGCGGTAGGCGCCCACGACGGTGGCGAGATAGTATTCGCTCTTCATTCTGCCCTCGATTTTGAAGGAGCACACCCCCGCCTTTTCGAGTTCGGGGAGATAGCGGCTCAAGTTGAGGTCGCGGCTGTTGAGAATGTAGGTCCCCCGCCCGTCCTCCTCGAGGTCGTACCATTCCTTGGAGCCGCTCTCCGCGCTCTGCACGCGGTACCGCCAGCGGCACGCCTGCACGCACTCGCCGCGGTTGCTCTTTCTGCCGTCGAGATAGTCCGAGAGCAGACATCTTCCGCTGTAAGAAATGCACATTGCGCCGTGGACGAACGCCTCGAGTTCGAGCTGAGGCACATAGGCGTGGATCTCGGCGATCTCTTCGAGGGAGAGTTCGCGGGCAAGCACCACGCGGACGGCCCCGAGGTCGCGGTACATCGCCGCCGCCTCGCGGTTGAGGGTGTTCGCCTGTGTGGAGATGTGCACGGGAAGGTCGGGGGCGACCCGTTTGCAAAGACGCAACGCGCCGAGATCGGAGACGAGCACGCCGTCCGCGCCGCACTCTTCAAGAAAGCGGAAGTGCTTTTCGAGGGCGGCAAAATCGCCGTTCTTTGCAAAGATGTTGGCGCAGACGTACACCTTTTTCTTTAAGTTGTGGGCGTAATCAAGGGCCTCTTTTAACTCTTCGTCGGTGAAATTATCCGAAAAAGAGCGCAGAGAGAAGGCCTTGCCGCCGAGATAGACGGCGTCTGCCCCGTAATAGAGGGCGATCTTGAGTTTTTGCATGTTCCCCGCGGGGGCAAGTAATTCGCACATTTTGTTCCCATTTTTTTTCGCCCCCGCCCGCGGAAGCGGGCGGGGGCGTTTTTATCGTTTATTATATCTTTCTGCTCACCGCCAGCCCCTCTCCGAGTTCCAAGATTTCGGTGGAAAGGTCGGGGTCTGATTCCAATGCCTTCAGATATTCGCGGATGTGTTCGACGAGCATCCTCCGTTTTTTGGGCGGTTCGCCGCGCACCCAGCCGAAGAGGAGCACGTCGTCCGAAAGGAGCGTCCCTCCCCTCTTTAAGAGCCGCTTGCAGTCGGGCAAATAGCGCAGATACTGTACCTTTGGCCCGTCCGAAAAGATGAGGTCATACTCCCCGCCGAGCAGGGGCAGGATCTCGCCCGCATCCCCCTCGTGAAGGGTCGCGCGGTCCGAAAAGCCAAACCGTATCAAATTTTCGCGGGCTTTCGAAGCGCGGACGGGATCGAGTTCGATGCCCGTGTACTGCGCGTTTGAGACGGAGAGCATGGCGCAGGCCGTCAGCCCCTCCGCCGCCCCGATCTCGAGAATGCGCCCATTTGAAAGCCCTTCTGCAAGCGTTAAAATGTATCTTAGCGTCTCGTCGGCGCAAGTGGGGTCGCGCCCCTTTTTCGCCTCTTCGCGGAGAGCGATGAGGTCGGGTCTCAGTTCCATTCGGCCTCGCTTGCGGCGGCGCGCGTCTCGTACACCTTCCCCAAAATGCGTCCGATGACGGGGAAGGGAGAATTCACCGCCTCCTGCGGGAGGGGCTCGTTGTTGTTGGTTCCGAATACGCGGTGGAAGATCGCCGTCAATACCTCGATCTGCCCCTTGTAGAGTTCGGCGTGGGCGCATTGGGTGCGGAATTCCTCATACTCGGTGCGGGCGGTCAAAATGTCCCCCTCGTCGAGTTTGATGAGGATGTAAAAGTACGCCGTCATGTACTTCCACCCCTTGCCGCCGTTGTGGCGGAGCAGGTCGATATACCGCTTGGCGGCGGGAAGGTCGTCGAGCGCCATGCTTGCGCGGATGTACCGCACGATCGCCACGATGCGCACGAGGAAGAAGAAGGGGCTCTTCATCTTTTTCTCGATGAGGGCGCGCTCTTCGTCGTACCTCTTTTCGGCGCACAGTTTTCCGCACTTCAGATTGAGGTTGTCCTGCATGACGACCTTTATGAAAAGGAGCAACACAAACACGGCAAAGGCGAGAAGAACGACGCCGCCGGCGATCTCGGCGGGCTCATTGTCCAAGACGAGGACGACGATCCCGAATGCAAGAAAGACCGCAGAAAGAATCGGCAAGCCGATGTAGACAAATAAATTCCGTTTCATATTTTTTCTCCTTTGACGTCCTTTGACGTTGTTGCCGCGGTCCTTACACTTCCACGAGAATGGGAATGATCATGGGAGACTGTTTTGTCTTTTTGAAGAGATAATTCTTCATCGCACGTTTTAAGGCGGCGCAGAGCTCCTCGCGGTTCTTGACGCCCGTGCTCTCGACCGTCTTTTCGGCGACTTCTTTCAAATCGCGCATATAGTCGCGCTCGTCCGAAAAGACGAATCCGCGGCTCTCGATGTTGACGTCGGAGAGCACAGAGCCCCCCGAAACGGCCAGCGTGACGATGAATACCCCCTCGCTCGACATGCGGATGCGGTCCTTCAAAACTTCGCCCTTGGAATCTTCGTACCCCTCCCCGTCGATGAGGCGGGAGCCTGCGGGGAAACTCTCCCCGAGCGTAAGGCTGTCCTCCGTCACTTCGATGCAGGAGCCGATGTCGGGGATGAGGATGCACTCGGGGCGCATTCCCGTCTCCTCGGCAAGCAGGGCGTGCCGCTTTAAGTGGCGGTATTCCCCGTGCACGGGGACGAAAAACTTGGGACGGAGCAGAGAGTGCATGATCTTGTGCTCCTCCTGGCAGGCGTGCCCCGAGACGTGGATCTTTTCGAGGCTCTCATAGACGACGTTCGCGCCCAACTTGAACAGGTTGTTGATGACGCGGTAGATCATGCGCTCGTTGCCCGGGATGGGGCTTGCCGAGATGATGATGGTGTCGTTTTTGCCGATCGTGATCTTGTTGAATTCCCCCGACGCCATGCGGGTAAGCGCGCTCATCGGCTCCCCCTGCGACCCCGTGGAGACGATGACGAGTTCGCGGTCGTAAAAGTTTTTCGCCTTCTCCACATCCACGAGCACCCCTTCGGGAATGGTAAGTTCGCCGATCTTTAGAGCCGCTTCCACCACGTTCAACATGCTCCGCCCCGAGAGAGCGACCTTTCTGCGGTATTTGACTGCGATGTCGATGATCTGCTGGAGACGGTGCACGTTGGAGGCGAAGGTGGCGATGATGAGCCGCCTGTCCGCGTTCTCCGAAAAGAGATGTTCGAGGGTGGTGCCCACGACCGTCTCGCTCATGGTGTAGCCCGGACGCTCGATGTTGGTGGACTCGCCGAGGTAGAGAAGCACCCCCCTCTTGCCGTATTCGGCGATCTCCGAAAGGTCGATGGGCTTGCCCGCAACGGGGGTCAGATCGATCTTGAAGTCCCCGCTGTGGAAGATGACCCCATACGGCGTTTCCACCGCCAAAGCGAGCGCGCCCGCGATGGAGTGGTTGACGTTGACGAAATTCACCGTGAAAACGCCCGCCTTCACCTTTTCTCCGGGGGAGACGGTAAGCATCTTCACGTTGTTTAAGCGGTGTTCGCGGAGTTTGCCGTCCACGAGCGCAAGCGTAAGTTTTGTGCCGTAAACGGGAGCCGAGATCTCCTTCATGAGATAGGGCACGCCGCCGATGTGGTCCTCATGGCCGTGCGTCAAAAAGACGCCGCGGATCTTGTGCTTGTTCTGCACGAGGTAGGTGATGTCGGGGAACACGAGGTCGATGCCGGGCATTTCCTCCGTCGGGAAAATGATGCCGGCGTCGATGACGATGATGTCGCTTCCGTACTCGATCGCCGTCATGTTCTTGCCGATCTCCCCCACGCCGCCGAAAAAGAGCACCTTGACGGGCTGTTTTTTACGTTTTTTGGGGGCGGCCTTTACGGGCGGCTGTGCGGGTGATTTTGCGGGTGATTTTGCGGGTGATTTTGCGGGTGATTTTGCGGGTGATTTTGCAGGCGCGGCCGTCTGCTTTGTCTGCGTGCGGCCCTCGGTTTGCTTTTTTTCGGCGGACGCCTGCTTGCCGCCCTTTTCGGGGATCTGCACGGGCGTCCCCTTGCCCTTGGCGCGGGATCTGCGGCGGGGCTTTAAGCCTGCCTCCTCCATCGCCTCTTTGGTGCGAGTCTCGCCCGTGCGCGCAGGTGCGGCGGGCGCGGGAGGGTCTTTTTTCGCCTTTTCGCGGTTGTATGCCTCGAGCCCGTTCAAAATCGCAAGCTCGATGGCGCTCTTCCCCTCCTGTCTTGTTTTTTTCTTGTCCAAATACTTCTCCTTTCTCTCCGAAGTCTGCCCCAAATTCGGGCGCGCCGCTTCGGAGAAGTTCGTTTTCCAAATATTACCATCCCTATTGTACAACAAAATCGCGCAAAAGGCAATATCTTTTTCCCGCTTTTCCGAAACAGGCGGGAATTTTTTTGCATTTTTTATTTAGATGATTATCTAATTACAGGCGATTTTTATTTTGATAAATATCTAATTAAAGCGTTTTATGCTCCAAATTACGTAAATTTGTGCGATAACGGTTGAATACGACGCCCGCCGTGAAGCAGATCATCATCCAATAGAGCCATAAAAAGAAGATGATAACGAGGGAGAGCGCGCCGTACAGCCGCTCTTGGTTCGTAAAGTTGAGATAGAGCGTAAACGCGCCCGAGGCCGCAAGCCACGCAAGCGCGGTAAGAAAACTGCCGAGCGCGGTGTCCTTCGGCTTTAAGCGGTACGGGCAGATGTAGGCGTTGAGCATCCACGCGCCCAAGAAGCCGAGGAGCAGGACGAGGGAATAGACGATGCAATAGAAGAGCCAAACGGGCAGAAGGCGGGCAAAGTAGTTCACGCCGAAAAGAAGAGACCCCGCCACCGCAAAGAAGGCGAGTACGCAGAAGGTAAGCAAAACGGCGGACACGCGCACCTTCCAGCCGTGCTTTTTGCGGCGGTAATCGTACAAAATTTCCCCGCTCCTTCTAAGATGATAGAAAAAGCTCGTGCCAGACCAGAGGGTGGTGGCGAGAAAGAGGACGCTCACCCCCGCCGTTGCGCCCACCGCGTTGTTTTTGAGGTAGACGAGGAGTTCCCGCGCCCACCCGAAGAGAGAGAGCCCCATGATCTGCTCCACATCAAATGCCGAATTGCCGAAGAGGAGAACGAGCCAAAAGGTAAGCGGAACGACGGACATGATGAGAAAGAAGGTCAGCGTCCCCGCGACCGTCGTATACTTCCTCTCCGAGAGAGCGGCAAACGCCCTCCTCCCCCACCGCCATGCCTTTTTCAGCCAACTCATACCCCCAGTATGCGCAAAAAAAGCAGGATCTCCCCTGCTTTTTCGATATGTGCGCCGCACATTTTATTTTTTCGCTTTAACGCCAAAAAGCACGGACGAGCCGTGCTCTTTGAACGTTGTTTTGCTGTCCTTACTTAAGGATCTTGGAGACTGCGCCCGAACCGACCGTTCTGCCGCCCTCACGGATAGCGAAACGGAGGCCTTCTTCGATCGCAACGGGCTTGATGAGCTCGACGGTCAAAGTGACGTGGTCACCGGGCACGACCATCTCGACCCCTGCAGGGAGTTCGATAGCGCCCGTAACGTCGGTCGTTCTGATGAAGAACTGAGGACGATAGTGGTTGAAGAAAGGAGTGTGGCGGCCGCCCTCTTCCTTGGTAAGGACGTACACCTGCGCCTCAAACTTCATAGCGGTGGGAACGGTACCGGGCTTTGCGATAACTTGTCCCTTTTCGATATCGGTACGGTTGATGCCGCGGAGAAGTGCGCCGACGTTATCGCCTGCCATCGCTTCGTCGAGCTGTTTGTGGAACATCTCAAGACCGGTGATGACGGTGGTGCGGGGCTTCTCGATAAGGCCTACGATCTCTGCGGGATCGCCGACATGCGCAACGCCTCTCTCCACACGGCCGGTAGCAACGGTGCCGCGGCCGGAGATGGTGAACACGTCCTCGACGGGAAGAAGGAAAGGCTTCTGGTCGTCACGAGCGGGCGTGGGGATATAGCTGTCGACTGCGTCCATGAGCTCGAGAATGCACTGGCATTCGGGAGCCGCCAAGATCTCGGCATCGGAAGCGCCGCTGGTCGCTTTTTCGAGCGCCTTCAAAGCGGAACCCTTGATGATCGGGATGTCGTCGCCGGGGAAATCATAGGACGAAAGAAGTTCGCGGATCTCCATCTCGACGAGGTCCAAAAGTTCGGGGTCGTCCATCTGGTCGACCTTGTTGAGGAATACGATGATATAGGGCACGCCTACCTGACGGGCGAGCAGGATGTGCTCACGGGTCTGGGGCATGGGACCGTCGGTCGCCGCGACGACGAGGATAGCGCCGTCCATCTGCGCCGCGCCCGTGATCATGTTCTTGACATAGTCTGCGTGCCCGGGGCAGTCCACGTGTGCATAGTGACGGGAATCCGTCTGATATTCCACGTGTGCGGTGTTGATCGTGATACCGCGCGCCTTTTCTTCGGGCGCCTTGTCGATCTCATCGTAACGCATCTTCTGCGCCTGACCTTTGCAAGCCATAACCATGGTGATAGCTGCGGTCAAAGTGGTCTTGCCGTGGTCAACGTGGCCAATGGTACCAATGTTAACATGCGGCTTGCTTCTGTCGAATTTTGCCTTTGCCATTTTGAGTGATCCTCCGATTATTTTTTATAATTTTTGATAACTACTTCCCGAAGGAAGCGCAGCTATCTATCATGCGATAAAAAGCTGATTTTTGCTTATCGAGGCTATTATACCCCAATCTTTGAAAATTTGCAAATGTTTTTATGCAAATTTTTCCGATTTTGAGAAAACTGCTCAATCTCTCTTCGCCCTGAACGAGATGATCTTCTCGGAGAGGCTCTTGGGAACCTCGGCGTAATGGTCGAACTGCATGGTGAACTGCCCTCTGCCCTGCGTGCGCGAACGAAGATCGGTCGCATAGCCGAACATTTCGGAAAGCGGAACTTCTGCGTCGATGATTTTCGCGCCGCCCCGATCGTCGGTGCCGAGGATGTTGCCGCGGCGGCCCGAGATGTTGCCCATGAGGTCGCCGAAGTAATCTTCGGGGGTGACGATCTCCACCTTCATGATGGGCTCGAGGAGAACGGGCTGCGCCTTTTCGAGGCCGTTCTTCAAAGCCATACTGCCTGCGATCTTGAATGCCATTTCGGAGGAGTCGACCTCGTGATAGCTTCCGTCATAAACTTCCACTTTGAAGTCCATGATCTCATAACCCGCAAGGTAGCCGTTCTTCGCGGCCTCCTGGATGCCCTTGTCGATGGCGGGGATGAATTCCTTGGGAATGGAACCGCCCACCGTCTGGTCCTCGAAGCTGTAGCCTGCACCGCGCTCCTGGGGAATGAGCCTGATCTTGCAGTGACCGTACTGCCCCTTGCCGCCCGACTGACGCTTGTACATGCCCTCCGCTTCGACTGCCTTTTTGAAGGTCTCGCGGTAAGCGACCTGCGGCGCGCCGACGTTGGCTTCCACGTGGAATTCGCGCAGAAGTCTGTCCACGATGATGTCGAGGTGCAACTCGCCCATGCCGGCGATGATCGTCTGCCCCGTCTCCTGATCGGTGTAGGTGCGGAAGGTGGGGTCCTCCTCGGCGAGTTTGACAAGAGCCATGGTCATCTTTTCCTGGCCCGCTTTCGTCTTGGGCTCCAAGGAGAGTTGGATGACGGGCTCGGGGAATTCCATCTTTTCAAGCACGATGGGATTCTTCTCGTCGCAGAGGGTATCGCCCGTCGTGGTGTTTTTGAGCCCCACGATGGCGCAGATGTCGCCCGAATAGATCTTGTCGATGTCACGCCGTTCGTTTGCGTGCATCTGCACGAGACGGCCGACGCGCTCCTTCTTCCCCTTGGTGGAGTTGTAGACATAGGAGCCCGCTTCGAGCACGCCCGAATAGCAACGGAAATAGGCGAGGGAACCGACGTAAGGGTCGGTAGCGATCTTGAACGCGAGGCCCGAGAAAGGCTCCTCGTCCGAAGTCTTGCGCTCCTCTTCCTCCTCCGTATCGGGATTGACGCCCTTCACGTGGTCCACGTCGAGAGGGCTCGGCAGGAAGTTGATGACGGCGTCGAGCAGGAACTGCACGCCCTTGTTGCGGTAGGAAGAGCCGCAGAGCATGGGAATGGCGTCCACTTTGAGACAGCGGTCGCGCAATCCCGCGATGATCTCCTCTTCGGAGAGCTCGTCCGTTTCAAGGTACTTGTCCATGAGTTCTTCGGTCGCGGACGCCGCCTCTTCCACGAGCTTTGCGCGGTATTTTTGCGCAAGTTCCATCATGTCTGCGGGAATGGGCTCTTTGCGGAAATCTTTGCCGAGATCGTCATAGTAGATCTCCGCCTCCATCTTGATGAGGTCGATGATGCCGCGGAAAGAGGCTTCCTTCCCGATGGGAAGCTCGATCGGAACGGGATTCGCGCCGAGCCGCTGGCGGATCATCTCTTCCACATGGTAGAAGTCCGCGCCGTTGATATCCATCTTGTTGACATACGCGATACGCGGGACCTTATACTTGTCCGCCTGACGCCACACGGTCTCGGACTGGGGCTCCACGCCGCCCTTCGCGCAGAAGGTGGCGACGGCGCCGTCGAGAACGCGCAGGGAGCGCTCCACTTCTACGGTGAAGTCGACATGCCCGGGCGTATCGATGATGTTGAAACGATGCCCTTTCCAGATGCAGGTCGTCGCCGCGGAAGTGATCGTAATTCCGCGCTCCTGCTCCTGCACCATCCAGTCCATGGTAGCGGCGCCCTCGTGGACTTCGCCCAGCTTGTGCGTCTTGCCCGTGTAGAACAAAATGCGCTCGGTGGTCGTCGTCTTGCCGGCGTCGATGTGCGCCATGATCCCGAAATTTCTGGTATGTGCTAAATCGTATTCTCTTGGCATAAGTTACTTGTTCTCCTCTCAGAATCTGAAATGCGCAAACGCCTTGTTGGCCTCTGCCATTCTGTGCGTATCTTCTTTCTTCTTCACGGATGCGCCCGTGTTGTTGTAGGCGTCCATGAGTTCGGCGGCGAGCTTCTTGCTCATTTCACGCTCGCTGCGCTTTCTCGTCGCCGCCACGAGCCAACGGATGGCAAGGGTCTGACGGCGTTCGGGTCTGATCTCGATGGGGACCTGGTAGTTTGCGCCGCCCACACGGCGTGCCTTGACTTCCACAACGGGCGTGATGTTCGCAAGCGCCTGTTTGAAGATCTCCATAGGGTCTTGGTTCAATTTTTCCCCCATCTGGGTGAAGGCGTCATACACGATCCTCTGTGCAACGCTCTTTTCGCCGTCGAGCATGACCTGGTTGATGAGCTTTGCGACGACGGTAGAGCCGTACACGGGATCGGGAAGCACCTCTCTCTTGGGGACTTTCCCTCTTCTGGGCATGATAATATCTCCTTGAAATGATTTTTTGCGGTTTCCCGCAGGGCGTCCGCCCTTAAAAGTCTGCTTGTGCTTGCCCGCTATGCGGGTAGCAACTCTTCTCCCCTGTGAAGGGAATACTGCCTACCTTTCGGGCACCCTTTTGAAGTATTCCGAAAAATAGCAGGAGTAGTTCACACATTTCTTTTTCTCGCCGCTTGTCTCGCCCTCGCTATGCTCGGTCTCGAGTGCGTTTGGGCGCTCCACGGGCTACGCGCCAAACGTGAAGCGGCGGTCGTAGCAAAAATAAATGTCGTGATTGCTGCGGTCGTGCGACGCTTTACGGCAGAAGTGAATTCCGCCTACGCCGCTCGGCGAATGAAGGAATTCAAATCACGGCGCAAGCAGGGTTTCCCTGCGCCCGCGCACTCCATTTGCGCACACCTGCGCTCAGCCATCACGAAAATTTGTCGCAAGACAAATTTTGTGAATTTTTTATTTGGGTCTCTTTGCGCCGTATTTACTACGGCTCTGCTTGCGCTTTGCAACGCCCGCGGTATCCAATGCGCCGCGGATGATGTGATACCGCACGCCGGGAAGGTCCTTGACTCTCCCGCCGCGGATGAGCACAGAGCTGTGCTCCTGCAAGTTGTGGCCTTCGCCGGGAATGTACACGGTACCTTCCTGCTTGTTCGTAAGGCGCACTCTTGCGATCTTTCTCAGCGCGGAGTTGGGCTTCTTGGGAGAGGTGGTGGTCACCTGCAAGCATACGCCGCGCTTCTGCGGGCACTGGTCCAGAATGGGGCACTTGGACTTGAATGCTTCTCTCTCTCTGCCCTTCTTGATGAGCTGATTGATGGTAGGCATCTTGGCAGTTTCCTCCTTTTTTTATTTTTCGGAATATCTTCAAACCGCTTAAGCGATTTCAAGAACGGTTTTTTCCGCCGCCGTCCGAATGCGCGCAAAAAAACGCGCCTCTCCTGCGGCGTACTTTTGTATTTTAGCAGAGAAAAAGCCGTTTGTCAAACGTTTCACGGCAGTTTTTCGGGGGTTTTCGTATATTTGCGCAAAAAAATCGCAATCATTTTCTTTCGGGAAAGTATTGACAAATTTACCGAAAAGTTATATAGTTATTCGTGGAAAAAAATTATATTGAAGGAGAAATTTTCGTATGAACAAAATGACCGTGAAAGACGTCAAAGACTGGGCGGGCAAGCGCGTGCTCGTGCGCTGCGACTTCAACGTCCCCATGAAAGACGGCGTGATCACCGATGAAAACCGCATCATGGGCGCCCTCCCCACCATCAAATATCTGATGGAGCACGGCGCAAAAGTCATCCTCTGCTCCCATATGGGCAAACCGCACTCCATTTTCTCGGAGGAAGTGAAGCTCAACAAAAAGGATAAGGCAAAGGTGGAAAAGGGAGAGACGACCGCCGAGGCCATCATCGAAAAGGCGAAAAAGGACGAGCCCAAAAAGCTCACTCTTGCTCCTGTTGCAAAACGCCTCAACGAACTTTTGGGCGGTAAGGTGACTTTCGCTTCCGACGTCGTCGGTCCCGACGCGCAGGCAAAAGTCGCCGCCTGCAAAGAGGGCGAATGCGTTCTGCTTGAAAATCTCCGCTTCCATTGGGAGGAGGAGAAGAAGGACCTCGAATTCTGCAAGAAACTCGCCGCCTTCTGCGACATCTATGTCAACGACGCGTTCGGCACGGCGCACCGCTCCCACGCTTCCACGGCGGCGATCGTGGAATACGGCCTTGTCAAGACTGCCGTCTGCGGCTTCCTCATCGAAAAGGAACTTACCGTGATGGCGGACTCCCTCGAACACCCCGTCCGTCCCTTTGTGGCGATCCTCGGCGGCGCGAAAGTTGCAGACAAGTTGGGCGTCATCTCCAACCTGCTTGAAAAGTGCGACATCCTCATCATCGGCGGCGGCATGGCGTACACCTTCCTCAAGGCGCAGGGCCATGAAGTGGGCACTTCGCTCGTGGACGACGAAAAACTCGACTACTGCAAGGAAATGCTTGCAAAGGCGCAGGCTTCGGGCAAGGAACTTCTTCTTCCCGTCGACACCGTCATCACGAAGAACTTCCCCGACCCCATCGACGCACCCATCGAGATCGAGACGGTGCCCTCGACAGCGATCCCCGCAGACATGATGGGGCTCGACATCGGCGAAAAGACGAGGGCTCTCTATGCGGAGAAAGTAAAGAAGGCGAAAACTGTTATTTGGAACGGTCCCATGGGCGTGTTTGAAAATCCCACGCTTGCGGCGGGCACCATCGCGGTGGCGCAGGCCTTGGCGGACGCAGAGGGCGCAACGACGATCGTCGGCGGGGGCGACTCCGCGGCGGCGTGCACTCAGCTCGGGTTTGCGGACAAGATCACGCACATTTCGACGGGCGGCGGCGCGTCTCTCGAACTCTTCGAGGGCAAGGTCCTTCCCGGCATCGCTTGCCTGAACGAGAAAGAGTAAATAATTCACGAAAAATCTTTTGCTTGGGCAAAAGATTTTTCCGTGAGGAAACAGGTGGTGACGGTTTAACTTAGTTACTCTCGCGGTCGCGTTGACGGACACTAAGCCGTAAGAGTGCGGCAAATTGGGTGCGCTTATGGAAAATGGCGATTTTCCAACGCGCAGTGATTCAGAACACAATGCGCCATTCCCAAATCACGTCATATTGAGCGGAACGCAGTGGAGTCTCCCCGCGCGCAGGCGCGTCATTCCGAGCC
Organism: uncultured Clostridia bacterium; assembly: GCA_947630325.1. Lineage (GTDB taxonomy): Bacteria > Bacillota > Clostridia > Christensenellales > Borkfalkiaceae > Gallimonas. The sequence goes on from CANRHB010000002.1 coordinate 78,308, forward strand.
GATAAAGCAATAACGTAGTTCGACATGGAGAGTCCCCGAGGGAATCTTGCTACGTCCAAGTACGTTCAAAACCACACCAAACGTACCAAGATGCCTTCGCGGACTTGCTAACAGGACTGCGTCAATACGTTTCGGCTCAGCATGACGCTTGGGAGAGACTTCCAAAGATGCCTTCGCGGACACTCTATCACGGACTGCGTACCTACATTTCGGCTACTTCGCACTGCGTGCTCGTGCCGCTTAGAGAAACAGAACAGCGCGCGGGGTAGCATGACGCGGACCAAGGCGCGTTCAAAAAAGAACAGAATGACGCTTGCTCCCCCAACCACATAAAAAATCATCAATAAGGAAACAAAAATGAGAAAACCCATTATTGCAGGAAACTGGAAAATGAACAACACGGCGAGCGAGGGCGCAGAGCTCGTAAAAGCCCTCAAACCGCTCGTAAAAGACGCAAAATGCGAGGTCGTGGTGTGCGTCCCCGCCATCGACATCCCTGCCGTCAAAAAGGCGATCCACGGCTCCAAAATACGCCTCGGCGCGCAGAACGTCCACTTTGCCGAAAAGGGCGCCTACACGGGCGAGATCTCCGCGAACATGCTCAAAGAGTACGGCGTGCAGTACGTCATCATCGGCCACAGCGAACGCCGCGCCTACTTCGGCGAGACGGATGAAACGGTGAACAAGCGCACCCTTGCCGCTCTTGCCGCGGGGCTTACCCCCATCGTGTGCATCGGCGAGAGCCTCGAAGAACGCGAGGGCGGGCTCACCCAAAAAGTGCTCGACAACCAGATCGCCCTCGACTTCCAAGGCATTGAAGATTTCTCCAAGATCGTCATCGCATACGAGCCCATTTGGGCGATCGGAACGGGCAGGACGGCGACGGACGAACAGGCGAACGAGACGATCGGCTACATCCGCAAGCGCATGAAAAAGGTGTATGCGGGCAAGAACGTGGGCAGAATGCGCATCCAATACGGCGGCTCGATGAACGCGAAGAACTGCAAGGGGCTCATGGCACAGCCCGAGATCGACGGCGGCCTCATCGGCGGCGCAAGTTTGAAAACCGCAGATTTTGCGGCGATCGTCAATTTCGACAAATAATCGCGCCGCGAGCAAAGCGTACATTGTCCCCAAAAAACGTCATTTCGACCGCGCAGCTCTAATAATGTCATTTCGACCAAGCGCAGCGCGTAGAGAAATCTCTGACTTATTTTAGTGACGGCTTTCTTTTGTGGACGGATAAGAGGGAAAATCATGAACAAATTTATGAACGAAGCGATCGAGGAGGCCAAGTCGGGCATCCTCAACGGGGAAGGCGGCCCTTTCGGCAGTGTGGTCGTAAAGGACGGCAAGATCGTCGGACGGGGGCATAACCAAGTTGTCAAGCTCAACGATCCCACCTGCCACGGCGAGATGCAGGCCATCCGTGACGCGTGCAAAACTTTGGGGACGTTCGACCTTACGGGGTGCGAACTTTACACCACGGGGGAACCCTGCCACATGTGCCTGACGGCCTGCATGTGGGCGAACCTCGACAAGGTGTTTTACGGCTGTACGGTCGCGGACAACGAGGACATCGGCTTTCGGGACAACATGATGGACAAGATCTTCGGCGGACGGGACAAGTTAGGAGATTTCTTGGCGGAGACCGACCGCGGCGAGTGCCTCAAACTTTTCAACGTGTACAAAAATTTGAAAGACAAAACCAGCTATTGAGTACTACCAATCAACCGCAAAGGTTCCGCAGGCTTGCCTGCGGAACCTTTGTGTTTTATTTTGTAGGAGAAATAAGGCGCGCCTCTCCTTGCTACCTTTTTCTGTCATTTCGAGCGGAGCCGCAGGCGCAGTCGAGAAATCTCGCCTTATTATAATGCGGTAAAGATTTCTCCACTTCGTTCGCTATGCTCACTTCGGTCGAAATGACAATTAGAGTTCTTTTGGCTCACCCTACGCGAGAGCAAGGTTGCCTCGGAGAGGGCGAGAAAGCGCAGGGGTTTTCACTCCTCCCGCTTCCAATAATAAGAATTGTAATAATAATCCGTCATATATTTTGCCGCTTGTGCGGGGTCTTCAAGTCCCGAAACATCTTTGGCATCTGACATATCTTCATTCCGCGATACTTTCCACCCACTCGTATTTGCAAAATGTATTTCTTTTAGATTTTTACAATTAGAGAACGCCTGCTTTTCAATCAAGGTCACGCCGGATCCGATTGTGACCGAAGTCAACTCGCTACAACCATAGAAAGCATTCGTTCCGATTTCAGTTACACTGTCCGGGATGTTGATCGACGTCAACGTGCTATACTCGAACGCACCATATCCAATTACGGTTATGCCCGCGGGAATCGTGACTTCGCCTTTTATTGATTGGGGAATATGGATAAATCTTGTTTGTGCTTTATCGTATAAAATTCCGTCTTGACTGCTGTAATTTTGATTGCTCGTATCGACCGAAATCGAAGTCAAGCTATAACAATACTCAAACACCGAATTTCCGATAGAAGTCACACTTTTAGGAATTTCTGCTGAAATCAGGCTTTCACAACTATTGAATGCCCAATCTCCGATTTTAGTAACACCGTCGGGAATTTGCAATGAAAACAATTCTTCGTTCTCCATAAAAAGCCGATGTCCGAAAAACAGAGGATTAGCATCTGTATCTTCAAAATCGATCAGGCACCATGCGGCAAGATCGGAAATGTGCACTTGCGTGAGTTTGTGGCATAGAGAGAATGCTTTGCTCCCGATCGAGGTCACCCCGCTTCCAATCGTAACCGAAGTCAAACCACAACCCGAGAACGCACTCTCTCCGATCGTAGTCACGCTGTCGGGAATTACGATTTCTGTTAGTTGAACACAATCGCAAAACAATTTAACGGGAATGATTCCGACATGTTTGCCAAAAGCTACCTGTTTTATATTGTTACAGAGAACGAATGTCCGAGAAGCATGATAAGTCGGGTCAATTTCGGCTGTGCAATTTATCGCATTCCAAACAACTGTTTCAAGTCTGTTACAGGAGTAAAACGCATCATATCCAATCGAGGTCACGCCTTCTCCGATAGTAACCGAAGTCAACCCGCTACAGTGGGCGAACGCATGATTTCCGATTTCGGTTACGTTGTCGGGAATAGTAACCGAAGTCAACCCGCTACACCCTACGAACGCATTTACGGGTATAATTTTAACATTTTGTCCGAAGGTCACTGTTTTTAAGTTCCCGCATCCATCAAAGACATAATTACCATTATTAAATTCAGGCTTTTCTCCGGCCTTAATGCAGTTTTCCGCATTCCAAAAAACTGTTTCAAGATTGTAACAACGCTGGAACGCATAATCTCCAATCTCAGTCACGCCGCTCCCGATCGTGACCGAAATCAAACCGTTACAAGTACGGAACGCATAACCTCCGATCTCAGTCACACTATCGGGAATATCGATCGACGTCAATCCGCTGCTGTCAAATGCCGACGCTCCGATTGAGGTCACACTGTTAGGAATATTGATCGAGGTCAACCCACTACAATACGAGAAGGCTCCCTCGCCGATCGAAGTTACACTGTCGGGAATGATAACAGATGTCAACTCATCGCACCATGCGAAAACATCCTTTCCGATCGAAGTCACACCGCTTCCGATGATGACCGAGGTCAAACCACTATTGTAAAATGCATCCTCTCCGATCGAGGTCACACTATTTGGAATGGAAACCGAGGTCAACCCATTGCACCATGCGAAAGTATTCTTGCCAATCGTAGTCACACTGTTTGGAATATCGATTGAGGTCAAACCACTACTGCAAAATGCATTATCTCCGATCGAAATAATATTATTAGGAATAACTGCTTCCGTTAAACCGTTGCATCCGTAAAGCAAATTGGTGGGAATAATTTTAACATGTGTTCCGAATGTCACCTTCTTTAAGTTTGGACAATATTCAAAAACATAGCAATAAGGAGCAAATTCATCCTTCGGCCCTGTCTTTGTACAATTCTCTGCATCCCAAAAAACGCTTTCAAGTCCCTCGCAACTTGAGAATGCCCCACGTATCGAAATCAAACCTTTCCCGATAATGACCGAGCTCAGTTTGGTGCAATCATGAAACGCATCATCACCTATAGATTCTACACTGTCGGGAATTTTCAATTCTCCCGTCAGCATTGAACAATAGTTGAATGCTCCCTCCCCAATCGAGGTCACGCCACTTCCAATGATAACAGATGTCATGTTATCACAATGGCAAAATGCTTCATCTCCGATCGAAATCACACTGTTGGGAATTTTCATTTCTCCTGTCAACCCGCTACAACCCCAAAAAGCTCTTGTCCCGATCTTAGTCACGCTATTTGGAATAGTGATTTCTGCTAATCCAATGCAATAATTGAATGCATTATCCCCAAACTCAGTCAAGCTGTTTGGCATAATGATTGCAGTCAATTCGGTGCGATTTTCAAACGCTCCCTCGCCGATTAAAGTTACTCTGTGTCCCGCATATGTGTCGGGAATTTCAAGTTCTGTGTGCTTGCAAGAAGAAAGTAGCCCTACGACCGAGTACTCCGTGTCGGAAATTTCCTTGAACCTGAAATGCGTTGCGGGAAGAGTGGTATCTTCGAGTTCGTCTACCGCAAAGTTATCGTTGCGGGCAAAATCTTTGCCACATCTCGAACAGTGATAATACTCCATGGCGCCGTTTTCTTCACAGGTCGCTTCTTTCCCCTCATGTTTTTGCAAAGAGTGCCCCGTTGCCGCCAATACCGTGTTTTCGAGCGGGTTTTTGGAGAAGTTGTCGTTCTCGGCAAAATTTTGGTTGCACTTCGAGCAATGATAATATTCCATATTGCCAACCGTTGTGCATGTCGGCTCCGTTTTATCTACCTTTTGAAGTACATGCCCGACCGCGGCGATCGTTAAATCACCAGCCTCTTCGGTTCCGTCTTGGTCGAGATAATTTTTATTACAACTGTTGCAGTGCCAATAGGCTTGTTTGCCCTCGGCGGTGCAAGTTGCGTTTTGTTGCTTGTGCTCCGTCATATTGTGGCTGAGTTTGGGAATGATTAAACCACCAGCCTCTTCGGTTCCGTTTTGGTCGAGATAATTTTTATTACAACCGTCGCAATGCCAATAGGCCTTTTTGCCCTCAGAGGTGCAGGTCGCGTCCTGTTGCTCGAATTTCGTCATAGAATGGACATGCTCATCCGAGCCGCCATCTTGACCGGAGCCGCCTTCGGAACCGCCGCCCTCTTGGCCGCCCTGTTCGGAACCGCCTTCGCCGCCGCCTTGTTCGCCACCTTGGCCGCCTTCGGAACCGCCTTGACCGCCCTGTTCGCCACCTTGGCCGCCTTGACCGGAGCCGCCTTCGGAACCACCGCCCTCTTGACCGCCTCCTTCTTGGCCGCCACCTTGACTGCCTTGACCGCCTTGCTCGGAACCACCTTGACCGCCCTCTTGGCCGCCTTGATCGCCTTGTTCGGAACCGCCTTGGCCGCCTTGTCCACCTTGACCGCCTTCTTGGCCACCACCTTGGCCGCCTTGCTCGGAACCACCTTGGCCGCCGCCTTGTTCACCCTCGCCGGGATCGCCTTCATCGGGCTTCTGTTCTCCCTCGTCGGGTTTCTCGTCGTCCGGCGTTTGCGTGCCGCCGCCTTGTTCCCCTTCGTTATCATCGTCCCCGCTCGGGTCCACGACGGGCGGGTTCTTGCCCGTTTCATCGGGCTTGTTGTCTTTGCACCCCGCAAGGCCGAATACCATGCAAACTGCCGTCAAAACCGCCAAAAGTATGATCAAAAATTTACGCTTCATAAGTTTCCGCCCTTTTTATTGTTTGTATTGCCTTGTTTTGATTGCCCACCCCCTTAATCCCCCTCCAGTGGAGGGGGTTCCGTTGGCGTGGAGCCGCTTGCCCCTTCGATGGAGTTCCGTTGGGCTTTCGAAACGTGGCATAGAATAATGCAATTTTATTTTATCACAGTTATGGGAAATTTGCAATCGCTTGCCGAAAATTTCCTTTCGACCGCTTGATAAAACCATTCGATTGGTGTATAATAGCATGGAACAAAAAGGAGAAAACCGTATTATGAAGAAAATTCCTTATGCACTCATCATTATGGACGGCTATGGGCTCAACCCCGAGCACGAAGGCAACGCCATCTTTATGGACGGCAGTAAAAACGTGAACCGCCTCCGCAAAGAGTACCCCTCCTCCACCTTGGGAGCGAGCGGGCTCTCCGTGGGCCTCCCCGATGGGCAGATGGGCAACTCCGAAGTGGGGCACCTCAACATCGGCGCGGGGCGCATCGTCTATCAGGACCTCACCAAGATCACAAAGGCCATTGAGGACGGCGACTTTTTCGAAAACCCCGCCCTCATCAAGGCGATGGACAGCGCGAAAATCAGCGGCAAACAGCTTCACCTTTGGGGGCTCCTTTCGGACGGCGGCGTGCATTCCCACATCACCCACCTCTTCGCCCTTCTCAAAATGGCCAAAGAGCGCGGCGTGCCCCACACCTTTGTCCATGGCTTTATGGACGGCAGAGACGTCTCCCCCACCTCGGGCGTGGAATATGTGAAGGAACTCCTCGCCTATATGAAGGAACTCGGCTATGGGAAACTTGCCTCCCTCTCTGGCAGATACTACTCCATGGACCGCGACAACAACTGGGACCGCGAGGAAAAGAGCTATGATATGCTCACCCTCGGCACGGGAATTCATGCGGACGACCCCGTGAAGGCGCTCGAGGAGTCCTATGCTGGCGGCGTGACCGACGAATTTGTGCTCCCCACCAACATCTGCGAGAACGGCAAACCCGTTGCGCTCGTGCAAGAGGGCGACAGCATCATCTTCTTCAACTTCCGTCCCGACCGCGCAAGGCAGATCACGCGGGCGTTCACGCAGGACCCGTTCGTCGTTCCCAAGGGCACGGCGTTTGAGAGAAAGACGGGCTTTTTGCACCCCGTTTACGTCTGCTTTACGGTGTATGACGCGGCGTTTGAGGGGGTGGAAGTCGCCTTCCCCAAGCAGAGCCTCGACAACACCCTCGGCGAATATCTCGCAAAGATGGGCAAGAAACAACTTCGCATTGCGGAGACCGAAAAATACGCGCACGTTACCTTCTTTTTCAACGGCGGCGTGGAAAAGCCCAACGAGAACGAGGTGCGGGTGCTAATCAACTCGCCCAAGGTGGCGACTTACGATTTGCAACCCGAGATGTCCGCGCCCGAAGTCACCGAGCGGGTACTCAAAGAACTTGACACGGGCGAGTACGACGTGATGATCTTGAACTTTGCCAACTGCGACATGGTGGGTCACACGGGCGTCATTCCCGCCGCAATAAAGGCGGTGCACACGGTGGACGGATGCGTACAGCAGGTGGTGGATAAAATTCTTTCGATGGGCGGCTCGGCGCTACTCACCGCCGACCACGGCAATGCGGACAGAATGCTCGACACGGACGGTTCCCCCTTCACGGCGCACACCACCAATCCGGTGCCCGTTGTGCTGATTTCGGAGAAATTAAAGAGCGTAAAACTGAGAACAGGCGGCATTTTGGCGGACCTCGCGCCCACCCTGCTCGAGATGATGGGGCTCCCCATTCCTCCCGAAATGACAGGCAAGAGTTTGATCGAGAAGTAAAACGGTATAGAAAATATTTAGCCGCCCGCGGCGCAGATTTTTGCGCCGCGGGCGGCTTTGTGCGTTGTCTCCTGCGCCATACCCATTTGCCATTTCTCCCTGCGCGCAAGCGCGTCATTCCGCCCCGCCCGCACGTTCTATGTTGTCGAAGGGCGGCACGAGGAGCCTGCGACGAAGTACCAAGCCGCTTTGCGGTGCGTGAAGAAATCTCGCCTTATTATAATGCTGTAGAGATGTCTCCACTTCGGTCGGCATGACATTTGAAAATGGCTCTCGCGCTATTCTCATTACGTCACCCTGAGCGAAGTCGAAGGGTGTCCATATTATGAGGACATGTTAACTTCGCTTCGCTCGTGCCGCGCTTAGAGAATCAAAACTGCGCGCGGGGCGACCTCGCTCAACATGACGTGATTTTGGAATGTTTGCCCACCCCCTTGATCCCCCTCCGATGGATGGGGTTCCCCTTGCCCCCTCCGTGGGAGGCGAGTATTTCGTCAAGATAAACTGCTCTTTATTACGATAACGCCGCCGCGCGAAAGCGCGGCGGCGTTGTAATACGAGCGGGCCTGTAAGCCGGGTTCTGTCGAGCGCGGTCATTTATCTACGCCTACCGTCGCCGATAGGCTCAAGCGTTATTCACGGCACTCCCTCGGGCGGGCAACCCACATGAGAGAGGCCCAAACTTGCATCGGACGGGGTTTACATGGCACGGGGCGTTACCGTCCCGTCGGTGAGCTCTTACCTCGCCTTTCCATCCTTGCTCGCCGCCGCGGGTGTTTCCCGTGGGCGCCCTCTATAAAGAGGGACTCGGCGGGCGGTCTATTTCTGTTGCACTTTCCTTGAAGTCGCCTTCACCTGACGTTATCAGGCGTCCTGCCCTGCGATGCCCGGACTTTCCTCACCGCAATTTCTTGCGCCGCGACCGCGTAGTCCGCTCGTATCGTGGATATTATAGCACATTTTTGGGGAAAAGACACCCTTTTTTATTGCCGTTTACGAAAAAACTTTGTATGCGGGGCGGAATGAGGTGTTTGAGAAAATGCAGTAGAGATGTCTCCACTTCGGTACTTCGTCGCAGGCTCCTCGTGCCGCCCTTCGACAACATAGAACGTGCGGGCGGGGCGACATGACAATTAAGAATGGTGTTACGCATACCCCTACTTGCTGTCCCATTTAGGGAAAGTACCCGAGCGGGGCGCGAGGGGGAAAGGGTTTTAACCCCTCAGTCGCGCAAGCGCGACAGCTCCCCTACAAGGGGCGCCGAGAGTGACCTCCACCTGTCGCCCACCCCCGCTACTATTCTAAATCACGTCACCCTGAGCGAAGTCGAAGGGTGTCCGCAGTATAATAAGGACATGTTTCGACTCCGCTTCGCTCCGCTCAACATGACGTAATTGGGAATGGCGTTCTGTTTTCTCTTCTCTTCCATGCGTCTGCACGCTCTATGACGCAAAACAATTTATTCGAAAAATTTCAAAAAACCCCTTGATTTTTGTGTTGATTATGATAAAATAATTCCGAAGTAATCTCGAGGGGGATATTGAGAATGAAAAAAACCAAGATCGTCTGCACGCTGGGACCCGCTTCCGAAACCGAGGAGATCATCTCCGCCATGGCGGACGCGGGCATGAATGTGGCGCGCATCAACTTTTCGCACGGCACCCATGAAGATCACGCCAAAAAGATTGCGATCATCAAAAAAGTGCGCGAAACAAAGCATATTCCTTTGCCCATTCTGCTCGACACGAAGGGCCCCGAGTTCCGCATTAAAACCTTTAAGGACGGGAAGATCTTCCTCAACGAGGGCGACACCTTCACCTTTACCTCCGACGAGATAGAGGGCGACGAGACCCGCGTCTCCGTCTCCTATAAAAACATCTGCTCCGACATGAAGCCCGGGGATAAAATTCTCCTCAACAACGGGCTCATGGTGTTTGAAGTCACCGAGGTGAAAAAGCCCAACGTGGTTTGCAAAGTGGTGATCGGCGGCGAACTTTCCAACCGCAAGAGCATGTTCTTCCCCGAAAAACAGCTCGACCTCATCTACCTCTCCGAACAGGACAAAGCCGACCTTCTCTTCGGCATTGAGCATGAAGTCGATTTTGTGGCATGTTCCTTTGTCTCCAAGGCGCAGGACATTCTCGACGTAAGAAACTTTTTGAAGGAGCACGGCAGTACCAACATCGACCTCATCGCAAAGATCGAGAACCGCGCTGGCGTGAACAACCTCGACGAAATTCTCAAAGTTTCGGACGGCATCATGATCGGGCGCGGCGATATGGGCGTGGAGATCCCCTATGAGGAGCTCCCCGACATTCAAAAGACGATCATCACCGCCTGCCGTAAAGCGGGCAAACGGTGCATTACGGCGACCGAAATGCTCGAGAGCATGATCCACCAGCCCCGCCCCACCCGTGCCGAAATTTCCGACGTTGCAAACGCCGTGTACGACGGCTCCTCCGCCATTATGCTTTCGGGGGAGACGGCGGCGGGCGAATACCCCGTGCAGGCGGTTGCGGCGATGGCGCGCATCGCAGAGCAGGCGGAGAACAAGACGGAATACATTCAATACGTTGAGGACAAAGATTATCTCATCCGCGGGCTTTCGGACGCGCTGTCCCACTCTGCGTGCCTGCTTGCCCACGACGTGCACGCAAAGGCGATCGTCGTCTGCACGAGAACGGGCGGCACGGCGAAGATGGTCTCCCGTTTCCGTCCCAACATCGACATCATCGGCATGACGACGGACGAGAAGAGTTACAGAAAACTCGCCCTCTCGTGGGGGGTGTTGCCCGTTTTGAGCGAGGAATACTTCTCGGTGGACGTGCTGTTCCATTTTGCGAAGCGCGCGGCGGTAGAGAGCGGACTTGTAAAGCATGGCGACGTCATCGTCATCACGGGCGGCACGCCCAACGGCAAGAGCGGCAACTCCTCTCTCATCAATCTGGAAACGGTGTAAACGCAATACAGTAAAGAAATTTCAAGGCCCGATCGAACCGATCGGGCCTTATTTTGTTTTGATTTACAATGTTATAATGCGGTAGAAATTTCAACTTCGTCGCAGGCTCCTCGTGCCGCCCTTAGACAACATAGAACGTGCGGGCGAGGCGACAAGCTCGAAATGACATTTTGGAATGGTGTGTTCTAATCACGTCACCCTGCCCTTACCCGCTATTCTAAATACGTCACCCTGAGCGAAGTCGAAGGGTGTCCGCATTGGAATAAGGACATGTTAACTTCGCTTCGCTCGTGCCGCCCTTAGACAACATAGAACGTGCGGGCGAGGCGACAAGCTCGAAATGACATTTGGGAATTTTCTCGGCTGCCCCTTGAGGGGGAGCTGTTGAGGCATCAGCCGAGACTGAGGGGGTGTTTTGATTTATGACACCCCTTCCGTCGCCTGCGGCGACACCCACCCCCTCAAGGGGTGGGCAAACCCTTGCTGTCCCTTTTAGGGAAAGTACCCGAGCAACGCGAGGGGGAAAGGGTTTCTACAAGGCTTTCGGAGAACCCCCTCAGTCGCGCGGAGCGCGACAGCTCCCCTATGAGGGGCGCCGAGTGTTTACTCCCCCCAACTTGTTAGGGGAGGCGAGAAATGACGCAGGCCGCCCTACCGCATTGCAATATTACAATTTGTTTCCTGCGATCGAGCAGGCACTCCGTGCAAGCGCGACTTCGAACCGCGCGGGTTGCGCCCTGTATAGCCCCGCGCAGAGAATATCCACCAAAAAGAGGGGCGCAAGCCGTTCTCCCCTCCCCTCGCACTCCGCCGCAAGAGAGCAGTCCGCAAACGGGTTCTCCCAACCGACGGACAAGATCTTTACCCCGTGCGCCCGCGCAAGCTGTGCCGCCCGCCCGGTGTCCTCGCCCAAAACGACGAGCAGGTCCCGCTCCCCGCATGAGGGAATGACCATCGAGCGCAAGAGAGGGTCCTCCTCCTTTGCCGCAAAGATGCCGAGTTCGAGCAATCTGCTTTTGAGTTCCAGCGCGGCGAGTTCGGCCTCCGCCGAGGAATAACAGCACACCTTTTCGGCCCCGGCGATCAGCCCGACCGCCTCCTTCACCGCGGCGGGAGAGACCGACCTTCTGCAACTTTCAAAGATCGCAAGATATTCGGTCTGTATCTTCGAAGCGAGGTCCTGCGGTTTCTCTTCGAGGCACCCCTTCCCCTCCCGCGCAAGCGTGACGCGGAAGTCCGAATACCCCTTGAACCCGAGACGGCGGCACAGCCTTAAAACGGTGGCCTCGGACACCCCCGCCGCCTCCGAAAGGTCGGTGACAGACAGTTGCACCAGCTTTTTCGTCTCCGTTTTGTCCAAATACTCCCCGAGCTTGCGCATTGCGGGGGAGAACGTCTCTTTCCTCTCTGCGCTCTCCATGGCCCTCTCCTTACGTGCTTTCAATATGATTATAGTACGTTATTAACGTACTTGTCAAGTACTAACTGATTTCTTTGTCTATAATTTTTTTATGGACAACACCACAAAGTTCACGCAAAGGTTCAACGAAGTCCTAAAATACTCAGACATCAAGCAGACGTCGCTTGCGAAGGCGGCAAACGTTTCGAAGCAGTGCATTTCAGACTATAAGGCGGGCAAGAGCGTGCCGAGCATCGACACCCTCTATCTCATCTGCAAATACCTCGATATTTCCGCCGATTATCTGCTCGGGCTGGAAGATTGAACGGCTCCCCGCGGCAAACGCGGAATGCGGCTCCGCGCTTTTGCAAATTGAAAGCGCGGAGCCGCTTTTTCCCCTCTTTTCCCCTCAAATAGGGGCTCTTTTTGAAAAATGTTTGCAAACTTATAAAAAGTTTTCGTGAAATTCTCCCTCCCGCTTGCCAAAAATACGGACGTGTGCTATAATTTTTAAGATTTCACAGGAGAGAAGAAGCCATGCACGAGGGACACAGACAGCGCATGATCGCGCGCTTGGAGGACCATGAGGACAGTCTTTTAGACCATGAGTTGCTCGAAATGTTGCTTTTCAACGCGATCCCCCGTAAAAACACCAACGAACTTGCCCATGCGCTTCTCGACAAGTTCGGCTCTCTTTCGGCGCTCTCCCGCGCAAACGTCTCCGCGATCGCCTCGGTAAACGGGATCGGCCCCAATACCGCGGCATACCTCAGATGCATCTTCCTTGCGTTGGAGCGCATCCAACCCGACCCCGTGGAGGGCTTCCCCTCCGCAAAGAACTATGCCGAATTTTCCAAATTGCTCTCCTCTCGCTTCCGCAACTTGCAAGAGGAGCGCATAGAACTCTTCGCCACCGACAAGGACGGCAACATTCTCGGCGTGGAGTCCTACACCTCCCGCGAACACAACAGCGCGCGGATCGAGCCCCGCATGCTCTCCAAATTCTTTGCGGCGAACGACCCCAAGGCGCTCGTGATCGCCCACAACCACCTGAGCGGATCCGCGAATCCCTCCCATGCCGACGATCTGTTCACAAGGCGGATGATGGCGGTGTGCGCCTTTTACGGCATCCCCCTTTACGACCATATCATCGTCTCCCCCACCGAGATGTTCAGCTACCACGCCTGCGCGCGGTTCGACTACATCTCCTCCATCCCCCTCGAATCCCTTTTGCAGGACAAACTATGAAACCTTTCCCCGCGGGCAAACAAAATTTAAGCGAGTTCGTGCGCATCGGCAAGATCCTCATTTTCTGCATCCTCATCGTGGTGGAGATCGCCGTTGCCGTAAACAACCGCAGTCACTATTCCACGGGGTTCAACGCGCTGTGGGTGATCGTTCCCGCCGAGGTCTTGCTTGCGGCGGAGAACGCCGTCAAAATGTGGGGGCTCAAAAACTTCAAATATAAGATCGCCTGTTATGTGCTCGACGTGCTCTTGCTCCTCGTCCTAACCTATTTCACGACGGGCGCGCTCATTTCCACCCTTTACGTCGTCATCCTCACCGAATTTTACGTCAGCCAGGAGAAACTTTCGGGAAGCATTGCGATGGGCGTATGCAGTGTGGTGCTCTTCCTCGTGGTGTTTGCCGTCTCCAATGCCTTGAAGGGGCAGGATGTGGACGTCGGCGCACTCGTGGCGGGGGCGTTCAACGACCTCATCATCCTCGTTCTGCACTTCCTCATCGTCAATTTTACGGTGCAAATTTACCGCAAGAACATCGAGATCGCAAAGACCGTGGACGAACTCAATGAGACAAACGAGCGGCTTGTGAAGGCAAATGCGGAACTAAAAACGGTCGCCGTGCTCGAAGAACGCCAACGCATCGCAAAGGACATCCACGACACCGCGGGGCACTCCATCACCACCGTCATCATGCAGACGGAGGCGGCGAAACTCGTGATCGACACCGACCCCGAGGACGCCAAGCGCAAACTCGTCGCCGCCAACTTGCAGGCAAAGCACGCCCTCGAAGAGTTGCGCGACAGCGTGCACCTTCTCTCGGGCGCAACGATAAAACCCACCTTGCGCGAATCGCTCGAACGCATCTTGCAGGAATCCTCGGACGGCACCAACATCACCATCCGCAGTGACATCGACGAGATCGGCCTCTGCGACGCCAAGGCCCGCTTTTTGTGCAACAGTCTCAAGGAGGGCATCTCCAACGGGCTGAGGCACGGCGGGGCGACCGCCTTCTGGTTCGAACTCAAGCGGAACGGCGATATGGTGAACTTCCTGCTCTCCGACAACGGCACGGGCGCCGACCTTGCTCTCATGAAGGAGGGCTTCGGGCTCTCGGGGATGCACAGGCGCGCGGAGAGCCTCGGCGGAACGGCGTGGTTCGAAGCGGAGCGCGGCGAGGGGTTCGAAGTGCACATCACCCTGCCGACAGACGGCAAAAACAGCGATATGGGAGGAACATTATGATAAAAGTACTTCTTGCGGACGACCAATCCATTTTGGCGGACGGGCTCAAAAGCGTGCTCGAAAGCTGTCCCGACATCACGGTCGTGGGCGTTGCCAAGGACGGCTTCGAGGCAGTGACGCTTGCGGGTGAACTTCAACCCGACGTCGTGCTCATGGACATCCGTATGCCGAATATGAACGGCGTGATCGCCACCCGCGAGATCAAGCGCGACCACCCCGACGTCAAAGTTTTGGTGCTTACCACCTTCGACGACAGCGACTATATTTTGAGCGCCATCAACAACGGCGCGAGCGGATACCTCTTGAAGGACACGAGCGCCGCCGCCCTCATCGACGCCATCAAAAACGCGCACGCGGGGGACACCATTCTGCCCGCAAAGATCGCTCGGCGGATCGCGGACGCCGCCAAGCTCGTTTCGAGCGACCGCGAGATCAAACTCAAGCGCGCCTTCGGTTTTTCGGACCGCGAGGTGGAGATCGCCCTCATGCTCTGCGAAGGGTTCACCAACAAGCAGATCGCCTCCGCGCTCAAACTTACGGACGGCACTTCGCGCAACTATATCTCCGCCATTTACGAAAAGACAAAGAGCGACAGCCGCAACGCCGCCGTGGCGAAAATGAAAGCCCTCCTCGGCGCATAAACAGGCCGCCCGCCCTTCCCTGTCCCGCCCGCAAAGTCTTCTTTGCCGCGGGGCGTTTTCTTTTTTCCGAAACGCCCGAAAATACGAAATATTTAATATGCACATTTTAATGAACAATTTTGTTCAAACCGTTTGCATTTTTTTCGCTTTTGCGCTGTTTTTTGCGTTTTCCCTTTTGGGTAAGCCTTGACAATCTCCCTGCCTTATGTTATAATAGGAGAGCCCACAAGGAGAGAGAATACCTATGACAAATTATTTCGACGAGGCGGTAAAGCGCATTTGCGAGAGCGTCCGCTTCGACTCTTCTCTCGCAAAATATTCCTCGAAATTCCCCTTCGGACGGGGAGCGGCGGACTGTCTTTGCCACTTTTTGAAGCTGGCCGAAACGCTTGGATTCGAGACGGAAAACTATGACAACTACATCGGCGAAGTCATCTTCGGGAGCGGCAAGGAGGAATTTGCCATTCTCTGCCATCTCGACGTCGTTCCCGCGGGGGACGGCTGGACGAAAGATCCCTTCGGCGGCACGATAGAGGACGGCAGTATTTGGGGGCGGGGCACCGTGGATGACAAGGGTCCCGCGATTTGCTGTCTGTATGCCTTAAAATCGTTGAAGGACAAAGGGTTTGTCCCCTCTAAAAAGATCAAACTCATCGTCGGTTGCAACGAGGAGAGCGGCTGGGGGTGCATCGAGCACTACAACGAGGTCACCAAAATGCCCGAAAAAGGCTTCTCGCCCGACGCGAACTTCCCCGTCATCTATGCCGAAAAGGGCATTTTGCACCTGAGGTTGCATTTCCCCATGCCCACCGCGCCCTTCCTTCATCTCGAAGGCGGCAAGCAGGGCAATATGGTGTGCGACCGTTGCGAGGCGACCCCCCGCTCCCTTACCGTCACCAAGGCGCGGGAACTCGGGCTTACCGTGCAGAACAAGAAGATCATCGCATACGGCAAGAGCGCGCACGGCTCCATGCCCGAACTCGGCGAAAACGCCATTCTGCCCATTCTCAAATTCTTTGAGAGCAAGAGCGAAGTCGTCGCCCGCATCATCGACTGCGTGTTCAACGACATCTATGGTTTGAAAGAACTCTCCGACGAGACGGGCAGGCTTACGATGTCCCCCAACGTCATCAAGTACCGCAAGAAACAGGTCCTCGTGCTGGTGGATATCCGCTATCCCGCGACCGTGCCCGTACAGGAAGTGCTCAGCCGTGTGGCGAAATTCGGCGTAAAATACGAGACGGTGCATTCCCAGGCGCCCCTCTACCACGAAAAGGACAGCGAACTCGTCACCTCCCTCCTCTCCACCTTCGAAGAGTGCACGGGCGTGAAAGCCGAACCGATCGCAATCGGCGGCGGGACCTATGCACGGGCGATCAAGGAGGGCGTCGGCTTCGGACCCGAGATGCCTGGCGATCCCCCCGTCGTGCATATGGCGGACGAACACATCACCCTCGAGCGGGTGAAACTGCTCCTCGAGATCTATGAAAAGGCGATCGAGCGATTGACAAAATAAAATTCAAATAGAATACGCCGCCCCGCGCAAGGTTGCGCGGGGCGGCTTTTTTAATGTCTCTTATTTTCTTTTCGTGCACAAAAGGACGTACACCCCCACGAGGAGCAAAATTGCCGCCGAAACCACGAGATAGCACGTCCACTCGGGCACGGCGTTCCCGAAGAAATACAGATTGCAGTCGAAGCCGTCCCGCAACCCCTTGATGACCTGCGCGGCGGCATTTGAGGGCAGTCCCGCGCCCGCTTCCCCTATGGCGCTCCCCATGAGGTGGGAATGCAGAAGCCCCGTGCCGTAAGTCCCCGGCAGGAACATGACGGCGTTTTTGAGCCCCGTTGCGAGGCTCCCGATGGGCATGTACGCCCCGCATAGGAACCCGTAAGCCGCAGAGACGGTAGCTTGCACTCCCGTCACCGCCCCCTGAGAGCGGAGAAAATGGCACACGACGGAGGAGAGCGCGGTGCCGAAGAGGGTCAAAAGCAGGGTGTCGGCAAGGGTAAGGAAGATGTCCGCGGCAGTAAGGTGCCAGCCCGCAACGCCGATGTAGATAAATCCCGCCCCGAGCGCAACAAAGCAGATGGCCGCCGTCACCAAAAAGGTGGAGATAAAGTAGCCGAGCGCGACGAGAGAGCGCGGCACGGGCGAGACGAGGATGTCGTCCGCCTGCCCCGTCACCCTGTCCTGCACCATGATGGTGTTGGCGGTGAAGGCGATGGTCACCGCGCAGACGGCAAGAAGTGATGAGATGAGCCAGCCCGCCGCGATGCTCTCGACGAGGGCGTCCGAGAGGACGAACCCCTCCGCCGCCGAGCGGATGGAGTCGCGGTAGACGTTCCCTAAGAAAGCGACGAACAAAAAGAGCAGAATGAGCGGCGCCATGAGGGAGACGAAAAACACCCCCTTGTCGCGGAAATAAACTTTACAGTTTCTTGCAATGAGATAAGCTAATGTTTTCATAGTATGTTGTTTGTAAATCATGGAAAGGATACAAGACCTCTTCTTAGGATAGTTGTCTTTTCTTGCCTCCCCCAACTTTGGGGAGCGAGAATTGCCGTTCTCAATCTGTCATTTCGAGCGAAGTCGAGAAATCTCTACCGCATTATAATAATGTGAGATTTCTCCACGCGCCGCATAGCGGCTTGGTCGAAATGACAATTGGGGAACGGGAAAGTACCCGAGCAACGCGAGGGGGAAAGGGTTTCCTCCTACTCCGTTCTCTTCCCCGTTACGTTCAAAAACACGTCGTCCATTTTGCCCTTTTCGATCTCGTAATCGGTGAAAAGTTGCGGGTGCTTCAAGATGAGCTCGGTCGCCGCGGCTGTGTCCGCAACCGCCACGCGAAACGCCTCCCCCACCTTTTTGTAAGGCAACCCCAATGCCCGCACGTCCTCCTCTTTTGCACCGTAGAAGGTGATAAAGTCCCCCGTATAGCGGTTTTTAAGTTCGAGCGGGGTGGCGTCGGCGAGAATTTTCCCGCCGTCCAGAATGACGACTCTGTCCGCGTCCGCCGCCTCCTCCATGTAGTGTGTGGTGAGAAAGACGGTGATTCCCCGCACCTTGCGGATGGCGTTCACGGTCTCCCAAACGTTTTTGCGGGTCTGCGGGTCGAGCCCCGTCGTCGGCTCGTCCAAGATGAGAATTTCGGGGCTGTGGACGAGGGCACGGGCGATGTCCGCCCTCCTCCGCTGTCCGCCCGAGAGCTTCCCCACGGGGCGTTTGAGAAGGTCTTTGAGGTCGAACAAGGCGGTAAGTTCTTCGAGTTTGCGTTCGAATTCTTTTCCCGTGACCCCATAGAGGGCGGCGCGGTACTTCAAATTGTCGCGCACGGAGAGGGACTTATCGAGCGCGCTGTTTTGAAAGACGACCCCGAGTTTTTTTCTGATCTCGGCGGGGGCCTCGTCCACGTCCTTGCCGCCGACCTTCACCGAGCCGCCCGTTCGTTTTTGCGCGCCGCAGAGGATGGAGATGGTGGTGCTCTTGCCCGCGCCGTTCACGCCGAGAAAGGCAAAAAATTCTCCCTTCTCCACAGTGAAAGAGATGTCGTCCACAGCCTTCACCTCTCCAAAGTACTTTTTTAAGTTTTGTATTTCGATGATGTTCATAGTTTTGATTGATTTGATTGAAATAGCCCTGACGGCCGTTCATTCTTGACGCGTGCTTTTTTCTTGCCTCCCCCCAACTCGTTGGGGGGAGGGTAGGGAAGGGGGCACCTTATTTTCTTGGCGCCACTTTAGGGGAGCTGTCGCGCCCCGCGCGACTGAGGGGTTCTCATAAAATTAGACAGAAACCCTTTCCCCCTCGCTTCGCTCGGGTACTTTTCCTAAAAGGGACAGCAAGGGGCGGTAAGCGGAACATTGTTCTTATATCACGTCATTTCGAGCTTGTCGAGAAATGTCCTTGTTTATAATGCGGACACCCTTCGACTACGCTCAGGGTGACGTATTTTAGAACGCCCCACCTCCCCTACTCCCTCCCACGGAGGGGGTTTTTCTTGCCTCCCCCCAACTCGTTGGGGGGAGGGTAGGGAAGGGGGCACCTTATTTTCTTGGCGCCCCTTTAGGGGAGCTGTCGCGCCTGCGCGACTGAGGGGTTCTCATAAAACTGACAGAAACCCTTTCCCCCTCGCTTCGCTCGGGTACTTTCCCTAAAAGGGACAGCAAGGGGCGGGGTGAAATTACTCCCAAAAGCGCTTCCGTTTGGGGAAATAGTAGGCATACAGCGCGTAAAATTCCCGCTTGAAACACTCCGAGATCTCCTCGTCCGTGGGGGCGTAATTGCCCGTTGTGACGAGCGCCGCCAAACCGTAAGAATAGATTGTCATGTCGCCGTGAAAGGCGCGCGCCTCTTCCTCCGTCATGCGGTAGAGCGACATCATCTCCGACAAAATGTCCTCCAAAAAGGGGTCGGTCAGCGCCTGCGGCGTTTCGCAGTCGCGCAAGAATAGAAAGCGGAACAGCCCCCGCTCCTCCTGCGCGAACTTCACATACCCCATGCCGAACGATTCGTATCGGCTCCTGCCGCCGCGCGCAAGGAACCCGTCGATAAAGCGGCGGTAGGCGTTTTTCGCCTCCTCGAAGAGGGCGTTTTTGAGTTCCTCCATATTGCGGAAGAGGGAATACACGGGCTGGGTGGAACAGCCGAGCGCCCTTGCAAGCGAACGGGCGTTGAGCGCCCCCTCCCCCTCCGTGCGCACGATCTCCGCCGCCGCGCGGAGCGCCTCTTCCCTTGTAATTTTGCTTGTTCTCGGCATCTTCTCCCCTCTCTTCCACCCCATGCGTATAGCGTGGGGACGGGCGCACTTCATTTACTGCGTAAAAAATAACAACCGTTATATAACGATTGTTATTTTATCATAACTTTTCTGCGCTGTCAAGCGGTTTTTAAAAATTTAGTCGTCGTAATCGCGGAAAACTTTGTCGTTTGCGGCGCTGGAGGTGAACTTATATTGATAGGTGCCGTCCGTATTCTTCAAAATGACGAACTTGCCGCGCGTGCCGCTGATGTTGTATTCCACCTCGATGTACGTCCGCCCGTTGACGTTCACCCGCTCCACTTCGTAAGTACTGCTCGACGTGCCGCTTTGGAGTTTGATCTCGTACTCCGTCTCCGTCTGTCCGTGTTCGGTGCCCGTTTCGAACTCGACCGCCGTCTGTTCCACGCGTCGGCCGCCCGAATAGGTGGTGTAGACGTATTCGGCCTCCTCTTCGACCTCCCCCCACTCCTCTTCGGACTCGTTCTCGTGGTGAAGAAGAACATAGTTTTGGGTATCGTCCGGGATCGCCGAAGCGCGGATGTCGAGCGTTTCGCTCTTCTCCGTTTCGCCGTCCTCCGTCTCCGAGCGCAAGGTGTGGGTGCCCGACATGTAGTAGAGGGTCCCCTCCTCCAATTCCACCACACCCTCGAGGTAATAGTTCTCTACCGTTAGGCTCTCGCCGCGGT
This sequence comes from uncultured Clostridia bacterium, assembly GCA_947630325.1. GTDB lineage: Bacteria > Bacillota > Clostridia > Christensenellales > Borkfalkiaceae > Gallimonas. The sequence continues at coordinate 98,880 of CANRHB010000002.1, forward strand.
TGTTATCTTCCACCTTCCGGATGAGCGTCTCGCTGTAATAGAGGGTGTGCTTCACGTCCGCGTTTGCGGCGTTTTTGCCCGTGATAACGGCCTTAAAGTCGTACTGCGCAAGGTCGCCCTCTGCATTGTTTTGGGTGACGACGGTGGTAAGCGCCTGCTTGTTGAGGAAGCTGTCGAGCATGTTGAAGTACTTATTGAAGTCCTCCGCGCCCGCCTGCACCTTGGTAAGGTCGTTCACGATGCCAGGAAGGTCGAACCCGCTGTTGTCCCCCTCGGCAACGGTATCCGCAAGCGAAGCCGCCTCTCCCGCAAGGGAGAAGGAGAGCAGTTTTGCCGTGGTCACCGCGCCGACCGCATACACTGATTCGGCGTCTGTAAGCCCCGAATAGGTCCCCACGACTTCGCCCGAGGGCACCTCTTCGCCCTGCTGGGTACCGCTACCCTGCTGGGAGCCGCCCTGTTGGGTACCGCTACCCTGTTGGGAGCCGCCCTGTTGGGTACCGCTACCCTGCTGGGAGCCGCCCTGTTGGGTGGTGCCGCCCTGCTGGGAGCCGCCGCCCTGCTGGGTCGTGCCGCTCTGCGAGCCTTGGTTGTGGAGTTCTCTGTCGTCATCATCGTCGCATCCTGCGAGTGCGCCGCCGAACGCCAGCGAGAGCGCAAGCACGCCTACAAGCAATAGTTTTTTCTTCATATACGTTTCCTCCTTGTTGAAATTCCCAAATTTTCTACACTTTCATTATACCACATGCCGCAGAGAATTTCAACTTTTTTTGCAAAAAAACCTGCCCCCGCCGAAAAATTCGGAGAGGCAGGCTTGAAAGAGCGTTATTTTACTTTTCGTCGCTTGCGACGGCGGTCTCTTCCGCCATGATGTCGCTGTATCTGCCGAGGGTCTGGACGGAGACGTTCTTGTACTCCTTCATGCCCGTACCTGCGGGGATGAGCTTGCCGATGATGACGTTCTCTTTGAGACCGATGAGCGGATCGCGCTTGGTGCAGATGGCCGCCTCCGTCAAAACGCGCGAAGTCTCCTGGAAGGACGCCGCGGAGAGGAAGCTGTCCGTTGCGAGAGCCGCCTTGGTGATGCCGAGGAGCACCCGCTTTGCCGTTGCGGGAACGCCGCCCGCCATGATCGTCTTTTCGTTCTGCTCGTCGAAGGTGAACATATCCACAAGCTGGCCGGGGAGCATATCGGTGGTTCCCGCGTTCTCGATGCGGACCTTGCGAAGCATCTGGCGAACGATGATCTCGACGTGCTTGTCGTTGATGTCCACGCCCTGGGAGCGGTACACCGACTGCACCTGTTCGAGGATATAGTCCTGCACGCCCTTGACGCCCTTGACGCGGATGATGTCCTGCGGGTTGACCGAACCTGCGTTGAGCATGGCGCCCGGTTCCACCTTGTCGCCCGTCTGCACCTTGAGTTCGGCGTTGAAGGGAAGCGGATATTCCTTGAGTTTGACGTTTGTCCCCTCTTCGGAGATGATGATGCGGTTGAGGTTTTCGCTGTTATCGACAGTGACGATACCCGCAACTTCGCAGATGGTGGCAACGCCCTTGGGTTTTCTCGCCTCGAAGAGTTCCTCGACGCGGGGCAGACCTTGGGTGATGTCTCCCGTCGCCGCGATACCGCCAGTGTGGAAGGTTCTCATCGTAAGCTGGGTACCGGGTTCGCCGATGGACTGCGCCGCGATGACGCCGACCGCCTCGCCCACCTTGATGGGAAGGGTCGTCGCCATGTTCTTGCCATAGCACTTTGCACACACGCCGAAGCGGGTATTGCAGGTGAAGATGGAGCGGATGCTCACGCCGTTTTCGGCATAGGTGGGAATGGCGGCGATCTTCTTTGCCATGTCCTCTGTGATCATCTTGTTGCAAGGGACGAGCACGTTGCCCTCAGCGTCCAAAATGTCCTCGGCGGCGAATCTGCCCGTCAAACGATCTTCGAGGCTCTCGATCATCTCGCCGTTGGGGCCGACGATCGCGCGGATGACGGTGCCGCGGGGTTTCTTGCCCGCACAGCAGTCCTCTTCGCGCACGATGACGTCCTGCGAGACGTCCACGAGACGGCGGGTAAGATAGCCCGAGTCCGCCGTTTTGAGGGCGGTATCGGCAAGGCCCTTTCTGCCGCCGTGGGAGGAGATGAAGTATTCGAGCACCGAAAGTCCGTTGCGGAAGCAGGACTTGACGGGGACCTCGATCTTGCGACCCTGCGGGTTGACCATGAGGCCGCGCATACCCGAGAGCTGTTTGATCTGGTCGATGGAACCGCGCGCGCCCGAGTCCGCCATCATCCAGATGGGGTTGAACTTGTCATGCGCGCCCTGATCCTTCAAAAGGCCCGCAACTTTGTCGGTCGCATCGTCCCAAACGTCGATGACGGCGTGGTAGCGTTCGTCCTCTTTGAGAAGGCCGCGCGCGTACTTCTTGGAGATCTTCGCAACGTCGTCCTCCGCTTTTGCCACGATCTCCGCCTTTTCTTCGGGGATCTTCATGTCAAAGACGGACGTCGTAAGCGCCGCGATGGTGGAATACTTGTAGCCGCGTTCCTTGATGGCGTCGAGAACTGCGGACGCCTTGGGCGCATAACCCGTCTTGAAGCACGCCTCGACGATCTTCGAGAGGTGTTTCTTGCCGATGGCGCGGGCGCCTCCGATGAACTCGGTGGAGAGTTCGAGTTTCAAATAGTCCTCGGGGTTCTCGCGCTTGACAAAGCCAAGATCCTGCGGCATGTTGTCGTTGTAGATGATGCGCCCGACGGTCGTTTTGAGGACGCCCGTCACAAACATTTCGCCCGTCTTTTCGTCCTTCCATGCGGCGGTGTGGCCGCGCAGACCGTTGTTGGGCACGACCTCGTCCCGCGCAAACGTCTTTTCATAGGGAAGAAGATCGTCGAACTTGCCCGCGGGAAGTTTGACGGTGCGGCGGACGTAAATCTCGTCCTGGCAGTGGATGTCCTTGAGCTGGTAGCTCATGAGGGCTTCGTCGAAGGAAGCGAATACGGGCGGAACATAGGTCTCGCCGTTCTCGTCGGGTCTGCCCTGATCGTCGTACTTCTGCCCCTCTTCGCGGCGCAAAATGGTGAGATAGTAGGCGCCGATGATCATGTCCTGCGTGGGGCTCATGACCGACTTGCCGTCCGCGAGCTTCAAGATGTTGTTTGCGGAGAGCATCAAAAACCGCGCTTCGGCCTGCGCCTCGATGGAGAGAGGAAGGTGCACTGCCATCTGGTCGCCGTCGAAGTCGGCGTTGAAGGGGCCGCAAACGAGGGGAGAAATTTTGATGGCTCTCCCTTCGATGAGGACGGGCTCGAACGCCTGGATGGACAGACGGTGCAGGGTGGGCGCACGGTTCAAGAGGACGGGGTGATCTTTGATGACCTCTTCGAGGACGTCCCAAACGAAGTCCTTGCCCTTTTCCACGGTGCGCTTTGCGCTCTTGATGTTGTGGCACTTGCCCGTCTCCACGAGCCGCTTCATCACAAAGGGCTTGAAGAGTTCGATCGCCATCTCCTTGGGAAGGCCGCACTGATAGATTTTGAGGTCGGGGCCGACGACGATGACCGAACGGCCCGAATAGTCGACGCGCTTGCCGAGAAGGTTCTGGCGGAAGCGTCCCTGCTTGCCGCGGAGGAGTCCCGAAAGGGATTTGAGTTCGCGGTTGGAGGGGCCGTTGATGGGCTTTCCGCGCCTGCCGTTATCGATGAGGGCGTCCACCGCCTCCTGGAGCATACGCTTTTCGTTTTTGACGATCATCTCGGGCGCGCCGAGTTCGATCATGCGCTTTAAGCGGTTGTTGCGGTTGATGACCCTTCTGTAAAGGTCGTTGAGGTCGGAGGAGGCGAATCTGCCGCCGTCGAGCTGGACCATGGGGCGAAGATCGGGCGGAATGACGGGAAGGACGGTAAGCACCATCCACTCGGGGCGGTTGCCGCTCTTGCGGAAGGCCTCGATGATCTCGATGCGCTTGATCGCCTTCACCCGCTTGGGGCCCGAGGCGTTGCTCTCGATGATCTTCTTTGCCTCCACGCTCTCCTTTTCGAGGTCGACCGCCATCAGAAGTTCGCGGATGGACTCTGCGCCCATGCCCACTTTGAGGCCGCTGCTCTCGCCGAGCATATCCTCCGTCTCGCGGAGTTGTTTGTCGTTGATGACCTGCTTGTAGGTGAAACTTACCGCCTCGGCGCTCTCAATATACTTCTTGAGTTCGTCCGCGGAGGCGAGATCGGTGCGGTTTTTGAGCAACTTCGCGCGGCGGCAGACGAGGGAATAACTCTTCTCCTCCCCCGCCGTGCTCTCTTTGACCGAATACAGTTCGATGATCGCGCCGCCGTTCATGCGCTTCAAAACGCTCTGCACGCGGCTGACGTTGCCGTTTAGGATGCGGCCCTCGTCAAAGAAGCCGTCCTCCTCGCTGAGTTCCCCTTCGAGCACGCTTTGAAGAGCGGCCTTTGCGTCTTCCTTTTTGGAGAACACTTTCAACGTCTTGTGCTCGGTGTAGCCGATCGCCGCGACCTGCGCCGCAACGCCGTCGATATATACTTCTTCGTCGTTGAGAATATTGAACTCGCCGTCGTGCTTTAAGGCGTCCACCTTGTTCAAAAAGCCTGCGTCGAGCACGACATATGCCGCAAAGTAGATGACGTGTTCGAGGGCCTTGGGGCTCATGTCGAGAAGGAGCCCGATCTTTGAGGGCACGCCGCGGAAGTACCAGATGTGGGAGACGGGCGCGGCAAGCTCGATGTGCCCCATGCGCTCTCTTCTTACCTTGGCGCGGGTGACTTCCACGCCGCACTTCTCGCAGATAAGTCCCTTGTAACGGATGCGTTTATATTTGCCGCAGTGGCATTCCCAGTCCTTGGTGGGTCCGAAGATCTTTTCGCAGAAAAGACCGTCCCGCTCGGGTTTTTGGGTGCGGTAGTTGATGGTTTCGGGCTTGGTAACTTCCCCGTAAGACCATTCCCTGATTTTTTCGGGAGACGCTACGCTGATCTGAATACTGTTAAAATCGTTTAATTCGTACATATCTTACCTCCCATTAGTCCTCGTCGTCGAAGAGATCGCCGTCGCTCTTGCTCTTGCTCTCGTCCTCGTCGCCGCCGTCCTCTTCCTCGTCGAAGAGATCGCCGAAGGAGAAGTCCTCGCTGACATCGCTCAAATCGTCGTCGTCAAGGTCTTTATCCTTGAAGAGTTCGTCCGAGAGGAAGTCGTCCTCGTCGTCCGATTCGTCGAACAGCGCGCCGATCTCCTCGTCCTCATCCTCGTCCTCGTCGTCGAGGCCGAAGTCGAAGTCGGGCTCCTCCGTCTCGGGGATGGTCCTGTCTTGTTCGCGGGGCTGTTCGTCCTCGTCCTCGAACTCGCGGATGATGAGTTCCTCGTTGTTCTCGGTAAGCACTTTCACATCGAGCGCCAACGACTGCAATTCTTTGAGGAGCACCTTGAACGCCTCGGGAATGCCGGGCTCGGAGATGTTGTTCCCCTTCACGATGCTCTCATACGTCTTGACGCGGCCCACGATGTCGTCCGACTTGACCGTCAAAATTTCCTGCAAGATGTGCGCCGCACCGTAAGCCTCGAGCGCCCAGACTTCCATTTCGCCGAAACGCTGGCCGCCGAACTGCGCCTTGCCGCCGAGCGGTTGCTGGGTGACGAGGGAGTAAGGACCTATTGAGCGGGCGTGGATCTTGTCGTCCACGAGGTGGATGAGCTTGATCATATACATGACGCCGATGGTGACGCGGTTCTCGAAGGGTTCGCCCGTTCTTCCGTCGAACACCTGGAACTTGCCGTCCACCTTGCCGTCGGGGTTGAAGAGGTTGTTCTCCTCGAAGAGTTTTTCGATGTCCTTCTCGGTCGCGCCGTCAAAGACGGGAGTTGCGATCTTCCAATCGAGCAGGCGGCACACATAGCCGAGGTGCACTTCGAGCACCTGCCCGATGTTCATACGGGAAGGCACGCCCAAGGGGTTGAGCAAAATTTGAAGAGGAGTGCCGTCGGGGAGGAAGGGCATATCGCTCTGGGGCAGAACGCGGGAAATGACGCCCTTGTTGCCGTGGCGGCCCGCCATCTTGTCGCCGACCTGGATCTTTCTCTTCTGCGCGATATACACGCGCACGAGTTTGTTGACGCCGGGGGAGAGTTCGTCCTTGTTCTCGCGGGTGAAGATCTTCACATCCACCACGATGCCGCCCTCGCCGTGCGGAACGCGGAGGGAGGTATCGCGCACCTCTCTCGACTTCTCGCCGAAGATGGCGCGAAGGAGCCGCTCTTCGGGGGTAAGTTCGGCCTCCCCTTTCGGGGTGACCTTGCCGACGAGGATGTCGCCGCTTCCCACCTCTGCGCCGATGCGCACGATGCCCTCTTCGTCGAGATCCTTCAAAGCGTCGTCGCCGACGTTGGGAATGTCTCTCGTGATCTCCTCTGCGCCGAGTTTGGTGTCGCGCGCTTCGGTCTCGTATTCCTCGATGTGGATGGACGTGAACACGTCGTCCTGCACGAGTTTTTCGGAGATGAGGATGGCGTCCTCATAGTTATAGCCTTCCCACTCCATGAAGCCGACGAGGATGTTCTTGCCGAGGGCAAGTTCGCCGCCGTAAGTGGAGGGACCGTCCGCGATGACGTCTCCCTTTTCCACACGGTCGCCCGTCGAGATGATGGGACGCTGGTTGAGGCAGGTGCCCTGGTTGGAACGCTCGAACTTTTTGAGGGGATATTCGTCCTCATAGCCGAGGTCGTTGCGGATGACGATCTTGTCCGATGCGACGGCGATCGCCGTGCCGCTCTCCTTTGCGCGGACGATGACGCCCGAGTCGCGCGCGATGGCCGCCTCGATGCCCGTTGCGACGATGGAGGCCTCCGTTTTGAGGAGAGGCACTGCCTGCCGCTGCATGTTGGAGCCCATGAGGGCGCGGTTGGTGTCGTCGTTTTCGAGGAAGGGAATGAGCGCGGTTGCGACAGAGACGAGCTGCTTGGGGCTTACGTCCATGTAGTCGATGCGCTCGCGGGGCATTTCGGTGATGAGTTCCTTATAGCGGCAGCCGACGCGGGCGTTGACGAACCTGCCCTCTTCGTCGAGGGGCTCGTTCGCCTGCGCGACGACATAGCGGTCCTCTTCGTCCGCGGTAAGATAGTCGACGTGATCGGTGACGACCCCCGTCGCCTTATCCACCTTGCGGTAAGGGGACATGATAAAGCCGAATTCGTTGACCTTGGAGAAGGTCGCAAGCGAGGAGATAAGACCGATGTTCTGGCCTTCGGGGGTCTCGATCGGGCACATGCGCCCATAGTGGGAGTGGTGGACGTCGCGGACTTCGAAGGTCGCTCTGTCTCTGTTGAGCCCCCCGGGACCGAGCGCCGAGAGCTTTCTCTTGTGGGTAAGTTCGGCGATGGGGTTTGTCTGGTCCATGAACTGCGAGAGCTGGGAACTTCCGAAGAACTCGCGGATGACCGCCGAGATGGGACGGACGTTGATGAGCCCCGAGGGAGTGACCTCCATGGGATCCTGCGTCGCCATGCGCTCCTTGATGAGACGCTCGAGCCGCGCCATGCCGATGCGAAGCTGGTTTTGGAGCAGTTCGCCCACCGAACGCACACGGCGGTTGCCGAGGTGGTCGATCTCGTCGATGGAGCCGATGCCGTACTTCAAATCGAGGTTGGTGGACACCGCCGCAACGATGTCGTCCTCGGTGATGCACTTATAGTTGAGTTTTTCGATGAGGGGCTTTAATGCCTTCTTCTCTTCGGGAGTGACGCCGTTCACCCGCTTTTCGGCCTCGAGGTCGACGGGTGCGCCGGGGACTGCTTCCTCCGTACTGCGCTTTAGAATTTCGGTGAAGAGAACGCACGCGGAGACGAACTTGTTGCGGTTCTCTCTGCGCTTTTCGCGGTTCTTCTTCTCCTCTTTCTTCTCCTTCTCCTCGTCGACGTCCCGTGCACCGAGCCCCGATTCGGGAAGTTCGTGATAGAGTTTGTTGATGCGGTCGCAATAGAGGTCGGCGACCTCCTCGACGGACTGCGTCTTGCAAGCCTCGGCGATCTCGCGGGCAAACACGAGGTTGGGATAGTAGACGGTGGCAAGGAGCCCGAGCCCCTTTGCAAGCGTCTCCGCCTTCTCCTTGGGAAGGTCGACCTGCGCCGCAAAGTCCACCGTGTTGTTGCCGATGACAAGGTGCGGGATCTCGCCGAGTTCGGGGTCGGTGACGAGAATGGTGACGCGGTTCACGCCCGCATTCTGGATGACCTTCGCCTGCTCTTCGGAGACGACCGTCCCCTTTGTTGCGAGCACTTCGCCCGTTGCGGGATCGACGACGTCCTCTCCAAGGCGGCAGCCGGGCAGACGGTAGGAAATGTTGAGTTTTTTGTTGAACTTATACCGCCCCACCTTGACGACGTCATAGCGGCGGGGGTCGAAGAAGAGGTTGTTGAGGTGCTGACGCACGGAGTCCTCGGTGGGAACTTCGCCCGGGCGCAGACGGCGGTAGAGTTCGATGAGACCGTCCGATTCGGAGCGGCCCGTGTCCTTTTCGATGGTCGCCTCGATCATCTTGTCCCCGCCGAAGAGGTCCTCGAGGGCGCGGTTACTGCCATAGCCGATGGCGCGAAGCAAGACGGTCGCGGGGAGTTTTCTCTTTCTGTCCACGCTCACCCACAGCACGTTCTGGGTGTCCTGCTTGAATTCGAGCCACGCCCCTCTTCCGGGGATGACCGTCGTTTCATACAGCTTTTTGCCCGTCTTGGTGTCCGCCTCGAAGGAATTGTTCACCCCGGGGGAGCGGACAAGCTGGGAGACGATGACGCGCTCCGCGCCGTTGATGATGAAGGAGCCGTTCTCCGTCATCTTGGGGAAGTCCCCCATGAACACGTCCTGTTCGATCTGCTCGTTCTTCACCTTGTTGTTGAGGCGAACGCGCACGCGCAGGGGCAGGGCGTAGGTAGCGTCGCGGTTGCGGCACTCTTTTTCGTCGTACTTGGGCTTTTTTCCGAACTCATAGGAGAGGAAATACAGCTCGAAGTGGTCGGAAAAGTCGGTAATGGGAGAGAAGTCCTCGAAGATGTCGGCAATGCCCTCTTCTGTAAAGGCGCGGTAACTCTCCTTCTGGATCTCCACGAGGTCGGGAATGTCGATGACCTCGTTGATCCGGCCGAACTTTTTGCGTTCGATTTTCCCGTACTTATGGGTGGGTAAGTTCATCCGTCAATTTAACTCCTTTTTTTGTATTTGTTATCATTGACGATCTACCGAGTATATCTTTTCATCGATAAAAATCGAAATGCTTTGAAATTTTTCCTTTCCCCTCTTTACAAGCGCGCCGAAAACGGTTATAATAAGGGAAAGTTTGCCTGCCCGTTTTGCGCCGAAATGAGGAAGAGCGCATAGCGACCGAGCATAATGATACAGTATGTAATTATAAACCAACGGCAAAAAGAAGTCAACCCCTTTTGGGCGCGAAAATACATCTTTTTTTATAAAATTTTGTCGAAAAACGGAGAATCGCATGAGAATTGACAAATTTTTGAAAGTCTCGCGCATCTTGAAGCGGCGCACGGTGGCGCAAGAGGCCGCCGACGCGGGGAAAATTTCGGTGAACGGCAAGGTGGTGAAGCCCTCCTACCGCTTGAAAGTGGGCGATGTGGTGGAACTCGACTACCTCTCGGGAGCTGTGAAATTCCGCGTTCTCGAACTCAAAGAGACGGTCAAAAAGGAAGAGGCGGCGAGCCTTTACGAGGTGATCGCGCAATGACGAGCATCATTCTCTGTGCCGCGGGAAGCGGCACAAGGACGGGGTTTCCCGTCAACAAAACGCTCTGCGATCTGGGGGGGATGCCCGTTTTGTGCCATTCGCTCTCCGTGGTTGCTCCCTTTGCGGACGAACTTCTCGTCGCCTGCAGGAAGGAGGACGAAGGGGCCGTCTCTCCCCTCCTCTCCCAATACGAAAACGCCCGCACGGTATTAGGCGGAAAAACGCGCACGGAGAGCGTCTACAATGCCTTGAAAGAGGCGAAGGGCGACATCGTGCTCATTCACGACGCCGCGCGCCCCTATCTTTCGCCCGAACTTGTAAAGCGGGTGCTCGAAAGCGTGCAAAAAACGGGGAGCGGCGTTGCGGCGGTCGCCGCGACGGACACCGTCGTCTTTACAGGCGAAAACGGCTATGCCCTCCCGCCGCGGGAGAACGTCTATCTTCTCCAGACCCCGCAGGGTTTCGCGCGGGAGCCCCTCCTTGCCGCCTATGAAAAGGCGATGAGAAGCGGCAAGACGTTCACCGACGACAGCGGAATTTACGCCGCTTATGTGGGGTCCCCCACCCTCGTCCAAGGCGAAAAGGAGAACAGAAAGCTCACCTTTGCCGAGGACTTTGCGCCCTGCGAACGGGTGGGCTTCGGCGCGGACACCCATGCGTTCGAGCATCAGGAGGAGATCGACCGCGGGATCGCGCGGCTCAACCTCAACTATATCACCCTCTGCGGGACGGTCATTCCCTCCAACCGCGCCTTGAAGGCGCACAGCGACGGCGACGTGCCCGTGCACGCCCTCATGGACGCCCTCCTCTCCGCGGCGGACCTCCGAGACATCGGGTACTACTTCCCCGACAGCGATGAGAAATACAAAGGCGCAAACAGCATGGAGTTGCTTGCCGAGGTGATGGAACTCGTGCGCGGACAGGGATTGAAAGTGAAAAACGTTTCGATCTCGATCTTGTGCGAACTTCCCCGTCTCTCCCCCTACATCGAGAAGATGCGGGAAACTCTGCGCGCCGCCCTCGGTTGCGGACATGTTGCGATCGCGGCGGGCACGAACGAGAAACTCGGCTATATCGGCGAGGGCCGCGGCATCACCGCCTATGCAATGGTTCTTTTGGCAAAGCAAGGATAATTCAGAACACACCCCACCCCCCTACCCCCCTCCTAAGGAGGGGGCATAAGCGGAACCCCCTCCATTGGAGGGGGATTAAGGGGGTGGGCAAAAACCTACCGCTCAAATCAAAAAGGAGTACACATGACGAAAACGCAATTTGTCTGCAACGAATGCGGCTATACGAGCCCCAAGTGGCTGGGGCGGTGCCCCGACTGCGGGAAATTCAACACCCTCGTGGAGGAGGCCGTTGCGCCCGCACCCGCCGCGAAACGGGCAGGTGCAGGAGCGGGATATAAGTCCGCCCTCGCCGCAAAACCTCTCCCCCTCTCGCAGGTGAAGTTCGAAAAGTACGAGCGCGTTTCCTCGGGCATCTCCGAACTCGACGTGGTGCTCGGCGGCGGGATCGTGCGCGGCTCCCTCGTGCTCGTGGGCGGCGATCCCGGCGTGGGCAAGAGCACCATTTTGACGCAGGTCGCGGCGCACCTTGCAAAGGAACACAAAGTCCTCTACCTCTCCGCCGAGGAGAGTTGTTCGCAGGTAAAACTCCGTTGCGAACGCTTGGGGCTCAATTCGGACAGCCTTCTCCTCTTGAACGAGACCTGCCTCGAAAACGCCGAGGAAGCGTTTTATGACGCAGAATACGTCGTCGTCGACTCCATACAGGCGGTGTACACCGAGGTCCTCTCCTCTTCGGCGGGAAGCGTGGGACAGGTGCGGGAGTGCGCCTCCAAACTCATGCGCATTGCAAAGTCGCGGGGGATCACCTTCTTCCTCATCGGGCACGTCACAAAGGAGGGCACGCTTGCGGGGCCAAAAGTGCTCGAACACATCATGGACGCCGTGCTCTACTTCGAGGGCGAGCGGACGGAGAACTTCAAAATTCTGCGCTCGGTGAAGAACCGCTTCGGCTCGGTACAGGAGGTGGGCGTGTTCGAGATGACGGGCGAGGGCATTTTCGGCGTCACCGACTACTCCTCTCTCTTCCTCTCGGACGCGCGCGGCACGGCGGCGGGCGCGGCGGTCACCCCCAGCGAGACGGGCAACCGCTGCATGATGGTGGAGATCCAGACCCTCATGGCAAAGACGGCTTACGGGCTCCCCCGCAGAATGTCGCTCGGAGTGGACCTCAACCGCCTCATCGTGCTCATTGCGGTGCTCGAGAAGCGGTGCGGGCTCCCCTTGGGCGGGCAGGACATCTACCTCAACGCGATGGGCGGGATCAAATTGAACGAGCCGAGCGCCGATCTCTGCGTCTGCGCCGCCCTTGCAAGCGCGGAAAGGATGATCCCCATCGACAAGGACACGGCGGTGTTCGGCGAAGTGGGGCTCACCGGCGAGGTGCGCGGCGTGAACTTTGCCGACAAGCGGGTGAACGAGTGCCAGAAAATGGGCTTCAAGCGGGTGATCCTCCCCGCAAAGAACATGAAGGCGTGCGAAAAATTCAAGGGAAAACTCGAACTTGTGCCCGTCTCCTATGTGTCGCAGATGATCAAAGCGCTCTTTCAATGATGTTTCCTATATAGAACAAGGCGCGCCCGCGCGGCAGAACTGCCGCGCGGGCGCGCCTTATTTATTCAATTATTTCTTCTTTTTCTTTTTGCCGATGCCGAGCACTTCGGCGAGTTTCTTTCCGAGGCCGATGTTGAGCGCCAAAAATACCACGCTGTAAACGGCCAGAGCGAGCGCCTGATACTGCGGAGAAACGGAGACGCCGAAAAACCCAATATCATAGCCGAACGTTCCCGAAAGCTGAGAAAGAAGGCTTTCAAGCGTCCCCACGGGGAGGCTCAAACCCTGCGCATAGGCGGAGAGTTCTAAAAGGGGCGTTCTCATAAAGGCGTAACGAAGAAGGGAGCAGGCATAGGTTCCGGGGATGAACCCGCAGATGCCCTGCACCCAATCGGGCATCATGCCGAGGGGCATGTACGCGCCGATCAGAAATCCCACCGCCGTGGAAAAGATCGCCACGATGCTCGACATCGTCGCCTCCCGCTTGACGAAGGAGGCGATCAGCACCGTCATGAGCACGGTGGAGACGGTCGCAAACAAGAACACCGCAAGCACGGTAAGAACGTCCGCCGCAGTCAGCATAAATTCGCCGAGGCAGGCAAGATATACCCCGCAAACGAGCAAAAAGAGGAGCCCGATGACGGACGTCACAAGAAAGTTAAAGAGGAAATAACTTGCAACGAGCAGTTCTTTGGGCACAGGAGAGGAGGCGAAGTCGCGGTTGACGCCGTTTTGCTTATCCTCGACGAGGACATTGTTCGTCTGCAAGGAGACGGTGATCACGGAGAGCACCGAAATGCCCGCAAGCATCCACGAATCGACGAGCGTCCTCAGATAGGAATAGAGTTCCCCGGTCATCGTCACCCCTTCGGGAAGGTTGGCGGCGATCATCGAAAGTTCCATTCTCCTCAGGAAAAAGATATAGACCAAGAAGATGATCACGGGCACCATCAGAGTGTAAAACATTCTGATCTTGTTTCGGAAAAACACCAGCAGATGCCGCCGCGTTAGTTGGAGAAAGATGTGGAAATAGCGCGTTTTCATTCGTCCTCCGCCATCACGATGCTTTTGCCCGTTACATTGAGGAACACGTCGTCCATGTTCCCCTTCAAGATCTCCACGTCGGTGAAATATTCATCATAGCGCAGGAGAAGTTCCTTTGCCGCCGCCGTGTCCTTGATGACGACGCTGTAAGCTCCCCTCTCCCCGTCGTAAGAAAAAGAGAGGTTTTCGGCACGGAGCAACTTCTCGAACGGTTCGCTCTTTTCGCGGTAGCAGAGCAGTTTGTCGCTTGAATAGGCGTTTTTGAGTTCGTTGGGGGTGCCGTGGGCGATGATGCTCCCCTTGTTCATGATGACGACGTCCGTCGCCTTGTCCGCCTCTTCAAGATAGTGGGTGGTAAGAAAGACGGTCATGCCCGTCTCCGAACGGATGCGGTCGATGAGGGTCCACACCGAGAGGCGGGTCTTGGGATCGAGCCCCGTCGTCGGCTCGTCCAAAATGAGAAGGCGGGGGCGGTGCACCATGGCGCGGGCGATGTCCACCCGCCTCATCTGCCCTCCCGAGAGTTGCTTTACGGGGCGATCCAAAATGGGAGAAAGTTCCAAAAGGTCGACGATCTCCCCGATGTTCTTCTTCGCCTCCCCCTTGGAGAGGGAGTAAAAGGAGGTGCGTATTTCGAGGTTCTGCCTGACGGTAAGCTCTTTGTCGAGCACGCTCGTCTGGAACACCACGCCGAGTTCCCGCTTGATCGCAAAGGGATCCTCGTCGAGGTCGTACCCGCCCACATAGATCTTGCCGCCGTCCTTTTTGAGAATGGAGCAGATCATGTTGATGGTGGTGCTCTTTCCCGCGCCGTTTACCCCCAAAAAGGCGAACAGCACCCCCCTTTTCACGCAAAAAGAGATGCCGTTCACCGCACAGAGATCGCCGTATGATTTCGACAGATTTTCGATTTTTAAGGCAAGTTCGCTCAATGTCCCGTCCCCGTATTGCGGTTGATCTTGACCCATTTCGGCTTGGAGAACAGCCCGAACGTCATCGTAATGCAATAAACAACGGTAAAGGCGGGGAAGAGGAAGGCGCCCGAGAGCAATTCCCTGCGGCGTTTCGCCCCCATCTTTTTATAGTCGAGCAACACGAGCAAAAGCCCTTGGCAGATGCCCGCGACCAAGAACAGCGCACCCAGACAGATGCCTACAATGGTAAGCAGTTGCCAGAGCCCGGGGCCCGAGAGCCCGACCGCCGCCGCGTCCGCCGCCGTAAAGATCCCCATTGCGCCGAGATAACTCACCGCATAGATATAGTATGCGGGAAGCCAGGTGCAAAGAAGAAGGCAGATGAAGATGAACGCATAGGTAAGGATCTGTTCGATAAAGGAGAAGCGGAGCTGTTTGATGGAATTCCAGCACATGCGCGGGGTAAAGCGGAACAAAAGCCGCGCATTTCCCGCCGCGATGCGCTTGTTGCGGTTCATCGTATCGCGGAAGGAGGAGGGAAGATCCTCATAGACGACGGCGTCCTCCACGAAATGGCACCTCTCCCCTTCGAGCATACGCTTGATATTGAATTCGGTGTCCTCCACGATGCTGACCGTATCGTACCCGCCGATTTTGCGGATGATCTCCATGTCCGTCATGGAGCCGGGGCCGTTGACGTGCGCGTCCATATGTAACCTCTCGCGGACGCGGGAGGAGAAACGGGAATCGAAAGTGTAGTAGAGCCCGCAGGCGCGGGTGAATTGGTTCTGCGTCATGTTGAGCGCAGACTCATAGGGACGGGCGATCCGCACCCCCGCGCAAAAGGCGTCGTTCATCAGCGAAAAGAAGTCGTCGTTGATGTGGTTGTCGGCGTCGAGGCGGATGGAAAAATCATACGGGATCCCCGTTGCAAGGATGCTTTCATAGCCGAATTTGAGCGCATAAGACACGATGTGCCGCTTGGGATCGGGGTCGTTGAGCACGAGCACCTTTGCGCCCGCCTCCTCCGCAAACTGCGCCGTCCTGTCCGTGCAGTTGTGGGCGATCACATAGACGTCGAACAATTCCTTGGGATAATTTTGCCGCTCGAACAGCCGCCGCACCGTGCCGCCGATGACGTCCTCTTCATTATGGGCGGGAATGACCACGCATATACGCTTTTTCACCTCGCTCTTTTTGAAGGTTTTCTTCGGCAGCCAAAAGAGGAACATATAGAGGAACTGCAAAATAAACGGGATCCCGATCAAGATCAACAGGACGTTATTGATCGTCGTAAGCACATTATAGAGTGTCACATGCCACGCCATAGAAAAAACCTCGCATGAATGTAAAAAAAAGTATAAACAAGAAGATTATAACAGGGATAGCCCGAGATGTCAACTACTTAGTGCGGAGAGAGCGAAGAAAGATACGGGCAAGTTCCCCCTCCGTCGGCTCGTAAGAAGATTTTCGAATGTTCTTTCCCGTGGCCGAACGCGCGGCAAAGGAGAGAAGGTCGCTTTTTGAAAACGCCTCGCGCTCCCCCAAAAGTTCATCGAGTGTCAAGGCGATCTCCTTGACAGACGCACCGCATGTCAAGGTAATTTCCTTGACAGCGGGAATGTCTTTCTCTTCGCAGAGGCGGAGCGTCTCGCCGAGGAGCAGTCCGTTCGCCCTGCCGTGGGCGATCCCCGCAAAATAGGTAAGCTGGTAGCCCATGCCGTGCACCGCCGTCGTGCCCGATTGCGCGATCGCCATTCCCGCAAGCGCGGAGGCGTACAGCAGATTGTCCCGCTCCTCCTCCGAAAGAGTTTTTACCGTCTTGGGAAGAAGGGGGTATAAAATGCGCAGGCTCTCCTTTGCAAGCGTGCGGGAGAGCGGGGTCGCTCTTTTCGAGAGCAAACTCTCCGCGGCGTGGGAAAAGGCGTCGAGCGCCGTGTTCACCGTGACGGCGCGGGGAAGGGAAAAGGTGTATTTGCCGTCCAAAAAGGCAAAACGGGGAAAGAGCGCGGGCGAAAAAATGCTCGTCTTTGTCTGCATTTCGTCGTCGGTAAGAATGGCATAGGGCGTGACCTCGCTCCCCGTGCCCGCCGTGGTGGGAATATGCGCCATGGGAAGCGCGGAATTTCCATAGCCGCCCGAAAAGATCTCGCTGTCCGCGCGCTCTTCAACGGCAAGCAGGGCGATCGCCTTCGCCGCGTCCATGGGCGATCCGCCGCCGAGCCCGATGACAAAGTCCGCGCCGCACGCTTTGAGAAGGGCGATCCCCTCCCGCACGCACGCAACGGTGGGATTGGGCAAGACGCGGTCGAACAGGGTGGCGCACTGCCCGTTCTTGCCGAGTGCAGAGAGGACGTCCGCGAGGGAGCCGTTTGCTTGGGACGAGCGGCCCGTGACGATGAGCGCGTGACTGCCGAGCTCTTTGAGACGGCCGCCGTTGGCGGAAACGCAGTCCCTCCCGCAGAAAATTTCGGTGGGCATATAGTAGGAAAAGTTCATTTTTTCTCCTTTCTCGCCACGGCGCGGAAAATGGGCATTCCCTTTTGGGAAAAATTGCGCTCATACTCGGTGACGATGTTTTCCCGTGCATATTCGCTGTGATGAAGATCGCGCGTCACCTCCCCCACCGCAAAGCCGTATTCGCGGAATTTGGCAAGGGAGTAGTCGAAGAACTCTTCACTGTCGGTCTTTTGCACGATACAGCCGCCCTCTTTCAAAAGAGAATCGTAAATGGGAAGAAATCGGGGAGAAGTAAGACGCTGTTTCTCTCTGCTCGTTTCGGGGAGCGGGGTGGAAAAGTTGAGGTAAATTTTTTCCACACTGTGCTCGGGCAGATAGCAGGGCAGGATCTCGGCGGGAACGTTGAGAAAGCGCACGTTGGGAATTCCTTCTTTGAGACAGTTTTCCATTGCCGTAAGAATGACGTTGGAGCAGACTTCCACGGCGAGATAATTTATATTGGAATTGCGGCGGGCAAGTTCGGTAATAAAGCCGCCGTTGCCGCAACCGATCTCGAGTTCCACAGGGTTCTCGTTGCCGAAAACGGCGGGATAGTCGAAAAGGGCGCGGTAATTTTCCGCCGCCTCCTTGAGATTGAGGCAGGGCCGCCCGCGGACGAGCAAAATCGTTCCGCAACGTTCCATGCGCGGCTCCAGATGCCGCTTTTTCCGCATACGCATATAAAACTCCTATGACATTTAGGAATGGTGCCCCACCCCCTTAGTCCCCCTCCATTGGAGGGGGTTCTGTTGGCTCCTTGCTGTCCCTTTTAGAGAAAGTACCCGCGAAGCGGGGGAAAGGGTTTTTTACATACTCTCGGAAAACCCCTCAGCCGCGCGGGGCGCGACAGCTCCCCTATAAGGGGCGCCAAGTGGCACCCCGCTTCATAACCCCTTAAGAGGCGCAAGCAATAGTTTTTGTGAACCTATCTTCCTGTCGAGCCGAAGCCGCCCGCACCGCGAACGGTTTCGGAGAGCGTCTCCGTTTCGCAAAATTCGCAAACGTAATAGGGCGCGACGACGAGCTGGGCGACCCGCTCCCCCTCTCCGATGACGCGGCGCTCCTTTCCGTGGTTGTGGATGGCGACCATGATCTCGCCGCGGTAGTCGCAGTCGATGACCCCCACCTTGTTGGCGGGCGCGAGGTCCTTTTTGCAGGCGAGCCCGCTCCGCGCATACACGAGCCCCACCGTACCCGCGGGCAGTTCCACCGCGACGCCCGTATGCACGAACACCGTCTCCCCCGCCTCCACCGCGTACTCCTCGCAGGAATAGAGGTCGGCTCCCGCAGAAAATTCGGAGCCGTAAGTGGGAAGTTTTGCCTTGCCGTTCAATTTTTTTACATTGACTTTCATACATTTATCATAATGTATCGGGAAAAATTTGTCAAGAAAAAAGCCCCTCCGCATTTGGGAGAGACCGCGATTTGTTGAAGAGTTGGGTTGATACGTTACCCGCTCTTTTAATTACGTCACCCCGCCCGCACGTTCTATGTTGCCTAAGGGCGGCACGAGCGCAGGCGAAGTAGCTCTGTCGAAGGATGACTGCATTATAATAAGGACATTCCTCGACTACGCTCGGAATGACGTGATTTAGAATGGTGTTTCCGATTTGTCATTTCGACCAAGGGAGCGGAGCGACCGCATGGAGAAATCTCGCTTTATAAGAATAAGGGAGAGATGTCTCGACTGCGCTCGACATGACATCGGGGAATAGGTTTGCGTATTCCACTTGCTGTCCCTAATTATGTCATTTCGACCAAGGGCGCGGAGCGACCGCGTGGAGAAATCTCGCTTTATTATAAAATCTCGCTTTATTATAATGCGGTAGAGATTTCTCGACACGCCTCGTTCCTCGGCGGCTCGAAATGACATTTGAGAATCATGTTGCGCATAAGAACCGCAGGTAGCCTACCCTTTTATTATTTTACGCTATATAAGAGATCGGTATAGGTGGGATAGGGCCAATAGTCGGAGGAGCAGAGTTTTTCCATGCCGTCCGAAAGGGCGCGCACCGCGTCCATATCGGGCACGATGACGTGCGCCATCTTCTGCGAAACGGGGCCCTCCCCTTCGGGCATTTCGGCAAGGTCCTGCTCCAACTTTTCCACCGCCTCGAAAAAGGCTTCGTTCATGGAAGAGAGTTTCTCCGCAAGCCGTAAATCGGCGCCCGTATTGAGTTTTTCGCTCACGGCGCGCTTGTTTTCGATGACGGCGCAGAGTTCGGCAATATAGCCGTTGACCGCGGGATAGATGTCCTGTTTCGCCATTTCCACCATGGTAAGCGCTTCGATGTTGATGCTCTTGATGTAATTTTCGAGCTGGATGTTCGCCCGCGCCACCACTTCGCGCTCGGTGTAGACGCCTTGTTTTACGAACACGTCGATGTTCTCCCGCTTGAAGAATTCGGGCACGGCGTCGGCGGTCGTCTTGTTGTTGAGAAGTCCCCTCCGCACCGCCTCGGGCTCCCAATCGGGACCGTAACCGTTGTAGTTAAAGATGATACGGTAGTGCTTTTTGAGCAGATTTTCGGTGTATTCGCGGCAGGCGCGCCCGAAGTCGTTCACCCCCGCAAGGGCGTCCACCGCTTCGGAGAAGAGCTGTGCCACGATGGTGTTGAGCACGATGTTGGGGTCGGCGACGGAGGCCTGCGAACCGAGCATACGGAATTCGAACTTGTTGCCCGTAAACGCGAAGGGCGAGGTGCGGTTCCGATCCGTGGTGTCGATGGGGAAAATGGGCGAAGAAGGCACGCCGATGGAGCCGGGGATCGCCTTTTTGGGCACGTACTGCCTGCCGTTGACGATGCTGTCGACAAGGGCGCCGAGCTGGTCGCCGAGGTAGACGGACAAAATGGCAGGCGGCGCCTCGTTTGCGCCCAATCTGTGATCGTTTCCCGCGGAGGCGACGCAGGCGCGCAGAATGCCCTGGTAGCGGTCCACCGCCGCGATGACGCAGGCGAGGACGAGCATGAAGCGGGGGTTGCTCTCGGGCGTTTCCCCGGGATCGAGCAGGTTGAGCCCCGTATCGGTGGAGAGGGACCAGTTGTTGTGCTTGCCCGAGCCGTTCACCCCCTCGAAGGGCTTTTCGTGCAACAGGCACACGAGCCGGTGCCGCTTTGCCACCTTCTTCATGAGTTCCATGGTAAGCTGGTTGCCGTCCACCGCCACGTTGGTGGTGGTGAACACGGGGGCGAGTTCGTGCTGGGCGGGCGCGACTTCGTTGTGCTTCGTCTTGGCAAAGATGCCGTACTCCCAGAGGGTCTTGTCGAGGTCGCGCATAAAGTCGGAGATGCGCGTTTTGAGGACGCCGAAATAGTGGTCCTCGAGTTCCTGTCCTCGTGACGGCGGCGCGCCGAAAAGCGTCCTGCCCGTCAGGATGAGGTCCTTGCGCTTTAAGTACTCCTCCTCGTCGATGAGGAAGTATTCCTGCTCGGGCCCCACCGTGGTGGCGACCTTTTTGCATTCGATGCCGAACATCTTCAAGAGCCGCTTCGCCTGCGTGTCGAGGGCGGTCATCGACTTCAAAAGAGGGGCCTTTTTGTCGAGCGTCTCCCCCGTGTAGGAGACGAACACGGTGGGAATGTAGAGCGTCCCCTCCTTGACGAATGCGGGAGAGGTGGGGTCCCACGCCGTGTAGCCGCGCGCCGCCGAAGTCGCCCGCGAACCGCCCGAGGGGAAGGAAGAGGCGTCGGGTTCGCCCACGATGAGGCTCTTGCCCGTAAGCTGCATGATCACTTTGTCGCCGTCGGGTTCGATGAAACTGTCGTGCTTTTCCGCCGTAAGATTGGTAAGGGGCTGGAACCAGTGGGTGTAGTGCGTCGCTCCCTTTTTGACCGCCCAATCCTTCATGGCATTGGCGACGGCGCTCGCAATGTTCGAATCGAGAGGTTCGCCCGCGTCGATGGTCCTGCGCAGGGACTTATACACTTCTTTGGGCAACGAGTTCTTCATCACTTCGTCGCCGAAAACGTTGCTTCCGAAAAGTTCGGTTACGTCCATTTGCTTCTCCTTTGCTTCTATTTTATGCGCTTTATCGATACAATTATAGTGATTCGGAGGGGGCAAGTCAAATCTTTCGCCCTGTCATTCCTTTATAAGAAATATAAGCACAGCTTATAGCAACTTTGTCTTCCATAAGCCCGAAAAAAGGAGCGGATATCCCGCTCCTTTTTTGTTCGTTTTAGTTTTCGGGCGTCGCTTCCACGCCGTTGTGGTCGAGGATACCGTCCGTGCAATAGATATAGAAATTGACGAACTCGCCCGGTGCGAGGTCGGTCAAGAACCAGTCGTTGGCCTTTTTCACCGCCTTCCACTCCTCCACCGTGCCGCCGAAACGGATGGATTTGAGGTTCATGCACATGGAAAACGCGGAGGAGCCGATCTCTTTGAGGGCCGCGGAGACGGTGACTTCTTCGAGCGCGGTGCAATCGGTAAAGGCGTTCTCGGGGATGGAGACGGAGGCGCCGAGGGAGACTTTTTTAAGGGCATTGCACGCCGCAAAGACGCCGTTGCCCAGCTTTTCGGTATAGGGGCCGAAAGAGGCGTTCTCGATCCCCGTGCAACCCGTGAAGGCATACTCGCCCACCGTGCGAAGGCAGGGGAAAGAGGGCAGGCTCGTAAGAGAGGTGCACCCCGCGAAGGCGTTCTTGCCGACGCTCTCCACGCCGCTTGAGGTGTAGCCGAACGAACTTAAAGCGGTACAGCCGCTGAATGCGAAGTCCCCTACCGTTTTGAGGCTTGCGCGGGGAAGGCGCACCGTTTTGAGGTTTGTGCAACCGTAAAACGCGCGCGTGCCGATGCTCCCGAGCCCGTCGGGAAGTTCCACGCTCTCGACTGCGGCGGCGTTGGGACGGAGGTTGCCGTCGGGCGAGAAAAAGCCCTCTTCCCGCACGCCCAAAACGCGCTTTTGCAAGTTGAAAGCGGGAACGACGATATTCTTTGCCGCCGTGGTGCCGATGGAGACATAGCAACCGTCCTCCGCGTCCTCGTAATCGAGCCCCACCGTCATGCGGGAGGCAAGGTCGTCGTCGCAACGGATGCAGACATTGTAATAATTATATTCGTGTCCGAGGGCATAGAGCGTCTCCTCTAAGATGTCGCCGCAACCGCCGCAACGGCTCTTGCGGTAGCCGTCCTTTACGCAGGTGGGCTCCTCCGTTTCGAGGACGACGTAATCGTGCTTGTGCTTGCAACCGCCCAGCCCGAACACCATGACCGCGACGAGCGCGGCCGCAAAAATATGCAATCCTTTTTTCATAAGCCGATTTCCTTTCAGCCGCAGAGAGCGCGGCAAGACATTTCAACTGTTAGTATAGCACTTCCGCAAAAAATTTTCAACCGATTTTCCGCCCGTGAACCTCTTTTCAACAAGAATTTCGGCGGGTTTCGGTTTATTTGCGGAACACGAGCACGCTGAAACTGCGGGGAGGCAGAGTGCAGCTTCTCGCGGAGGCGGGCGCCTCCTCGTAAGGGGTCACCTTGTCTGGCTCCTCCGCCGTGTTGTAATCGCCGGGCTCCGCCTGCATACGGATGATGCGGGTGAGCTGACCGAAGTCGTAATCGCCCTTAAATACCGTCTCGAGTTCCTTCTCTCCCGCGTTGACGACCTTCACATAGGTGAGCCCCTCCCGCTCGGACGCCGTGACATACACATTTTCCTCGTCCGATTCGGCTTTGAGAATGCAGTTGCCCGTATAGAGGCTGTAGAGCATCTGCACATAGTAGTTGGCGGAGGGATATGCCCCCTTGCCGTCGAACCAGATCATGTCGGGGCTCCACTGCGTATAGCCCAGCCGCCCGAAAAGAGGCGCATAGGAGGACATGACGACGACGTCGGAGTTGCGCTCCATGCCCGTCATGAACGCCGCCTCCGCAAGGGCGCCCTCCCAGCAGTTCGCCTGGGGAGCATTGAAGAGCGCGCACCCCGAACCGGGCACGTGCGCCGCATATTCGCCCGCATACACCTTGCAGTTGCGGGGATATTTGTCGTACACGTTCACATGGTCGTACAGCCACGCGGGGGAGACATAGAAATGTTCGTCCGAGCAATACACGAAATCGGGATTCTTTTCGAGATTTTTCTTCGTCCATGCCCATGCGCTGTCATAGCTCGGCGTTTCGAAGGTGGGGCCGACCGTCCCCACGATCTTGAGCGCGGGATACTTCTCGTGCAACCGCTTCTCGAAGAGTTCGAACCGCTTATAGAATTCGTTGGGACGCTCCACGCCGTCCTTCTGCTTGGGAGAGGCCTCCCACTGCTCGTTGCCCACGCCGAGATATTCGAGGTTGAAGGGATCGGGATGGCCGAGTTCGGCGCGCACTCTCCCCCATTCGGTGTCCTCGCCGCCGTTGGCGAATTCGATGAGGTCGAGCGCCTCCTGGATGAACACCTCGAGTTCGGGACTGTCCACGGGAACGAATTCGGAGGACATATATTGGCAGGCGATGCCCACGCTCACGACGGGGAGCGGCTTGCACCCGAGATATTCGCAGAGCAGGAAATATTCGTAATAGCCGATGCCGAGCGTCTGCCCATAGTGGGAAAATTCGGAGCGGAAATTGTTGTGCTCGTCGGTGGCGTGCACCGCCCAGCGGTTCCAATTATGGCGTCTCCGCTCCACGGGGCCGAGCGTCTCCTTCCAAAGGTATCTGTTTGCGAGGCTGTTCCCCTCCACGACGCAACCGCCGGGGAAGCGCAGAAAGGCGGGTTTCAAGTCCTTCATGAGTTCCACGAGGTCGCGGCGGAACACCCCCTTGATGGCGTTTTCGGGGATCATCGAGAAGGCGTCGAGATGCACGGTGCCGCTCCCGCCGAGCAAGAAGCAGAAGTCGGCTTTCTCGGCGTCCGCATTTGCTTTGAAGCGGAAGGAATAGCGGCGCCATCTGCCGTCCGCCTTGATCTTGATCTTCTTTTCGAGGAGGGCCGTCCCCTTTTGGTAGACCCCCACCGACGCCTTCCCCTTATAATCATAGGAGCGCACCCATAGGGAGACCGAATACTTCATCCCCTTTGTAAGGTAGATGCCGTCATACGCCTTGTTCTTGATGCCCGTCCCCGCCGCCGCTTTGAGGCGCAGATAGTGGGGATTTTCGGGAAAGAGCGGGCGGTCGGACTTGATTTTCATTTCCACCGCCCCGTCTGCGGGATAGGGCGTCCAGCCGTAAGAGCCGTCCTCATCCACGATGTAGCGGTCCCATTCGCCGTGGACGTCCTTTGCCTCGAAATTGCGGTTCTCGAGCATTTCGGCATAGAGCCCGCCGTCCACGCAGTAGTTGAGGTCCTCCAAGA
This sequence comes from uncultured Clostridia bacterium, assembly GCA_947630325.1. Taxonomy (GTDB): domain Bacteria; phylum Bacillota; class Clostridia; order Christensenellales; family Borkfalkiaceae; genus Gallimonas. The sequence goes on from CANRHB010000002.1 coordinate 122,988, forward strand.
AGAGCCCCACCGTTCTCGAATGCAGGTTGAGTTTCCCCTCCTGCGAGATTTGGATTTTCATAACAATCTCCTGTTTCTTCACGGAATTTGCATTCCGTCATTGATTTTGTTCGATCGAGTGCGCGATAAAGGTGATGTGGTCGGCGGCGCGCTCGAGGTTCCCCACCAGATTGATGGAGACGTTGGAATTCTGCGGCTGGCACTTGCCTTCGTTGAGCCGCGCGATGTGCGACGCCACAAGGTCGCGGCGGTCGCGGTCGATCTCGTCCTCCAAGGCGTCCACTTCGGCGAGTTTGGAAAAATCGCGGAAGAGGAAGGTCGCAAGGGAGACAACATACAGCTTTTTCAACTTGCCGTACATGCCGTTGAGCATTTCGAGGAAGTCCTCCGAAAAGATGAGGTCGTCCTCCAAATAGTGATCGGTGTATTTTGTGATGTTGTCGGCGAGTTCGCCGATACGGATGATGTCGTTGAGCACATAATGGAGGGAGGAGACGGTGCGCTCTTCTTCCAAAACGAGGGAGGACGAGGACAGTTTCACGAGGTAGGAGACCGCCGTCTTGTTCATCTGCGCAAGTTCGGCGTTTTTATTGTCCACCCGCGCCTTTACCGAGACGTCTTTTTTGAGGAAGGCTTCGAACGCCTCGTCGAGGGTGTTCATCGCATAGGTGAATACCTTGCCCGTCTCCTGATAGAGGTGCCCCAACGCGACCGAGGGAGAGCGCAAAAGGCGTTCGTCCAGATCGGAAAAGAGCGGCAGATCGGCGGGCTCTTCCTGTTTTCTCTCCCTTACGAGATGCTCCGCAAGCCACACGAACCCCTTGATGAAGGGCAAAAACAACAGCGTGTTGAGCACGTTGAACAGAGTGTGGAAGGTTGCGATCTGCATGGTGGGTCCCAGCCCCGTCTTACCGAACACGGTGATGTCCGACGGGAAAATGGCAGCAAGCACAGTGTCTGCAAAGCCCGCCCAAAGGACGAGGACGATCATAAAGATGATCGCGCCGAAGAAGTTGAAGAGGAAGTGGATGAGGGCGGCGCGCTTTGCATTCGCCGAGGCGCCGAGGGAAGAGATGAGCGCGGTGACGCAGGTCCCGATGTTGGAACCGATGATGATGTAGAGGGCGGCGTTCCCTCCCCCGCCGATGGTGATGCCGAGGCTCGCCATGGTGATGATGATGGCGTTTACCGCCGTGGACGACTGCACAAGCGCAGTGATGGCAATGCCGAGCAAGAGAAGAAGGAAGGGATTTTTGATGACGGAGAGGATCTGCGAGATTGTTTGGAATTCCTCCGAACCCTTATCGAAGGAGAGCGCCCCCGACATGAGTTTGAGCCCGACAAAGATGAGCCCGAACGCCGCAATGACGTTGCCGAGCGACTTTGTTCTCTCGCTCTTGGAAAACATCGTGAGAAACACCCCCACCGCGGCAAGCGCAAGGAAGAGAACGGTGATGTCCGACCCCGCCAGCGCAATGACCCAAGCATTCAGCGTGGTGCCGATGTTCGCCCCCATGATGATGGCGGTCGCCTGGAAGAGGGTCATGATGCCCGCATTCACGAGACCGACGACCATGACGGTGGTAAAGGCCGAACTCTGCCCGAGGATGGTCATTGCCGTTCCGATCCCGACCCCCGCAAAACGGCTCTTTGCCGTTTTATTGAGCATCTTTTGCAGTTTGCCGTGGGCGAGTTTTGTCATATTCTCGGACAGAATGCGCATTCCCACAAGGAAAGTGCCCACGCCGCCGAGGATCTGCATGATGATTTTAACAATGGCCCATGCACTCATCTGGTCTCTCTGCTCTCCTTTGAGCGAACCCCCGTCGCCCCTATGTACGGAACCCTAAATTTAACCATGTACTATTATACAGAATGCGCCGCAGATTGTCCATCAAATTCCAATATGTTGAAATCAATAAATTGAGGGGCGGGTTTTTTGTGGAAATTTGTCCTTTGCGTGTGTAAAATTTTCCGAAATTGTTATTTCGGGATGTATCGGAACATAATTGTTGCCAATCCGGGGAGATTCTAAAGGATGTTTTGAGAAGAATTCGGAAAGGGTGCGCAAAAATCGCTTGCCAAGCCGCGCACGGTTTGCTATAATGATGTGGTAAATTTGTTGTGGCAAAAATAGCGTTTGCCGCAAAACAAGGCTCCCTAAAAATATTGCAATGCAAGATTTTTAGGGAAGAGGAGCCGTGGCGGAGCAAAATTGCCCTTGCCGCTTGTGGGAAGGGCTCAGAGCGTAGCCCACGGCGACGACGAGGCGTAGCGCAGTTTGGTAGCGCGCTTGGTTCGGGACCAAGAGGTCGTGGGTTCAAATCCCGTCGCCTCGACCAAGGAATGGCATGGACGTTTGTCCATGCCATTCCTTGTATGTTGTTTGTATCCCACGACCTCTTTCGGCGCGAACCAAGAATATTTAAGGGCTCCCTAAAAATCTTGCAACGCAAGATTTTTAGGGAAGAGGAGCAACAACGGAGCGCACATGCCCTTTCCGCTTGCGGGAAGGGCTCAAAGCGGAGTTTGTTGCGACGAGGGACCAAGAGGTCGTGGGTCCTGCCGTCGCCTCGACCAAAAACGCCCATTTTTGAGCATTTTTTGCCCAAAAATGGGCGTTTTTTGATGCTTTTTTGTGTAGAAAAACGGTTCTATTCGCGGTTTTGGGGCACAATTTGGGGCATAAAACTCCATTTGTCGAGCTTTTTTCCCTCTTTCAAGAGAAATTCGTCAGAGAGATCGGTATAGGCATTTCCCAATGCGCCGAGCGAATGCCCGACAAACTCCGACCGCGCCGCGTCCGAAACGCCAAACTCACAGCACCGCGTATAAAAGGTCGTCCGCAAGTCGTAGATCTTGTGTTCGGGCAAGATCAATTTGAATCGTTCGCGCAGTCGGTTCGTGCCGTAAAATTTAATTTCTCCCTCTGTTAAAAAGGGTCTCAGCGGCGCAATGATCGGAATTTTCTTGTACTCGGTTTTCCCGTTCTTTCGCTTGCTGTTCACCGACACGATGAAATCTCCCTCGACCCTCGCCGTCTCAAATTCGTTCGGACGCATTCCCGTGTAGAGCGCGACGGCGAACATCTTCTGATAGGGCGTTCCCGCCGACGCTTCGAGCAAGATCTTCTCCTCCTCTTTCGCGAGTGCTTTGCCGTGCTGCGTCTCATGCTGTTTGTGAATGACAAGTTCCATCGGATTGTGCACGAGAATGCTGTGCTTTACTGCGAGGCGAAAGATCATATTTAGGATCGAACACACCTCATCGGCTGTTTTGCCCTTGCCCTGCTCCTTGATGCCGTCGATGAGGGCTTGACAGTCGGCAGGCATGATCTTTTCGATCGCCGTCTGCCCGAAGATCGGCTCAATGTGATTGTGGTAGCGGTTGAGCGTGTTTTTATACGTCTCCGCCGTGACCTTGCGTTTGTAATATGTTTCAAAGATGTAGTCCGCGAACTCGCCCAACTTTTTGGACGCCGGTTTTTTCTCGGGCGCCTTTCTGCCCGTTTTTTCCGCCTCTTTGAGTTTGACGAGAAACTTCATCTTTGCTTCTTCGAGGTTGTTCGCAGAGGCGGTGATGTTGTAGCCGTGTCTGCGATAGCGCACCTCATAGTTCCAATGGGTCTTCCCGCTCTTGCGCTTGCGGATATGAGCGGTGCAACCCTCCGTCCTGAATTCTTTTCTGAATGCTTTCGGCATTTGCATGATCTCCTTTTCGCCGAAGATCCGAAAAGACTTCTCAATATCGCTTTTTCTCTGTTCTGCTCCCAAGGCGCGATCTTTTACGATGTTTTCAGCTGTCGCCTGCAACAACTGTCGCGCAAGCGCGTTTTCTTCCTCGGGAATGTTTTTGATGGTTACAATAATACTGTTCAGTTCCTGCTCGGTCAATTCTCCTTATTTTTGTATTTGTGCAGTTACGATGTTCTCTGGCTGAATGGATACAATGTTCTCTCTCCATATTCACAAAAATCCTCCTTGTAGATTTATTGCGTCTTGTGTTCTTTCATACGCTTGCCCTTGACAGACCTCGGTTTCTTTTCCATAACTACCTCCGTAAAATATATCAATCGTATTCATACGACAAATACATTTTACACGATTTCTTTGGAATTGTCAAGCGAAATCGAAAAAAATCTTCACTACATAGCCCCTCTCGGAAAGCGGGTTTCCCGCTTGTCCCCGCGTCCGCAGGAAAGCGGCTCGAAAGTGGGTTTTCCCACTTTCCTTATCCTGCTTTCCTCGCGCCCAATTTTCGGCACTCGCCCGAGGACTTTCTCCTCGGGCTCATACCTTTTATGGGTGCTCGTCTTTCCCGAAAATCTTTCTTTGAAATCTTTTCGGGAATTGCTGAGGTTTGCCATTTTTAGATTTTTCCTTGCTTTTTGCTTGCCATTTTGCTTACTGTTTTGCTTCCCTTTTTCATCTCCTTTTTTCAGTATTTCCATGCTTTTTTGCTTGCCGTTTTGCTTACTGTTTTGCTTTCCTTTTTCACCTCCTTTCAGTTGCTTTTACTTTCTTTTTCGCGTCCGTTTCCGCGCCTGTACGATTGCCTTTTGTAAAGTGAACTTGCTGTTTGCAGTTCTTTACGATCATTGTTCATGATCGTTTTACAAAGTCCATTGCGCTGTTCGCGCTCTTTCGGACAAGCGTCCCCTGTTCGGTTTACGGTCGCTTAATTGGTTGCCTTTCTTCATATCCCCTCACTTGGTAGGCAAGTAAGAGGGCTAAAAGTTGCCATATTTCAAGATTTTTTACGGAAAAATTTTCGCGTAATGCCCCCCCCTCACTTGGTAGGCAAATAGGAGGGACAAAAGTTAGCCATTCTTCAAAAAATTTTTGCTTTTTTTGCGGCACTGTTCTCGGTGTATACGGAAAGCCCGCGGCAAATTGCCGCGGGCCTTCCCAATGAAAATTCAGTATTCTATTGCTTGTTCAAAGGTAATTTCGTCAAGTTCATGCGGGTGAGGCGAAACCCGTACTTACTTTGCATATTTCGACCTCAGCTGTGCCATTGTTGCGGGACCGTCCAAGAGCTCGCCACTGTCTGCCTGCGCCTTGCCCGCCATGATCTTGTTGTACATCTCCGCCTGCGCAAGACGCTGTTCATACGTCGCCATGCTCATAACGACCATGTCCCCGTACCCGTTTTTGGTGACGAAGATCGGCTCGTTCGTCGCGTTGCACATCTCGGAAATTTTCGTCGTGTCCCTCAAATCCCGAATCGGAATGATCTGCATAACCCCCCCCCCTCCAATCTATACTATACCACGATTATAGCATAATTATGCTTCATTGTCAAGGGTTTCAAACAGAAAATCATGCCGTTTCGTCGTAAATATCCGTGCGGAGGGAGGAAGTGTCGTAGCCGCCGACCTTCATTTCGGAAGCGTGGCGGTTGATGCCCGTATAGGAGAGCGAACTATCCTCATAGCGTTTGAATTTGAACACGGCGTCGTTCATGAGCGGCGCGTTGAACACGTTCAAGCTGACGAGAAGTTCAAAATCTTTCACGTCCAAACCCGTCACGCGCTTAAAAAGCCCCGGCTCCAACTGCGTAATGACTTCTTTTAGCGTCTGTTCGCGGTAGTCGGTGAGGTACATGAACACGGGAACGCGGGTCGCAAACTTGATGAGTTTTTGTTGAATTTCCTTGCGCTTGCTCTTATATTCCTTTTCGTCCTCGGAGAGTTCCTTTTTCTCCGCTTTGGAAAGTTCGCGTTCGCTTGCCGTCTCCTTTGCCTTTTTGATTTTTTCGGACTTATTGATGATCGTCTCCAAGTCCTCGTTGAGGGAGCGGAACCCCTCGATACGGCGCAAAGCCTCCATTGCCTGCGGGTTGTTCATGAGCCGCTCCAAAGTGGCGTTGTCCACGTTGACGAGGAGCGCCGATTCCCACCGCCGCGCAAGGAGGGTCGCCGTCGTGCCGCTCGTTGCGATGTCGAGAATGCCCGCCGCATCGATCTGTTTCATGCTGCTTCCGTCGTAGGCGAGAACGGGCAGAAACTTGATGAACTCGGCAACTTTCTTTTCGGGATTTACTTCGTCCACGTTGAGGCGGCAAGCGTAGTCGGAAATTTGCCGCAACGCTCGGTCGGGTGCAAAGTCGAACACATAGCATTCGCGTTTCAAAATTTCCTCGGCGTTGGGGTCGAGGCCCGTGGGATTTTTGACCGTCCACGGCGACTGCACGCGGAAAGCGGCTTGGAAGTAGGTTTCGGGGCTCGTGAGGTTGCGGAGCATAAAGATGCCCGTCCACGGCTTGACCGTGACCCCCGTGGTGAGTTTTCCGCAGGTGAGCGTAATGGACTTGCTTTCGAGCGGCTCCTCCATGGCGGCCTTTACGGGCGGGAGAGCGGCAAGACCTATCCCCGCGTCCGCGCCCGCACAGACGACGACATGATAGTCATGATAGAAAGTGTTGCGCTTTTCTGCGAGCAAATTCCGCATGGCGTGGCAGGCGGCGACGCTCGGCAAGAACCACACGGTGTGCAGAAGAATGTTTTGCAATCTTCCCGAGGAGAACGGAAGCGGCGGTTTCTTCGCGCCGAGGCGCAAATTGTCGATACTCGTCTCCAAATAGGCGCCGCGAATGAGGTCGAGCCACTTTTGCACCTCGTCCTCATATTTGAAGCGCGCAAACTCGCCCACGCCCTCGGCGGAGAAAAACACGTTGAGATCAAACTCATCGTATTCGCCCATGGCGGCGATCTCCTTGATACTGTCGGGCAGTTGATAGGTCATGAGCACCATGCGGGGCAGGGCTTCGTAAGGGTTGCGCCCGCGCGTTTCGTCCCAATTCAGTTTTTCGCGCTGTTCATCCGAATAGGTCCAGTTGTAAATTTGCTCCTCGATAAACTCTCCCGCCGCGATCGCACGGAAGGGCGTGCCCGATAAATACAGGTACGAGCGCGTGGAAATGGGCATGTAGTCCTCGTTGAAGTAGTCCATGCCACCGCTCTCGGCGCGTTTTTCCCTGTCGTCCTCGGCCTCGAAGAGTTCCTTCGCCTTCTCGCGCCATGCGCCGTAGTGATACTCGTCAAAGACGACCATGTCCCACAGCACATTGTGCGCCCAAACGTTGTTGAGTTTAATTCCGCCCGCCGCATTCTTCCCCAAAAAGTCCTGGAAAGAGGCAAAGCAGACAAACGGTTTGGTTTTATCTGCTTGCTCATAGGTCAGCCCGTCGTGGGAGAGAAACTGCCAGCCCGCAAAATCGACATGGCTTAAAAGGTCCTCCTGCCACGCGCTCTGCACGGCGGGTTTGAAGGTGAGCACGAGAATTTTGGTGAAGTTCATGCGCTTGGCGAGTTCATAGGTCGCAAAGGTCTTGCCGAAACGCATTTTGCAGTTCCAGAGGAAATGCGGCGGTTTGCCGCCCTCCATGTATTCGGAAAAATAAGCCGCCGTGCGGGAGACCGCCTCCTCCTGTTCGGGGCGCATTTTGAAATCGAGATGACGGTTTTCCTGCACTTCCGTGCCGCGTTTGAGGGAGAGAATGGCGGACTCCACGTCCTTCACGCCGCATTTGAACCATTCGCCGCCGGGACTTGAAAACCCGCGCGCCCGCAACAGACGGTGCACGTCGTGATCGGTAAACGCCGACCCGTCTGCCAACATGGCAGAAACTTCCAGTTCGATCTTGTAAGACCGTTCAGGAAGCTCCACGGGATACTGTTCGGCGACGCGCTCTTGTACGCTCCTTGTGGTATATCCGATTTTGAGCATATTCGGAAACCGACTATCGCTGTAAGCGTAAATTTTGGGTTGCGTTGAACGATTTCTTATAGGAAAGAAGTCATCAGACATAGATTTTACCACCGTTGAAAGGCGTTTGCAAAAGTTTGACTTTTATCAATAGCAGAAAGACATTCAACAAAATTGTGCAAATAAGCATTCACATAAGAATACCTTGGCGTAAGGCAATCAACAATACAAAGTGCACATTGTTTCTTTGTTTCGTCTAATAATAATTGATAGATCATACATTTCCTCCTTATTGAAATTTAATATCTAGGTTTTTTTAGTAGCTTGACTTTGGGTACTTTTGGGACAGATATTTCAAAGCTCAATTCATTGGATTTTTTGATTTGGTTGTCTTTCCCGATATTGCCATTATTCTTGAATGTTTTGATGTAAATATTTACAGCTTGCTGACTCGTTGCTTGCGGCTCAGTCTTATTCAAGAGAATACCTTCGAGTGCACCTTTTAGCATTTTTAAGTGTATGACATAATCACTTTGGGCAGTTCTGGCAAAACATATATTGTCACAAATATGTGGATAAAGTTGCTCATATTTTGCTTTCATGGAATAAAAAACAGACTGAGTTTCTTTGGGTATTAACATGTTTCTTTCACAAATTTCAATATCGTTTTTAATTTCGGCTTGTAATTCTGGGGTAAATTTGCTTTTTTGTTTCATCAAGAATCTCCTTTGCCACATTAGTCGTAGCGAATCATTATTTTTTTCTATTATTACAATACCCGCTTGCAAAGCGCGCTAAACATCTTTTATGAAAAAATCTTGTATATTTACAAAATTATTCTGAAACGCGAACCATGCTTTCTACAAAAGCAATTTCTTCATCGGTCAAACCGTATTTTGCATATAACTCCTCGTCCGTCCATGACTTGGAAAAGTCTTGCATGGGGACAAAAGAATAAACATTTTTTGCCGCATTTTGCGTATTCTTTTTTTGCAAAACCAAAAAACGGAAAAACTTCGTTTTGATATATGTAATGATATTTTCCGCAATTTGTTTGTCTGCTGTTGCGCCAATCATTAAATATGTTTCCGAACAAATAGTATTCGGCTCTCCTAAAAACGGCTTTCCCAACACCAAATAAGGGAAATCCCCGCGCTCCCCATACGCTTTTGCAATAAAAACCTTATAAAGCGATATGGCTTCTTTTCCCGTGTAAATATTTATCTTTTCCAAATAGCCGTTTTTGGGATAAGCATAAACATATACCGTGTCGGGATTGCCGTATTTCGACAAAGATATAGACGAATCTAAACCAAAAGGCTTTCTTGAACTGACAATTTCATCAAAAGGTTTTTCATGTAACACATTGATTTTTCTGATGATTTCAACTGCTTCATTAAAGCGTATAAATGTATTTTCATTTTCTTCAAGTAAATATCTCTCTTTTACTGTTTCGGTATTTGCCCGTGTAGAAACCACTTGACACTTCCCCGCGTGATCTCTATCCCATAAAAAATAGCATACTCCGCCCGAAAGGTCCACACCGGGGAAACACAGGGTGGAATCAAAATAATCATGCAAAACCCGAATGTGCGTATCGTGTAACATTGTATCACGGAAATCATCAAGCCCTTTTCCTCCCGTAAACCAACGAGACGGAATAATCATCGTAAGATAGCGGGGCTGTAATTTCATAGCCTTTTCCACAAATAATTGATAAATAGGCACGGCACTTGAACCCGTCCCGCCGCCGTCGGAGAGTTGATAGGGCGGGTTGCCGATGATCACATCAAACTGCATCTTGAAAACCTCCTCGCCGTGAATAAACGTGTACGCATGGCTTTCGAGCGCCTCGTCGCGGTCATACTTTGCCCGACTTGCTCCGCAAAATGTACACTGCCCGTCCTTCCATGTGTGCTTTGTCCGCAAAAATTTGATATTGCCCTCTTCATCTTGGAACTTTGTGCACACCGAATATCTGCCGTTTGCCGTCTTACTGCAATACACGCTCCGCCGCGACAACAGCCCCGTCAGCTCCGTGATCGCAATTCCGAAGAGCTGTTTGGTGAAGATGTGGTCGATGCGCTCCTGCTCGTCGGGGATCTGTTCCTTCAATCCCGTCATCAGCCGCTTTGCGATCTCCCGCAAAAATACGCCCGATTTTGCGCAAGGGTCCAAAAATCTTGTCTCTTTGCTCTCAAACAGCGTTTGGGGCAAGAGATCGAGCATCGCGTTTGCCAAGCTCGGCGGCGTGAACACTTCGTCGTTCGAGAGGTTGGCAAGGCAAGAGAGGACGTCGGGGTTATGTATGGCTTTTATCATAGGTTGCGATCTCCAAATAGTGCACGGCGGGGAACCTCCCCACCTCTTTGGGCAATTTTTCTTCGGGCGATAAGTCAAAGAGCGTATTTTGTTTGCCGCCCCCTCGGCTCTGCTCGGGGTGACAGGATAACAGGCTGTTCATCGTGAAATCCCGCCGCTGGACTTTGCTCCCGCTCACAAAGGACCACTCCGAAAAGACGATCGGCTCTCCCGCGCTTGTGAGCAAAGTGAGCGCGTCGCCGCAGATGATGTTCTTCTCCAACAGAAACCGAATGCTTTTGAGATAGCGCTCGGACGTCTTTTTGAACTGCGCCCGATAGCGGGAGAGGAAGTAATCAAAGAGCCGTGCGCGGCACTCTGCGGCATTGTCGGGCAAGAGTTCCACGCCGTAAATGCTCGAAACGGCGAGAAAGGCGCGCGTCTCCCATTCGTACTGCACCTTGCGGTAGACAGCATCCACAACGTTTAGCTTTCTCTCCAAAATTTTGATGAGGAAATTGCCCGTCCCGCAGGCAGGCTCCAAAAAGCGGCTCTCAATGCGTTCGCACTCGTTTTTTACAAGGTCGAGCATGGCGTTCACTTCCCGTTCGGCAGTGAACACCTCCCCATGCGCCCGCACCCGCTCCTTCGATTTGGTTTGTTTTGGCTGTTCAATACTATGCATTTACATAGTAATTATATCGTAATTGCGATGAAAAGTCAATTCATTTGCTAACTAAAAGCATTCGCATTTGCATAGTATAATGTTGACATGGATATTTTATCTAAAATTCGTGTGTTGCAAGGTGAGCGGAATTGGACAGACTATAAGCTCGCATTGGAGGCCGATCTTCCGCAAGCGACACTCGCTACAATGTTTCAGCGCGGAACGCCGCCCAAAGTGGACACCCTGCAATGTATTTGCAATGCATTCGGGCTGACCCTCGCCCAATTTTTTTTGGAAGATGAATCGGTGGAAGTGTTGAGCGAATCCGAAAGGGAAATGCTTGCCGCTTTCCGCAAACTTTCCCCTAAGCAACAACAATCGCTCATCGCCGTTTTTAAGGAATAAGAAATTTTAGAAAAGCAGCTTTTGCGTTTTACGCGAAAGCTGCTTTTATTTAACACCCTGTTAGTGAAGATTATGGATAACAGTCCAAGTCCTATCTTTTTTGTCATTTCGACCCGCTGTTTTCAATATGTCATTTCGACCGAAGCCGCAGGCGGAGTGGAGAAATCTCACATTGTTAAATAAGGTAAAGATTTCTCGACTTCGCTCGAAATGACATTTGGGAACTAAGGTAAAGATTTCTACTTCGTCGCAAGCTCCTCGTGCCGCGCTTAGAGAATCAGAACTGCGCGCGGGGCGACTTCGCTCGAAATGACGTGATTTAGGAACTAAGGTAAAGATTTCTACTTCGTCGCAAGTTCCTCGTGCCGCGCTTAGAGAATCAGAACTGCGCGCGGGGCGACTTCGCTCGAAATGACATTTTGGGACAGTGCCCACCCCCTTAGTCCCCCTCCCGAGGAGGGGATTGCGCTCTACCTTGTAGGGAAAATACCCGCAAAGCCGGGGAAAGGGTTCTTTGAAAACCCCTCAGTCGCGCGAGACGCGACAGCTCCCCTATAAGGGGCGCCAAGATAATAAGGTGCCCCCTTCCCTACCCTTCCCCAACAAGTTGGGGGGGGGCTTTCAAAAATTGAGCCGACGGCTAAATGCCGTCGGCTCAATTTTTGATTGTTGATAAGGCCCAAGATTTTCAAAAACTTACGATTGTGAAAAATTTCCCAATCGATTATACGAGCCGTCTTTTTTCACGACAATCTCATAGAGTGTATTTCCTTTTTCATCGACATATGATACAGTAACTCTCACGCTTGCTTGCGCTTGAAGAGTTAAAAGATCGAAATCTTTGTTATACGATGTTCCATCGATTTCAACATATTCGGGGGTTCCTGTAGTACCAATATAGAATTCACGTTTGACACTCCTGTTCACATTTCCATTTGCAAATGCGCCCACCAGCTGTTCTTTAGTCTCAGTAATAGAAACTGTATATTTATAACCAGAGAGTTTCCAACCATTCCATACACCATCTCTTTGTCCACTCATTTCTAAGCTATATGCGGACTTCATCCACAGTGCTTCGACGGTGACATTAGAGGCTTCGGAAGCGTTAAGCATGGTGGCACTCTTCCAACCGCTTTCGTCATTTATGAACCAACCGAGGAAGGTGTAGTTCGTTGCAGTGGGCGTAAGAAGTTTGTAATCGGTATCATAAAAGTCGGTCGTATAACTCCAACCTGTGCCGTCCACCGTCACATCGCAATTTCCCATGGTGAATTGCACAACGCTATAATAAGTGACCTGCGAAGGATAGGTCGCCGTAAAGGTTGCACCATTTTCCGAGATTTTGGGGGTTCCTTGCCATTTGCCCGTTCTTCCGTCTTGCGAAAGAGGTTCAACGGGAATTTCGATTGTCTCTTCACCCTTGTAAATACGCTCCTGCCCGCCGATATTGATGACGGAATCGTACTTCATGGTGGTTTCGTAATAGAATACTGTGTGGCCTTCTTCTTGCTTTTGTTGCCACCCGCCAAAGTCTTTTTCCGACTTGAAACACACAGAGTATGTTTTTGCGCTAAACACAGGGTGGATCTCCATCGAGCCCGTAACTTCGGTGTTTTCATCTGCGGACCATTTACAGCTGTACCCATCTTTTTCGGGCAGAGGAACGCCTTCGGGGAAGAGATCTTTGAGGGTAGTGCTCTTGATCTTGATTTGACTGTAATCGTAATTTACCCCACTTACTTCAAGTTTGCCATGGTACGCCGCGCGAATGTCGCCCTTACTTTGTTGGACTTCGCCCGCTTCATTGACATAAGTCACAGTGTAGGTGTCATAGGAGACAACATCGCCGCTGTAGAGAGTGAGCGTGGAACTGCCCGCCGTGAATGCCATCTTGAGGAGAAGTCCGCCGTATGCTACTTTTTCGCCGATTATACCACCCAACCAATCGGCAAATGTTCCCGAGTTCATCCCCAGTTTTTCAAAGGTTCCGACGTGGCTCCCATCGGTATAGGTGATCGTCACCTCCTCGCCGCCGCCCGGAGCATCACTCTTCGAACCATCTTTGTTATACAGCACATAGTAGCCCGTCGTCGTGGGCGTCATCTTGAGCGTCTTATAGATCGCTTCGCTCTTTATGCCGGAAGGCAAACCGCCCTTCACCGTACCTTTGATATTGTGCTGGTCGCCGCCCATCATATTGCTCGTATAGAAGTCAGTCACGGTTACGTTGATTTCCTCGATCCACAGGGCATAGAGTTTGACGGTCGCCTGTTTTGCGTGATCGCTGTTGCGGAACTCTTCGACATCAGTGATGAGGCGCCAACTTGACGTTTCGGGGTCGTTGTACCACCAGCCGAGGCGCCGGAGACCTTCTTGCGTGGGAGATATCTCTTCGTTCTCGATGTTGTAGTCGTCCTCCATTTTAACGATCGATTTGTAATAGCCATCGACATCTTTCCCCTCTCTGCCTTCGAAGTCGAAATCGCTGTAAAGATGCACTTCGACGGAGTTATCGATCCAATTTGCATAGAGCACGTTCTTGCCCTCGAGCCCTTCGCCCTCTCCGTCGCCGACGTTATACTTGAATACGTCGCGGATGAGATCAATGTCGATTTGGTTGCTCGTGATCTTTGTGCCCTGCCCGAAGCGCGCGGTGTAGTAGCCGTCGAAATCGTACCCTCTGACGTTCTCGCTCTTTCCGAGGGTAAGCTGGTGCGGTTCATCGCCATAGGTATAGTAGTACACCTTCTTCCAATACTTGTTGCCTTGTACGCCCTCGCTATCGAACTCGACATTGACCTCGTCGAAGCCGTCGATATATTTGAGCGAGTATTCATAGATGACATAAGTAATGGGCGTGTACTTGATGTAGATCTTCTGTGCTCCCGTCACCTTGAAGGTATTGACGTCGATATCCCACGAGGCGGTGTAGCCATCTTTCCGGTACTTCTTATCGATCGTGGGGAGATCTTTTTCTTGGAGCGTATCGTTCAAGTGCAGATTGCGCAGACCTGCCCGCGTGTTTTCGTCATACATGAACTCGATATCATAGCCGATCTGATCCCAAACGGCGACAAACGTCGTCTCTTCGAGCACGTTGGGAAGAGTTTCGAAGTACATCGTCGCCTCGTCTCCGACCTTGCGGAACCCCTTGAGCATGACGCCCTGATCATCGAGGCGGACATCCGTCGGCAACGCGTACTCCACGTCATAGGTGAATTGGAGCGTCCATGCGAACTTCTCTTCGACTTTTTCGGCGGACTTGTACGCCTCGCCGAATGCCTCTGCGGGGATTTCGTAATCGGAGAGAATTGTCACCTCATAGGTGTTCGCCTTAAAGACGGCGTTCACCCGCACGGTCTCCTTGCTTGTGAAGGTCTCGGGCGCGTTTTCCCAATTTTGGAAGGTGTAGCCCGTCTTTTGAGGCTTACCCTCGGGCGTGCCGACGGTTGCGCCGAAGTGACCCGTCTTGGTATCGAACACGGTACCGTCTGCCATGAACTCCACTTTGTACTCGATGTATTCCCAATTCGCAGTGAAGGTGACGGTCTCATCGGTATAGATGTGGAGCGTGAGGCCGTCACCGGGGACATAATGATGCCCATGCACACACTCAAAGTAGGTGATACGCTGCTCGTCATTCTCGCCGAAGGGCAGAGCGATGGCAGTGCCGTATGTCCAATCTTTTGTATAGAGCCACTTGTTCTCCGTCTCGTCAAACTCTTCCTTGTAACCGAGAGTATCCGCGCCGTCGATCTTGTTCTCGCTCTTGAACACGAGATGATAGGTGTTGGGGTGATACACGGCGTAAATTTTGAGGTCTGCGGAGACCTTTCCGCCCTCCGGCTTCTCCCATTCGGGCGTATATCCTTTCTCGTGTTGCATGTATCTGTCGAGAGAAGGATATGCAAGCGACGCGAACGATTCGCCCGTCTTGGGATTGAAGATGACTTCCTGTTCGCCGATCTTTTCGCCCTCGATCCAATAGGTGATCGTCGTGATCTGTCCTTCAAGATAATCAGTCTCCTGCCAATGCACCGACTTGAGTTTGACATCCATCGCGCTTTCGAGTACGTCCGCAATGTCCTCCGTCTTGTCCGAACTCCCTTGATCAAAGACGCTCTCGGGGTTGCGGAGGGTAAGGTTCGCATCGATCTTTACAACGCTTGCGATGGCAAACGTGGGGATATCGATGGTGCGGAGCACGCCGTTCTTTACGCCGAGTTTGACGGTGATGTCGTCGAAGGAGGAACTCCCCGTCAAGCCCGCGCCGTTGAGAACGAGGGTGTAGAGCAGGTTGTTGAGCCCGCCCTCGGCATTGGGCGCATAAGTGCAACTCTTTACATACCGGTTGAAAGTCCCGCCGATGTCGGAGGGTTTCGCCGTTTGCGAACCGCCATTCCCGCTACCGCTGTTGACCATACTCATGATCTTCTCGACCACTTTTTCATTGAGGTTGAACATGAAACAGATATGGTCCATGTAATCGTTCATAAATTTGTCGAGCGGGAACGCGCGGTAAACGACCTCGGGCGCGGGAAGCGCCGTATTTTTATCGCCGTCAAAATGGGTGGTCTGCGTGCGTTTGAGGTAGATCATGCCGCCCTCTCCCTCGCGCGGGCTTGCCTTGATGGTAAGATCGAGCACGGTGTCGCCGTTGATGATAACAGAACTTCCCAATACCGCCGCCAAACTATTATAAACGCCGTTGTAAGAGAGGCGCGCGTTGAGGCTGATGTCGCCCTTCTCATCGAAGTTGACGGCAAGGCCTTCCACATTGATCGTGATCGATTCGATTTCAATGCCGATCGCTTTGAGATTGAGATTTAATTTTCCGTCGATGTAGAACTGATCGTTGCGCACATACTCGCCCTCTTCGACCCCCTTTTGCTCCGCTTCGGCGGCGGTTGCATGGTGGGTCGCCGTCTTTGCAAGCGCCATCACCAGGCGGTCAAGCCCCTGCACACTAAAATATTTTCCTTCGCCGGGTTTTACCGCGCTTGGATCGTTCCACTTGTTCTCCACTTTCGCCGTGGAGATCGTCACGTTGAACAATTTCCGCGAACTCTCTGCGCCTTCGGCCGAATTCTTCGGGTTCACGGCGATATCCTCCGCGCTTACCCCGCTCAAAACGGACTTTCCGTTCTGTATCGCCTTTTGAAGGGTAATGGAAAGATCGTCCTTCCGCCCGAGATCGGCGCCGCTCAGCACGATGTTGAGGGTCCCCTCGCTTTCGTTCCGCACGAGAGAGATGGACTTGATATATTCGTGGAGGGACGCTCCTTTCTTGATCTCTTCGACCGTCTGCTTTTGCTCTTCCTTGGGCTCCTCCTCTTTGGGCGAATTTATTTCGGGAAGTTCGATGTCGATCCCGAATTGGTGGAGAAGGCTCTTGCCGAGCGCTTTGAGCCGCGCGATCAGATCTTCGGTCTCCACGGGGTCGCTTCCCAAAAGGCTCAGCCAAGGGTTGACGAAGTAGTCGTTGAGCGTCTCGTTTTGGAGACCGAGCATATCCACGAGCCCCGCAAGCACCGTCATCAGTTCGTCGCCGGGCACGTAAACATACAACGGTTCGTAACCGCTCGCGTCCGCCGCCTGCCCCGCCGTGGAGAGTTGCGTCGTCTCATGAATGGTGGAAACGGCGATGTAGAAATCGAGATAATCGTCCGTATTTCCGTTCAGATCGCAATCGAGCGCAATGATGTCGAGATAGAAGCTATCATCTTCCGCGTTCGCCGCTTCAACATTGAGGTGCACGTTGAGATAGGCCTCGGGCGTGAACCGCAAACTCTTCTCCGTGCGGTTCAACTTGATGGCAAATTCGTCCGTGTGGACCGCCACAAAACCGTTCACATTGTAGCGCACGCCGTTGAGCGCGGGATCTTCGTTCTTGTATTGTTTTTCTGCCGAACGGATCTCTGCGTTGAACTCCACTGTCAAATTTTGTTGGTTCAAAAGATTGACGGCCGCGCCGACATAGTCGAGCACGTCTGCAAAATCAGCTACCTTGAGATAGGTGCAACCCTCGGGCATGGACGGGATCTCGCCGCCGACGTCGAAATGCAACTCGGAGTTTACGTAAATATCCTCTGCATTGTAGTAGAGCGCAAGCCCGAGCCACCCGTTTGCATCGAGCATATTGAAGAGTTCGGCGGAGAAGCCCTTGAAATCGAGCGCGATGAGTCCGTCGCCGCGCTTGGGCGCAACGAACTTCAAAGAGTCCAAAAGATTTGCGGTATCGACGTTTTCGCCGAGCAAGCCGAACGCCTCGGTGGCGACTTCGCTCCCCTGCAACAGTTTCATGAGACTGTCGAGCATATCCGAAAGCCCGCTCACCTGAGGCAACGGGTTGCTTCCGCCTGCCGTAATTTCTTCGCCGAGCGCCTTTCCGACGATCTCTCGCACCCGGTTGTAGAGCGCAACAAGCGCATTTTCGAGGGTAGAAAGTTCGGAATATACGAGTTCGGCTCCCAACCCGCCATAGGCAAAGGTCACTTTCGTCCCCGTCGCCGAGAGAATGATATGATAGCCGTCCGTCTTGACATAGAGCGTGGCGTCGAGATAGAGTTCGAACCCGTCTTTCCAGCTTACAACGCCTTGGTTGACCGCAAAGACGATCTCCGTCCCCTTGATCTCGATGGGAATATCGCCATAGAATTCGATCGCCTTTTGGGAAACGACATCGGGCACTTTTTTGAGCGCCTTTGTGGCGTCGACGTACCCTTCCGTCTCGCATTCGAATACACTGCCCTGCTTCACGCTGAGCGTCAACGCATTATTGAGCGCCGAGACGGAAATGCCCGCGTCATCGCCGCTCCCGACGGAGAGGAGAATATTGCCGACCTTTTCCGTCGTGATCCCGAACGCGCCCAAAAGTTTGTTCCCCGCAAGGGTAAGGGACAACGTTTTCGCCGCGCCCTCCAAACCTTCGGATTCGGCGAGCGTCAATACCTCGCTCAATTTAAGAGAGAGCAGTTTTTCGATCAACTCGGAAATTTTGTCTTTGTTTTCGGTCCCTTGCGTTCCTTCTTGCTCGGCCTCTTGCGCGTTTTCCGTCCCTTGGGAAGCGGCGGGGATCATGCTCTTGACGATGCTTATCGCCTCGGGGACGTTCACCTTGATCTTCGTCCCTTGAAGAGTAAGATAGACGAACCCTTCCTTTAAGCCGTCCGCACCCTCTTCGGAGCCGTAAATCACCGAAACTGTGCGCTCGAGATTTTTGTAGCGAATGGTAAGTTCCGCCTTTACTTGAAGCGGCTTCAACCCGATGGAAACCTTCCCGCTTACCGAAAGTTCGCCCGATTGATAGGAGACGTCCGCGGAAAGATAGCCGCTCTGGATCATCTCGGCAACTGCGCTTGCGTAATCGACGATGCCGATGTAGCCGTTCGTGTTTGTTTCGAACTTTACGCCCTGCGTGATTTCGATCTTCGCACCCAACGCTTTGGCGGTAACTGTGCCCTCTTTGCTGAGCGTTACTTCTACATTACCAAGTTCAAAGTTGATACCGAGCGCATTCAACAACTCTGTGCCCGTGATGGCAAGGGAGAGCGTGTCGTCTTTCTCTGTAAGCGTGAACACGTCCTCAAAGTCGAGCGAGAGCAGTTTCTCGATGAGGTCGGCCTCTTCCTCATTGAGCGTCTCTGTTCCGTCGTCTTTTGAAATAAGAGAAGTGACAAGTGCGATCGCCTCTTGGACGCCCGCAGAGATCTTCATGCCGCCGACTTCAAGATAGAGAACCTTCTCCCCATAAATGACGCCGATCTTTTGGCTTGCTTTGCCGTAAGTAATAGTGAACTCGCCCTTTGCTTGAAGCGGTTTCAACCCAAGTTGGAGCGTGCCCTCGACGGAAAGTTTGCCATTCTTTGTTGCATACGAGACATGCGCCGTAAGATAGCCGCTCTGTATCATCTTTGCGACTACATCTGCATAATCGATAATGCCAATGTAACCTTCCGTCTTTACGGTGAATTCTTCGCCCTGCGTGATTTTGATATTCGCGCCCAACGCTTTGGCGGTAACTGTGCCCGCCTTGTCGATCGTAATGTCTACATTACCGAGTTCAAAGTTGATACCGAGCGCATTCAACAACTCCGTGCCCGTGATGGCAAGGGAAAGGGTATCGTCTTGCTCCGTAAGTGTAAATACTTCCGCAAAGTTGAGCGAAAGCAGTTCCTCGATGAGGTCGGTCTCTTCCTCATTGAGCGTCTCTGCACCTTCGTCTTTTGAAATCAGAGAAGTGACAAGCGCAATGGCCTCTTGGACACCCGCGGAAACTTTCATGCCGCCGACTTCGAGATAGAGAACCTTCTCTCCATAAATAACGCCGATCTTTTGGCTTGCTTTGCCGTAAGTAATGGTGAACTCGCCCTGCACTTTGAGAGGGTCGATTCCAAGTTGGAGCGTACCAACGACTTCTAATTTATCTGCTTTATACGAAACATCTGCGGAAAGATAGCCGTTCTTTATCATCTCGGCGACTGCGCTTGCGTAATCGACGATTTCAATGTAACCCGTGGTTTCAACGGTAAACGGCGAACCTGCCTCTACCGTAATTTCCGCATCCAACGCCTTGGCTGTGACCGTGCCCGCCTTATTGAGCGTAACTTCTACATCGCCAAGCGCAAACTCCACGCCGAGCGCATTCAACAACTCTGTGCCTGTGATAGCAAGGGAGAGCGTATCGTCTTTCTCTGTAAGCGTGAATACTTCCTTAAAGTCAAGCGAAAGCAGTTTCTCGATGAGATCGGTCTCTTCTTCATTGAGCGTCTCTGTCTCGGCGTCTTTTGAAATCAGAGAAGTGACAAGCGCAATGGCTTCACTGACACCCGCCGAAACTTTCATGCCGCCGAGTTCAAGATAGAGAACCTTCTCCCCATAAATGACCGAAATCTCTTGGTGCGCTTTGCCGTAAGTAATAGTGAACTTGCCCTGCACTTTGAGCTTGTCGATTCCAAGCGAAAGTTTACCTGCAACTTCCAATTTATCTGCTTTATACGAAACGTCCGCGGAAAGATAGCCGCTCTTTATCATCTCGGCGACTGCGCTTGCATAATCGACAATGCCGATGTAACCCGTGGTTTCAACGTTGAACTCTTCGCCCTGTGTGATTTCAATATTCGCCCCCAACGCTTTAGCGGTAACTGTGCCCGCCTTATTGAGCGTTACTTCTACCTTACCGAGTTCAAAGTTAATACCGAGCACATTTAACAACTCTGTGCCCGTGATGGCAAGCGAGAGCGTGTTGTTCTCTTCCGTAAGCGTAAATACTTCCTTGAAGTCAAGCGAAAGAAGTTTCTCGATGAGATCGGTCTCTTCCTCATTGAGCGTCTCTGCGCCTTCGCCTTTTGCTATAAGAGAAGTGACAAGCGCGATCGCCTCTTGGACGCCCGCAGAGATCTTCATTCCGCCGACTTCAAGATAGAGAATATTATCGCCGTAAATAACCGAAATCTCTTGGTGCGCTTCCCCATATGTAATGGTGAAATGACCCTGTACTTTGAGCGGGTCGATTCCAAGCAAAAGTTTACCTGTAACTTCTAATTTATCAGCTTTATAGGAGACGTCTGCCGTAAGATAGCCGCTCTGGATCATCTCGGCAACTGCGCTTGCGTAATCGACGATGCCGATGTAGCCGTTCGTGTTTGTTTCGAACTTTACGCCCTGCGTGATTTCGATCTTCGCACCCAACGCTTTGGCGGTAACTGTGCCCTCTTTGCTGAGCGTTACTTCTACATTACCAAGTTCAAAGTTGATACCGAGCGCATTCAACAACTCTGTGCCCGTGATGGCAAGGGAGAGCGTGTCGTCTTTCTCTGTAAGCGTGAACACGTCCTCAAAGTCGAGCGAGAGCAGTTTCTCGATGAGATCGGTCTCTTCCTCATTGAGCGCCTCTGTCTCGGTGTCTTTTGCGATAAGAGAAGTGACAAGCGCGATCGCCTCTTGGACACCCGCGGAAACTTTCATGCCGCCAAGTTCGAGATAGAGAACCTTCCCGCCGTAAATGACAGAAATCTCTTGGTGCGCTTCCCCGTATGTAATAGTGAAATTGCCCTGCACTTTAAGCGGTTTCAACCCAAGTTGGAGCGTGCCTTCAACGGAAAGTTTGCCTGCTTTATACGAAACGTCCGCGGAAAGATAGCCGCTCTGGATCATCTTTGCGACTACATCTGCATAATCGATAATGCCGATGTAACCTTCCGTCTTTACGTTGAACTCTTCGCCCTGCGTGATTTCGATCTTCGCGCCCAACGCTTTGGCTGTGACCGTGCCCTCTTTGCTGAGCATTACTTCTACATTACCGAGTTCAAAGCTAATACCGAGTGCATTCAACAACTTTGTGCCCGTGATGGCAAGGGAAAGGGTATCGTCTTTCTCTGTAAGAGTGAATACTTCCGCAAAGTCAAGCGAAAGCAGTTCCTCGATGAGGTCGGTCTCTTTTTCATTGAGCGTCTCTGTCTCGGTGTCTTTTGTTATAAGAGAAGTGACAAGTGCGATCGCCTCTTGGACGCCCGCAGAGACTTTCATGCCGCCGAGTTCGAGATAGAGAACCTTCTCTCCATAAATGACCGAAATCTCTTGGTGCGCTTTGCCATAAGTTAGAGTGAACTCGCCCTTTGCTTGAAGCGGCTTCAACCCGATGGAAACGTTCCCGCTTACCGAAAGTTCGCCCGATTGATAAGAGACGTCCGCTTTAAGATACCCGCTCTGGATCATTGCAGCGATTGCGCTTGCGTAATCGACGATGCCGATGTAACCTTCTGTCTCTACGGTGAACTCGTTGCCCTGTGTGATTTTGATATTCGCCCCCAATGCTCTGGCAGTAACTGTGCCCTCTTTATCGAGCGTAACTTCCACCTTACCGAGTTCAAAGTTAATACCGAGCACATTTAACAACTCTGTGCCCGTGATGGCAAGCGAGAGCGTGTTGTT
>CANRHB010000003.1 GCA_947630325.1 uncultured Clostridia bacterium
CCCAAAAAAATCCTCAACTTCCTCGCCCCACAGCTTCTGTTTGAAAATATGTTGCACTTCATTTGACAATTCACCGAAGGGGGCACCTTATTATGACCTGTCCCCTTTTTAAGGGGGCGGGTGGCGCCGCAGGCGTCAGGTGGGGGTTGTCTCGGCGCTCCGCGTCATTCCGAGCCGTTAAAGTAATTACGCAGTCCGACACAGCA
The DNA here is from genome assembly GCA_947630325.1 of uncultured Clostridia bacterium. Lineage (GTDB taxonomy): Bacteria > Bacillota > Clostridia > Christensenellales > Borkfalkiaceae > Gallimonas. Next base: position 207 of record CANRHB010000003.1, read on the forward strand.
ATTCTCCGAGGGAATCTTGTTACGTCTGGGTGCGCTCAAACCGAACAAACTTGCGTCATTCCGTCCCGCCCGCACGTTCCCAAATGTCATGTCGACCGAAGTGGAGACATCTCTACCGCAGATAAAATCACGTCATTCCGCCCCGCCCGCACGTTCTATGTTGTCTAAGGGCGGCACGAGGAGCTTGCGACGAAGTAGCGTAGTCGAGGAATGTCCTTATTATAATGCGGACACCCTTCGACAAGCTCAGGGTGACGTGATTGGAATAAGATTTCTCCACGCGCCGCATAGCGGCTTGGTCGAAATGACATAATTTAGGACGGGCAGTCAGAACCCCCTCCCTCGGAGGGGGACAAAGGGGGTGGGCTCTCCTCCTCTCTCTTCACCCGCACTTTGCCGCGCACGGAGGCATAACTATCCTTGCGGATGCGCGTGCGCGAGAGGAGCGCGCCGTCCTTGGCATACACCGCGAGGTAGCTCTCGCTCTTGATCCCCTCCTTTGCGGCGCGCAAAACGCAGTCCTCCTCCCCCTCCTCTTCCTCGGGCGGCTCGGGGGGAATGCGCTCGAGCACCCTGCTCTCCACTTCATACCGTCTCCCGTCGGGCTTGCCGAAAAAGCGGAAGGCAACGCTCCCCTGCCCCATTTCGGCGAGAATGTACACGGGATAGGGATAGGGGTTGCGGAATTTGAGGTCGCTCGTCTCGGACACCATCGCGTCCTCGGAGGGCGGAACGTACCCCACGGAGAGGGAGTGCGCACGGCTCTCCACCGTCTGCATCCCCGCCCGGAGCGCCGCGCCGTACAGGGTGGTGCTCGTCTGGCACACGCCCCCGCCCACCCCGGGCACGAATTCCCCGTCCAAAATGACCGCCGCCGTGCGGAATCCGTTCGCCTCCGTGCGTTTTCCCACCACCGTATTGAAGGAAAACACTTCGTTCGGCCCCACAACGCTCCCCGCAATGCGTGCGGCGGCGAGGGCGATATTGTGTCTGCGGGGGGAATTGCCCCCGTCGAAGCAGGTGCGGAAGGAAGAGAGTTCCTGCGTGCGCTCTCTCAGCATTTCTTCGGTGACGGCGGGGGCGAATTCCCGCGTTTTGAGGGTCACCTCTCCCCCGCTCTGCAAAACGCCCGAAAGGTCCGAAAGCAGCCCCTCATAGTCGCACGCGACCCCCAAAACTTCACACGTATAGCGAAAACCCTCCTTCGAGAAGGTCAATTCGGCGTCCTTTGCCTCCCGCATGTTGCGCGCGCACAGTTCATAGAGCACGCGCTCCGCGTCCGCCCATTCGCGGCGGTAGGAAAGGGCAAGCGTCTGTCCCCTCTTCGCCCTTCGCACGAGCCGCGAGGCGTCGTCCTTTACGGTAAATTCTTCCTTGAAACATACGTCGCCCGTCGGCGTATGCACGACCACGGGGAGCAAATTGCCGTAAAACTGCATACGTATTGCATTTTCTGCCTCCGCATATGTCATTCGGCCCACATTTACGCCGCCGATCGTCACGTCTTTTTCCACTCTTCCGAAGGCGAAAAAAAAGCTCCCCGCAAGGAGGAGCGCCGCCGTTTTGTCTGTCATCATACGCTTCCCTTCAACGAAAGGAGCAATTCCCCAACGCGGGACCCGTCAAAGACGGGTTGCCCCACCTTTCTCGAACCGTTGTCCGAATGAAAGTCCGACCCGCCCGTCACAAACAGCCCGTGCGCCTCTGCGAACGCGAGAAACTCCTCCGTTTCACTCAAAGTATGCGTCGAGTGATAGCATTCTATGCCGTCGAGCCCGCTATCTGCAAGTCTTTCCATGAGCGCGTTGCGCTCTCCCGCATAGGTGCGCTTGACCTCCTTCCTCTCCTCGTGGGAGAGAAAGCGAAAGCGCTCAGAAACTTCCTTCGGGAGCACGAGGATCTGCACGGGGTGGGCGAGCACGGCAACGCCGCCCATATCGTGTATGGCGCGCACGGCCTCCTCGGGAAGAGGACGCCCGATCCCCGAAAACGCGGGCGCTCCGGGGACGAAGAGATCGCGATAGAGCCTATCCTTGTCCCCGCCGAGGCGGTTTGCAAACGCCGCCACGACGTGCATGCTGTACAGGGGGGAATCTTTGCGGGGGTGGAACAGCTCCACCTCCTCCATGGTGACGTCGAGGGAGAGCATGGCGTTCGCCTTTTCCACGGTGTCCTGCGCGCAGGCGCGCGCCCTCTCTTCGCGGGCTCTCAAAAAGCGGGAATAGGCTTCCCCTTCCCGGCAGCCGTAGCCGAGAATATGCACCTTTGTCGCCCCGAGATAGGCGGAGACTTCGATCCCGCGGACGAAATGAAGCCCGAGCGACCTTGCCGCCTCCGCTCCCTCCTCAAGGCCGCTCATGTTGTCGTGATCGGTGAGGGCAAAGAGAACGACCCCCGCCTCCTTGCACCTGCGGGCGACCTCCGCGGGCGGGTATGCGCCGTCCGAACAGAGAGTATGAAGATGTAGATCTGCTCTCATCATACGATCTTTCCTCCGCTGATCTTGATCTTATTGCAATCTTTTCCGTAAAGCACCCTCTCCGCATGGGTGCAGGTGAGGATACATTGCACCCCGTCTGTGCGCGCGAGGAGTTTTTTGCGCCTTTGAAGGTCGAGTTCGCTCATCACGTCGTCGAGAATGAGGACGGGTGCCTCGCCCGAGACTTCGCGGAAGATCTCGAGTTCGGCAAGTTTCATCGAGAGCGCCGCCGTGCGCGTCTGCCCCTGGGAGGCGAACCCCCGCGCGTCGTTCCCGTCCACGAGGATGCGGATGTCGTCGCGGTGGGGCCCCACCGTGGTAAAGCCGAGCCGCACGTCCCGTTCATAGGCGTTTTCAAGTTCCCGTTGCAGTTTTTCTGCGATCTCCCCCTCGTCGTCGGGATAATTTCCGTCGAAGCCGAGGGAGAGTTTCTCCCCGCCGTCCGTCAGAAAGGCGTGCGCGTCCGCGGCAAGGGGGGAGAGTTTTTCGAGGTATTCCTTCCTGCGCCGTATGATCACGGCGGCATAGCGGGCGAGTTGTTCGTCCCACACGGGGAGGGTCTCGAAGATGAGGGAGACGTCCCGCTCTTTGAGAAGATTATTTCTCTGGTCGAGAATTTTATTGTAGCGAAGTAAGGCGGAAGCGTAACTTGCCGACGTCTGCGAAATGGACAGATTGAGGAAGCGTCTGCGCTCGTCGGGGCCGTCCTGCACGATCCTCAGTTCCCCGGGGGAGAAGAAAACGCTCTTCATATTGCCGAGGAAATCGACGGCGCGCGCCACCTTTACGCCGTTGAGCCGCAGTTCCCGCTTATTTTCATAGATGTCCGCGCCGAGGGTGATCTTCCCATAGCGGCACTCCGTTTCGGCGAGGAGGGAGGCATGGTCGGTCCCGCGGCGGATGAGCTGTTTGTCGTGGCGGATGCGCAGGGACGCGCCCGTGCAGAGATAGAACACCGCCTCGGCGCAATTTGTCTTGCCCTGCGCGTTTTTCCCCACGAGCACATTGATCCCCTCGGTAAATTCAAAGGTCTCTTTCTCATAATTTCTGAAATTTTGTAAATTCAACTTCCTGATAATCACCGAATTTACCCGAAAAATACTTTCTTTTTGCGCGATTTTATATTATAATCTTAGATAGACGAAGCGCCCCCGCAATGCGGCAACGGGACAAGCCCATTATACCAAATTTTGCGGAAAAAACAAAGCGTTTGAGAGGGAAAAATGGCTGAAAATACCCAACTCGAATTTCTGTGGGACAAAATCAAGGAACGGGCCGAAAAACTCATCAACCCCGTCTCTTTTAGTTCGTTCATCGAGGACCTTGTCCCCGTCGACGTCGTAAACAAGAAGATCGTGCTCAAAGCGCCCGAGGAGGTGGTGGCGCTTACCGTCACCAAGCACCATCTCGAGCACTTGCGCGAGGCGGCGCAGTCCGCCGACGTCGGCATCGCGGGCGTCGTCATCGTGGTGGACGGGAGCGACACATACACCCTCGACGAAATGCCCGACGCCCTCGAGGAGACGACGGTCGTCCTCGACAAGCGGTACACCTTCGACTCGTTCGTGGTGGGTCCTTCCAATAAATTTGTCTATGCGGCGGCAAAGTCTGTGGCGGAGGCTCCCGGGGAGAACTTCAATCCCCTCTACATTTACGGCGGCACGGGGCTCGGAAAGACCCACCTCATGCAGGCGATCGCCAACCACATTGCCAAGAAGAAACCCTCGCTCAAAGTCATCTACACCACAAGCGAGAAGTTTTTGAACGAATACGTGGACAGCATGTACGCCAAAAAGTCGGCGGGCACGGACAACGAATTCCGTTTCCGCAACCGCTACCGCAACGTGGACGTGCTCATCATCGACGACATTCAATTCTGGGCGGGGAAGTACGGCGTGCAGGAGGCGTTCTTCCACACCTTCAACGAACTCTTCTCCCAGCACAAGCAGATCGTCATCTCCTCCGACTGCCCCGCAAAGGAACTTACGACCCTTGAAGAGCGGCTCCGCACCCGCTTTGAGGGAGGGCTCATCGCGGACATCCAACCGCCCGATTTAGAGACGAAGATCGCCATTTTGAAGCGCAAGGCCCTTGAAAAGAAATACATCGTGCCCGACGACGTACTCTCCTTCCTTGCGAAGAATTCGGACAACAACGTGCGCACCCTCGAAGGGCGGCTCAACACGGTGATCTTCGCAAGCAAACTGCACGAGGAGCCCATCTCCCTGACCCTTGCGGCGACCGCGCTTCAAGAGAGCATCGGCAACACGGAGGAGCAGGAGGAGATCACGCCCGAGACGATCATCCGCGCGACCTGCAACTATTATTCGGTGACGAAGGCCGACCTCATCGGCAAGAGCAAGCGGCAGGAACTTGTGCGGGCGCGGCAGGTGTGCGTCTATCTCATGTGCAACATGCTTGCGCTTCCGCTCGTCTCCGTCGGAAAGATCATGGGCGGCAGAGACCACGCTACCATCATCTATGCGCGCGACAAAGTGGCCGAACTCATGCGCGTCAACGATGCCATTTCCAAAGCCGTCACCGACATCAAAAGCTCCGTCTTGAAGCAATAAGGCCTACCCCTTTTAGGGGGAGGCTCCCGCGAAGCGGGTGGTGGGGGTAACGTTCCTCTATCCTCGCCTCCCCTCGTACCCCGCGCTATTCTAAATACGTCACCCTGAGCTTGTCGAAGGGTGTCCGCATTGTAATAAGGCGAGATTTCTCCACTCCGCCTGCGGCTTCGGTCGAAATGACAAATTAAAAAGCGAAACGGAACCCCCCTCCTCAGGAGGGGGGGTAGGGGGTGGTGTCCTTTGTCCTAAACGTTCACCACCTCAGTCGCCTGCGGCGACAGCTCCTCCTCAGGAGGCGCCTTATTTTACCCCCCCACGGATAAGGGGGGCACCCTTCCCAAATGGCATTTCGAGCTTGTCGCCCCCGCGCGCATTCCCAAATGTCATTTCGAGCGAAGTCGAGAAATCTCTACCTTGTTTTTACCCCCTCCCACGGAGGGGGACTAAGGGGGTGGGCAAATCCCCCTCTCAACCCAATCAAACCATGAAAGAATTCTGCGAATCTGTCTGCGACGCCGTCGTCATCGGCGCGGGACACGCGGGAGCCGAAGCCGCTCTTGCGCTCGCCCGCACGGGACTAACGACGGTGCTCATGACCCTCAATCTGGACAGTATCGGCTTTATGCCCTGCAACCCCTCCGTCGGCGGTACGGCGAAGGGGCATTTGGTGCGCGAGATCGACGCGCTCGGCGGTCAAATGGGGGTCACCGCAGACGAATGCGCCCTGCAAGTGCGTATGCTCAACGCGGGCAAGGGGGCGGCCGTGCAGTCCCTCCGCGCGCAGGTGGATAAAAACAAGTACCACCGCCGCATGAAGCAAGTGCTCGAACACACCAAAAATCTGCGCATCGTACAGGCCGAAGCCGCCGAAATAATTACCGAGGACGGCTCTCCCCTCCCCCGCGTCGCCGCCGTCAAGACGACTTACGGCGGCGTTTTCAAGTGCCGCGCCGTGGTCGTTGCAACGGGCGTCTACCTTAATTCGGACACGATTACGGGCAAACTCATCACCAAGAGCGGCCCCAACGGCTTCCAAAACGCAACACGTCTTACAAAATCACTCATAAAACTCGGCTACAAGGTGCGCCGCTTCAAGACGGGCACCCCCGCCCGTCTCGACGGCAGAACGGTCGATTTTTCGCAAATGGAGCGGCAGGACGGCGAGGACGTCTACCCCTTCTCTTTTTTGCACGAACATGCACCCAAGGCGCAGACGCCCTGCTATCTCGCCTATACCAACGAGCGCACACATGAGCTCATTTTGAACAATCTCGACCGCGCTCCCCTCTACAACGGGCAGATCTCCTCCACGGGGCCCCGCTACTGTCCCTCCATCGAGACGAAGGTCGTGCGCTTCCGCGACAAGGAGCGCCACCAGCTCTTTTTGGAACCCGAGGGCGCGGACACGACCGAAATTTACGTGCAGGGGCTCTCGACCTCCCTCCCCCACGACCTGCAAAAGGAGATGTACCGCACGGTCAAGGGCTTAGAGCACTGCGAGATCGTGCGCTATGCCTATGCCATCGAATACGACTGCATCGACACCCTCGACGTCCTCCCCACCCTTGAATTCAAAAAGGTGGAGGGCTTATACACGGCGGGACAGATCAACGGCACGAGCGGCTATGAGGAGGCGGCGGCGCAGGGCCTCATGGCGGGTCTGAACGCCTCATTGAAGCTCCGCGGCAAACCCCCGCTTATTCTGCGCAGGGACCAGGCGTACATCGGGGTGCTCATCGACGACCTCGTCACAAAGGGGACGGACGAGCCCTACCGCATGATGACCTCGCGCGCCGAATTCCGTTTGAGCCTTCGGCAGGACAACGCGGATATCCGCCTGACCGAACTCGGGCGCATGTGCGGCTTGGTGAATACGAGGCGATATAAGCGGTTTTTGGCGCGGAAACAGTTGCGCGAACGGACGCTTGCGACGCTCAACATGCGTGCGGACACCAAACTTGCCGACAAGCTGGTGCAGGAGCACGGATTTCCGCCACTAACGACGGGCGTGACCTATGCCGATCTCATCCGCCGCGGCATCTCCATCCGCGAAATTTGCAATACGTTTCCTACTCTCGCTGTAATATCCCCCCTTGCCCCCTCTGTCATTTCGACCCCCGCCCCCTCCTCTGTCATTTCGACCCCCGCCCCCTCCTCTGTCATTTCGACCCCCGCCCCCTCTTCTGTCATTTCGAGCGGAGCCGCAGGCGAAGTCGAGAAATCTCTTCCCCTTGCAGTCCCTCGCGTAACGGGGGAAGGGGTGTCCCGTCCCTTCTTGCCCTCCCCCACTTGTGGGGGAGGGGTAGGGGAGGGGGCTCCTCATTCCTCCTCATCTCCCCTCTCCTCTCTCCCCTATGACATTCTCCTCTCTGCCGAGACGGAGATCAAATACGAGGGCTACTTAAAGGCGAACGAAAAGGAGATGGAGAAGGCGAAAAAGATGGAGGAAAAGCCCCTCCCGCCCGACATCGACTATGAAAAGATCGCGGGACTGCGCCTTGAAGCGCGGGAAAAGCTCAACCGTGTGCGCCCGTTGAACTTGGGGCAGGCGGAGCGCATTTCGGGCGTCTCCCCCGCCGACATCTCCGTCCTCATGATCTATCTGAGCCTCAACAAGTGACCCTCTCCACCCTCGGGGGATCAAGGGGGTGGGAAAAGGCCTACCCCTTTCTAAGGGGGAGGCTCCCTTGGAGCGGGTGGTGGGGGTTCATATAGTGCTCCACAAAATAGTCAAAGAAGCCGACATTGCGTCGGCTTCTTGTTATATCCGGTTCCGTTGCGGTTTAGTTGTTCTTTTTGCAGCACGATCTTCCCTGCGGGTAGAGGGGCAGTTCGAAGAATCCCGAGCAAACTTCCTGCGAATATTCCTGTGCGGGCGGGATGGCGCAGTAGCCGTAGCTGGGAAGAAGCAGTTCCACCTGCATGGCGACTTTAAGGATCAGCGTGAGGCAGGCACTGATGTTAAAGGAGCCCGTCGCCGCGTTAAAAGTCCCCTCGGGGGAAACGCAGGAGGCGATGGCCGTCACCGTAAAGGGCATAACAGATGCGGGCGGCACGTACATGAGCACGTCCTCTTGAAGGACGATCTCGCTGGTCGCTCTGCCTTCCGCGCCGGTGGCGTCGAGGTAGACGACTTCGATGGGCACCGTGATCGTACACTGCACGCGGGCGCATTGACCGTCCGTCTGTTGGTCCACGACAAGGTTTGTCACCGTTCCCTCCGAAGCGAGGGAGCGCGCCGAGATAAACGTGAGCGGATATGTAGGGTTTGCGGGCGTGGGGTTCACGAGGGTGATGGGATAATTTTCGAGCCTCGTTTGGATGATCCCCGCGTCGAAGATTTTTTCCGCTTGGATGCACACCTTTTCGCAAAGACCGTTCAACGGATTGCCTGTGATGGTCCCGGGGCAATGGTCCGATGAGAAATTGGAAAAAAATGACATTTGTGACCTCCGTAAGCCTTGAATGGCTCTAATACAAGGTATGCGCAGGCTCCCCGAAATTGTGTCATTTGGAGATTTTCCCCTTTTTATCCTCCTTTTGCCCGCCGACGCGCGTTGCCGCGCGTCGGCGGGCAAAAGGAACCCCCTCCGTCGGAGGGGGACTAAGGGAGTGGGGCGTGTTTTCAATCTGTCATTTCGCCCCGCGCGCAGTTCTCAATTTGTCATTTCGACCAAGCCGCTATGCGGCGCGTGGAGAAATCTCACTTTATTATAATGCGGTAGAGATTTCTCGACAAGCTCGAAATGACATTTGGGAACGGTATTGCGAAATATGACCTACCCGCCGACGCGCGTTGCCGCGCGTCGGCGGGCAAAAGGAACCCCCTCCATTGGAGGGGAGGGGGTGGGCTTGCTGTCCCTTTTAGGGAAAGTACCCGCGAAGCGGGGGAAAGGGTTTCTGCAAGCACTCTGAAAACCCCTCAGTCTCGGCTGACGCCTCGCCAACTGTCTCACACGGGTAAAGCCCCGTGTTCGGTCACCGTTCGCGCCTCCGATGCGCTCACTCCTGTCGCATTGCGCCAACGGTTATCAACCGTTGGTAGAATGCAATGCTCCACCTACAGGGGCGCCAAGTGCCTCTCACCCCTCCCGTTTCCAATAATAATCGCGGTAATAATTACTACTCGTGAAATATTCCGCAGCTGTTGCAGTGTTATCAAGTCCCGAAACGACTTCCGCATCCGACATATCTTCAGCCTCCGACACTTTCCATCCGTTCGGGTTTTTGAAGTGCACCTCTTTGAGCTTGCTACAATCACGAAACGCCCTATATCCGATCGAAGTTACGCCGCTACCAATCGTGGCCGAAATCAGTTCGCTACAGCCCGAAAATGCATTATTCCCGATCTCCGTCACACTGTCGGGAATGGCAATCGAAGTCAACCCGCTACAGCCATAGAACGCCTCACTGCCAATTGAGGTCACGGTGTCGGAAATCGTGACTGAAGTCAACCGGCTACGACCCGAGAACGCAGAAGCTCCAATCGAGGTCACGCTGTCGGGAATGACGATTGCGCCCTTTAACGCCAATGGAACCAAAATAATTCGTGTTTGCGCTTTATCATACAAAACTCCGTCTTGACTACTGTATGCCGCGTTGCTCCTATCAACATTATATTTTTCAAGCACGCTACAACCACTGAACGCATCCTCTCCAATCGAGGTCACGCTAGCGGGAATTTCAATTAAACTCAACTTGCTGCAGCCCAAGAAAGCATATGCAGGAATAATCTTTATATTTTCTCCGAAGGTCACAATGTTTAATTTTGTGCAATTTTCAAAGATAGGACCATTATGAGTTCCTGCATAAGGACAATTTTCCGCATTCCAAATGACACTTTGAAGCTCACTACACCCCTTGAACGCCCCATATCCGATCAACGTCACGCTGTCGGGAATGATGATCGAAGTCAACCCACTACAACCATAGAACGCAGAAACTCCAATCGAGGTCACGCTGTCGGGAATGATGATCGAAGTCAACCCACTACAACCATAGAACGCAGAAGCTCCAATCGAGGTCACACTGTCTGGAATGGTGACCGAAGTTAGACCGCTACAGCCGAAAAATGCACTATCCCCGATTTCGGTCACACTGTCGGGGATCGTGACTGAAGTCAACCCGCTACAACCACGGAACACACTGTTTTCGATCTCCGTCACGCTGTCGGGGATCGTGACTGAAGTCAATCCGCTACAATCACGGAAGGCATACCATCCGATCTCCGTCACGCTGTCGGGGATCGTGACCGAAGTCAGCCCGCTACAACCACGGAACGCATACTCTTCAATCTCCGTCACGCCGCTCCCAATGGTGGCCGAAGTCAACCCACTGCAATCATAGAATGCCCGATATCCGATCGAAGTCACACTGTCGGGGATGTTGATCGAAGTCAACCCACTGCAATCATAGAACGCATACTGTCCGATCTCCGTCACACCGTCGGGAATGTCCAATTTTGTAATTTCTTTTCCGTCCATAAAGAGATGATGCACAAGGGATAGCGGATTTGAAGTTCCGCTTTCAAACCTGATTTTACACCATGCCGCAAGATCGGTAACATGCGCTTCCTTGAGACCTTTGCATCCATTGAATGTCGCTCCACCGATCGAGGTCACGCCGCTACCGATGGTGACCGAAGTCAATCTGCTGCAATTATAGAACACATACTGTCCGATCGTGGCAACACTGTTTGAAATCGTGACAGAAGTGATTGTTGTGTTTTTGTAGAATGCTTTGTCCCCGATCGCCGTCACGGGCTTTTCCTCGTATGTTTCGGGAATGATAATATCGGTATCCTTGCAGTCCCCTATCCCCGTTACCGAATAGGACATGTCATCTGCATTCAGCGTATATCTCAGCCCGATAGAAAACCCTTTCCGTTTACAGACGCCGCAGAGACCGTCTTCGCCGAATTCATGCGTCGAGCGATCGTCATACCCGCAAACACTGCATTCCTTCCAATGGGACGTTTTGTCCGTTTCCCACTCTTCGCCATAGCTGTGTGCGACAACGCTCTCGGGGACTTTTTGCCCGCAAACTTCGCAGTTGTGCCAATGGGAGGTTTCATCGTTTTGCCATGTTCCCTCCGCTTTGTGCCCCGCGGCTTTTTGGATGACGGCGGTTTTTGTTGTGGGCTCTTTCCCTGCCTCGTCGCCGAACAATCCGTGGCAACTTTTGCATTCGAAGTAGAGGAGATTGCCGTCCTCTGTGCAAGTCGGTTTCTTTTCTTCATGCTTTTGTAACGCATGTTCGAGCTTGGGGATGGTAAGGTCCCCCGCTTCTTGTTTGCCGTCTTTATCTGCAAAATTTTTGTTGCACTCTGAACAATGCCAATATTCTTTGGTTCCCTCCTCTGTGCAAGTCGGCTCCTTTTGCCCGATTTTCGTCATGTTATGGACATGGTCCGAGCCGCCGCTCGGGTCCACAACGGGCGGGTTGTTGCCCGTTTCGTCGGGGTTCTTTTCGCCGCACCCGGCTAAGCCAAAAGCCAAGCATAGCGTCGCCAAAACCGCCAAGAGCACCACCCAAAATTTGCGTTTCATAAGTCTATGTCTCCTTTTGATTTTTCAAATTGTTGTTGCTTTTTTGTTTGCCCCGCTGTTCTTCTTGTCATTTCGACCCGCCCGCACGTTTTATGTTGTCTAAGGGCGGCACGAGGAGCCTGCGACGAAGTACCAAGCCGCTTTGCGGCGCGTGGAGAAATCTCACATTATTATAATGCGGACGAGATTTCTCGATTTCACTTCGTTCCGCTCGAAATGACATTTTAGAACGCGTTCTGTTTCCCCTTGCTGTCCCTGAAAGGGAAAGTGGCGCGCACGCGCCGAAAGGAGGCACATTATTAAAAACAAGGACATTCAGATTACGGAATGCCGCATACAAGTATCCCGTAATTGGTTTGTCGTACAATTTTATCGCGTAGATAAAAAGGATACCACGATGCCTGTTGTATCTACGCAAAAATATATAATTGTACGACGCAATCAGTTTAGCATATTTATGGGAAAAAAGCAAGATTTCGGAGAAAAAATTTATAAAACCCTTGTTCTTCCCGCGGGAGCGCAGCTCCCGCGGGCAGAACAAGAAAAAACGATGCGTTGCGCCCGCGGCCGAAACGGCCGCGGGCGCAACGCATCCAAATTTCAAATAGACGAAAACCGTCTCGATGAAAGTCCGTACTACCAAGTAATCTTTTCGCAAAAAACGGCGGCCCTATTTACAGTAAAAACTGTTCAAAGCCCGTCACTTCAAGAATTTCTCTTACCACTGAATTGACCTGTTCCATTTTCAATTTTCCGTTCAAAGCCTTATACATCATAAGCATAACGCGCAATCCCGCAGAAGAAATATATTCCAGCTCCTTTGCGTTTACGGTACAGGTCGTTATGCCTTCTTTAAGGCTCTCAAATTTCTCCAGCAGCTCCGGCGCAGTTATGGTGTCAAGGCGACCGATCAATATCACTGTCATTTTTTCATTTTCGATTTCTATTCTTACCGAAAAAGGCTTATTGCCTGTGCTGTCGGAACGGTTATGATCGACTGAATTTACGGTCATTATCCACGCTTCCATTGATCTGTACGCATCGCGTAGCTTATCGGTATCCACACCGTTAAGATCGGGCAGATAATCGGAAATGCTGTGCCTTTCTACCGCAAACCCTTGACCGTTCAAAAAAACTTCGGCCGCCGCATGTCCGTTGGCGCACATGGAATTTTGGCATAATTTCACGTCGGCCATATTGGACGCGGACTGCTTGGTCAGAGCAAGCATCAGGTTTTCGTTTTCGCCGTACAGAGCGCGGTAAGTTTCATTGTATATTCCGACAACGCTATGGTCGGCCGTGATCCAGCAGCCGCCGAATTCCGAAAGTAAACGGTGTACGGCGCTGCACATGCTTATCAGTTCCGGATCGTTAAAATAAGGAATAAGTCCTTCCGTAATAATACATATCTCACCGTCAACACTGCTTAGCGCATTTCTTAAAGACTCATAATTCGTCGCATCCACACCTTGATAAACGGCAAGGCCCGCCTGCTCGGGCGTCATAACCTTTGCGGCGGCGCCTGCCATTTCGTTGATAACGATCGGCAGGTCAAGCCCGAAATAGCGCTTTCCCCGCGAAGTCACACTCATGCCTCTCGGTGTATAACCGCACGGGAGATCCACGATATTCGTTTTACCGAAACGTGCGGCAAGCGCATTGTAAATCTCATAGCGTGCCTGCTGACCGATGCAGAAGCTGTTTGCCAATGCTTCCGGCATTTTGGGAGCATTCGATTCTTGCCCTTGACGGTTCTCTCCGAGATTGATTTGCTTCATCAATTCCACCGCATCTTTATCGCCCCTGGCCGCCAACATAGATGCCGTCCCTTTCCCCGTTGAAAAAATCGGATTGACGATACTTAAAATATTATCCATTTTTATCCTCCACTAATTTGACAACAGTTCCTTTTTATATAATAATCCGATTTATGATAGCATATCAGAGAGGAAAAAGCAAGATTTCGAAGAGAAAATTTCCAAACCCCTTGTTCTTCCCGCGGGAGCGGCGCTCCCGCGGGAAGAACAAGCGTTGCGCCCGCGGCCGTTTCGGCCGCGGGCGCAACGCAGTAAAAATTACAGCCACACGATCTGCCCGATGTAGAGCAGTTTTGTCCGGTTCCGCTCCTCGAAATTCTCGTCCGAGCCGCAGAGCATGGCCTTGCTCTCTCCCCCGCGCACAACATACAAATTCCTCCGCTCGGCGGGGAGCTCCAACACCCTCCCCTCCCGCGGCTCTTCTTTTAACTCATTGAACGCGGCAAGCACTCTCGGCGGCACACCATAGGCATTCGCCACGTCCGCAAGGCTCTGCCCTTTTTTCAAGCGGTAGTAAGTTTTCTGCTCCAATTCGAGTTTCATGCCCTTATTCTATGCGCCGCGTTCATAAAAAAGTGCGCGCGCAAATAAAATATCGTATGCAAAACTTGTACCGCACCGCCGCAGTGGTGACCATCTTCTCCGCTCTTGAACACTGCCTCGGCTTTCTCTACCGCATCATTCTCTCCCGTATTTTGGGGCCAGAGGGGCTCGGCGTGTATCAAGTCTCCCTCACTGTGTTTGCCGTCTTTTTGACGGCGACGTCGAGCGGCCTGCCCATCACTCTCTCGCGCATCATCAGCAAGCACCGTGCGCGGGGGAACAAGCGTGGGGAACAGGCGGCAACGAGCGCGGCGATCGTCCTTACTCTCGCCGTCAGCGTGCCCGTCACCCTTCTTTTGTTCCTCTTTAAGGAGCCCTTTTCGCGGGTATTCACCGACTCCCGTTGCGCCGACCTCTTCTATATCCTCATCATCGGGCTGTCCTTTACCTCCGTTTACGCCATTCTGCGCGGCTGTTTTTGGGGGAACAAACGCTTTCTCGCCTACTCCCTCGTCGAGCTCATCGAGGAGATCGTCATGATCGCCGTGGGCGTGTTTTTGCTTCTTTTGTTGCAGACGGACGTCGCCGACGTCAACCTTGCGGCCTTGGCGGTGCTCATCTCCTATCTCTGTTCCTTTGCGATCGCGCTCGTCTATTTCTTCATACGGGGCGGAAAATTGCGTTCGCCAAAGGGAGAATTTCTGCCCCTTATCAAGTCCTCTCTGCCCGTGACGGCAATGCGCACCTCCTCCTCTCTTGTGAACTCCTTCATCTCGGTGCTCTTCCCCATGCGGCTGATGGCGGCAGGGGTGTCCTCCTCCAAGGCGATGAGCGAATACGGCGTGGTGTACGGCATGGTGATGCCCGTCCTCATGATCCCCTCCACCCTCATCGGCTCCATCGCTCTCGTGCTCGTACCCGAACTCTCCGAATGTTTTTACAAAGGGCAGAAGGAGAAACTCTCGGGGCTCGTGGAACGGGCGCTCAATGCGACCCTTCTCATCGCGGGACTGCTCATTCCCTTCTTTGTGGTGTGCGGAGGAGACGTTGGCGCCATGCTGTATGCAAGCGACCAGAGCGGGCGGCTCATCTCGAGTTGCGCCATCATCCTTCTCCCCATGAGCATTACCATGATCACGACTTCCATTCTCAACTCCATGGGGTGCGAAAAACACACCCTGCTCTTTTTCCTCGGCGGGGCGGCGGCGATGCTCCTGTGCGTATGGTTCTTGCCCAAATACTTGGGGAGCGGCGCACTTTGCATCGGCATGGGGTGCGATTATATGATCTCGGCGACATGTGCGCTCGTGCTCCTCAAAAAAAAGACGGGCACGCTCGGCTCGTGGAAATACTTTTTGAAACTGACGGCGGCGGTACTGCCCGTGATCGGCGCGGGGTATTTCGTGCGGAAGTTTCTTGTCGTGTATCTGAGCTATCTTCCCGCGCTTGCGCTTACCATTTTATTTATCGGCGCGATGGAAGTTTTGCTCTTCTCCGCCCTCAAGCTGATGGACGTAAAGACCCTTCTCGGACGCTTTTTCGGCAAGAAAAAAAGGGCATGAGAAAGCCGCCGCGCGCAAAAAACTCCGCGCGGCGGCTCGTCGGAAAGGTTATTCTTCCCGCTCTTTGATCTCGATGTTGTATTTTTTGCTGTCTCTGGGCGTCTTGCAGCGGACGAGGGTGCGGAGCGCCTTGGCGATCTTGCCCTGTTTGCCGATGACTTTGCCCATGTCGGAGTCGGTGAGGAGCACGGTGACGTTGATGGCGTCGTCCGTCTCTTCCACCTCATAGGAGATGTGCTCCTTATCCTCCGCAAAAGTTTCCACGATATACTTGATCAGATCTAACATAAAAAATACTCCTTATTGATTTGGAGGCTCCTCTTCCCGCGTCATGCTGAGCCGTATTGTATTTACGCAGTCCACGGAAGCAAGTCCGCGAAGGCATCTTGGTACGTTTGGGTTCGGTTTTGAGCGCACTTGGCTTGCGTCATGCTGAGCCGTATTGTATTTACGCAGTCCACGGAAGCAAGTCCGTGAAGGCATCTTGGTACGTTTGGGTTCGGTTTTGAGCGCACTTGGCTTGCGTCATGCTGAGCCGTAATGTGTTTACGCAGTCCACGAAAGCAAGTCCGCGAAGGCATCTTGGTACGTTTGGGTTCGGTTTTAACATATTTGAACGTAACAAGATTCCCTCGGGGACTTCCCATGTCGGACTTCGTTCTTTCCGTTACGGCTACTTCGTCGCAGGCTCCTCGTGCCGCCCTTAGAGAATTAGAACTGCGCGCGGGGCGACTTCGCTCAACATGACGTGATTTGGAACGGCTGCGATGGCTTCCCTGATCACTGCGCGTTGGGAAATCGCCATTTTCCATAAGCGCACCCAATTTGCCGCACTCTTACGGCTTATTGTAAAAGCCAAGCGAATAAGATGACAACTCAGTTGATGTAAGAAGAACGTTTCCTCACGGAAAAGATTTTGCGCAAGCAAAAGATTTTTCGTGAACCTATTACTTCTTCTTTTTCTTTCCCTTGGTTTTGGAAGGAGAGAGTTTTGTGGGTTTTTCGAGCGCGCCCGTCTGCACGAGGAGCGATTTGACGGTTTCGGTGGGTTGCACGCCCTTTGCGATCCAATCTTTCGCCTTTTCCACGTCCACCGTAAGGGTGACGGGGTTGGACTTGGGATCGTAAAAACCGACCTTATCGATGTACTCGCCCGTCGCGGCTTTTCTTGCGTCCACGACGACGATGCGGTAGACGGGGGACTTTTTGTCGCCCATTCTCACAAGTCTCATTTTTACCATGGTAATATACCTCCGATATATGTTTATAGTTTTTGGTTTTGGTCGAAATGCGCTTTGTTTGCGTCATGCTGAGCCGAACTGTGTTTACGCAGTCCCGTTAGTAAGTCCGCGAAGGCATCTTGGTACGTTCGGGTTTGGTTTTAACAAACTTGAACGTAGAAAGATTCCCTCGGAGAATTGCCATGTCGGACTTCGTTCTTTCCGTTACGGCTACTTCGTCGCAGGCTCCTCGTGCCGCCCTTAGACAACATAGAACGTGCGGGCGGGGCGGAATGACGCGCTTAAGCACAAGTGTTCACCCACCCCCTTAGTCCCCCTCCGATGGAGGGGGTTCCGTTGGCGCGGGATTTACACCCTCCTTGGAGTTCCCTCTTTCTTGCCCCCTCCGTGGGAGGGGGGTAGGGCGTGTTCTCAATCACTGCGCGGAGCAGGGTCCCCCTGCGGTAGCGCACCCAATTTGCCGCACTCTTACGGCTTATTGTAAAAGCCAAGCGAATGAGAGAGTAACTCGGTTGATGTAAGAAGAACGTTTCCTCACGGAAAAGATTTTGCGCAAGCAAAAGATTTTTCGTGAATGATATCAAAACGGCATTCTCATTTTTCCTTTTCCGCCCTTCATGCGCTTCATGAGTTCCTTCGTCTGCTCGAACTGTTTCAAAAGTTGGTTGACTTCTTGAATGGTCGTGCCCGAACCCTTTGCGATGCGCTGTTTGCGGGAATAGTTGATGATCTGCGGGTTGTCCCTCTCTTTGGGGGTCATGGAGAGGATCATCGCCTTGATCCGCTCGATCCGCTTTTCGTCGATGTCCCCCTCCTTCACTTTGAGTTTCCCCGCGCCGGGGAGCATACTCATGAGCGCATTTGCGCCGCCCATCTTTTTGAGCATTTCGAATTGGGACAGATAATCGGTAAGAGTGAAGGAATTTTCGCGCATTTTGCGTTCGAGTTCCTTCGCCTGCTGTTCGGAAACGGCCTCCTGCGCCTTTTCGATGAGGGAGAGGACATCTCCCATGCCGAGAATGCGGCTCGCCATGCGGTCGGGATAGAAGGGCTCCAAGTCGGTGATCTTCTCCCCCACACCGATGAACTTGATGGGCTTCCCCGTCACCGCCTTGATGGAGAGGCACGCGCCGCCCCTCGTATCGCCGTCGAGTTTGGTCAAAATCACGCCCGTAATGGAGAGGCGGCTGTTGAACGTTTCGGCAACGTTTACGGCGTCCTGCCCCGTCATGGCGTCCACCGTAAGCAGAATTTCGTGCACCGGTACCTCTTTTTTGATCTCCTCGAGCTCGAGCATGAGTTTTTCGTCGATGTGGAGCCGCCCCGCCGTGTCGATGATGACGGTATCGAACCCCATGCGGCTTGCGTATTCCACCGCCTGTTTTGCGGTCTTGGGGGGAGCCTGCGTGCCCTTTTCAAAGACTTCGGCGCCCGCCTTTCCGCCCACCACTTTGAGCTGGTCGATCGCCGCGGGACGATAGATGTCGCACGCAACGAGAAGGGGCCGTTTACCCTGTTTTTTGAGGAGAACCGCAAGTTTTGCGCACATCGTCGTCTTGCCCGCGCCTTGAAGACCGCACATCATGATGACGGTCGGAGGTTTGGGAGAGACTTCGAGTTTTGCATTGGCGGGGCCCATGAGCGCAATGAGTTCGTCGTTGACGATCTTGATGACCTGTTGCGCGGGGTTGAGGGATTCAAGGACCTGCTGGCCTACCGCCTTTTCGGAGACGGTTGCGATAAACTCCTTGGCAACGCGGATATTCACGTCCGCCTCGAGGAGGGCGATGCGCACCTCGCGCATGGCCGTGCGGATCTCGAGCTCGGTAAGTTTTCCGCGCTTGGTAAGTTTGCTGAAGATGTGGTTGAGCCGCTCGGAGAGCGAGGCAAAGAGCGCCATTCAATTCTCCTTGTCGAGGTCGATTTTCTCGCCGACCGCGACCGTATTTATGATCTCGTCCATTTCCCGCGTAAATTCGGGGTGGAATTGTTTGAACCGTTCGAGCGCGTCGATCGTCTCCGTCATCATGAGGGAAACTTGGAGGGAATACTCCCTGTCCTGCGCGCAGTGGTGCAGTTTTTCCTCGTATGAATCGAGGAGTTCGCGGCTTACTTTCAAGACCTCCGAAACGCTTTGGCGGCTGACCTGTTTTTGCTCCGCGATCTCGCTGAGAGAGAGGTCGAGCACATAATACATCTCGCAGATCTCCCGCTGGTTCTCGGTAAGGAGCGCGCCGTAATGGTCCCAGAGTTGAAGGTATTTGAGGTCCTTTCCCTTGGGCGGCCGGGCGATGCCCGTCAACGTTGCAAACGGCATATTTCCCCCTGTCTGTCAAGTATTTTCCCTTGACACCCTTCGCCTATTTTAGCAGAAAAAAAGAGGCCTGTCAAGTATTTTCCCTTGACAGGCATAATAATTTTCGAAAAATCACAGCCAAACCATGAGCACGCCGATAAGATGCACGAGGGCGAACACCCCCGTCGGTACCATGGCGACGTAATTCTTCCGCTCCGCCTGGAACCCGAGGAGCGCCGCGCAGGGCGCGACCGTAAGGAAGAGCACGACCGCGACGTTGTAAAAATCGCAGAAGTAGAAGATCCACGCGATGTAGTAGAGCAGTAAAAACAGCCACGTAAGCAGTCCGCCGAGGGAGAGAAAGGCGAACTTTTTTTGCTCCTTGCGGACGAGGAAAATCATCGCGGCGACGCCGAGCGCTTGGAAGGGATAGCCGATGATGGCGGCGATTTGATTGCCGTCGAGCCCCGTGAAATCGGGAATGCACCAATAGACGATGTTGGGCAACATCACAAGGGCAAACAGGAGGACCCCCAACAGGTCGAACCCCCATTTGTAGTCTTTGAAAATTTTCATGCTTTTTCTCCTTTTTGCGTTTCGTTAGAAAAATCCTTCGACGAATTGCTCGGCGTCGAAGAGTTCCAGATCGTCGATCTTCTCCCCCACGCCCACAAAGACGACGGGGACGTTCAACTCGCCGCAGAGGGAGAACACAAAGCCCCCCTTTGCCGTGCCGTCCAACTTGGTAAGGACGATGCCGTCGAGTTCCACCGCCTCGTCGAATACGCGCGCCTGACTCACGGCGTTTTGCCCCGTGGTGGCGTCGAGCACCAAGAATTTATAGAAGGTCGCCTCGGGAAATTCCCTTTTTACGACGCGGTCCATTTTTTCGAGTTCCTTCATCAAATTTTCCTTGACGTGGAGCCGCCCCGCCGTGTCGATGAGAAGGACGTCCGTCTTTCTCGCCTTAACGGAGGAGACGGCGTCGAACACGACCGCAGAGGGGTCGCTCCCCTCCTCGTGCTTGACGATCTTGACTTTTGCGCGGTCCGCCCAGACGTTGAGCTGGTCGATCGCCGCCGCACGGAAGGTGTCCGCCGCCGCGACCGTGACCGTCTTTTTTTGGCGCACGAACCAATTTGCGACCTTGCCGATGGTCGTCGTCTTGCCCACGCCGTTCACGCCCACGAACATCATCACGCAGGGGTACTTGATTTCGGGCACGGGCGCCTCGTTGAGGGTGTCCTCAAGAATATCTTTGAGGAGATCGGTGACGAACTGCTCGTCTTTGATCTTGTTGCCGATCGCCTCCTCCTTGACCTGCTCGACGACGTCCTCGGCGGTCGCCACACCGACGTCCGAAGAGATGAGGATCTCCTCGAGTTCGTCGTAAAAGGCGTCCCCGAGTTTATTTTTGAGGAAGAGTTGTCTCAATTTCGTGGAGACGCCCTCTTTGGTTTTTTTCAATGCGTCTTTGATCTTACCGAAAAAACTCATAAAACCTCTTTTATAAAAAATCTTTTGCTCGCGCAGTTGGTACCTAAAAGGGACAACGAGGAGCGTTTTCTCGCCTCCTCCCAACTCGTTGGGGGGAGGGTAGGGAAGGGGGCTCCTTATTTTCTTGCACAGTGCACCGCCCCCACCTGTCTCACTTCGTTCGCCACCCGCCCCCACAAGTGGGGGCAGGTCATATGCGCTACATTATTCTAAATTGTCATGTCGAGCGAAGCCGAGACATCTCTGCTGCATTATAATAAGGCGAGATTTCTCGACTTCGCCTGCGGCTCCGCTCGAAATGACAATAGAACACGCCCCACCCCCCTACCCCCCCCTCCCACGGAGGGGGTTCCTTATTCTCTCGGCGCCCCTTGTAGGGGAGCTGTCGCCCCGCCCGCACGTTCTATGTTGCCTAAGGGCGGCACGAGGAGCCTGCGACGAAGTAGCGGAGCGAGACTGAGGGGTTGAAACCCTTTCCCCCTCGCTTTCGCTCGGGTACTTTCCCTAAAAGGGACAGCAAGGGGAAGCAGAATACCGTTCTCAAATCAAAGAGGCAGGGCAACCGCTTGTTACGCCATGACGGTGTCGCCGCCGAGGCGGGACTCGACTTCGGACAATTTCACAGAGACGATCTTCGAAACGCCCTTCTCCTCCATTGTGACGCCGAAGAGAGTATCCGCCTGCGTCATGGTCGGCTTGCGGTGGGTGATGACGATGAACTGCGTCTCCTTGGAGAACTTCTTCAAATAATTCGCAAACCGGTCCACGTTCGCCTCGTCGAGCGCGGCCTCGATCTCGTCCAGAATGCAGAAGGGCATGGGACGGGACTTCAAAATGGCAAACAGAATGGCGATGGCCGTAAACGCCCGCTCGCCGCCCGAAAGCAAAGAAATTTTCGTCAGCTTTTTCCCGGGCGGGCAGGCGATGATCTCCACGCCCGCGTTCAGAGGATCGTCGCAGTCGGTGTAGTCGAGTTCCATCTCCGCCCTGCCGCCGCCAAAGAGTTCTTTGAAGATCTGCGTGAAGTTCTTGTTGATCTCGTTGAAGCCCTCGTCGAACTGCTTTTGCATGGCGTTTCTCAGGTCCGTAAGCACGGTGTTGAGGTCGGCAATGCCCTTTTCGAGGTCCTGCCGCTGGGTCTGCATTTCGGTGTAGCGTTCGAGAAGGGAATTGTAGTCCTCCTCGGCGTTCTGGTTGACGGGGCCGAGGGCGGCGATCTTGTGCCGCAGACTGTTGATATTCGCGCCGGACGTTGAAAGGTCGTAATTGACGTCCCTCAGTTCCTGCGCCGTTTCATAGGTCAAGCCGTAAGCCTCGTCGATGCGCTGTTTCATGTTCTCGAGACTGACTTCTGCCTTGGAAATTTCGAGTTCGCTCTCGTGCTTTTTGTCGCTCAGATTCTGCTGTTCGGCAAGGAGGGCGCGCTTTCTGTCGGCAAGTTCGGCCTGCTTTGCCGCCGTCTCCTTCTTCTCCCCCTCCACCCGCGAAATGCCCGCGCGGATGGACGAGACGGCCTGTTGCTCCTCTTCGGTAAGGGCGACCTTCTCCTCGTCCCGCTTTAACTGCTTGATGAGAAGTTCGGTCTGGGCGATCTCGGCGTGGGTGTCGTCCACCTTTTTGAGGAGGGCGAGTTTTTCCTCGGAGAGCCGCTTTGCGTTCTCCTCCTCCGCCTCGCGCGCCGAAAGGAGGGACGCCCCCTCCACGCGGAGGGTTTGGAGTTCTTCGAGCAGCGTCTTGCGCTCCGCCTCGAGGTCCTGCGACTGCGCGTCCCGCGCCGCCGCCTCCGCCGCCGCTTCGGAGCGGATCTTGTTCAAAATGCCCTCGCTCTCGGAGGAGGAGAGCACCTCGCTCTCGAGGTCCCCCACCCGCTTTTCGAGCCGCTCCAAGAGGCCGCTGTATTCGGTAAGGTCGCGCTCGGCGTCCGAAATGAGGTCGGAAAGGGCGAGTTCGCGCTGGGAAAGGGCGGCAAAGGACGCCGTCTCCTCCTGCACCTTGACGCGGAAACGGGAGATCTCCGCCTCCGTCTCCTCGCGGGCGCGTTCGTTCTCCTCGATCGCCTCCTTGATCTTCTTCGCAAGGACCGTCTTTTTGGCGATCCCCTCTTCGCACTCCTTGATGTGCCGTTCGCCCGCCAAAAGATTGCCGCTTCCGCTCCGCTTACTGCCGCCCGTCATGGCGCCGCTCGTGGCGATGATGTCGCCGTCCAAAGTGACGATGCGGAAGGAACGGGGATATTTTTTGGCAATGGAGGTGGCGTTTGCGATGGTGTCGCACACGAGGGTGTTGCCGAGCAGGTTTTTGATGACGTTCTCGTAATATGTATCGTAATGCACGAGTTCGTCGGCAAGTCCGAGCGCCCCTTTTTCGTGGAGGGCGCGCATGATCTCGCCGCTGTTCAGATGGGGGCGCATGGCCGAAACGGGCAGGAAGGTGACGATGCCGCCGCCCGTCTTTTTGAGGTATTCGATGAGGAAACGCGCGTCGTCCGCCGTCGCCGTGACGAGGTTCTGCATCGCCCCGCCGAACGCCGTTTCGAGCGCGACTTCATACTTCTGCTCGGTGGTGACGATGTCTGCGATGGCGCCCTTGATCTTTTTGCCGAGCTCGGGATCGCTCTTCGCTTTGAGTTGAAGGTTGCGGACGCTGTCTTTATAGCCGTCGAAACGGTTTTTGAGGTTTTTATAGAGTTCGAGATTATTGGAAAGGTTGGCGATCGTGGTGTTGCAGTCGATGAGGTCCTGCGAGAGTTTCTGCCCCGAACGGACAAGATCGCGCAAGGTCTCTTCGAGTTCCTCTTCCTGCTTTCCCTTTCCGTCGAGGAATTTTTCGCACGCCGCCTTTTGCTCTTTGCAGGCGTCGAGTTGGGAGAGGTAGTCCTTCTTCCTCCCCTCCGCCTTCTCGATGGCGGCGCGCACTTCGCCGATGCGCTCGCTCGCCGCCGTCTTTTGCGCGGACAGACTGCCCACGTTGGCGCGCACGTCCGCCAAATTTTCCACCGAGGAAATTTCGCTGGCGCGCTGTTCGTCCGAGAGCCTGCGGAAGTGCAGAAGGCGGGCGTCCGTCTCCTGCAATTTGCGGGTGATCTCCTGCGTCTTTTGCTCGATCTCCTTTGCCCGCTTTTCGCTCTCCTCCCTCTTTTTGGCGCTTCCCGCCGTAAGCGCGTCGATCTCTTTTGTGCGGCGCAACGAATATTCCACGTCCTCGGACGCCGCCGAGAGCCGCCGCTTATAGGAGGCGATGCGTTCGCCGAGCACCCGCGCCTCGCCGCTCTTGTGCTCGAGCCCCACCTCGAATACGCGCAACTTTTCGTTGAGGGAGCGGAGTTCCTCGTCCTGCGAGGAGGCGTTCTCCCGCGCGGAGAACTCCTTTTCGTCCACTTCGGAGAGTTCCCCTTCGACCGCGGAAAGGCGCGCTTCGGCCTCCGCGATGCGGGTGCGGTGCTTTGCCGTCTCCGCCTCAAAATTTTCGCAACGGGCGAGATAGGTGTTCACCTCCTCATATTTAAGGTCGGCGGTGTATTCACGGTATTTTTTGGCGGTCTCCGCCTGCTTTTCGAGGGGCTTCAACTGCTTTTCGGCCTCGTCCATGCGCTGGATAAAGACGGTAAGGTTGTCCCCCGCGTTTTCGAGTTTGCGCTCGATCTCCCCCTTCTGCGTCTTGAACTTCATCACCCCCGTCGCTTCCTCGAAGATGGCGCGGCGGTCCTCGGGCTTGGCGTTCATGATCTGCTCGACCTTGCCCTGCCCGATGATGGAGTAGCCCTCCTTGCCGATGCCGACCCCGTGGAGGAGCGCAACAATGTCTTTAAGACGGCAGGGCTGTTTGTTGAGGAGATATTCGCTTTCCCCCGAGCGGTAGAGGCGACGGGTCATGGCGACTTCGTCGTACTCGATGTCAAACAGTTTTTGGCTATTGTCGAAGATGAGGGTCACTTCGCAATAGGAAAGGGCGCGGCGTTCCTGCGTGCCGTTGAAAATGACGTCCTGCATACTCGAACCGCGCAAGGTCTTTGCCGACTGTTCGCCGAGCACCCAACGCACCGCGTCCGCGACGTTGCTCTTGCCGCAGCCGTTGGGTCCGACGATGCAGGTGACGCCGTCGTCGAATTTGATGGAAGTCTTGTCCGCAAAGGACTTGAACCCCGCAAGTTGTATCTCTTTGAAATTCATGAACGCTCCGTTAATTTGCGGAAGAGCTCTTCCGCGGCGGCGACCTCCGCCGCCTGCTTGCTTGCGCCTTCCCCCTCGCCTTCCTCCTCCATTGCCCGCACGGTGACGAGGTATTTCCCCTCTTTCTCCCGCACGGTATATTCGGGAGTGCGCTTGGTGCGCTTTTGCACATATTCCTGTAACAGTGATTTATAATTTTCGGTGTCCGCCGCAACGACGAACCTGCCGACGAATTTCTTTGCCTCCTCCATGCCGCCGTCGAGATAGACCGCCCCGAGAATGGCCTCGGGAAGGCTCTCCACCGTCTTGGAGCCGAGGTTCTGCTTTCCCCCCGTGTACCGCAAAAAGCGCATGAAACCCGCCTTTTTGCACAAGTTTTTGAGGGCCGTTTTGGAGACGTATTGCTGGCGAAGCGCCGTAAGCTCCCCCTCCTCCGCATGAGGACGGGAGGCGTACAGCCACTCGGAGACGATGATCTCGAGCACCGCGTCCCCCAAAAATTCGAGCCGCTCGTTGTTTTCGCCGCCGCACGCGTTGGAGTAGGACTTGTGGGTAAGACTGCTTTGTAAAAGCGATTTATCCTTGAAGGTGTAGCCGATCGCCCGCTCCGCTTCCGATAAAAGCTCCTTTGTGAAGCTCTCGCCGCTATTCATTGCTCTCTCCGAACCCCGAAGTTTGCAACATGCGCTCGATTTTGCCGACGAGATCGCCCTGACATGCGTCCACCGCCTGCAAGACGGAGGGGCCGAAGGCGTTCGCCTTGGAATTGCCGTGCGACTTTACGACCACTTTTTTCAGCCCCAAAAAGACAGAGCCGCCGAGCTTTGCATAGTCGAGCATATCGCGCAGTTTGTTGATCTGCTTGCGCGCGCACACATATGCGAGTTTGCTCGAAAAATTCTTCTTGAACTCCTGTTTGAGGACGGCGGACACCGTTTTGCCGCAACCCTCCACCGATTTGAGGGCGATGTTGCCCGAGAACCCGTCCGACACGACGATGTCTACATCGCCGAACATGATGTCCCGCCCCTCGACGTTTCCGACAAAGTTGATCCCCTTCGTCTCCTTTAAGAGAGCATAAGCCTCCTGATGGAGAGGGTCGCCCTTGTGCGCCTCGGTGCCGTTGTTGAGGAGCCCGACGGAGGGGTTCTTCATGCCGAACGCCGCGCTCCCGTAAGCCGCCGCCATGAGGGCAAATTGCTGGAGATAGGGAGGTTTGCACTCGGCGTTTGCGCCGCAGTCGCAAAGGAGCGTGCGCGTGCCTCTCACGTTTGGAATGCCGGGACAGAGCGCGGGGCGCAGGACCCCCTTGATCCTGCCGATGAGCATGATGCCGCCCGTTAAAACGGCTCCCGTGGAGCCCGCCGAGACGAGACCGCCGACCTCTTCGTCCTCTTTGAGCATACGGAGCCCGACCGAAAGCGAACTGTCCTTCTTTGCGCGGACGGCGTGGGTGGGAATGTCGTCGTTGGTGATGACTTCGGTGCAATGCACGACCTCCACGCGGCTTGCGTCGTATTTATAATTTGCAAGTTCGGCTTTTACCGCCTGCCCGTCGCCCGTAAAGACAACTTTGAAATCTTTGCGCTTTTCGAGCGCTTCGAGCGCGCCCTTTACGATCTCCTTGGGGGCGTTATCTCCCCCCATGGCGTCTACGACAATTTTCAACATAAAGCTACCTCGCGCGAAAACGTGATTTGTTCTTCTTCCCGCAAGCGAAGGCGCGGAAAAAAGAAAGCAGTTTGATTATACCATTTTTGCGAAAAAAAAACAATTAAATAAACGCCCTTTCGGGAAAAAGACAAAGAAGGTTTCGCACTGTATAAAATGCGGGCAAGGGGGCAAAAATAGACAGCGGTGGGCAAACCGCTTTTTCGCTACATAGAATAGTAACGAGGGGAATGCCCACAAAAGAAGGTGCCGTATGAATGTAAAACGCGGAGAACTCTATTATGCCGATCTCTCCCCCGTGGTGGGGAGCGAACAGGGCGGCGTGCGCCCCGTGCTCGTGGTGCAGAACGATACGGGCAACAAATACTCCCCTACCGTGATCGCCGCCGCCGTCACGAGCAAGATCCACAAGGCGCGGCTTCCCACCCACATCGAACTGCCGCAGGCGTTCGGGCTTGCGAAAGATTCGGTGATCTTGCTTGAACAGATCAGGACGATCGACAAAAAACGGTTGATGTCGCGCATCGGCGAGTTGCCGCCCGCCACCATGTCGCGCGTTAACCGCGCCATCCTCATCAGCCTCGGCTTTGCCGAGCAGAACAGATAATTTTCGCCTCTCGGGCTATACCCGGGAGGCGATTTTTTATGAGAAGAGTTTGATTTTTTCTTGAATGAGTTTTTCCGCCTTTTCGAGATAGGAGGGGATGTCCTTGGGGGAGCCGAGCCGCTCGATGCGCCCCTCGCTTAAAATTACCCGCTTCGTAATGGCGTTGGAGCCGATGGCGAGGTTGTCCGCGCTCTCCTCCATGACGTCGATGTTATACACCGAGGCATAGCCCTTCTTCGTCCAGCCGACGTTTTCGTGCGCGCCCGCCATGTACTTTTGGCGGTAGAGATAGTAGGGCTCGTACCCCGCCTTGGTGAGCGCCTCCCGAGAGAAGGAGATCATTTCGGAGAGGTTTTCGTCGGGAAGAAGGGCGAGAGTGTTTTTGGGGGAGCCCACCCCCCTACCCCCCTCCAATGGAGGGGGTAATGTTGAGAGGTTCCCCAATGGAGGGGGTGAAAATGAGGTGGCCCCCTCCCCTACCCCTCCCCCGCAAGCGGGGGCGGGCGAGAGTTTAGAGTTCTCCCCGCAAGAGGAAGAGCCCACCCCCCTACCCCCCTCCAATGGAGGGGGTAGGAGCCTTTCCTCTTTTAGCTTGGCGCCCTTTTTGAGACAGAGGGTGTGCACCGTGATGTTCTCGGGCGAAAGAGAAATCGCCTCCTCCACGCTCGAACGGAACTCCTCCACGCTCTCCCCCGTAAGCCCCGCGATGAGGTCGCAGTTGACGGTGAAGGGGTAAGGCTTTGCCATTTCGAACGCCTCGTAAAGCTGGGCGCGGGTGTGCTTCCTGCCGATGGCCTCGAGCGTCCTATCCGAGAACGATTGCGCGTTGATACAGATGCGCGTGACCCCGTATTTTTGACACAGGTCGAGTTTTTCGGGGGTGAATACGTCGGGACGGCCCGCCTCCACCGTGTACTCCACCCCCTCCTTGATGAGGGGAGAGAGCATTTTGAGCACCCGCTCGAGGTCGGGAGGATCGAGTACAAAGGGCGTTCCCCCGCCCACGTACACCGAGCGCAGGTTCTTGATGAGAGGTTTTGCTCCTTCCAACTCTCTTTCGAGGGCATCGAGATAGGCGGGCACGAATTGGCGGGTCTTGCCGATGGGTGCGGTGATAAAAGAACAATAGCTGCACTTGCTCGGGCAGAAAGGCAGGGAGACGTATAGATCGACGTTGCCCTCCCTGCGCTCGTAGATCCCCTTTTGTCCCTCTATGACGCGGGCGACGAGTTCGGTGTTCTCCTCGGAGACTTTTAGTTCTTCGAAGAGGGAACGGAAGTCCCGTCCCTTTTCGAGTTCCCCGTATGCAAGACGCGTGGGGCGTATCCCCGTAAGCGACCCCCACGGCAGGTTTTTTTGAGAATGGTTTGACAAAACTTCGTAAAGAGCGAGTTTTGCGTACCGCTTGAGAAGGCTCTTTTCCTCCGTTTCGGTGGCGAAGGAGAGGGCGTGCTCGAAGGTGTGCGCCGCGCCGTTGAGAACAATGGTGTTGCGGACGAGGAGAGAGCCCACCCCCCTACCCCCCTCCGTGGGAGGGGGTGAAAATGAGGGGACCCCCTCCCCTACCCCTCCCCCGCAAGCGGGGGAGGGCGAGAGTTTAGAGTTCTCCCCGCAAGCGGGGGAGGGCGAGAGTTTAGAGTTCTCCCCGCAAGAGGAAGAGCCCACCCCCCTACCCCCCTCCGATGGAGGGGGTAAAAATGAGGTGACCCCCTCCCCTACCCCTCCCCCGCAAGCGGGGGCGGGCGAGAATGCGGGAGGTAAGATCTCCATCGAATGCGAAAGAACGAGCTCTTCCGCGGAAGGGAAGAGCCGCACGACGTCCATGAGTTCGGGCTCGAGCCATTTGTGGGTGGAATTCAGCATTTTAAGTACCCGTTGTGCGTTTTTTCGTATGCAAGCGTGCTATCCTCGCCGTGCCCCGCATAGATGGGACCCTCAAAAGAGAGCGCGCGCAACTTATTTATGCTCTCCGCAAGCGCATGGCCGCTCCCCGTTGGAAGGTCGGTCCTGCCGACGCTTCCTTGAAAGAGAGTGTCGCCCGTAAAGAGCACGGCTTCGTCCTTCTCCGAGACGAAATAACACGCGCTCCCAGCGGTGTGACCGGGCGTTGCCAAAACCTTGACGTTCAAGCCCAAAAGAGAGAGATTTTCGCCGTCCTTCACGGTGAAATCGACCGAAAAAGACGGGACTTTGACGCCGAATTCCCGCCCTAAATTGCGGTGCATGGCGAGTTCCTCCTCTCCGCTCAGGCACCCGATCTTTGCGCCCGCTTTCAGCAAGACCGCACAGCCGCCGATGTGGTCGAAATGGCCGTGGGTAAGCAGAACATACCCGACTTTGAGTTTTAGACGTTCCGCCTCCTCGAGGACGCGGGGTTGGGCGGGGTCGATGACGAGCGCGTGTTCGCCGTCCGACGTAAGAAAATAGGTGTTTGCGGCAAAGCCGTTTGGGTAAAGTTTATGAATTTGCATGGTTGGGTTTGGTTTTGATCGTGCTTGGACGTAGCAAGATTCCCTCGGGGAATTGCCGTGTCGGACTTCGTTATTTCTTTTACGGCTCGGAATGACGCACTACCGCGCGAGGTTTGCCCACCTCCTTGATCCCCCTCCAATGGAGGGGGTGAAATGAGGTGCCCCCTCCCCTACCCCTCCCCCGCAAGCGGGGGCGGGCGAGAGTTTAGAATTCTCCCCGCAAGCGGGGCGGGCGAGGCGCTCAATCAGTTGCTGCTGCGGCGGACGTCGTATATCTTGTTGTTGTACGCCTTGATTTTTTTGATGAGCACTTCGACGTCCTGACGGTTGGTAAGCGTGACCGTGACGTCTACAATGGCGTTCTCGTTTTTATCGTATCTGCCGTTGATGGAACTGATGCCGAGCTTTAATTCGGCAACGCTCCCCGCGATTGCCGCGATCGCCGCGCCCTGCTCCGCCGCCGTGACGACGATCGCCGCCTTAAAGTGTTCGCCGCCCTCGGTGATCCACTCCGCGGGTTGCAGACGCTCCTCCTCCACGCCGCGCATGTTGGGACAGTCTCTGCGATGGATGACGATCCCCCTCCCCCGCGTGACAAAACCGATGATGTCGTCCCCGGGAACGGGAGAACAACAGCCCGCAAAGCTGACGAGGAGCCCCGTGGTGCCGTTGACGATGACCGACCCCTTTGCGAGTTTGCCGCGGTACTCCTGCGGCATGATGGGCTGGGGGACTTCCTTCTTGAAATAGTCGATGAGTTTGAAAATGACTTGGTTGACGGTGGTGGCGCCGTAACCGATGGAGGCGAGCATCTCGTCGATGGAGGCAAAGGAGAGCTTTTCGGACACCTTTTTGAAACTCTCGTCGGTAAGGATGTCCGAAAGGGCATACCCCTTGCGCTTTGCCGCCTCTTCGAGCATACTCCTGCCAAGACGGATGTTCTCCTCCTTCATGTTCTTTTTGTAGAACGCCTTGATCTTTGCCTTGGCGGAGGAGGACTTGATGAATTTGAGCCAATCGCGCGAGGGACCCTTGGAGCCGGGCGAGGTGATGATCTCGACGACGTCGCCGAGTTCGAGGGTGGAACTTAAGGGCACGATCTTGCCGTTTACCTTTGCGCCCGTGCAGTGGTTGCCGACCTCCGAGTGAATGGCATAGGCGAAGTCGACGGGGGTCGCCTCGGCGGGAAGGGAGATGACCTTGCCCTGTGGGGTGAACACCAGAAGTTCGGTGCTGAACATTTCCCCTTTGACTGTGTCGAGGAATTCCCTGCTGTCTTTTAAGTCCCCCTGCCACTCCATGGCCTCGCGGATCCATGCGATGCGCTGGTCGAGGGAACTCTCCTCGGTGCGGTTTTCCTTATACTTCCAATGCGCCGCGATACCGTACTCCGCCGTGCGGTGCATTTCCTCGGTGCGGATCTGGATCTCAAACGGCTGGCCGAAGTTGGTGACGACCGTGGTGTGGAGAGACTGGTATAAGTTGGGCTTGGGGGTGGCGATATAGTCCTTGATCCGCCCCGGAATGGGCTTCCACTTTTTGTGGATCTTGCCGAGGACTTCATAGCACTCGTCCACCGTGCCGACGATGACGCGCACCGCCGTCAAATCGTATATCTGGTCGAGCGTCTTGTTCTTCGTCTTCATCTTTTTGTAGATGGAATAGAAGTGCTTGGGCCGCCCGAACACTTCGCCGTGGATGTTCGATTCGGTGAGGATCTCGTTGATCTCCTCGACGACGAAATCGACGAAACGGGTGCGTTCTTCGAGTTTTTGGTGGATGTTTTCGACGAGGAATTCAAACGCCGCGGGATCGAGATATTTGAGGCACAAGTCCTCGAGTTCGCACTTGATCTGGCTGATACCCAATCTCCCCGCGATGGGAGCGTATATATCGAGGGTCTCCTGCGCCATCTTCTTTTGCCGCTCGGCGGAGAGGTAGTTGAGGGACCGCATGTTGTGGAGACGGTCGGCAAGTTTGATGATGATGACGCGGATGTCCTTCGCCATCGCCACAAAGATCTTGCGGAAGTTCTCCGCTTCCTCCTCTTCCTGCGACTTGAATACGATCTTGTCGAGTTTGGTCACCCCGGATACGAGGGATAAAACTTCCTCGCCGAATTCGCGGCGGATGTCCTCGTCGGTGTTGGGCGTGTCCTCGATGACGTCATGAAGTAGCGCCCCCGCAACGGTGGCGGTATCGAGCCCCAAGTCGACGAGAATTTCGGCGACCGCGCACGGGTGGATAAAGTACGGCTCCCCCGAGGCGCGCTTCTGGTTGCGGTGCGCCTCCTTTGCGAAGTCGTATGCGTGCAGGAGCATGTCCCGCCCCTCGCCCGTGTAATATTCGTATATCTTCATTAAAATGGGTTCCATAAACTGCCTCTTATATGTATGGCGGACTCATCCCTGCGTAAGCGCAAGCGCCGTCGAATAGATCGCCGAATCGGTAAGTTCGGCGCGCTTTTCCTTTACGATCCCGAGCCGTCCCTCCCCAAAGGAGAGGAGACCGAGTTCCGAAAAGACGGCAAGCGCAAAGACGAGCTGTTTTTCGTTCTCCGCTCTCAGCCGACGCGCCGTTTGAAGGTAGGTCTCCCCAACGGGCGTGCCCTCCCCCGCGCGCAACTTGCGGAACGCCTCCACCATCGCCGCGCGGCCGACGTCGATCTGCTCCAAACTGCCGAAGCGCGAAACGTCCGAATTCGCATACAGGACGGCTTTTCCCGTTCTCTGCGGCACCGCGGGGGGCGTCTCCAAAAAGACGATGTCGCGGTACGCCGAAAGGTCGCAATCGGGGTCGGGGCTTAAAAGCACGACGTTCCTGACGCTCCCCGAAGAGAGGCGGAAGATGTCCCGCGGAATGCCCTCGAGCGCGGGGAATGCGGCAAGCGACTTTGCCTCCTGCGCCACGACGCACAGCCCGTATGCGCCCGCGCCGTCCTTTTGGGCGATGAGAGCGTTGAGCTCTTCCCCCGTCATGGAAGTGAAGGTCTTTCTTCTTCCGCCGAAGGAGCGGATGAGATTTTCGAATCCCTCCCCGCCGTCTGCGCCGTCCCCGCCGTCCGCGTTATAGACGACCGCGCGGATAAAGCCCTTTAAGCTCTCCCTGCCGCGGTAGGTGGAGAGATTGTATTCGAACACCACCTGCTTTTTGGCGGGGCTCCTTAAAAGTTTGAGGTCGGCATAGCCGCCGAAGTACATGAACTCCGTTCCCCCGTCCGAGAGGGAGAGGTGGGGAGAGAGGGGCTTGATGGGGAGGGCATTCGTCTCGCCGAGGGTGGTGACAAAGAGAGGACGGCGGTTGCCGACGCCGTATGGCTCGAGCATTTCGAGTTCCTCCGCAAGACGGTGGGAGAGCGCGCCCGTGACTTCCTCGCTGACCGCGATCGCGGGGACGAACTCCTCGCGGGAATAGTGGGTCTTTAAGTACTCGTCCAGCGCGCGTTTGAGCGCCCCGAAGTTCTCCTCTTTGACGTTGACCCCCGCCGCCTGCGCGTGGCCGCCGAATTCCTCGATGAGGGAGGAGGCGCTTTTGAGCGCTTCGAAGATGTTGACGTTTTCGATGCTACGGGCGCTCCCGCGGAGCATATTTCCCTTTTTGACGAACAGAATGACGGGGCGGGCGAACTCCTCCGCAAGACGCGCGGCGACGATGCCGATGAGCCCGGCGTGCCAATTCTCGCCCACGAGCATGACGATGTTCTCATAGACGCCCTGCGCCGTGATTTGGGCATGAGCGCGCTCATAGAGGTCGTCGCACAGCTGTTGGCGTTCGAGGTTGTAGGCCTGCAGTTTGGCGGCGAGGTCGAAGATCTCCCCCTCGTCCTCGGTGGTAAAGAGCCTCAGGGCGGCGCGCGCGTCCCCCATTCTGCCCGCCGCATTCACGCGGGGAGCGAGGGTGAAGGCAAGCGTCTGCGCCGTCAGTTCCACGCTCTTTCCGAGGAGCGCGGAAAAGACGGGGCGAAGGTCCCGCTTCATCATGGCAAGGCCCTCGTAGACGATGTCGCGGTTCTCCCCCGTCAAGGGGACGCTGTCCGCCACCGTGGAGAGGGCGCAAAAATCGAGAAGGGAATATGCCCTCTCGCCGAGGAGCGCCGTTGCGAGTTTGAAGGCGACCCCCGCGCCGCAGAGGTTGTCGTATGGATAATCGTCCTTGAACTTGGGGTTGATACAGATACAGTCGGGCAGAATTTCGGGCAGTTCGTGGTGATCGGTGACGATGACATAGGCGCCCTGCTCCTTGATGTAGCCGACCTCTTTATAATTGGAAATGCCGCAGTCCACTGTGACGACGAGATCGGGCAGAAATTCGTCGAAGATCGCGTCGACGGCGGAAACGCTCATGCCGTACCCCTCCTCCCGCTCGGGGACATAGAGATAGGGCTCGATGCCGAACGCTTTGAGGGCGCGCTCCATGATGGCGCACGCGCCGATGCCGTCGGCGTCATAGTCGCCGAATACCGCCACCCGCCAGCCCTCGTCGCGCGCCTCTTTCAAAAGTTCGACCGCCTCTTTCATCCCCTTCATCAAAAAGGGGGACAAGAAGTTTTTCCGCGAAGGGTGCAAAAACCGCCGCATCCCCGCCTCGTCCCTTTGCCCGCGCGAAAAGAGAATGCCCGCCGCCGTCTCGGTGATGCCGATGGCGCGCGCAAGTTCTCTTACGGTATTCAATTCTTCGGGCGAAAAGAGATATTCGGGGACGATCTTTTTCATGACGGTTTCCTTCTTCCCCACGCGGGGAAAACGTAAAAACAAAAACGGCGGAAACCCTTCCCGCCGTTTTGATGGTTTGTAAAGTT
This sequence comes from uncultured Clostridia bacterium, assembly GCA_947630325.1. Taxonomy (GTDB): domain Bacteria; phylum Bacillota; class Clostridia; order Christensenellales; family Borkfalkiaceae; genus Gallimonas. The sequence continues at coordinate 34,479 of CANRHB010000003.1, forward strand.
ACTCCTCCGCTTCGGCCTTCTTCTTGCCGACGTACTTCTTGCGGGAAGACTTCATCTTGTCGAACTTGCTCTTGAGGGGCACAAGCACCGCAGGAGCGAGAAGGAAGGACGAGTAAACGCTCACCGCAAGGGGCACAAGAACGGGCAGCAGGAACAGACGGACGCCGCTCGACGCAACGATCCCGAGGACGGCGAACACTGCCGCGACGGGAACAAGGAAGCAGAGTGCGAACTTCCACGAGCCCGCAACGGAGAGCCCCACCGCCTCCTGCGCCGTAAGCGAGGTGAAAGCGGGATCTTTGAAGTTCTCGCGCATCTTCATGCACTGTATCAGCCAGCAGATGACCGAGAATACCGCCGCAATCCCCGCAAACAGGAGGGGCGCATAGGCATAGACGGGAATGCGGGCGATGGCAAACACCGAAAGGGTGACGAGCACGTCGTTTGCGCAGGCGACGAGGCCCGCGATGGCGCTTGCCCAGCCGAAACGGAACCCGACGTACACGAGCGCGACGATCGCCGCAACGCCGAGCGCGATCGCGGCTCTCCAACTCGCTTCGTGGAACTGTTCGCCCGCCAAGGTGTGCGCGGAGACATTGACCGTGCCGCCGAGCGCGGCGTTTTCAAGTGCGCTTTGGAGGGAGGCCGCCGTCTTTACCAGCGTTTCGTCCGCAACGTCCTTAGAGAAGGTGTAAACGAGAAGATAGTTACCCGTTTCGGAGACATAGCCGATGTCGAGCTCGGTATCCGTGCGCTTGTCGGTATATTTGAGGCCGTTCTGCGTGAACACCTTTTCGCACTCTTCGGCGAGTTTGTCCTCCTTCTCCTCGATGTAGATGATCGCATCGTATCCGATCTCGACCGTCTTTTTCTCGGGGGAAGCATAGTTGAAACCGAAGATCGAAAACAGCACGACGCCGACTGCGATGATCACCGCGGAGACGGCGATCCATACGGGGAGCAACTTTCCGGGAAGAAAACGCTTAGTCATCGTCCTCTACCTCCTCTCTCTTGAAATGACAGAATTTGCCGGGGTTCTTGGAAAGCCCCATCGTCACGTACCAAAGGAAACGGTTGACGAGAAGAGAACAGATCCCCGAAAGCGCGACCCCGAAGGTAAGCGCGAGACCGAACAGCGAAAGCTCGGTGATGGCGATAAGATAGACAAGGAGCGCGACGGCGACGAGGGCAACGTGCAGATCGAAGATGTGCCAGAACGTCTTTTTATACCCCGTCTTGACCGAGGAGGCGATCGTCTTGCCGACGGCGTATTCCTTGCGCGCCGCTTCATATGCGACCGCGTTGCTCACGCAGAGGAGCACGGAAGAGATCGCAAACGCCGCGATGGATCCTGCGCCGATCGTGATGGGCACCGACCAATAGAGGAGCACCATGAGGGGCAGGAAGAGAAGATAGCTTAAAATGTTGGCAAAGCCCAGAAGGCCGTAACGGACGAGGAAGAACACCGCCATCGCAACGAACAGAACGCCGAAAGCGATATACACGAGGTCGAGCGCGGTCAAGGTAAGAGAACCGAGCGTGACGCTCCCGAAGTTGCCGTCCGTGTGATGAAGTTCGCCCATGCTCATGCCGAGGTCGCCGTCGTAATCAAGCGCCGTGTCGATGGCGCTTGCGACCACGTTCGCCGAGTCGTTCGAATAACTGCCGCTGATATACAGGTTATCGTGGATCTGCTCGGAGACGGAGAGGTTGATCACCGTTTCGCCGCCCACTTGCACGAAGAGATAGCCCGTGCTGTCCGCCGCGCCCGAGGTCGCGGACGAGAGAAGGTCGAGCCCCGCAGAAGTGAAGTCCACTTCCACAAAGGCGGTCCCCATATTGGTGCGCATGGACGCGCCCTTGATATACTCGCTTGCGGGCTTTGCGTTTTTGCCCGTTTCGGGAATGACCTGCGACGCGCTCGCGGCGTCCGAACTTGTCCCATAGAGAACGGTGACGCCGCCCATGTAGGAATAGTACAAAAATGCCGCGACCGAAGCGTCCATGGAGGAGGGCAATGTCGCGCGGACCGTGTAGCCGTCCCGGACTTCGAGGGTCGCGCCCTCCGCGTGGAGACGGGAGAACCGCTCCTTGAGACATTTGAGTTGCTCGGCAAACGCCGTCTTGAATTCTTCGGTGGGCTCTGTGCCGCCGCCGCAGACTGCGTCTTTTTCGAGATAGACAGAGCCGCCCGCATAGGGAACGTACTCCGTGCCATCCTCCGTTTCGCCGTTGTCGTGATATTCCTTGGCGGAGATCACCCCTTCGGGATACAATACGACGGAATAAGAGCCGCCGAGATACCCCGCGTCCTCGCCGAATTGATACCCGCCGAGATCCGAGGTCTTGTCCGCCCAGTTGATGATCGGATTAAAGTAGTGGATCCCGTCTCCTCCCAAGGGGAAAGGGACGAAACACACCACACATAAAACGGCGATGATCAACGTGATCAGGGTGAGAACGATCGCCGATTTTATTCTTCCCATTGTTGCCTCCTGTTCAAAGAAATCTTCCGTAAAAATTGCATTCGGAAAATTTGTCTTTATCCATTATATATAATTTGATTTTGCACGTCAAGCCGAAATGAGCCGCATTTTTGATTTTTTGCTAATTTTCTCGGGATTTGCGCGCCGCAACGATGTGCATGGCGCACTCGATCCGCTTTTTCATCATGGCGCACGTCATTTCGTAAGGGGTGTTGATGTCGCCGCAGTAATGGTAGTTGTTGGCGTTGCATCCGCCCGAGCAGATGAACTTCGCAAAGCAATCGCCGCACTTTTTGCGGGTAAACAGACAGCTCGAGGCAAACAGTTCGCGTATTTCGTCGTTCAGTTTCCCCTCGAACACGTTGCCCATGAGCCACTTTTTATCCCCCGCGAACTGGTGGCAGGGGTAGATGTCGCCATTCGGCACGACCGAAAAATATTCGTTCCCCGCGCCGCAGGCGGAGACCCGCTTGGAAAGGCAGGGGCCGCCCTCGAGGTCGATGTTGAAGTGGAAGAAGTTGAAGCCCTCCCCCCTCTCCTCGCGGGCGAGGTATTCGTCGCACAGACGCTCGTATTCCTTTTCGATGGTCGCAAGGTGTTCCTCCCTGATCTGCAGATCGGGAAGGTCGGTGACGACGGGCTCCATCGAAAGGGAGTCGAAGCCCTGATCGGCAAGAAAGAGGACGTCCTTGGAAAAATCGAGGTTCTTCGCGGTGAAGGTGCCGCGGACATAGTAGTGCTTGTCCCCCCGCGCGCGGACGAACTTTTTGATCTTTTCGATGACCGCCGCATAGCTCCCCTTGCCCGAGACCGTCTTTCTGACGGCGTCGTGCACCTCGGGCCTGCCGTCGAGGGAGAGGACGACGTTCTCCATTTCCTCGTTGAAAAACTTTATCGTATCGTCGTCGAGAAGGAGCCCGTTGGTCGTGGTGGTGAAGAGGAAGCGCTTTCCGAGTTTTGCCGCCTCCTCCTTGGCGTAATACACCGTCTGTTTGACGACGCCGAGGTTCATGAGGGGTTCGCCGCCGAAGAAGTCGACTTCGAGCACCTTTCTTGTTCCGCTCTCTTTGAGGAGAAAGTCGATGGCCGCCTTCGCCGTTTCGAAGGACATCATCTCCCGCGCCGAATGGTAGGCCCCCTCGTCCGCAAAGCAGTATTTGCAACGCAGGTTGCAGTCGTGGCTGATGTGCAGACAGAGCGCCTTCATTTCGCGGCTCTTCAAAGGATATGCCTTGACCTCCTCCTTGTTGAGGAGCCCCTCTTGTTCGAGGCGCAGAATATCGGCAAGTTCTTCGTCCGTCATCTCGACGGGTTCGCCCTTCAGATGGCGCGCCGTCTTTTCGTCGCACTCGTGAAGGGAGCCGCTGCCCGTGTCGTACAGATAGAAATGGTCGTGATATGTAAAAATATGCAACATAAATTTGTCTTTAACGGAATTGAGGGAGCAACGTTGCCGCTGCTCCCCGAACGAACCTCGAATTTTGAATTACTTCTTTTCGATCTTCTGCTCTCTCGTGACGCGTTCGCAGGACTGGTTCCCGACCGTGCAACTCGTTTTGCAGGCGGATTGGCAGGTGCTTCTGCACTCGCCGCAACCGACGACCTTCTTTTCCGCAGGTTTTGCAATCGTCTTGATCATGATCTTACTCCCGATGTTTTTTCTTTATTATACATCGGCGGGAGGAAAATAGCAACTGTTTTTTCTATTCTTTCCTCAATTTTACCCCCAAAAGAGCGCCCAAACCGCCGAATACGGCGACAAGGAGCAGTTCGAGGAGGAACATCGGCGTAAAATGAAAGCCGCCGATGCAACCGAATATCACCGTTGTTAGAAGCAGGGAGAGCACGCCCGCCGCCGCCCCTTTGAAGAGCGCGCGTTCGCGGCGTATAAAGATGAGCGAAAAGACAAACACACCGAGAGAGAGAATGATGCGGTCGACAATGGCGATCGTTGTGTCGGACGGGGCATAGGCGCGCACGAAAACCGCAAACAACGCCAATGCAAACAGCGAAAATGCCGCGGAAAGCGCCGCCGTAAGCCCGCATTCTTTGACCGCTTTTTTGAACGTCTCCATAACCCCACCTCGTATGCTTTTTTGTTTACGTTATGCGCGAGAAAGGAAGTTTATGACGATTGGGAATGACGTGATTTGAGAATGTTGCCCACCCCCTTGATCCCCCTACGAAGGAGGGGGCAACGCCGTTTCCCCTTGCTGTCCCTTTTAGGTGGAGCATTGCATTCTGCCAACGGTTGATAACCGTTGGCGCAATGCGACAGGAGTGAGCGCATCAGAGGCGCGAACGGTGACCGAATGCGGGATTCCACCCGCATGAGACAGTACCCGAGCGAAGCGAGGGGGAAAGGGTTCTCGAAAAACCCCTCAGTCGCGCGGGGCGCGACAGCTCCCCTACAGGGGCGCCGAGAGTGCCCCCCACCTCAGTCGCCTGCGGCGACAGCTCCTCCTTAGGAGGAGCCCTTCTTGCCCCCCAATGGAGGGGGTTATAATAAGGCGAGATTTCTCGACTGCGCTCGAAATGACGCAATTTTGGAATGTTGCCCACCCCCTTGGTTCCCCACGGAGAGAGTAAAAATAAGGCGAGATTTCTCGACTGCGCTCGAAATGACAATTTTGGAATGTTGCCCACCCCCTTGGTCCCCCTCCGATGGAGGGGGTTATAATAAGGCGAGATTTCTCGACTGCGCTCGAAATGACAATTTGAGAATGTTGCCCACCCCCTTAGTCCCCCTCCGATGGAGGGGGTTCCGTTTGCTCCCTCCTTAGGAGGGGGTGAAAAAAACCTTCCTGCGGGAGGAAGGTTTTGTTTGCCGTTTGTTTGAATTATTCCTTTGTGTCGGGTTCGGAGGGTTCGGAGGGCTCAGAGGGCTCCGAAGGTTCGACGGGAGCGCTCTCCCCTTTCTTCTCTGCTTCCTTTGCCTCTTTCTCTGCCTTTCTCGCCGCCTCTACCTGCTCGCGGGCGATCTGCGTGGGTCCCTTTGCGTCCGTCTGGGCGATGAGCTCTTTGTCCATTTTGATGTAGGACTTGCCCGAAACTTCGCTCCCCGTTTCGATGATGACGGTGTTGTCGTCGCACACTTCCACGACGATGCCGCAAATGCCGCCCGCCGTTTTTACCTTGTTGCCGGGCGCGATGGCGTCAAGCTGTTCCATATACTCTTTTTGGCGCTGTTTGTTCTTTCTGCCCGAGAAGAGCAGCCAAACGACCAAGAGCACCAAAATAACGCCGAGCAGGATATACACCATGTACTGTTGCCAACCGTTTGCCGCGGTGTTCGCAGTGGTATCGTCCAATAATTTCCAAAAATTCATTTTGCGATCTCCTTTTTTCTCTTGTACCCATGATACTTTGTTTTTGATTTTTTGGCAAGCGTTTTCGGGGGAAATTTTCTTTTTTGGGAAAAAATTCTCTTTCTTACCCCTGCGGCGAGGCGGGATCTTGCTGTTTTTTGTAAAATTCGCGTGCGAATTCCCGCACATATCCGCCTAAAATGCTCTCCCGTAAGCCTCGCATGAGTTTATGCAAATATGCGATGTTGTGCAGGGAAAGGAGCATGGCGCCCGTCATCTCCCCCACGTTCACCATGTGGCGCAGATATGCCTTGGTGTAGTGCTTGCAACAGTAGCAATCGCACTCGGGATCGAGGGGGGTGAAATCCTCCTTATACATGCCGTTGCGCACCACCACCTTCCCGCGGGAAGTAAGCGCGGTGCCGTTGCGCGCGACGCGGGTCGATAGCACGCAGTCGAACATGTCGATCCCCCGCATCACTCCTTCCACGAGGCAGTCGGGCGAACCCACCCCCATGAGGTAGCGGGGAACATTGGTCGGAAGTTTGGGCTGTAAAAAGTCCAAAAGTTCGTACATGCGCGGCTTGGGTTCCCCCACCGACAGCCCGCCGATGGCGATCCCGTGCTTGACAAAGGGCAGACAGCGGTTTAAGCTCTCCTCCCTCAGATCCTCGTAAAAATTCCCCTGCACGATGGGAAAGAGGGCTTGCTTGGGGTCGTTGTGGACATTGTAACAGCGTTCGAGCCACCTTGCCGTGCGCTCCATTGCCTGCTTTGCCTGTTCGTGCGTGTAGCCGTATTCACTGCACTGGTCGAACGCCATGATGATGTCCGAGCCCAAATTATGCTGGATCGCCATTGCCTTTTCGGGGGTGAAGGTGTGATAGCTTCCGTCCACGTGGGAGGAAAAGGTCACCCCGTCGTCGTTGATCTTGTTGAGCGAGGAGAGGGAGAACACTTGGAAGCCGCCGCTGTCGGTTAAAATGGGCCTGTTCCAATTCATGAATTTGTGCAGTCCCCCCGCACGCGCGATGAGGTCGTCGCCCGGGCGCATATAGAGGTGATAGGTGTTGGAGAGAATGATCTGCGAACCGATCTTTTTGAGGGTGTCGGGCAATACCCCCTTCACCGTCGCCTGCGTGCCGACGGGCATGTAGACGGGGGTCTCGATGTCGCCGTGCGGCGTGTGGAAAATTCCCGCGCGCGCGCCCGTTTCGGGGTCGGTCTTTAACACTTCAAATGAAAAATTTGTGCGTTCCATGATGTCTGTCGGTTGAAAATTTTTTCCTTTTTGATTTATATTAGATGATTTTTTGAAAATGTCAAGCGGTTTTTGGAAAAATGATGAAAATTTTTTTCCTTTTCGGTTGACAATTTACAGCTTCTGCGTTACAATAAAACAAAAACAAAGGAGAGAAAGCGCATGTTCAAAAAGAGACTTTTTGCCCTCTTCCTTGCCGCGGGAATGCTCGTTTTTCCCTTCGCCGCGGGGTGCGGGGAACAGCCGCAGGAGCCGCCCGCTCCCGAAGTGCAGGAGCCCGAAAAGGAGCCCGAAACGCCCGAGAAACCCGAAAAACCCGAAGAGGTGTTTGCGCTTGCCTTGGACAGGGAGCGCTACTTCCTTGCCGAAACGGACGAGGGGGCTTCCTTGACGCCCTCCGCAACGCTTACGCGGAACGGCGAGGCGTTCGGCGGGACGGTTACTTACGCAGTTGCCGATGGGACGGTGGCCTCCTTGACGGACGGGAAACTGATTGCGCGCGCCGCGGGAAAAACGACGCTCACCGCGACCTATACCCCCGAAACGGGGGACGCCGTGACGGACACCGCCGCGGTGGAGGTGCTGGGCGAAACTTCGGCAGAAAAGGTGAACGCCTTTGCAACGGACGGCGCGAATCTCCTCGGAAGGACCTATTTCAAGGCGGGGAGGTTGCAACTCGACAACGTTTGCACGGGGTTCGAAGTCGCCTTTTACGGGACCGAACTCGCCCTCAAACTGCGGAGCGTGACGAGCATGTTCGTCGTCTTTCTCGACGGGAGCGCGGAGGGAACTCCCCTGCCCACCGAGCGGAAAAAGAGCATAAACCTTGTTGAGGGGCTCGAAAAGGGAGTACATACCGTGCGCGTTATAAAGGCCGCAAGCCCCATGGTCGCCGATCAGAAGAACTGCATCGAGATAGAGACTTCTCCCCTCTCCACCGACGGACGGTTCCTCAAACCGCCCGCAAAATCCGATTTGAAGATCGAATTTATAGGCGATTCCATTACCGAGGCATACGGCGCGACGGGAAGATCGGGCGAGGGAAAACATACCCTCGAGAACTCCCTTGCGACCGCCTCCTATGCCTACCTTACGGCGCAAAACCTCAATGCCGATTACTCCATCATCGCCCTAAACGGGATCTGCGTGAAGGACGGCGCCACCAACATGTACGATAAATATTTGAAGAACGGCTTCCATACCTCGGGCGATTACGACTTCTCCTCCTTCGAGGCGGACGTTGTGGTGCTTGCCCTCGGCGAAAACGACATGTGGCACGCGACCTCTGATAAGTTCCCCAACTACAACACCGAACTCTTCCAAAAGGACTATGCGGATATGTTGCGGCTCATCCGCGAAAAGCGGCCGAATGCGCAGATCGTGTGCATTTACGGCATGATGCCCGCCTCCGCCACCCTGCAGACGAAGCAGATCGTGACGGCGGCGATCGCGGACACGGGGGACGAAAAGATCACGCAGATCCAGATGATCTCCAATGCGGCGGGCGCGGCCTCCCACCCCAACGCGCAAGCGCACATCAAGACGGCGACGACGCTTACCGCGCACATCCGTTCACTCTTACAATGAGGTGACAAAATGAAAAAACTTTTTATCGTGATGCTTGCCCTGCTCCTCTCCTGCTCTCTGCTCTTTGCGGGGTGCGGGGAGGTGCAAACCGATCCCCCCATCCAAAGCGGGACGGAGCAAAACAAAGATCCCGAGCCCGAAAATCCCGAAAATCCCGAAAAGATAGAAGGGCTCGAAGTGGTGTCCGCCGAGGAGATCAACTCCTTTGAGACGGACGCGCTCAGGCTGTTCGGACGGACCTATCTGCAGAAGAAAAATCTCTGCCTCGACAACGGCGGGACGGGCTTCGAAGTGACATTTTTCGGCACCAAACTCGAGGCGGACCTCGTGCCCATGACCGACCTTTTGTATTACCGCGTGTTCGTGGACGGCGATCGGGAAGGGAGCCTCAAAAAACCCGTCGCCAACAGAAAATATACCCTTGTTAAGGATCTTGAAGAGGGCGTGCATACCGTCCGCCTCGTGAAGACCATCAGTTCGCAGAACGGCGTGTTGCAGGTCGTCAAACTCGAAACGGACGGGAAGTTCCTCCGCCCCGAAACGCGGGACAGGGTGCGCATCGAGTTTGTGGGAGATTCCATCAGCGTGGGCGCGGGGATCTTCGGCGATACCAAGGGGGTCGGCTGTACGGTGGACAATTCGGACGCCTCCAAGGGGTACGCCTATCTCACCGCACAGGCGCTCGACGCGGACTACTCCATTGTGGCGACCGAGGGCATCTGCGTGAAGAAGGTCAAGGGCTGGCTCTCAATCAGCATGATGGAGATGTATGAGCGGCTCTCCTCGGTGACAGCGGGCAAATACTCCTATCCCAAGGAGGGACACGATGTGGTGGTGCTTGCGCTCGGGACCAACGACGGGTTTTATATGAGCGGCGACCCCTCCTACACGCAGGACGCCTTTGCCGCCGACTATATTGCCCTTCTCGAACTCATCCGCTCCAAAAATCCGTCCGCCAAGATCGTGTGCGTGTACGGAATGATGGGGGTGAATTCGGCCATTGAAAAGGGGATCGAGCAGGCGATCGAAAAAAAGGGGGATGAAACGATCTCCTACCTGCGCCTCCCCACCGACCAAAACGGAGCGGACAGCCACCCGTCGCTCGAGGGGGCGAAGGCGCAGAGCGAGACGCTCCTCAATTACCTGCAGGGAATTTTATGATCGATCGTTTTACTTTATTTTCCGCAACGGCCGCATACGCCGTTGCGGTTTTTTTGTTTTTTTGGAGGGAAGGAGTGCCCACTTTCTTAGTCATCATCGTGAAAATAAGGCGAGATTTCTCGACTTCGCCTGCGGCTCCGCTCGAAATAACAATTGGGACAGCGCGTTTCGCTTGGTCGAAATTGGGAAAGGAATGCCCACCCCCTTAGTCCCCCTCCGATGGAGGGGGTGATAATAAGGCGCCCCCTCCCCTACCCCTCCCCCAACAAGTTGGGGGAGGGCGAGAAAGGGTGTCCCCCGTCGCGGGAGGGCAATTTCAAAGAAAGAGGCAGGCGTCGCCGAAGGAGAAGAAGCGGTATTTTTCCTTCACCGCCACATCGTAAATGTGCAATACTTCCTCGCGCGAACAGAGACAGCTGACGAGCATCAAGAGAGTGCTTTCGGGCAGGTGAAAGTTGGTGATGAGCGCGTCGACGCACTTCATTTTGTAGGGCGGGTATAAAAAGATCTGCGTTTCTCCCTTGCCCGCCGAAACCGTGCCGTCCGCCTTGGCGACCGTTTCGAGCGTGCGCACAGAGGTCGTGCCGACGGCGATTATGCGACGGCCCTCCCCCTTTGCGCGGTTGATCGTCTTTGCCGCCTCTTCGCTCACCTCGTAATATTCGCTGTGCATGACGTGGTTTTCGACGTTTTCCACCTTGACGGGGCGGAAGGTGCCGAGACCGACATGGAGCAACACCTCCACGATCTCCACCCCCATGGCGCGCACTCTTTCGAGAAGTTCCTCGGTGAAGTGCAGTCCCGCCGTGGGAGCCGCCGCGGAGCCGTTCTCCTTGCAATACACCGTTTGATAGCGGTTCTCATCGGCGAGTTTTTCGTGAATGTAGGGGGGAAGAGGCATGGTGCCCGCGCGGGAGAGAATGTCCTCAAAGGCGCCGTCGTAATAAAATTTCACGACGCGCTCCCCCGTCTCGGTGACGGAGAGGACCTCCAAGGAGAGTTCCTCGTTGACGATGAGTTTGGTTCCCGGTCTGCACTTTTTCCCGGGACGGACGAGGATTTCCCATTCGTCGAGCCGCAGACGCTTTAAGAGCAACACTTCCACCGCGCCGCCGTTTTGGGTGCGGGCATACAGCCGCGCGGGGAGAACCTTGGTGCGGTTAACGACGAGAACGTCGCCCGCCTTGAGATAGTCGGTGACGTCGCGGAAAATGCGGTGCTCGATCTGCTTGGCGTCTCTATGGTACACCAAAAGCCGCGACGAATCGCGCGGCTCCACAGGCGTTTGGGCGATGAGCTCCTCGGGGAGGTTGTAGTAAAAGTCGGATGTTTTCATGGTTTTGAATGTGGGAGGGAATTTAGAATGACGCCCACCCCCTTAGTCCCCCTCCGATGGAGGGGGTTTCGTTGGACGCGTTCCATTCCCCCTTGCTGTCCCTGAAAGGGAAAGTACCCGCGTTAGCGGGGGAAAGGGTTTCTATAAGGCTTTCGGAAAACCCCTCAGTCGCGCAAGCGCGACAGCTCCCCTACAGGGGCGCCGAGAGGGTGCCCACCCCCTTAGTCCCCCTCCGATGGAGGGGGTAATCTTGTGTTTAATCGAATACCGAGAGTTGTTTGCGGACGGAGTCGGGAATGGAAATGCCCATGTGTTCATAGCCGCCCTTCAAACACACGCGGCCGCGGGGCGTGCGCGCGATGAACCCAAGTTGCAGAAGATAGGGCTCGTACACGTCCTCGATGGTGTTCACGTCCTCGTTGATGGTCGCGGCGAGGGTATCCAGCCCCGCGGGACCGCCGTTGAACTTTTCGATGAGGGCGCGGAGCAGGTTTCTGTCCGTTTCGTCGAGCCCGAGTTCGTCGATCTCGAGGCGGGAAAGCGCCGCTCTTGCCGTCTCCTCCGTGACGACATTGCTTCCCGATACCGCCGAAAAATCGCGCACCCGCTTCAAAAGACGGTTGGCAATGCGGGGGGTACCGCGGGAGCGGCGGGCGATCTCATAACTGCCCTTCTCCTCCACCGAGATGCCGAGCGTGCGCGCCGAACGGGTGACGATCTTTTGAAGTTCGGAAGGGGTGTACATATCGAGACGGCACAGAATGCCGAAACGGTCGCGCAAGGGGGAGGAGAGCATCCCCGCGCGGGTGGTCGCCCCGATGAGGGTGAACCGCTTTAAGGGCAGACGGATGTTGCGCGCCATGGGACCCTTGCCCACGATGATGTCGAGGGCGAAATCTTCCATGGCAGAATAGAGGGTCTCCTCCACTGTGTGGTTGAGACGGTGGATCTCGTCGATGAACAGAACGTCCCCCTCGTTGAGATTGGATAAAATGGCGGCGAGGTCCCCCTGCCGCTCGATGGCGGGGCCGCTCGTTAGTTTGATCTGAGAGCCCATGGTGCCCGCGATGATGTGCGCGAGCGTGGTTTTGCCGAGCCCCGGAGGACCGTATAAAAGAACGTGGTCGAGCGCCTCTCCCCGCGCCTTGGCCGCCGCCATGTACACCGAGAGATTTTCTTTGATCTTGTCCTGCCCGACGTATTCCTCCATCGTCTTGGGGCGCAGGGCGTTTTCCTCTGCGTCGTATGCGCTCTTGGTGCTTGTAAGTAGCCGCTCTTCGCCGAATTCGTCGTAATCGTCGTTAAACATTGCGTTCCCCTTTTATCTCGTTTGCGCGAAGCGTCACATGCCGCGAAGGGCGAGGGAGATGATCTCTTCCACCGTTTTTGCGCCTGCCGCCTTTGCGCGGTCCACGGCGCGCGCACTCTCTTGCTTGGTAAAACCCAAGCCCATGAGCGCGGACACCGCATCATCGTCCTCCTCCTTGGGGAGAGCGGAAACTCTGCCGCCGACGCTCTCCTGCCCGAGCAATTCGTCCGCCGAAATTTTGCCGTGCAATTCCAAGATGATGCGCTCCGCCGTCTTTTTGCCGACGCCCTTCACCGCGGAGAGCCGCTTGCTGTCGGCTGTTGCGATCGCCTCGGACACCTCATTCGGTTTCATGGAGGAGAGAATGGCGATGGCGCTCTTTGCTCCCACCCCTTGCACCGAAGTCAGGCGCAGAAAGAGCTGTTTTTCGCGCACGTCCGCAAAACCGAAGAGGGTGACGTCGTCCTCGCTCACCTTGAGGTAGGTGTACACTTCACCGTCATCGCCCGCCTTTACGCCCGAAAGACGCGAAAACGCCGCGCCCGAGCACACCACTTCGTACCCCACGCCGTTGACGTCCAAAAGGACATAGTCGGGGGTAAGTTCTTTTACTTTTCCTCTTAAATATCCTATCATAATGATTTTCCTGCTTGGTTTGTGGGAAATGAACAAGTTCGTTCCGAGCGTCATGCTGCCCCGCGCGCTGTTCTGTTTCTCTAAGCGCGGCATGAGCCGCAGGCGAAGTAGCCGAAATGTGGTTACGCAGTCCGTTAACGAAAGTCCGCGAAGGCATCTTGGTACGTTTGGGTGTGGTTTTAATCGTACTTGGGCGCAACAAGATTCCCTCGAAGAATTGCCGCTTCGAACTTCGTTATTGCTTTTAAGGCTCGGAATGACGCGGGGTGCCAAGACAACCCCCACCTGACGCCTGCGGCGCCACCCGCCCCCTTAAAAGGGGGCAGGTCATAATAAGGTGCCCCCTCCCCTACCCCTCCCCCAACAAGTTGGGGGAGGGCAAGAGGTAGAGATTTCTCGACTTCGCTCGAAATGACATTTTAGAATGGCGCGGGGCGGGCAAACGTTGCGTTAAAGCGTCATGCTGAGCCGAAATGTGGTTACGCAGTCCGCTAACGAAAGTCCGCGAAGGCATCTTGGTACGTTTAGGTGTGGTTTTAATCGTACTTGGGCGCAACAAGATTCCCTCGAAGAATTGCCGCTTCGAACTTCGTTATTGCTTTTACGGCTCGGAATGACGCACGGGAGTTGCCGCTCGGAATGACGCGCTTATGCGAGGAGGTCTTTCTACCTTATCCCGAAGAGGGAGGCGAAACGGCTCGTGAAGGCGTGACAGAGCGCAACTGCCAAAGCGTCCGCCGCGTCGTCGGGACGGGGAATGCTCTTCAAGCGCAAATGGCTTGCCACTACCCGCTGCATCTGCCCCTTGTCCGCCGCGCCGTATCCCGTAAGCGCCTGCTTGATCTGGTTGGGCGTGTATTCGAAGATCCGCCCGCAACGCTTGTTGCAGGTAAGGAGCATCACCCCCCGCGCCTGCGCCACCGCAATGCCCGTGGTGATGTTCTTGGAGAAAAACAGTTCCTCCATTGCCGCTTCGTCCGGCTTGAATTTATCGAAAATTTTATTGACGCCGTCCTCGAGAATGCACAGCCGCACGGCAAGATTTTCGTTGGGGGGCGTTTTTACCACCCCGTAATCTACCGCGGTGCAGTTGCCGTTTGCATCCTTTTCCACCACGCCATAGCCCATGGTGCCGAGCCCCGGGTCGAGCCCCAAAATGATCATACCCCGATTGTATAATAAAACGCTTCATTTGTCAAGCAAAATGGAAAAGCCCTGCGCGGGCGCTTGCTTTTTGTCACCGTTTGGAGTAAAATGAAACCGATGAAAGAAAAACCTACCGCCACAAGAAAGCTCGGCAAGCTGTTTTATATCATTCTCATTGCGCTGACCGCCGTCATGCTCGGGCTCCTCGGCGCATGGGCGGGCACAGACAATGACCTCTTCCTCTATCTCCTCATCGCCGTGTTCCCCCTCTACCTCTTCCACCTCATCTTTCACCTCGTGCGGACGGACAAGGACTACAAAAAACGGGACGCGCAGAAGAGCGAATTCCTCGCCGTGGCGCGGGACGAGAACGCGGGCGTTGTGTACATCACCTATCTCGGCAACGAAAGGGGATTGAAAAAGCCCTCCCGGACGAAGAAAGATTACCTCGTGGAATTTTACACCCCCGCAGTGGACATTGCGCTCTTGAAGAGACATCTGTGGTTCGATCTTTCGGAGAAGGACGAGGAGAAACTCATCCGCCACCGCGTGGGACAGCTCGAAGTCCCCTTCCCCTTCCTCGAAGAGATCACGGGAAGAAAAGTGCTCGTGCAGGCGGCGTTTTACCATGCGGCGCAAGGTCTGCCCCCCTACCAAACCCTTTTCCTCAAAAACGAGGTCGTGCTCTATGACGAGTGACTTTGAAAATATCCTGCAAAAGATCGGGAAAGGCAACCCGTTCGGCGAACAGGTGACCCTCGTCGCCGCGACCAAGACGCGCACGGCGGAGGAGATCGACCAAGCGATCAAGGCGGGCGTCCGGGACATCGGCGAGAACAAAGTGCAGGAATTTTGCGCAAAATACGACCTTGTACACGGTGCGCGGCGGCACTTTATCGGGCGTCTGCAATGCAACAAGGTGAAATACCTCATCGGCAAGACCTTCCTCATTCAATCTGTAGACCGAGACGAACTCGCCCAAGAGATCGCGCGGCTCTCCTTGAAAAAGGGCGTCGTAAGCGATATTCTCCTTCAAATCAACATCGGAAACGAGGAGACGAAAGGAGGCTATCCCCTCCCGGAGGGCATGGCGGCACTCACGCGGCTCTCCCTTATGGAAGGACTGCGCGTGAAGGGCTTTATGGCGATGCTCCCGCACACCGACGACGAGAGCGTTCTTGCTCCCCTCTGCGAAAAGATGCGCAAACTGTTCGAACGGGCGCGCGGGGACTTCCCGGATATCGAGTATCTTTCGATGGGCATGAGCGGAGATTGGGAACTTTGCATTAAGCACGGCGCGAACATGGTGCGCCTCGGCACCGCCCTCTTCGGAGAGAGAAACCCACCAAAACAAATTTAACTAAAACATCGCCGCGCCCTTGAAGGGTGCGGCGATGTTTCAAAAATATGGAGAGTGCCGACGATTTTCAGGAAATTCCCATCAAATCGAACAGCTGCTTTTGAAGCGCCTCGGGGTCGCACACGTTTTTCACGGTGACCGAACCCTTTTCGGCCTGTATGGTGAGCGCGCCGTAACGGAAGATCTTTCCCCCAAGGGACTCCTCCACGAACACATTTTTCAGGTCCGAGATACTCGCCTCCATCTGTGTTTTATGGGAAGTCGCTACCACGCGTAAATTGGTAACCACAAGGCTGTAACACACATGACGCTTGGTAAGGACGGCCGCGACCGCCGCCCACGCGAGGGCAAGCACGACCACGGCAACGGCGATCAGTCCGCCCAAAAAGGCCGAAATGTGCCCGTCGATGAAATCCGCCATGCGCAACGCGCGAATGACCCACGGGAGAAACCCCCCTAAAATGACGGCGGCAAAACAGGGGACCGAAAGCCAGAGCGCAACGATGGACGTGCGGCTGATCTTTGCCGAACCCAAGAGTTCCTCCCCCTGTTTGAGCTGCAATTCATCGGGCTGCATATTTTATCTGTTGATCGCTCCCGCCATTGCCTGCGCCATCTGGTCCGCCTGCTGTTTCAAACGGTCCTCTTCGAACTGATCGATCTGAGACATGATCACTTTCTTGAAGGCGTCTGCATTCTTGATCGCGCCGAACAGGTATTCTCCCGCCGCCGTATTGATTTGAATGGTGCCATAGTTGAAGATCTTGCCGAAGAAGGGCTGCGCTACGGCGACGTTCTGGACCTTGTTGAGGGGTGCGTCGAGCGCCTGCGTACTCGCAACGCCGATTTTCCCGATGATCCGCTTGGTGGTGACCGCAAGTTCAACGTTCTTGAAGCGCACGGTTGCGATGATCGCCTTGACCGTTGGAATGAGAAGGAGCCAGCAGAGCAGGATCCCCTTGATCCATGTTGCGACCAGGAACAGCCCGTTTCGATCCGCTTTCTTCACGATCGTTTCATTTTTGCCGAGATTTTTTTCCACATACTTGCTCATTTTTCCAAAATACCTCTTTGTCCTTTTTTGTCGAATTTTACATTCAACGGTACCATTCTAACCTAAAACAGGTTAAATGTCAAGCGTTTGGAGAGACTTATGTTATAATTTTTTCGGAATTTTGCGAAAAATGAGAAAAGTCTACCGGCGCATCAGGGACTTGCGCGAAGATAAGGATATGAGCCAAACGCAGATCGCGCGCATTTTGGGAATGTCCCAGACGGGATATTCCAAGTATGAGACGGGCGAAAACGATATTCCGACAGACATTCTCATCCGCCTTGCCGCGTTCCACAATACAAGCGTCGATTACCTGCTGGGACTGACGGACGATCCCAAGCGTTACGACCCTCCCGCCCATAAAAATTAACCGCCTTGCGGCGGTTTTTCTTTTGCAAACGAAACTCTGCCCAAAAATTCTCGCAAGGCGATTGCTTATTTTTTGCAAAACGGATATAATAGCAAGGTAAGGAGCCTTTATGCCATCGTCCATCACCCATCAACTCATTGCGGAAGAGGTGAAAAACGCCCTCCCGCCAAACGCCAAAAACGCCGCGGAGCGCTTCCCCGACGAATATTTCCTCGGCTGTCAGGGGCCCGACGTCTTTTTCTTTTACCGCATCGGGAACAGGAGCGAATTCAATCTCGGCAGATTTATGCACCGCTTCCGCGTGTATGACGTGTTCTCCCTCTTTTTGGATGTTCTCCGCGGGAAGGAGGGCGCGCCCCGCTTGAATGAAGAGGAGCACGCGCAGACCCTTGCCTATGTGCTCGGCTACATCACCCACTATGCCGCGGATACCTCCTTTCACCCCTTTGTGTACAACTATCTCGAGGAGTTCAAGTGCCAGAAGCGGGAACACCAGCAGATGGAGAACGATTGGGACGTTTGGTTTTTGCGCGAGAAAAAAGGGCGGGAGGCGGAAAAGTTCGGCTTTGCCTTTTCGCCCAAAAAAATTATCGCGCACGGCACGGCGGCGCGGCTGTACGGCTACCTCGGGGAGGGGCTCGAACGGGAGGAAGTGACCAAAGCGCGCTTCGACCGCGGTGTGAAGAATTTTGCGCGGTACCTCGAGTTCTTCCACGGGAAATGCTACTCCTCGCAACGGGGCTGGGAAAAGACGGAGAATTTTTTGCACGTGAAACGGTATCTCTCCCGCCTCTACCCGCGCGAGAATCCCGAGCCGAACTACATTGCGGGCGAGCACTTTGCGGCTCTCTCGGAGGGACGGGGGAACTCGGCGGACGAACTCTTTGAACGGGCGGTGCGCGAAGGGGCGCGGCTTAGCGAGATTTTTTTAAGCGTTTTTCAGGGCGGCGGGGAACTGCCCAAAGAGGAATTTTCGAATAGCTTGCTGACGGCAAAACCCGTGGATTGAGGTTTTGCCGTTTTTTTGAGGGGAATTTGGAATGAACCCCCACCTGACGCCTGCGGCGCCACCCGCCCCCTTAAAAGGGGGCAGGTCATAATTTGGTTTTGAACGGACTTGGACGCAACAAGATTCCCTCGGAGAATTGCCGTGTCGAACTGCGTTATTGCTTTTTCGGCTCGGAATGACGCAGGGCGCCGAAACAACCCCCACCTGACGCCTGCGGCGCCACCCGCCCCCTTAAAAGGGGGGCAGGTCTTTTCCCCACCCCCTTAGTCCCCCTCCATTGGAGGGGGTTCTGTTCGCCCACTCCGATGGAGGGGGTAAGTAAGAAAAAATGCGCGGGAGCGCATTTAACGTTTGGAATATTGACAGCCGCAATAGTTTTGGCGGTAGAGCGCGTGCTCCTTGGATAGCTCGATGGAGCGCAGATACCCTCCACGCTTTTTGAAGTCGCTCGGAAGATACTTTACCCCGTACTCCTTGGCAAGTTCGAACCCGATCTCGTTGATGAGTTTTGCGTTCTTCAAGGGCGAAAGGGTGAGCGTGGTGGCGAAAAAGGTGTATCCGCGCGCCTTCGCCTCCCGCGCCGTGCGTTCAAGCCGCAACCTAAAACATCGCGCGCAGCGCGCGCCGCCCTCTTTTTCCTCCTCATAGCCGAGGGCGATTTCTTCGTACTCCTCGTGGGAATAGTCGCAGTCAAGAAAGTCCGCCCAACCCGTTTCACGTAAAAAGCGGATCTGCTCTTTTTTGCGCTTTTCGTACTCCTCCGCCGTGTCCAAATTGGGGTTGTAGTAAAAGACGGTGGTTTTGAGCGCGGAAAAAAGCTGCTCGAGACAGGAACTCGAACAGGGCGCGCAACAGCTGTGCAGGAGCAGGCTCTCGCCTTTGTGTTCGGCAAGCGTTTGGAGCATGAGGTTGTCGTAATTGACTGCGTTCATAGGGTTTGATTGTAACAAGGTACCCCCTCCCCTACCCCTCCCCCGCTGATGCGGGGGAGGGCGAGAGAGGACGTGCTTTGCTCGAAAGGACAGTTTAAGAAATGCGGTAGAGATGTCTCCACTTCGGTCGACATGACATTTTGGAATGGCGTTCTGCTTACCCCTTGCTCTACCTACAGGGGTGCCGAGAGTACCCCCACCTGACGCCTGCGGCGCCACCCGCCCCCGTAAACGGGGGCAGGTCGCCCATCCCCTTAGTCCCCCTCCGATGGAGGGGGTGATCATTTAAGAGACGAGAGTGCGGAGGAAATATTCGTGAACGCGCACGTCGGGCGTAAGTTCTGGGTGAAATGCGGTCGCAAGCATATGTCCCTGCCGTACCGCGACGATCTTTCCGCCCCATTCGGCAAGCGCGTGGGCGTCCGGGCCGAGTTCCTCCACATAGGGGGCGCGGATAAAGACGGCGGGATAATTCCCCACCCCCTCAAAGGGAAGGTCCGCCTTGAAGGAGCCGAGCTGCCGCCCGTAAGCGTTGCGCTTGACCGTGACGTCGAGGGCGTCCAGCCAGACGTTTTCGTCGTTTGTAAGCCGCTTGGCAAGCAAAATGAGCCCCGCGCAGGTGCCGAATACGGGAAGTCCGCCCTTGATCGCCTCCTTGACGGGTTCCAAGAGCCCCTCTTCGCAGAGCAGCTTTCCCTGCACGGTGGACTCGCCCCCGGGGAAAATGAGCCCGTCCAGCCCGTCGGTGAAGTGCTCTCTCCGCCGAATTTCTTTATAGGGCGCGCCGAGTTTTGACAGCATTTGCTCGTGTTCGAGGAACGCCCCCTGCAGTGCGAAAACGCCGATCATTTGCCGCGCTCCGCCATGAGGAGGGCGATCTCCTGCTCGTTGATGCCGACCATCGCTTCGCCCAAATCCTCCGAAAGTTCAGCCAGAATTTTGGGGTCGTTGTAGTTGGTGACCGCCTGCACGATGGCGCGGGCGCGCTTTGCGGGATCCCCCGATTTGAAGATGCCGCTCCCCACAAACACCCCCTCCGCGCCGAGTTGCATCATGAGCGCGGCGTCCGCGGGAGTTGCCACCCCACCCGCCGCAAAGTTGACGACGGGAAGTTTACCGTTGTCGTGCACGTACTTGACGAGTTCATAGGGCACGCAAAGCTGTTTTGCCTCCTCATAGAGTTCGTCCTCGCGCATTGCGGCGACTTTTCCGATCTCGCTCATCATCATGCGCATGTGGCGGACCGCCTGCACGACGTCGCCCGTGCCCGGTTCCCCCTTGGTGCGGATCATGGAAGCGCCCTCTGCAATACGCCGCAACGCTTCGCCCAAATCGCGCGCGCCGCAGACGAAGGGAACTTTGAACTGCGTTTTGTCGATGTGGTATTTGTCGTCGGCGGGAGAGAGGACTTCGCTCTCGTCGATGTAGTCGATCTCGATCGCCTCCAAAATTTGCGCCTCGGCGATGTGACCGATGCGGCACTTCGCCATGACGGGAATGGAGACGGCGTTCTGGATCCCCTTGATCATCTTAGGGTCGGACATGCGGGAGACGCCGCCCGCCGCGCGGATGTCTGCGGGGATGCGTTCGAGCGCCATGACCGCACACGCGCCCGCCTCTTCTGCGATCTTCGCCTGCTCGGGCGTGGTGACGTCCATGATGACGCCGCCCTTGAGCATTTGCGCCAAATTTTTATTGAGTTCGTAACGTTCGTTCATTGTTTGCACCTCGATTTGATTTCGCGCCTATTATAGCACGAACACGGGAAGCAGTCAACTTTTTTCGGGGGGAGTGAGGAAAAGGGACGTTTGGTTCGGGGTATGCGGTAGAGATTTCTATTTCGTCGCAAGCTGCTCGTGCCGCCCTTAGACAACATAGAGTGTGGTGTGCGGGCGGGACGGAATGACGTGATTTGAGAATGCGGTAGAGATTTCTCGACTTCGCTCGAAATGACATTTGGGAATGGTGTTTCGTATTCCCTTGCTGTCCCTTTTAGGGAAAGTGGCATGAGCGGAGCGAATGCCGAAAGGGTTCTCTAAAACCCCTCAGTCGCGCGGGGCGCGACAGCTCCCCTATAAGGGGCGCCAAGAATATCCCCCACCTGACGCCTGCGGCGCCACCCGCCCCCGTAAACGGGGGCAGGTCTTTGAGAAAAAGGACCCCGGGGGGGGGTCCTTTTTTGATGTGTTTTTTCCAATCAGTCGCCGGACGTAGCTGTCAGATCCTCTACAAGCGCCTCTTCATACTTGGTGAGATCGATCCGCGCGAATTGAGACAAATCGGGGTCATCTTTCACAATTTCTTCAATGGTAGTGGTCGGGAGTACTCTACAGATCAGGAAGCGGAGCCCATGGATCCTTTCGAGCAAAGCAGACGTTTCCTCGTCACTCATCTGAAGTTTGGAGAAATCCCATGTCACCGCACCGTCTTCTTCGGCAACGATCCTGCAATCCTTGATCTTGTTATACAGATCGCTGACCGCTTTTACGATGAGATCGGTATACTTGCTGCCGATCTCCTTAGCGATCGTGCCTTTCATGAACGAACGGTTCAGCGTATTGAGATCGCTGACTTTTTTCTGCTCTTCCTCACTCAGATCCGACGGCTTTAAGGAGGTTATCCACGTCGTTCCCCAGGGCTGTACTTTTTCGATCGTATTGGTTTCCCAATAATCATAGCCGTAGCCCCACGCATATGCCTCGGAGAGCTTCTTCATCGTTTTAAGAAGGTCACCCATCGAAGTGTCGCTGCCCTTTTCGTACAGCGCTTCCACTTCGGCTTTGACCTCGTTATACGCTTTCGTCACTTCATCGATGTTCGTCGTGTAAACCTCCTTCACAAACGCTTGATATCCCGTGGTCTTCTGCAAGTCTTCGGGAAGTTTGTCGTATGCGGGCTTGAACTCGGACACGATCTTTGCAAGCGCGGCCGTCCAACCTTCGCGGTCCTTTGCGCCGTCAAATTCTTTATCGGCGGCTTCGATGTTCGCTTTGAGCGCGTTCGCCATTGCTTCCTCGTGGGTGCTGCGCTTTGCAAGATAGCTTGAAATCGTCTCTTCGCCGACTGCCGATTCGAGAACTTCGTTTCCTTTGATCGCGGGAACGGTGACGCCCGAAACGGTAGCGGACTTCTCGTAGATGGCGTTGAGTTCGTCCCATACGGTTTCGGGAGAGGCCGCCTCAATGGCCCCAACCTTCTCTTTGAACTGCCCTGCGCGGTCGTGATAGAGTTTTGCGGTAAGAAGAAGGAGGGTGTAATCTTGCCCGTCGACATTTATGACCGCAAGATAGGACTTTGTGGCCATGAGCGATCTTACGCCCGCCTCCTCCGAAGCGATCTTTTCTTGCAGGACGGTGACATTTGCGACGTACTGCGTATAGCCCGTTTCGGATACATCCATTTCGTCGATGAACTTCTGCACCTGCGCATCGTATTCCGCCGCCTTGTCGTTCATCTCGTTGAGTTTTTTCACCGTATCGCCGAGCGCAAGAAGCGTTTCTTTTTCTGCGCTTTCCAACTCGCCTTGATGGGTAAGGGTAATTGAAAGCAAGGAGATCGCTTCGGAACTGTTACTCGAGGCGGGAATGCCGTCGACATTGAGATTGAAGGTAAGTTTGCCTTCTTCGGTTATTCCGACAAAGATTCCCGCGTCCGTGATCTTCGCGTCGATCCAACCCTTGATCATTGCCCCCGCAAATTCTCCCATGCTGCCTGCGGCTTCCGTGACGTAATCTACCGCCGTCTGCACCAGCCCTTGATAAGCGGCGTCGAGCGCTTGCACAAGAGTTTCGCCGAGGGAGAGCGAAATGCCATTCTCTTTGAATTCGATGACGAGCGGCGGAAGGTTGAGCCCCTGCATACCCTGCGTTTCGTCTGTTTCGCCCGTTCCGCCTGTTCCGCCCGTTTCGCCCGTTCCGCCCGTTTCGCCCGTTCCACCCGTTCCGCCCGTTTCACCCGTTCCGAGGTCGGGCAAAGCAACTGCGGAAAGCAACTCTTTCAGATCGAAACTTGTCACAAATACGGGGTTCTTCGCCGTGTTGTTGAGCGCAAGCGTCATCATGCCGTCACCCTCATAATAGAGATCGAGGCTACTGAGGTCGGCGCTGAGCCAGGAAGGCAGGTCGGGGACCATGCCGCCGAGCGCTCCGAGCAGCTGCAAGATCGGCTGTGCGGAAGTGATGTCGAGATGAAGTTTCCCCTGCGCGATCGCAAAGTAGTCGCCCGCCCAGATCGCCGCGGGGTTAAGGCGGAGTTGTAATTCGCCCCCAAACGCGCCGCTGAATAGCCCGCTGTTGTTGAGAAGCCCGATGTCGAGGCTTAAATCGATCTTCTCGCCCATCGTCGTATTTTCGGCGGGCGTGCCCTTGAGAGAGAGGGAGAGGCCCGTCGTCTTGTCGAGCCCCGCAAGGTCGGCAGTCAGAGAGGTGAACTCCGTCCCGAGGAAGGAGCGAATGTAGCCGTGCGTGTTCCCGAGGCTTTGCTCGACTTTCGTCAAAAGCGCCTCATAGCTTTCGTTTAGTTTTTGCAGGAAGAGAGGCTTTAAGGTGACGAGGTAGCCCGTTTCGGTTTCGGTAAGTTCGAACATTTCCCCCGCAAGCGCCTGCAAAGAGTCCGCGTTGAACTCGATCTTTCCGAGGTCGGGAAGGAGCGCGCCGAGGTCGACCGCCGAAGTGTAGAGGGCGTTCCCCTCCGCTCCGTTGAGGGTAAGAAGGAGCATCCCCTCCCCCGTATAGCGCACCAGGAGCGTTTTTGCCGCCTGCGAAAGAAGGGGCACGGAGGAAAGATCGAACGAACATTGCAGAGCGAAGGCGTTGAGAATGTCTCCGCTGCTGAGCGCGTCTCTCTTGAGCTTTAAGGTAAGGTCGCCGCCGAGCGGAAGAGAGGCGCCGAACACGTCGACGTCGAGCGAGACGGGAAGGGTGAACGTGCCCTTTTCGTCCATCGCCGCGCCGACCGCGGAGGCGAGTTTCATCATCGTGCTCGTCTCTCCCTGTACGGGTTTGACTTCAGAGGGAGTGGAGCCGAGTTTTTCGTTGAACTGCGCGACGCTCGGGATCTCCACTTCCCTGTTGATCCCCGAATAGGTGCATTTGAGCGTCTGCACGATGTTCATGGAGAACACCTTTTTGCAGGCATAGGAGCACTCCGAAGAATAGGAGACGGGCGTCCAGTCCTTTTTGATGGTAAGGCGGAGGTCGACGTCCGAGAAGGAGGGCAGATTATCGAGGGACCCGTATGCCTTGGCTTGCAGACGCACGCCCGTCGTCGCCGATTCGGTGGCGGAACCGCTCTCCTTGGAGAGATCGCCCGCCAGACGGTAATAATAGGTAAGGGTGTCGCCCTCCGTCTTTTCAAGCGCGGCATAGCGGAGGGTCTTTTCGTTGATGATGTAGCCGCCGAGGGTCACTTCGTCCGCCGTGAACCCATAGACTTTTTTATAATCTTCCTTTGTGGAGACCTGCACGTCTCCCTCGAACC
Organism: uncultured Clostridia bacterium; assembly: GCA_947630325.1. Taxonomy (GTDB): domain Bacteria; phylum Bacillota; class Clostridia; order Christensenellales; family Borkfalkiaceae; genus Gallimonas. The sequence goes on from CANRHB010000003.1 coordinate 58,912, forward strand.
CGTCGCGGTACACCACTTTGCCGTTCTTGGAGAAGGCTTGGTGCTTCATCTTGACGAGGAAGGAATCGGACTGCGCCTGGTTGAGGAAATCTTCGCCGTTTTTATAGGTGATGTTGTGGATCTCCTGCTCGTACCCCGCAAGATCGGCGACCGCCTTGCCCTCGGTGGTGATCTTGTAGCTTGAAAGTTCGCTCTGCTTTTGCAGGAACGCATAGACGACGTTCTCGGGCGAGAGCTCCTCGGGCGATTTGCTCGTAACGAGGGTGGCGGAGGCCCCGCTTTGCAGGGTGGGGACTTCCTCCTCGCCGCACGCCGCAAGTCCTGCCGCCGTACAGGCGCACAGAACGCCCGCAAGCAAAATACCCATCTTTTTTGCGTATTTCTTCATACTCTTCGGCTCCTTTTGGTAAGTCTCTTAATTTTCTTTCTCAAAGTATAGCATCTTTATGACAAGCTGTCAATCATGTAACGTAAAATTATGACAAATTTTTGAAAAAGAGCAAAAAAATTCCTCCCCGCGCGGGGAGGAAAGCAGGGTTATTCGGCGGAGAAATCTTCCTTGCCTACGCCGCAGAGCGGACAGGTGTAGTCGTCGGGAATGTCCTCCCACTTGGTGCCGGGCGCAATGCCGTTGTCGGGATCGCCCGCCTCTTCGTCGTAAGTGTAACCGCAGACGTTGCATACATACTTCATGTTTTTATATCTCCTTTTTTGAATTTTTTTTGGAATAATGAGGGTGGTTTTACATACTCGCTTAAAACCCCTCAGTCGCGCGGAGCGCGACAGCTCCCCTAAAGGGGCGCCGAGAGGCCCACCCCCTTGATCCCCCGAGGGTGGAGGTTCTGTTTGCCGTTCCTAATATGTCATTTCGACCAAGCCGCTATGCGGCGCGTGGAGAAATCTCGCCCTATTATAATTACGTCACCCTGAGCGAAGTCGAAGGGTGTCCGCATTGTAATAAGGACATGTTTCGACTTCGCTCAACATGACGTATTTTAGAAATGCGGTAGAGATTTCAACTTCGTCGCAGGCTCCTCGTGCCGCCCTTAGACAACATAGAACGTGCGGGCGGGGCGACACGCCTCGTTCCTCGGCGGCTCGAAATGACAATTGGGAAATGGTGCCCACCCCCTTAGTCCCCCGAGGGTGGTGGGGGTGAAATAAGGTACCCCCTCCCCTACCCCTCCCCCGCTGACGCGGGGGAGGGCGAGAAAAAGATAGGGCTTACTCGGAGAGAATATCCGCGGCGAGTTGGGCGGCGAGGGCGCGGAGTTCCTCCGCTTGCTCCTCCTTTACAGAGGAGAGAAGCGTCACCTTTTCGCCGATCTGCGTCATGTTCTTCCACTCGCCGATCAGATTCTTCATCAGCGTGCCCGCCTGCGGCGACCAACTGCCGTTTTCGACGAGCGCATACTTCCTGTTTTGGAAATTATGCGCCGCAAGGTCTTGCAAAAGCTGTTCCATGGGCAGGAAAATGCCGTTGTTGTACGTCGCCGAGACAAACGCAAGGTGGGAATAGCGGAACGCCTCCGCAACGAGTTGGGAAAGTTCGGTCTGCGAGACGTCGTACACCTTGACGGGCGCGCCGCTCTGCGCAATGGACGTTGCCAAAATTTCGGCGGCATTCCCCGTGTGGCCGTGAATGGTGCCGTAAAAGACGACCGCACCCTTCTCCTCGGGCTCGTACTTGCTCCAAGTATCGTATAGGCCGAGATAATAGCCTAAATCCTTCCGCCAAATGGGGCCGTGCAGGGGGCAGATCGTCTTGATGTCGAGCCCCGCCGCCTTTTTGAGAACGGACTGCACTTGTATCCCGTATTTGCCCACGATGTTGAAATAATATCTGCGGGCGTCGGACAAAAATTCCTCTTTGAAGTTCACCTCGTCTGCAAAGATACTGCCGCCCAGAGCCCCGAACGTGCCGAAGGCGTCCGCCGAGAAGAGGGTGCCCGTCGCGGTATCGAAGGAGAACAGCACTTCGGGCCAATGCACCATGGGCGCGGCGACAAAGGTGAAGCTGTGCTTGCCTGAGGAGAGGACGTCTCCCTCCTTGACGATCTTAACGTTCGCACCGTCGAAGGGGAAGAAGTTTTTCATCATCTGCGCCGCCTTCGCGCTCGTGACGATCGTCGCCTCGGGATAGCTCTTTACAAGGCGCAAAAATGTGGCCGAGTGGTCGGGCTCCATGTGGTGGACGACGAGATAGTCGAGCTTTCTTCCGCCGAGCGCCGCCGCAACGTTTTCGAGATAGAGGTCCGCAACGGAGGGGTCCACCGTGTCGAAAAGCACTGTCTTTTCGTCGAGCAGAAGATAGGAATTGTAGGAAACCCCGCGGGGCACGGGATAGACGTTTTCAAACAGCGAGAGACGCCTGTCGCTCCCGCCGACATAGTAGAGATCTTCGGTAATGGGAATGATGTTGTGCATAGTTGCTCCTTGCTTTTCAAAAGCAGTCAATAGTGTACCACATTATGGACAAAAAGGCAAGCGGTAACGCAAAATAAGGAAAGATTTCTCGACTGCGCTCGAAATGACATATTGGAAGCGCGTCTCAAAATTGACAATTAAGAATGTACGGGGCGAAATGACAAAACGCCGCGCGAGGGCAGAATGCCCGCGCGCGGCGTATGCGTTGCTTTGTTTGTTACATAGGGTTCGTTACATAGCGGGACCGGTCGCGGAAGGCGTATAGACGCGGGCGGCAAGTTCCTGGTTGAGGGCGTAAAGTCCCTTCGCGTCCTGGCCGAAAAGTTTGTACTTCTTGACCATGTCGTCGGCGTTCGTCTCCTCTTCTCCCTGCTCCTTGATGAACCAATCGAGGAACTGCATGGTGCGGTAGTCCTTCTGCCCCGCGGCCTCGTGATAGATGTCCGTGATGAGAGAGGTGACGTACTGCTCGTGCTCGTAACCCGCTTTTAAGGGATCGATGTGCGCCTTGAAGGTCTTGTCGGGCTTTGCGACCGCCTCGAACACGACACGGTGGCCGTTGTTGATGAGGTAGCGGCGGAGCATCATCGCATGGTCGCGCTCCTCCTGCGCCTGCACTTCGTACCAATGCGCGAAGCCGTCTAAGCCTTCGTCGGCATAGTAGTTGGCGAAATCGAGATAGAGATACGCCGAGTAGAGTTCCTTGTTGATCTGGTCGTTGAGCATTGCCGCGATCTTTTCGTTTAACATTTTTTATTTTTCTCCTTTTTTGGATTTTTTTGAAATGAGGTGGCCCCCTCCCCTACCCCTCCCCCGCTTTGCGGGGGAGGGCGAGTAAGAGGAGTTTCTTCCCAACAAGTTGGGGAAGCGAAGAAAAGGGGTTCTCAAAAAACCCTTTCCCCCGCTTCGCGGGTACTTTCCCTGTAAGGGACAGCAAGGGAAATACGCAAACACATTCCCCAAATGTCATTTCGAGCCGCCGAGGAACGAGGCGTGTCGAGAAATCTCTACCTCATTTTTATAATGTAAGATTTCTCCACTCCGCCTGCGGCTTGGTACTTCGTCGCAGGCTCCTCGTGCCGCCCTTAGACAACATAGAACGTGCGGGCGGGGCGGAATGACGCACAGGCGGGGAGAGTTTGCCCACCCCCTTAGTCCCCCTCCAATGGAGGGGGTTTTGTTTGCCCCTCCGTGGGAGGGGGTAAAATGAGGTAAATGGGTTACGATTTGTTCTTTACTTTCATGAGGCGGATGATGGCGGCGCGCTCGTTTTCGTCGAGCTTGTCGCGGATGTACTTGATCGTCTCCTCAAGCTGCGGGATCATTACGTATTCGAGGGCGTTGACGCGGCGTTTGTTGCGCTCGATCTCATCGGCAAGCAGACGCACCGACTTCTCCACCGCCGCAAGTTTGACAAGCAACGGCAACACCGAAGAGATCTGCCGCACGCTCTCGTCCGCCTCGCTCGTGATCTCCGAATAGGCGTAAGGGAGACTGTCCGTCCGCGCCGAGGAGGTAAGTTCGATCTTGGGCACTTCCACCCCCATGACGCTCTCCACCCCGCACTCCGCCGTGACCGCCGCGGTGGGCATACCGAACGCCGCCTCCACCGCATACTCGGGCGTAAGCGACCGCGCCACCGAAAACTGCCGCAACGTATTCGAGAGCGACTGCTCCACCTCGTCGCGGAGGCGTTTGTTTTCCCTGATGATCAGCGTAAAACGACGGATCATTTCGTCCGACTTGTCTTTTAAGAGCTTGTGCCCGCGCACGGCCGTTGCAAGCCGCGCTTTCAGCTTTTTTAGCTCCATTCGGGTTGGATTGACGTTGAGTCTTGTCATGGTGATTTAATAATAAGGCGACCCCCTCCCCTACCCCTCCCCCGCTTTGCGGGGGAGGGCGAGTTGACTATCCCCACAAGCGGGGGAGGGCGAGAGAGAAGAACCCCCACCACCCGTTGCGCGAGAGCCTCCCCCTAAAAGGGGTAGACCTTGCAAATTATTCGGGAAGGTATTTGGTAAGGTATTCCTCGCGGATGCGTTTGAGTTCGGTTTTGGGTAATATCTTCAAAAGTTTCCAGCCGATGTCGAGCGTTTCCTCGATGGTGCGGTCGGTTTCAAACCCTTGGTTGACGTACTCTTTTTCGAACTCCTCTGCAAACTTTGCGTAAAGTTTATCCACGTCCGAAAGAGCCGCCTCGCCCAAGATCGCCGAGAGTTCCTTGCTCTCCTTGCCCCGCGCATACGCTGCAAACAGCTGGTTCATGGTGTCCGCGTGGTCCTCGCGCGTCTTATTTTTGCCGATGCCCTTGTCCTTCAAACGGGAGAGGGAAGGAAGCACGTCGATGGGCGGGTTCAACCCTTTTTTATAGAGGTCGCGGGAGAGAATGATCTGCCCCTCGGTGATGTAGCCCGTAAGGTCGGGAATGGGATGGGTCTTGTCGTCCTCGGGCATGGTCAGAATGGGGATCTGCGTGATGCTCCCCTCCTTGCCGCGGATACGCCCCGCGCGCTCGTACAGAGAGGCGAGGTCGGTGTAGAGATAGCCGGGATACCCGCGCCGCCCGGGGACTTCCCTCCTCGCCGCGGACACTTCGCGGAGCGCCTCGGCATAGTTGGTGATGTCCGTCATGATGACGAGCACGTGCATCCCGCATTCGAAGGCGAGATATTCTGCGCAGGTAAGCGCCATGCGGGGGGTTGCGATACGCTCGACCGCGGGATCGTTTGCGAGATTGGTGAACAGCACCGTGCGCTCGATGGCGCCCGTGCGCTTGAAGTCCTCTACAAAGTACTGCGCTTCCTCGAACGTGATGCCGATCGCCGCGAACACGACGGCGAACTTGCTGTCTCCCCCGCGCACCTTTGCCTGCCGCGCGATCTGCGCCGCCAGCTCGGCATGGGGAAGGCCGCTCATCGAAAACACGGGAAGTTTCTGCCCGCGCACGAGGGTGTTGAGCCCATCGATCGCAGACACGCCCGTTTGAATGAATTCGTTGGGATAGTCGCGCGCGGCGGGGTTGATGGGTTCGCCGTTGATGTCCGCCATCTTTTCGGGAATGACGGGAGCGCCGCCGTCGCGGGGGTTGCCCATACCGTCGAATACCCGACCGAGCATGTCGCGCGAGACGGCAAGTTCCTGGCTGTGCCCCAAAAAGCGGGCCTTGCTCGTGGCGATTTGCAGTCCTTGCGAGTTTTCGAAAAGCTGGACGACCGCCTTGTCGCGGTTGACTTCGAGCACCTTGCCGCGGCGGGTCTCCCCGTTTGCGCAGACGATGTCCACAAGTTCGTTGTATTTTACCCCCTCCACGCCCTCGACGAGCATAAGGGGCCCCACCACTTCGCGGATGGTCTTATATTCTTTATACATCTTCGTTTCCTCCCTGTTCGAGCGCCTTTATCTCCGCGTTCATCGTGCGCAAAATTTCCTCGAACTCGGCGAGATCTTCCTCGGGAATGTACTTCGCCCGACCGATTTTCTCCTTGAAGGAGCAGGCGAGAATGTCGTCGAGCGCAACATATTGCCCGAGCGCCTCCTCCGAAAGGCGGTAAAACTCGAAGATGAGCCTGAGCATGAGAAGCTGTTTTTGCATGGAGGTGTAGGTGTCCACCTCGTGGAAGGCGTTCTGGTGGAGGTAGTCCTCGCGCACCGTCTTTGCCGTCTCCATGACGAGGCGGTCGCGCGAAGAGAGGGCGTCCATGCCGACGAGACGGACGATCTCGTCGAGGGCGGCTTCCTCCTGCAAGATGGTCATGACGAACTGCCTGTATTTGAGGAAGTCCTTGCCCACCTGCTCGTTGTACCAATCCTTCATCTTGTCCGCATAGAGGGAATAGCTGATGAGCCAATCGATGGCGGGGAAGTGCCGCTTATAGGCAAGGGAGGCAGAGAGGCCCCAGAACACTTTGACGATGCGCAGCGTCGCCTGCGAGACGGGCTCCGAAAGGTCGCCGCCGGGAGGAGAGACCGCGCCGATCGCGGAGACAGAGCCCACGCGGTTTTCGCTTCCGAGCAACTTTACGATGCCCGCGCGTTCATAGAACTCGGCAAGGCGGCTCGCAAGATAGGCGGGATAGCCCTCGTCGCCCGGCATCTCTTCGAGACGGCCGCTCATTTCGCGGAGCGCCTCCGCCCAACGGGAGGTGGAATCCGCCATGATCGCCACACTGTACCCCATGTCTCGGAAGTACTCGGCGATCGTAATTCCCGTATAGATGGACGCTTCGCGCGCCGCAACGGGCATATCCGACGTGTTTGCGATGAGCACGGTGCGCTTCATCAGAGGTTCCCCCGTCTTGGGGTCCTTGAGTTCGGGAAATTCGTTCAAAACGTCCGTCATTTCGTTGCCGCGTTCGCCGCAGCCGACATAGACGATGATGTCCGCGTCCGCCCACTTTGCAAGCTGGTGCTGGACGACCGTTTTGCCGCTCCCGAAGGGCCCGGGCACCGCCGCGACGCCACCCTTTGCGATGGGAAACAGAGTATCGATGACCCGCTGGCCCGTTACCATGGGCTTATCGGGGTTGAGTTTTTCTTTATAAGGTCTGCCCTTACGGACGGGCCACTTTTGAAGCATACAGACGGGGCGTTTGCCCGTTTCGGTTTCGATTTCGGCGATCTGCTCCTCGATGGTGAAGTCCCCTTCCCGGACGGAGAGGATCCTCCCCTTTACGCCGAAGGGCACGAGAATGCGGTGCTCGACGATCTCCGTCTCCTGCACCACTCCCAAAATATCGCCCGCCTCCACCGTATCTCCCGCCTTTTTGCGGGGGGTGAAATGCCACTTCTTCTCGCGGTCGAGTTTGTTGACGGAGACGCCGCGGGAGATGCGATCGCCATAGTTCCAATACAGCGTGGTAAGCGGGCGTTGGATGCCGTCGAAAATGCCCGTGATGAGCCCGGGCGCGAGTTCCGCAGAGAGAGGTTCGCCCGTGGACCAGACGTCCTCGCCCGGTCCGAGGCCCGACGTCTCTTCATACACCTGTATGGACGCCTTGTCCCCCCTCAGTTCGATGATCTCGCCGATGAGACCGAGCTCCGAGACCCGCACGACGTCGTACATCTTGCAGTCCGCCATATTCTCCGCCACGATCAGCGGCCCAGATACCTTAACTGTTTTTCCAACCATATCTTGCTCCGTATGCGTTTTCTTGCGCTTATTTCACGCGCGAACCTATTTTTGGAATAAAATGTCGACGCCGAGCGCACGTTCCATCGCGGATCTGAGCATCTCGTCGCCGTAGCCCGAAGCGCCCTTCCCCGAGGGAACGGTAAGCACGACGGGATAGGGCGTTTCGTCGAACCGTTTCAGAAAATCGCCCAATTTGCGGGAAAGCTCCTCCGTGACAAAGATCACCTGATATTCCTGTGCGACTTTGCGAAGAACATCCCGCGCCTTTTTGTCGTCCTCCGCGGGGAAGGTGGCGACCCCCGCCGCTTTGAACACCATGATGCTGTCGCCGTCGCCGACGATCGCAATTTTCCCTACCATATCGCTCTCAGTCTCTTTTTGATTTCTTGTTCGGAGAGCCCCGCGTTCAGGCAGACAAGCAAAATGCGCACGTCCGCGATCTCCGCCCTGCGGCGGAACACATAGTAGAGGAAGGGCTCCTTGCCCGCAAGCTCGTACTTGTGCTCTCCGAAATATTCCGCCTCGAATCTGTCGAGGGCGCGCTCCGCCTCGGTGAAGGGTCTCCCCGCTTCCTTGGCCGAAAGCGCCGATTTGTAAAATGTTCCATACGGGGTGCGTTGAAGGCCCTCCCCGTTGCCGTCGAAAAGTTCGCCGAGCGTCTCCTTTTTGAGTTTGCCGCCCGCGAGGTATAAACTCTCCGCGAACTCCCTGTCCGAAGCGCGCAGAGCCGTTAAAATATTTAATCTGTCCACCCTGCCGATGAGCAGTTTTTTGAGGAGCGCGCTCCCCTTGCACGCCTTGAAGAGGTGGGCATACAGCGCCTTGTCGAGCGCCGCGCCGATCTCCGCCCCCGAAGCGTTTTCGGGAAGTTCGGAAATATACGCGCCGCTCTCGAGCAGGTTTCGGAGTTCTTCGACGGAGCGCATTCCCTCCGCCGCAAGCATGGGCGCGGGGTCGGAGCCGAGCAGCTTCGCCTTGATGAGCGCTTTCAGATTGTGGAAATCGCGCGGGGCGAAGAGGTACTCTTTGATTGCCTGCGAGGGAGCGTATTCGCGGATAAATAAATCAAGCGTCGCTTCCTCCGCACGGCACAGAAGTTCGCCATCCGATGCGCTCTTTGCCTCCGAGCCGTTGCCGAAGCCGCTCTCCGAGAGGGCGCGGAAGACCTCCTCCGCACTCATTTCGGCAAAGCGGAGCAGTTTTTCGCCCAAAAGGGACTTCTCTTTGACGGCAATGACGCCGTTTGTGTAGACGGTTGCGATCATTTGATTATTTGAATAACCGTGCCGCAAGAGCGGGTTCGTTTTCCTCGCGGTCGAGCGCAAGGAGGGCGCGGAAGGTCACGTCCTTATCGCACGCCTTCCCCAAGAGCACAAAGCCGCCGCCCGTGCCCTGCGGTTTGCCGATTTTCAGCTTTTTCTCGGCGACAACGGGAAGCCGCGCCGCCTTTAACGCATGGGGATAGTCCGTTGCAAACACGACCTCGTCCCCCTCTTCGGCATTCTCTTTTAAGAGCCGCCCGACAAGAACCAAACTCTCGTGTTCGCCCAAGGCAAGGAGCGCGCGCAAGGCGCGGGCATAGATTTCGTCGATGACCCGCCTCTTTTCGGCAAGCAGAAGTTTGGAAGAATCGAGCCGCGCCGCTGCCGCTTTCCCTTCCGAAATGCGCTTGGCGCACGCCGAAATTTCCTCTTCCGTCTCCGCTTTGAGGTTCTTTGCCCCTTCCTCCGCCTCGGCGATCCTGTCCGCGGCGTTTTTTTGCGCCGTCTCTACGATCCGCTCCGCTTCCGCTTCGGCGTCGGAGAGAATGCGCGCGATGATCTCTTCTTTTCCCATGGCTTAAAGAAGGCTGAGTGCCGCCGTTGCGTTTTCCACGGGCACGTAAGAGAGAACGGGCACCGCCGATACCAAAATGATGGAGATGAGCAGACCCAGAATCGCATAGAACTCGATCATGGCGGGATAGAGAACGAGCTTGCCGCCCAAACTCTCCTGCTTTCCGACCGCATAGATGCAGTTGACCGCCGCCTTGCCCTGGAAGAAGCCCGTGACAAGTCCGGAGACCGTCATGGGAAGCACCGCGCCGAAGATCGCCCAGCCCTGCGCCGCCATGCCGCCCGCACCCGCGACCGATGTGATCGCTTCATTGAGGGTGGAGAGCTGGCGGGAGGCGATGATGGCGATGATGAAACCGTAAATGCCCTGCGTTGCGGGAAGGAGCACGAGCACCATGACTTTGCCGAACAGCTTGGGGTTCTCTCCCAAGACGCCCGCCGCGGCGCTGCCCGTCTTGTAAAGACCGATCGCCGAACCTACGCCGCAGAGCAGGACGCAGAGCGCGATCCCCACCATTGCGATGACGTAACCTGTAGTGAACATTGTTTACCTCCAAAAGTTTTCACTTTGTTTTTCGATGTTATATGACGCGCACGTATTTGCGCTTAGAACCGAGCGGGGCGAAGAGTTCTCCCTCCCCTTCGAAGAATCTGCCGTAGAATTCCACGTACTGCAATCTTGCGTCGTGAATGTAGGCGCCGAGCAGGCTCATGGCGAGGTTGAAAAGGTGCCCCACCACCATGAGGACCGCGCCCAACATCATGAACGCGACGTTGCCGCCCGTTAAGAACTGCACGCCGTACTGCGAGATGATCTGCGCGATAACCGCGCCCGAGAGCATGAGCCCGTATAAACGGGCGTAACTTAACACGTCTGAAATGTAGTTGATGATGCCGTACAGCGCGCCGAACCCCTTGGTGAATTTGCCGAGAAATTTTTCGTGCCGCCCCGCCGTAAGGACGGACACCGCAAGCGCGGAGACGGCGACGATGCCGCCCGCCATGGTAAGTTGGGAAAGCCCGAACTCTTCGGTAAGCCCGACAACGGCGAGCGCCATGCCCATCGAAAAGACCGCCCACGTAATGCCGTCGAACAAGCCGTCCCAAAAATGACCCCTTCTGCATTCCTGCCAGAACTTGCACAGGTACCCCGCGAAGATATGCGCGATGCCGATGAGCATACTGATAATGAGCATAGATGGAATGTCGATGCCGACGAACTTCCAATTCGAATGCTGGGCGTCGGGCATGACCGTGAAGGGCAAAAATGCAATTCCCAAAACCGAGTTGAACAGAAAGCCCCAGATGACAGCGAAAATGCCGCCGATCGCAAACACGCCGGCAAGAGATTTGATGCCTCCCTTTTTGGCGCGGTTTTTGAAATAGAGGAAGCCGCCGCCGAGCATCATCAGAAGCCCATAGCCGACGTCCGCCATGATGAACCCCAAAAAGATGCTGTAAAAGAAGGACATGATCGTGTTGGGGTCGAACTCCCGCGCGCTCGGCGGGGAGTACATATTGGTGATCGCCTCGAAATTTTCGACGACCTTGTTGTTCTTTGTAAGGGTGGGGACGAATTCGTCCTCGGCGGGATCCGAAAATTCGTAAAAGACGGTGATCCCGCTCCCGTCGAGCGCGGACTTTACCTTTTCCTCCTCCGCGGCGGGAACGAACGCCTCCAAGAGGAAGGTGCGCTCCGTCCCTCTGAGTTTTGCCGCCTGTTCGGCCTTTTCGAGTTCGAAACCGAGCACGTCGCAATACAGCCTGAGTTCCTTGACGACGGGCGCAAGGGAGAAGAGCGCCTTTTCGGCCTCCTCCTGCTTTTTCTTCTCCCCTTCGAGTTCTTCGTTCAAAGAGGCGAGAAGTTCCTCCCCCGTCTGCTCCCCCGTGTAGGGGCAGGAGACAAAGCCCGCGCCGCCCAAAATTTGTTCAAGCTGAGAGAGCGCGCTTCTATGTGCGGTGACGGAGAGAAGGACGCTCTCGCCCTCAACCGCCTCGTAAGCCGAGAGGGAGAGTTCGCCCAGCTGCTGTTGGCAAGTTCCCCATGCGGCGGAGGGAACGAGCCCCAATTTCGTGACCGTGTGGCGGGTATTTGTATAAGAAGAAAACGCCCCCGCTTCGCGGTAGGGACCCGCCGCCGAGAGAGCACGGGCAAGGCGCGCCTGTTCGGCGATCGCGCCGCTTTTACCGCTTGAAAGAGCGTTGATATTCTGTACGAGTTCGTCCGCCGCGGATAAATTTTCCCGCGCGGCGAGAAATTCACGGTAGCTGACCGTATCATCTTCGGGAAGGGTAAAGTCCTTGACCCCGTGCTCCTTGGCGTACTTTTCGGACTCCGAAAGGAGCAGAAAAAGGGCGTCCTCCCACAAAGCAAGGCGCGCGGAGAGTTCCCCGCCCTCCTCGGGCAGGGGCTGTGTGCCCTCCGTTTCGGCGTGCAGTTTGACTTCCGCCGCCCCCGTGCGTTCGAGGACGTCGAGGAGACGATCGCGCTCATAGGAAAGGGCGATGAGATTTAATTTTCTCATCCGCTCGATCACTTGACGATCCTCCCCACGATCTCCGCAACGTACACCTCGGTGCGTGCGAGAATGCCGTCCGCGTACTCCTTCGCCTCTTTCGCGGCAAGGGAAAGCGTGCGTTCGTAAGCGGCCGAGGCCTGCGTTTCGGCCTCCTGTACGCCGTTTACGCGCAACATGGCGCAGTCCGTCTCCGCATTTTTGAGAATTTCGGACGCGCGGTCCTCCGCTTCGGCAAGCAGAACGCGGGCGCGCGCTTCGCTCTCTTCCTTGCGCCTTGCGCCCTCTTCCTCCGCCTTTGCGATTTCACCGATGATCGTATTTTCCATTTTGTTTTCCGCCGCTGTTTTCCCTATTTTAGCATTTTGAAATGCCGAAAGCAAGCGTTTTGAACGGCTTACTCAAAAATTCGAGCCGTCCCAGCCCCAATCCGAAATGCCGTGGTAAGTGACATAGACGGCGCTCCCCGGAATGCCGAGTTCCTCGCTCAAAATCGCGCAAATCCTGCCCGTCATCTTGTTGTAATCGGCGGGCGACGCCTTGCCGAAGAGGCTGACTTCCACATACGCCCCCTTCTCGAGTTTTTTGCCCGCAAAATAGAGGTCGTACCCGTCCGCAAAGCCGACCATGAGATAACTCTCCCCCTTATGAAGAAGGGAGACCGCCTTCCCGAGTTCGGCCTTTATGTGCTCCTTTTGCGTTTCCGTCATTTTGACCGTCACTTTGCTGTCGATAAAAGGCATACTGTATTCTCCTTTTTGATATTTATTTTATTCCCTCGTAAGCAACACGAGGGTCTCCACCCATTTTGTCTGCGGGAACATGTCGAAGGGACGGACGGCCTCGATCCGATAGCGGAGATCGGGGGTTTCGGCCTTGACGAGTTCCCCCTTTTCGTTGGGCTGTAAACTCCCCGTAAGGAGCCCCAGATCGCGCGCAAGCGTCGCGGGGTTGCAACTGATGTAGAGAACTTTTTTCACCCCGTTTCGGACAATGGCGTCGATAACGCTGCGATCCACGCCCGCGCGGGGCGGGTCGAGCACGACGGTCGCAAGAGGCTCTTCTTCAAGCAGTTTGGGCAAGACGTCCTCCACCGCGCCGTTGATGTTCGTCATCCTCTCTTTGAGCCCGTTGCGCACCGCAAGCGCGTTGGCGCAGTCCGTTGCCTCGGGAACGATCTCGATGCCGTAAACCCGCCCGCACTTCTGCGCGAACATGGCGGTAAGGAGCCCGCCGCCCGCATAGCAGTCGATGACCGTCTCCCCCTCTTCGACGAGGGACACGGTGCGGTCGTACAGCCTGATGCGCACCGACTCGTTCACCTGCACGAAGGTGTTCGGACCCGCCTCGAAGAAGATCCCCCCTTCCCAACAATCGTAAAAGCCCTTCCCCTTGAGCAGGGTGAACTCCTTGCCGAACACGACGTTGGTATGATCGGGGTTGTAATTGAGATAAAAACTGTATTCGCGGAAAATTTTGTCGAGCAAAAACAGAAGATAGTCCACGCCGTTCAAGGTGCGCTCCGTTGTGACGAGGGTGATGATGTACTTGCGCCGAAGCTCCCGCACGACGATGTGGCGCAAAGCGCCCGTGCCCGTCGTCTCGTCATAGCCGTCGAGCCCGCACGTCTCCATGAATTTATAGAGCGCGTCGATGAGTTTTTCGGACCACGCGGGGTGGATGGGACAGGCGGTGGTAGGCACGATGCGGTGCGAACGTTCGGCATAAAACCCGATGACGTTCTTGCCGTTTTGATGCCCGATGGGAAGCTGCAGTTTGTTGCGGTAGCCGTACTCCCTTTCCCCCCGTTCGGGGCGGGCGACGGGACAGTCGAGCCCGCCGATCTTTTTGAGCGTCTCCTTGACGAGTTCCTGCTTGATGCCGAGCTGGTAGCGGTATTTGATGTGTTGCAGTCTGCACCCGCCGCAACGCCCGAATACGGGGCAAGCGGGGCGGACGCGCTCCTCCGCAGGGGTGAAAATTTCCATCGCCTTGCCGTAAGCGATGTTGCCCTTGCAGTTGAGGATCTTGATGGAGGCGCGCTCTCCCGGCAATAAAAAAGGCACGAAGATAGTGACACCGTCCTTGCGGACGATCCCCTCTGCGTTCGTGCCGAGCGCTTCCGCGATGCCGATGATAACATCGTTCTTTTCCATAGTCTCACCTCCGGATACGGCGGACGGCGATATCCGCCGAACGCTGACAGAAGAATATCATAATATCGTACACGACGAAAAACAGCGTGCCGCCGAGGAAGATGATGTAATAGAGGAAAGCGGTGATATATTCGGAAAATTCCATTCCCGCCATGGCGGTAAGTACGAAAAAGGAGAGCCACATTGAAAGGTCGAACCACACCGCCTTTGCGATGAGGCACAAAACCTTGAACGGGGTGCGTTTTACGTACTTCTTTTGCAGATAATTTACGATGGGATGGAGCCCGAAGAACACGGCGTATGGGACGATCTTCCACAGCCCCAAGGGTAGCGCGATAAGCCCCGCCGCAAGATAGGCGAGCGCGCTTCCCCACACAAAGTCCTTTGCAAGGGGGACCATGAGCGCAAACGTAGCGACAAGGTACCCCGCCGCAAGCAAAAAGGGGTTGAGCGTGCCGAGCATGAGAAAGCCCGCCGCAAACGCCGCCGCGATGGCGGACAGCGCGATCTCAAACGATTTCGTCGGCTTTTTCATGACCCTTTAACGGCAATTACAGCAGAGATTGAACAGACAGTTCACGCACAGGAACGTGTAGCAGAAACTTGCGCAGTTGGCGCACCAATTTCCGCCCATCTGTTCGTCCGCCGTGGGGTTGGGGTTGGTATTCTCCGCCCCGCCCGTCTGGGCGCGGTAGTCGGCGCGGGCGCGCAGTTTTTCATACGCGTCGCGGTATTTCTGGTTCGCGCCGTCGAGCTGCATGGCGATCTCGAGCTGTTTCTTGCTCTCATTGATCCAATTCTTTTTATAGAACACCACCGATTGAAGATAGTGCCACTCCGCGGTGCGCTCGTTGAAGGAGTCGAGTTTTTCCTGCGCCTCGGCGATCCTGCCCTCGCGGATGAGCGTTGCGACCTCGTCGAGAGCGTTCGTCCCGCTCCCCCCGCTCTTTTCCTTGCGCTCGCGCATGATGTCCTCATAGGCGGCGTCGATTTTCCCGAGCATACGGGCGGCATGGTTGCCCGCCTCGCCGTCCAGCCAGCGCTCTTCGTTGTACTTCGCCTTGAGATTGCGGTAGGCTTCCTCGATCTCCTCGTCCGTCGCGTTTTCGCTCACTTGTAAAATTTCGTAATTCGTCATATCCATTCCTTTGGTCAAGTTAAATATTCACCGTCATCTTTTCGGGAGGATCCCCCCGCAAAACGCGCATCGTCTCGAGAGGGATGCCGCGCAGAATGACGTTGTCCGTAAGGTCGCGGTTAAAATAAAATTTACAGCCCGCAAGCCCCTCGCGCAGATCGTAAAACAGCGTGTCGAAGAGAAAATTCACCTCTTCGCCGTGCTCCTTTATCAGTTCCTCCTTGCTCTTTTTGCCGTACTCGTTGACAAACGGGTTGAAGTTTCCCCGCTTTTTGTCCTTGTCATAGTCGTCGAGGGCGTCGATGAGATATACCCATTTCCCGAGGGCGTAAAACAGTTCGTCCGAACCCGCGCCCGCCTTGTCCTTCAAAAAGAGGCGGGAAAGTTTTACCATCATATTCGCAGTGGGGTCGGCGGCGCGGTCCACGGAACTTTGCTCCTTTTCCGCTTTTGCCTGTTCCTTCATGAACGCTTCCACGGTGGCGGCGATCTCGGGATAGTCCCTCTTCGCCCGCTTGAATCCCTTTTTGAACCACAGCCGCTTGCCGCGCGCCCGCTCCCCGTCCTCGAAGTCGTCCGTCAGTTTGTAGTAGACGAGCACGGTGTTGAGCGCGCCGAGCGCCTTGGTAAGGTCGTCCACTTTGGCGATCGGCCGCTTTTTGATGGTGTGCTCGAAACAGTTCTGCTTTTCGATGACGACGTCCGTGCCCGTCATGTTGTGGAGAAGGGCGGAGAGAAAGGTCATATCATAGGAAAGCCCGATGCGCGCCGTCTGCCCGCACGCGGCGCCGATGCTCTTGCACAGCCCGCAATAGAGGGCCTTGTAGAGCATCATGTCCTTGACGAACAGATTGGGCAGATCGTAACGAACGTAACCGAACATTATTCCCCCTGATAAAAGCCCACTTTACGGTAGACTTTGGAGAGCGTTTTGCGGGCGGCCTTGAAGGCCCTTTCCGCGCCCAAGGCAAGCACGCCGCCCAAATACCCCTTGTCTTTGAGGATGCGCGCCTGTTCGGCCTGCACGGGGGCGAGTTTGTCCGCGACCGTCTCCCCCACCGCAAGTTTGAATTCGCCATAGCCCTTGCCCGCGAATTCCTTTTCCGCCTCCTCCACCGTCTTTCCCGCAAAGGCGGCGTAAATGGTAAGGAGGTTGGAGATCCCCGGCTTTTCGTCGGGAGCATAGCGGATCTCGCTCCCGCTGTCCGTGACGGCGCGCTTGAATTTGCGCACGATCGCGTCCTTATCGTCGGTAAGGTAGACGGAGGCGTTGGGGTTTTCGTCCGACTTGCTCATCTTTTTGGCGGGCTCCTGCAAAGAGCCGATCTTTGCGCCCTGCTTTAAGATGAGCGCCTTGGGCACGGTGAACGTTTCGCCGAAACGGTTGTTGAAACGAATGGCAATGTCCCGCGTGATCTCCACATGCTGGGTCTGGTCCTGTCCGACGGGCACAAAGTCCGCCTGATAGAGGAGAATGTCCGCCGCCATCAGCACGGGGTAGTCCATGAGCCCCATGTTGATATTGTCGGCATGTTTTTGCGATTTATCCTTGAACTGCGTCATGCGCTCCATCTCGCCCACATAGGTGACGGTGTTGAGCACCCACGCTAGCTCGGCGTGCTGGGGCACCTGCGACTGCACATAGAGGGTGCACCTTTCGGGATCGATGCCGCAGGCGATGTAGAGCGCCGCAAGTTCGAGCGTTCTTCTCCTCAGTTCCGCAGGCTCCTGCCGCACGGTGATGGCGTGCATGTTCGCCATGGCGAAGAAACATTCGTATTCCTCTTGCATGGCAAGCCAATTACGGATGGAGCCGACATAGTTCCCGATGGTAAGATTTCCGCTCGGCTGGATCGCCGAATAGACAATTTTTCCTTCCATTTTTTCTCCGGAATGATGAACTTCGTTTCAATTATAACAAATTCCGCGAAAAATTGCAATGCCTATCCGTTATGTTTCGGTGAAAATTTTATACACAATAGCGCGCTTGCGCCGCGTTCAACTCCGTTTTTTCGCCGACGCGGACGGTAAAGTAGTTCTCCGTTCCCTTTTCGAGGGCGACGAACCCTCCTTCCCCGCCGCAGACAAAGGTAAATTCTCTCTCTCCGAGGCGCGCGCCGTATCCGTCCACGACGAGAAGCCCCTCCTCCGTCTGGTAATTTCCCGCATACTTTGCAAGCGCGCCGCTGTAGACCGAATAGACGCTCCCTTTTTCCGTCTTTTGCACGCGGAAACGGAAACTTTCGCCATAGAGGGAGAAGGAAAATTCGTTTCCCTCGGCCGACTGATAAGAGCCGACCCGCCAGACGCCGTTTTTGCGGAAGTAGGCGACGCCGTCCCCCTGGAGGAAGAGTTCGCTCCCCTCTCCTTGGGGCGCATACAAGCCGAACTCACGGCTCAGTTGTTCGAGCGCGCCCTTCTCTCCCTGTTTGAAGCCGACCATGCCCGAGGGCACGGGAAGTTCTTCGGAGGAGAACACGATAAGCCCGACGTCGGTAAGGGTGACCTTGCCCGTATATTCGGTACCGTCCTGCAACGTGTAGACGCCGAGGCCGCATCCGTCCGCCTCGAGCCTGCTCCCGCCCGCGACCGAGTAGGTAAGCGCACGCTCCTTTTTGTACACGCGGAACACGTCTCCGTACAGACGGTAGGAGAATTCTCCCTGCTCGGTGACGAAGATCTGCGCCCCCGAATACATGCCCGTGTAGTCCTTCTCCGCGCGGTAGATGGCGAAGTTCCCGCCGTTTTGAAGGAGCAATTCTCCCTCCCCGTCGGCGGCGCGGTAGACGGAGTAGCGGGCGAGGGAATAATTCTCTCCCGAGAGGGTGAACCGCCACACCTCTCCGCCCCGCGAGAGCTCGGCGACGGAGCCGTACATGAGGTAGGGAGCGGTAAATTCGCCGTTTTCCTCGCGGTAGCGCGCCGTGCCGTATCCGTCGAGATCAAGGGCCCCCTTTCCGTCCGTAAAGACGCCGCACACGCCGCGCGCGATCAGGCTGCCCGACCCGTCTCTTGCCGCGCCGAAGCGGAAATACCGTTCCCCGCCGCCGAAGTCGCAGACGATCTCCTCGCCGTCCTGCACATAGCTTCCCATCCGTTCGCTCTCGCCGCGCAAAATCGCGCCGCTCAGCCCGTCCAAGACGAGTTCCTCCCCCGTAACCACGCCGTTCTCCAGGACGGGATATACCCCCGAGGAGAGGGTGGGGATCTCGGAAATCGTCTCCCCGCTTCTGCGGAAGGAAATGGTCTCCCCCTCGGCCGCAAGGACGATGAGCTCCCCGCCGCAATAGAGCGTTTCGACCTCGATGGGCTTTATCTCCTCCTTGGAAAAGCGTTGCAGATATTTCCCGCCGCCGTACCCATCGAGGAAGAGGGCGGGGCCGTAATAGGCGTTGAAGGTACCGAATTTTGTCTCATCGAAGAGAAGATAGCCGTCTCCGTCGAGGCGGAAGCGGAATTCCTGCTCCCCCTCGAAGATCCAATCGTCCTCCCCGCGGGTGTAACTGCCGCGCGCAAGCACAAGACTGCCGCGCGAGAGGATCGCGCCGCCCGCGCCGTCGAGGGTAAGGGTCCCTTTCTCTCCCGCATAGGCGCCGCTCTCCTCCCCCGTCGCCGCAAACCCATTGCCGACAAGGGTGAAGCGAAGGGGCGTTTCGGACTGCACCGAAATGACGTTTCCCGTGCGGGTGAAGGGGCCGAATACCTCCTCTTCCCCGCTGCGGTAGACGGCCTTTAAGCCGTAACCGTCGAGTTCGAGCGTTCCCTGCGCCGATTCATACTTCCCCGCAAGGGCGGGGTCGCGGTAGAGAAAGGCATTTTCGCCCGCAAAATCTGCGCCGTCCGACCACACCCGTTCGCCGAGCAGGACGGTGAAGGGCGCGCCCTCCGCGGGAGTGAACTCCCACTCGCCCGTCCGCGCGCCGCCGCGGTATGCGCCGCTCAAAGAAGTCTCGTCCTTTTCCCATACGCCGCCGCCGTAACCGTCGAGGGCGAGGGTGTCCGAAAGGAAGCGTCCCGCGGCTCTATCATACACGGTGTAGTTGTTTTTCTCCTCCCCCTGCCGCAAAAAGATGTTCTCTCCAAGGCGGAAACGGAAGGTAAGCGCGCCCGACGAAAAGACGTAATCGCCCGTATATTCGCCTGCCGCCTCGTCATAATCATAGACGTAATCGCCGCCGATCTCCGACTGCGCGAGAACATAGGTCGCCGCGCCGCGGTCGAAGTCGAGGGTAAGCACGCCGAATTGCTCCCCCGTTGCGTTTTTTGCAAGATCGGAGCCGAGATAGCGCCCCGAATCGTCGGGCAAAAAACCGCCGATCGCCAATCTGCCCCGATGCGCTCCCGCGACAAAGGTCTGCGTTCCGGAGAAGAACTGCCCCGTGACCTTCTCCTCCCCGAGAAGGTAATCGGCGCGGAGAATTTCGCCCTCCCCCACTTCCACGGCAAGCGTCCCCTCGCCGCGCAAATTGGGAGAGAGTTTTCCCCAGCCGCCCTTGAGTTCGGCGTTGGTTTTGAGGGTGTAGAGCGCGCCGCCCGCGTATTCCTCCTCGCCGTCCGACCAGCCGAAGAAGGTGTAGCCCTCGGGGCAGGGGAGTTCTTCGAGCCGAATGTGCGCGCCGTAACGGGAATCGACCGTCCCCTCCCGCGTCTCCCCGCCCGGAATTTGGGTGAAGTAGTGCAATTTCATATTCTCCCTTGAAAAGCGGAGTTCGAATTTATTTTCCCCCGCGTGCAACTGCGCGGAGGCCGAAGAGCGGTCCGCATCGTAAAGGAAGTGATCGAGCGCGGGCGTCTTGACCGTGTAGGTCGCGCCCAGCCAATCCGCCCCCGTGTAGCTGAGTTCGGCGCTCTTTTCGTAAGAAAGAGGGTCGTCGGCGGACTGCAAAAAGACATTTACCTCATAACCCGCCTTGTAGCGCGCGGTCAGGCTCATATCCTCCTCCGTCATCTCCGCGCCGTCCGAAAGGAGGGTGCCGCCGAGCTCCCAGCCGCCGAAGAGTAGCCCCTCCTTTTGGGGGACAAAGTCCGAAAGATAACCCAAAAGATCGGTCCCCGGGCGGATGCGGTGCTCCGTCTCCGCAAGCAGGCCACCCTCCGTATCGAGGGTAAGCACGGGACATCGCAGATATTTTGCATAGTATGTAACGCTTTCCTTCGGCAGATAGTCGGGCAAAGTCAAACTCTCTCCCGAAAAGGTGGGGTCGGCATACCAGCCGTCGAAGAAGTACCCCTCTTTTTCGGGGTCGCGCGGCTTTTGGTAACTGCTCCCCGCCGCACCCTCGATGGAAGCGACATAGGTGCCGTCCCCCGTTTCGAAACGGAGGGTGATCTTATTACTGCAAGCCGCCGCGATGAGCACGGTGAAAAGCAGTGCAAACGTCACCGAGAATGCGGTGACAAAGAGTGTAAGAAACGTTTTGCGGACTGTTTTCAAAATGATTTCCTCCTTCCCTGCGCAAGAGGCGCGAGGTAAATTTGATTTTATCACGCCCTGCCCGCAAAAAAACGCCGATGTTGGCGAATGAACGCTTTCTTTATCGGTTTGATTTTTTCCGAAAATTTCCCCCGTGATTTATAAAAACCCCCTTGCTTTTTTCAAAGAAAAGGGGTATAATTGAAAAAAATTCAATCGGAGGGGAATTATGCCTTTAGTAACAACCAAGGAAATGTTCGAAAAAGCGTATGCGGGCGGCTATGCGGTCGGCGCATTCAACGTGAACAATATGGAGATGATCCAAGCCATCGTGGAAGCGGCCAACGAATGCCGTTCTCCCGTCATTTTGCAGGTGTCCGCGGGCGCGAGAAAGTACGCCAACCCCACCTATCTTCGCCACCTTGTATATGCCGCGGCGGAGGAGACGGATATTCCCATCGCCCTTCACCTCGACCACGGCGCGGACTTCGAGATCTGCAAGAGCTGTATCGAAAACAACTTTACGTCCGTCATGATCGACGCTTCCTCCAAGCCTTGGGAGGAGAACATCGCCCTCACCAAGCAGGTGGTGGAATACGCCCACGACCACGGCGTTGTCGTCGAGGCGGAGCTCGGCAAACTTGCGGGCATCGAGGACGACGTGCATGTGGAAGCGCATGACGCGATGTTCACCTCTCCCGACGAGGTGCAGGAATTCACCTCGAGAACGGGCATCGACTCCCTTGCGATCGCCATCGGCACCTCCCACGGCGCCTATAAATTCAAGCCCGGTCAGGACCCCAAACTCCGCATCGACATTCTGGAAGAGATCGGCAGAAGGCTTCCCGGGTTCCCCATCGTCCTCCACGGCGCGTCGAGCGTGCCGCAGGATCAGGTCGCCATCGTCAATGAGTTCGGCGGCTCCATGCCCAACGCGATCGGCATTCCCGAAAGCGAACTGAGAAAGGCCGCGAAGCTCGCCGTCTGCAAGATCAACATCGACTCCGACCTGCGCGTCGCCTTTACCGCCGCCGTCAGAAAGCACCTTGCGGAGAACCCTTCCCACTTCGACCCCCGCCAATATCTCGGCGACGCACGGGCGAACATGAAGGAAATGGTGAAACACAAGATCGTGGACGTGCTCGGAAGCGCAGGAAAAGCATAAATTATATTGTTGAAAATATTGTGGAAAATTTCGCCGCCCGCGGACCCTCGTCCGCGGGCGGCTTTTTTGAAAAATTTTTCCACATTGCTTGCAATTCACTTCGGGGAGATCCCCTCGTCGGTCATTCCGTAAAAGGGCTTGTCCTTTTCATCGTATAGGTTGATAATCTGTAAGCCTTTTCGCTTAGCATAACGCATTGCGGCTTTCGCTCCGCTACGGTAAGCCTTTTCGTCCACATAGCAAATAAGGGTGTCGCAGGTGTCTATCATCTTCCTGTTGCTCAAAGTGATTCGTTGCTTATAATGCGCTTCCTCGATGTCATATAGAACGGTTCTCACGTCGGAATATGGCACGCTATCCCATTTGTCGCTTTTTTGAATGGTATGCAGGCTGGTGAGAACAACTTCAATTTGCAATTCTGGATATTTTTCACGCAACTGAAGGCAGGACCGTAAAGCGAGCCTGTCAAATTCGCCGTGCGTTCCCATCGTAAACGAGAAACAGCCGCTGGTTATTTTGGCCTTGATTGCGTCAATCAACCTCTGCGGCAGGGTTTTAGCGAATATCTGTCTATGTCCGATAAATGCCGTTTTCATCACGGTTCTCCAATATGTAGGTCTGCCTACATATTATTATAGAGCAAACGGCGAAAATAAGCAAACGATATGTAGGCATACCTTCGTATTTTGTGAAGGGCGATGGCTTAAAATGTTATGTAGGTAGAACTACATAAGGAGAGTCATTTTGACTGTAAGCGAAGCCGTTGCAAAACGAATAAGCAGATTGCTGATTGAGAAGGGAATGACGCAATATCGGTTGGAGCAGGAATCCGGCATTCAGCATGGAAGTATGCAGTGTATTATGAATGGTCGGAATAAGACGGTAACGCTGAGTACGGTCATTATGGTTGCCCGTGGTTTCGATATGACGCTCTTGGAATTTTTGAGCGATCCGGTGTTTACCTCGGAAGATTTGGAAGTCGAGTAAGAAATATTTATTGTCATAAAAAAGCTCAGAATCCGTAAGGGCTCTGGGCTTTGACTTTTAGGGCTCCTTATTTTTTTGCAAGAGACACGCCCCTTTAGTCCCCCTCCAATGGAGGGGGTTTTGCTTGCCCTGCCTGCGCCATTCCGAGCCGCGTCGGCCATGCGTCATTCCGAGCCTTGGCACCCCTGTAGGGGAGCTGTCGCGCCCTGCGCGACTGAGGGGTTCTCCGAAAGCCTACTAAAACCCTTTCCCCCGCTTCGCGGGTACTTTCCCTAAAAGGGACAGCAAGCCCACCCCCTTAGTCCCCCTCCAATGGAGGGGGTTTTGCTTGCTCTTGACCGCAGGAGGGGGTTTTACTTGCCCTGCCTGCGCCATTCCGAGCCTTGGCGCCCCTGTAGGGGAGCTGTCGCGCCCCGCGCGACTGAGGGGTTCTCCGAAAGCCTATTAAAACCCTTTCCCCCGCTTCGCGGGTACTTTCCCTAAAAGGGACAGCAAGAGCCCCCACCTGTCTCGCTCCGCTCGCCACCCGCCCCCATAAGTGGGGGCAGGTCTGCCCACCCCCTTAGTCCCCCTCCAATGGAGGGGGTTTTGCTTGCTCTTGACCGCAGGAGGGGGTTTTGCTTGCCCCGCCGACGCGCGTTGCGCGTCGGCGGGGCATTTTTGGGAAGTTTTCCACATACAATCAAGCGTGAACGGTATTTTTGCCATCGTCTTTCTCATCTCCACCGCCGCCCTGCTCTTTCTCGATCCCGACGGCTTCCTCTCCGCGCTCCTAAAAGGCGGGGAAAAGGCCGCGACCCTCTCCCTATCCCTCCTTGCCGTGTACTGCGTGTGGCTCGGCTTTTTTAAGGTGATGGAACAAAGCGGGCTCTCCCAAAAGCTCGCCCGTCTCCTCTTTCCCGCCGCCAAAAAACTCTTCCGCTCCCAAAACAAAGAGGCGGTGTACTATGCAAGCTGTAACCTCACCGCCAACTTTTTGGGGCTCCCCGGTGCGCCCACTCCCCTCGGCATAAAAGCCGCCGAAAAATTCTGCGCCGCCCGCGAACATTACGGCGCGGATATGCTCTTTGTTCTCA
Organism: uncultured Clostridia bacterium; assembly: GCA_947630325.1. Lineage (GTDB taxonomy): Bacteria > Bacillota > Clostridia > Christensenellales > Borkfalkiaceae > Gallimonas. The sequence continues at coordinate 82,756 of CANRHB010000003.1, forward strand.
ACGCCACAAGTTTACAACTTTTGCCCACCACCGTCATCGCCCTGCGCCTTGCCTATGGCTCTGCAAACAGTGTGGATATCTTTCTCCCCACCCTGCTTGCCACCCTTTTTTCCACATTGCTCGGTGGAATTCTCGTCTTTCTCACCCGCAAGCGATCATGAAGTATCTCGCCCTCATCGTTCCCCTCCTCTTTCTCGCGCTGTTCGTGTATGCGCTCATAAAACGGGTGAAACTTTACGACTGCTTTACGGACGGCATCAAAGAGGCGATCCCCCTGCTTTGCTCCCTCTTCCCCTACCTCGCCGCCATGCTCATGCTCTCCGAACTCTTCGAGGCAAGCGGGCTTGCGGCAAAACTTACCTCCCTGCTTGCGCCCGCCTTCCGCTTCCTCGGCATCCCGCCCGAGATCGCAAAACTCGTTCTTCTCAAACCCTTTTCGGGGAGCGGCTCCACCGCACTCCTCTCCGAAATTTTTTCTCTATACGGCGCGGACAGCTACATCGCCCGCTGTGCGTGCGTTGCATACGGTTCGAGCGAGACGGTGTTCTACATCTCCGCCGTTTACTTTGCGGGCACGAAGCGAAAAAATTTGGCAAAACCCATTGTCATTGCCCTGTTTTCCAACTTTTGCGCCGTCATTTTGGGCTGTTTTCTCTGCCGATTTATTTGAGACAGTGAACAATGGTTAGAAAAATTCAGTTTTTCGGCTTTTTTTGAGAGAGTTTTTCAAAATGTGTCAACCATGTTAAGAAAAATCTTTTTTCGAAAAATTCCGAAAATTTTATTTACTTTTGTCGAATGACCGCATATAATAAAGGCACAAAAACAAATTGCTCATAATTTTCCCCCTTATCATATAGGAAGCCCCTCCGAGACGCGAGTTTCGGAGGGGCTTTCGGTTATACCGTTATTTTAATTTTTTTCAGAGGGGGAGAAAACGGCCTCTCTTCCGCCTCGGCAGGCCCGCGCGTTTGCGGCCTCTCTCCGTGCATTCGGCAAAGGCAAGTGCGACGCCGTACAAAAGCCCGGGGCCGTAATTGAAGAAATGGCAGTCGAGCAGGCTTGTAAGGAGCAGGGCGGAGATGATGAGCGCGATGATCGTCTTTTCATAGGACGGCTCCCTCAGCCACAGCCAAACGGTTTGCGCGCGGTGGAAGGCGTAAGCAAGCAACGCCACGATGCCGCCGCTTGCCAGCAGTTGGAAAATAGTATTGTGCGCGCGCGGGGGAATGAGCAGACTGTCCTTGAGGTGGGCGTACCCCGCATTGTTCTCGCCGCCCAGATTGTGGAACCCGACGCCGAAAAGAGGGCGTTCCAAAAACTTTTCCCAGCAACCCTTATATAACTTCAACCGACCCGAAGAGTCCATTCCCGACGAGGCGAACGCCGAGAAGATGCCTCCCAAGCGTTCGCGGAAGCACAAAAGCCCGACGAGCAGGATGAGAAGGAGCGCGCCAAACACGCAGAAAATGCCGATACGGTTGCGCCCTTTTGCTTGAATAAGCACCGCGAGTGCGCACGCCGCATAGACGACCGCGCCGAACAAGATCGACCCGCGGCTCTGGGTGAAGGCGACGCCGATCATAAATAAACTCCCGAGGAGCGCATATGCCCAGCCCTGTTTTTCCTCTTTGGCGGCAAAATAGAAGGGCGCGGGAATGCACATCGCCATCATGCACCCGACATTGTTATACACCCCCCAACCCGTGCCGAGTTTGCCGCGGTTGACGGTTATGATGCCGCTTTCGTTGCGGGTGAATACCCCCTCGTGGGTGTACATTTCGGCGATCTCCGCAAGCAGTCCCACTCCGATCATGATGAACAGCATGAAGAGATAACTCTTATCGGTGTTCTTCCAATCGATGGTGAAATAAAAGTAGAAATACAGGCCGCAGAGGGACACTATTTGCAGCGCGCCGTAGATCAGCGCGTTGCGGGCGACAAATTGGGAATAGCCCACCCCCGCAAGGAGATAGGCGACCCCGAGGACGAGGAATCCCGCCGTAAGGGAGGGCGTCTGCCGGCGGGGGTGCGTCATGACGAAGGTGACGAGCCTCCCGATCAGCATGATCGCGGCGACGCCGACGATGAAGAAGAGTTGGAGAAGATGGGCGGGGTCGGAGAAAAAGGTCCCCTCGGGATGAAGGTGGGCGCTGTTCACATAGGCGAAGGTCATGTACCCACAGCACCCGATGGGCATGATCCCCGTGGTGTCGTCCGCCAAAAGTAGGCAGAGACAGCCCAGCACGAGATAGATCCAATAGACGGCGAGTTCGAGTGCAAAGATCTCCGCAAACGCCATGAGCGCCGCGATGAGAAATGCGTAAAACGGAGAGCGATAGAAATCGCACAAATACCGTATGTATTTTGATTCGCCCAATTTGGGGAAAGCCGCCGTCAACATAACTTTATTATACCCTCTTCTGTGAAAGAATGCAACTTATTTGATGTGTGAAATAACCGAGATTATAGGTCGAGCGTCTCCTTGTAAAGTTCGCTCTTGGGGACCCCGCGGTCCTTGGCGGCGCGTTTGAGCGCCTCCTTTTTGTCGAGCCCCTCGTCCATATATTTTTTGACATGTTCCCTCGGAGAGAGCGAATTGAGGGGGTTCTCCTCCTTTGCGCCCTCCACGATGAGGACGTATTCCCCCCGCTTTTCGCCCGCGAGCCCCTCAGAGAGCCGAAAGGAAATGCTCTCCTCGTGGATCTTGGAGATCTCCCGCACGGCGCACGCCCTTCTTTCGCCGAAAACCGCATACAGATCGGCAATATCCCGCTCCACGTCCTGCGGGGCGGAGTGAAAGACGAGCGTCTCCCCATACCCCTTGTACTTTGCAAGAAGTTCTTTCCGCTCCCCCGCTTTATCGGGCAGAAAGCCGATGAAGGTGAAGCGGTCGGAGGGAAGGGCGGAGAGGACGAGCGCGCAGACGAACGCGCACGCTCCCGGAAGGACGGTGTACGGCTCCCCCGCCTCGCGCAGGACGCCGCAGACGAGATTGCCGGGATCGGAGACGGCGGGCATTCCCACGTCCGAGACAACGGCGACCTCCTTCCCCTCGCGGGAAGCCGCCAAAATTTTTTCGGCCGCCTCGCGTTCGTTGAATTTATGGCAGGATAAAAGGGGCTTTTTGATGTTGTACGCCGTAAGCAGTTTTAGGGTGTGGCGGGTATCTTCGCAAAAGATGACGTCCGCCGCCCTCAGCGTTTCGAGGGCGCGCAGGGTGATGTCCTTGAGATTCCCGATGGGCGTTGCGACAAAACTTACCATAAAACTCCCCTTTATGCGTTGATCTTTGTCGGAAGTACTTCGAGCCCCGCCTTGCCGCCCTTGACCGCCGCCACCAAAACCGCATACGGTTTGGCGTTTTCCTTCCCCGCGACGAGTTGCAGTTTTTTGGGTTCGAGGTTCTCCGCGTGCAGGGCGCAAAGCACCTCCGAGAGCCTGTCCGCGCGGTGCACGAGCGCAAACCTGCCGCCGAATTTGAGACACCTGCTTGCGGCGCGCACGAGTTCTTGAAGGGTAAGCGAAAGTTCCTTGCGGCAGACTGCCTTTCCCCCGTCCGCCTTTTCGAATCCCTCCCTTTCATAGGGCGGGTTGCAGAGAATGAGGGAAAATTTTTCGGTGTACTCAGCGGGGATCTCCTGCAAACGGCAGTTCTCCACCGTGAAGGTATCTTCAAGCCCGTTGAGCGCGACGGTGCGGCGGCTCATTTCGGCAAGCTCTTTTTGCATTTCGAAGAGGGTGACGTGCTCCACCCCCTTGTTTTCGGCAAAAAAGTGGAGCCCCACAATGCCGCTCCCCGAACAGAAATCGGCGACGCGCTCCCCCTTCTTCGCCCTTAAAAAGCGCGCCAAAAGCACGCTGTCCGAAGTGAAACGGTAGAGGGAAGTGTCCTGTATGATGCGGTAATTGCCGATGAGAAGAGGTTCAATGACTTGCATAAATTCTCTGAGCCAAGAAAAAAGGGCGCAAATGCGCGCCCGATTTTTTCTTCCGATGTTATTCGGCTTCGATCGCTCCGGTGGGGCAACCGTCCTCGCACGCGCCGCAGTCGATGCAGGCGTCGGGATCGACAACATACGTCGTATCGCCGGGTGCGATGGCGCCTACGGGGCAAGTGTCTGCGCACGCGCCGCAGGAGACGCAAGCGTCGCTGATCTTGTGAGCCATAATGACACCTCCATAAGAATCTTATCCGTATTATAACACAAGATTTTTGTTTCGTAAAGTTTTTTCACCGAATTTTTTTATTCTTCGGGAATTTTGTCGCTGTCGCCGTCTTCGTCGTCGTCCTGCTCGTTCTTTTCGGGCGCGCGCTTGAACGCGAGCTGGTCGACGGGGAAGTCGCGGTAGAAGAGGCTCCCGTCCTTTTCGATCTTCACCCGCACCTGCATGTTGAGCATGTTGACGGTGATGACGAGCCCCTGCCCCTCGGGCGTGCCCACCATGGAGCCGATCTTGGGCATCTTTTTGAATGCGCCCGCGTAATAATCGTTCTCATAGGAGAGACAGCACATCAGCCGCCCGCACAGCCCGCTGATCTTGGTGGGGTTGAGCGAGAGCCCCTGGTTCTTTGCCATTTTGATGCTGACTTTGCGGAAATCGGGCATACAGCTTGCGCAACAGCACTCCCTGCCGCAGGGAGCGACGCCGCCCAGAATGCGCGTTTCGTCGCGGATGCCCACCTGGCGAAGTTCGATGCGGATGTGGAAAACCGCCGCAAGGTCCTTGACGAGTTCGCGGAAGTCCACCCTCCCCTCCGCCGAGAAGTAGAAGATGACTTTGCTCCCGTCGAAGGTGAATTCGCAGGAGATGATCTTCATTTTGAGCCCGCGCGCCGCCGCCTTTTCCTTGCAGATCTTGAGCGCCTCGGCGCGGCGGCTCTCGTTATAGCGCACCGTTTCGAGGTCCTTCTCCGTTGCAACGCGCAAAACGGGCTTTAAGGGCGAAGTTGCCTCCGCCTCCCATTCGGGCTCCACCACCGTGCCGTACTCGGTGCCGCGGGAGGTCTCCACGATGACCCCCTGCCCTTTCTTGAGCGTAAGCCCGCCCGAGGTAAAATAGTAGGGTTTACAGTTCCCTTTGAATTTGATGACGACTACCTTTGCCACTTTTCTTTCTCCTCTTTGATGCCGAGCGCAAGCGCATACAGACAGCTTGCAAAGTTTGCATTGAACTTGATTTGTTTTTCCGCCTCGCCCACGAGCTCGAGCGACGCGATGAGCGCGCCCGTCGGATAGCCTTCGTCGGGCGTTTCGGAGCGCACGTATTTCGTCTGCCCGACCGACTTCATGAGCATGTCCCGAAGCAGGCTTTTGAGGGCCGCGAAGAATTCCTCTCTGTCCTTCCGCTCCCCCAATTCGCGGCAGAAAAGTTCGGGCTCCTCAAGGGACAAAAACCGCCGCGCAAGCGCGAAGTTCTCCCCCGAAAGCAGGCTCTCCCCCACCGAGAAGATACCGCCGCTTGCGCCCGCCGCCTGCTTCACGTTTTCGGCGGGATATTTGTGGGCGAGCGCACGTTCCACCTCCTCCTCCGCAAAGGGAGGGACGACGTACTTCACCGTGCGGGAAAGAACGGTGGGGAGCACCGAAAATTCGGCGGACGCGCCGAGCAGGAAATACACCCCTTCGGGCGGCTCCTCCAAAATTTTTAACAGCTTGTTCTGCACGAGAGCGGGCGCGGTGTGGAAGGCGTCGAGTAAAAAGAGTTTCTTCGCTCCCTCCACGGGCGCGAGGAGACTTTCCTCCGAAATCTTTTCGCAGTCGTCCACCGTCCACTTTGCCCCCTCCTTGGGGAGAAGGAGACAGTCCGAGAAGTTCTCTCCGTCGATGAGCGTTGCGACGCGGGAGCCGTCCTCCGCGCCGAAAAAGCGTTTGGCGCACTCCTTTAAGAGCGTCCGCAGATATTTTTCGTCGGGGAAGAGCACGAGAGCCGAGCGGAACGCCCCCGCTTTCATTGCCTTGTATGCGGTTGTGGAGCGGAGCAACTGCTTCATAGTCCCTCCCGATACATGGAGATGACCCCCGCGGGCGCGTTTTCTTCCACCCCGCCGCGCGGCAGCTTTTTGAGAAGTCTCCCCAACTTTTTCAACTCCCCCGCCTTGGTGCAGGGAGAGAGATAGAACATTAAATAGTTTCCGTCGTTGAACTCGGGATATACCCCGCGGCCTTCGAGAAAGCGTTGCGCCTCGTTGCACTTTTCGCCGAAGGGGACGAGAAGTTTGGTCCAATCGGCGTTATTTACGCAACCGTATTGCGTTTTGAAGGCGTTTGCCGCGCGCTCGATGGGAAGGTTGCGCGGGAAGGTTACCGCGTATTCCACACTCGCCATGATGGGGTAGGAGGGCGAACTCGTGCGGAACATCTTTACTCCCTCTTCGAGGAGGGGCCCCCACTGCTCCGTCTTTGCCGAGACGACCGCCCCCTGCGTAAGCGCGGGAAGGGACTTGTGCACGCCGTCCACCCAGAGGTCGGCATAGCTCCCCGCATAGAGAGACGGGGTAAAGTGCAGATGTCCGCCGTGCGCGCCGTCGAGAAGGAGCGGCTTTTTCTCCCTCTTGCAGAGAGAGGAGAGAGCGGCAAGGTCGGGGAAATTTCCGTAATAATCGGGCGAGGTGCAAAAGAGGGCGTCCGCCTTTAACAGCGCCTCCTCCGCCTCCTGGGGGGAGGGTTGAAGGGGAATGCCGAACTTCGTGCGAAGGGGAATGGGAACGGCCTCAAGTCCGAATACCTTGCAGGCGTTCAAAAAACTCGGATGCGAAAAGACGGGCGCGGCGACAAGGCGCGCTCCCGCCGATCTGAGCGCCCAAAGCATGGAAAATACGCCCGAAGTGCTTCCGTCCGTCAGAAGAAAACTGCGCTCTGCACCCAAAATAAGGGCGATTTGTTCCTGCGCCTCTTTGAGGATCCCTTGGGGGGAGAGCAGACAGTCCGAATAAGAGAGTTCGGTGATGTCCGCGCCCGCGCGCTTATGCCCCGGCGTGTGGAAGGAAATATGCTTTTTTTGGCCGCGGAGCATTGCCGCGATCGAACGCTCCTTCATGCGCCGAAACGCTCGACGAGCGCGCGCACATAGGAGAGCGGCTCATAGCGGAGGTCGTTTTCCACATACTTCGCCGATCTTCCCTCGTCCTCGTCGTTGCGGAAGAAGAAGAGGCAGACGTTCTCCGAGCTTGTGATAGTGGTCTCCTGCTTGCTCTCTTCGTCCGTCGTCGTGACCGTGTAGTAGTAATAACTGCGAAGCCCCGCGAGTTTCCCGAGCGCGAACGCCTTGTGGTGCACGACGTCCTTGTCGTCCGCAACGTCCACATAGGGGAGCGTTCCGTCGTCGATGAGGGCCTTGACATAGATATAGTCCTTTCGGAGCTGTTCGAGACGGTCGTATTCCTGCAAGACGCCCTCCGCCCTTTTCGCCTCGGAGCGATAGCGGCGGTCCTTGCTGTTGCGCGCCGTAAAACATGCCTCCGCCTCGGCTTTGTCGAGCGTGCCCGTCTCCCAATCTTCGCCGAAAAAGCGGATGAGATAGTTTTTGCAATCGTCCATATAGACGTCGAGATCGAGCGCCATGGGGCAGTTCTCCCCGCCTAAAAGCTCGTTGATGACGGTGGCGGAGGGGTCGTCTTTATCGGTACGGTTGGTGGTGGTGAACATCACAGTTCCCTGCACAACGCTCCGGCGCGCCGTGAACGCCGCATCCGCATACTGCCCCGTGCCGAACGTCTCCTGCCCCGTCTCGAGAATGTCATAGGAAAAGACGCCGTTCTTTTTCAGATCCTCCGTGAACCCCTCGGCGGCTTCTCCCGCAAGCAATTCGCGGTAGCCGAACACCGTGAATACCTGATGGGTCCCCGGGCGGGTGGACACCGTGGTGAAAAAGACGCAGATAAAAAGCACCGCGACCGCGATCGCCGCGATGATCTTGAGCCAATCATAGGAGAGCATGTTGGCAAGTCTCTGTTTTGTGATCCGTGCGTCCATAGTGTTTTTGTTTAATAAGGCGAGATTTCTCGATTCCGCTTCGCTCCACTCGAAATGACAATTAGAAGCGCGAGGTGAAATGACAAAATTAAGGGACAGCTAAGGAACCCTTTCCCCCTCGCTTCGCTCGGGTACTTTCCCTAAAAGGGACAGCAAGAGGAAGCGGAACATCGTTCTTAAATTACGTCACCCTGAGCTCCGTCGAAGGGTGTCCGCATTATAATGAGGACATGTTAACTTCGCTACGCTCGTGCCGCGCTTAGAGAAACAGAACTGCGCGCGGGGCGACTCCACTGCGTTCCGCTCAACATGACGTGATTTAAGGGACATCGCCGCCCCACCCCCTTGGTCCCCCTCCCACGGAGGGGGTTCCGTTGCACGCGGTTTCGCTAAGAAAGTAGGCTTACTTCTTCGGTTTCATGGTGGGGAAGAGGAGGACGTCGCGGATGGTGGGGCTGTCCGTAAGGAGCATGACAAGTCTGTCTACCCCAAGCCCCAGCCCGCCCGTGGGCGGCATTCCGTGCTCCAATGCGTCGATAAAGTCCTCGTCTACCTGCGCATTGACGCCCTGCGCGCGCTTCTTCGCCGCCTGCGCCTCCATGCGCTTCTTTTGGTCGATGGGGTCGTTGAGCTCGGAGAAGGCGTTGCCCATCTCCATGCCCATCATGAAATATTCGAACCGTTCGGTCATCGTGGGATCAGTGGGCTTGCGCTTTGCAAGCGGGGAGATCTCCACGGGATAATCATAGATGAATGTGGGTTGGATCAGCTTGTCCTCGACGAATGCGTCGAAGAATTCCGCCAAAATATGCCCCTTGGTGTTCTTGTCCTTTTCGAATTCCACGCCCTTTTCGGCGGCGATCTTCTGCGCTTCCCCGTCCGAATGGATCTCGTCGAAGTCCACGCCCGAATACTTTTTCACCGCCTCCACCATGGTGAGGCGCTCCCACTTGGAAAAGTCGAGCTCCACCCCCTGGTAGGTCACTTGAAGGGAGCCGCACGCCTCTTGGACGACGTGACGGTGCAATTCTTCCACAAAGTCCATCACATCGTGATAGTCGGCATACGCCTGATAAATTTCCACCGAAGTAAACTCGGGATTGTGCTTGGCGTCCATCCCCTCGTTGCGGAAGATGCGACCCATTTCGTATACCTTCTCAAAGCCGCCCACGATGAGCCGCTTTAAGTAGAGTTCGGTCTCGATGCGAAGGTACATATCGAGGTCGAGCGCGTTGTGGTGGGTCTTGAAAGGACGGGCGTCCGCGCCGATCTCGAGCGGGAGCAGAATGGGGGTGTCCGCCTCCAGAAAACCCTTCCCGTCGAGGAAATCGCGGATCGCTTTAATAATCTTGGCGCGCTTGAAGAAGGTGTCGCGCACGTCCTGGTTCATGATGAGATCGACGTGCCTCAAACGATACTTCATGTCCATATTCTGCAACCCGTTGTACTTTTCGGGCAGGGGCAGAAGGGCCTTCGAGAGCATTTCGAGGTGGGTGGCGTGGACGGTGATCTCCCCCGTCTGCGTCTTGAACACAAAGCCTTTCACACCGACGATGTCGCCGATGTCGTAATCTTTTTTATAGGCGGCGTAAACGTCCTCCCCCACGTCCTGGCGGGTGATGTACACCTGCAAAAGTCCGTCGCGGTCGGAGATGTGCGAAAAAGACGCCTTCCCCATGATGCGGCGGGACATGAGCCGCCCCGCAACGGAGACTTCCTTCCCCTCGAGCGCTTCGAAATTCTCCTTGATGAGAGAGGAGCGCGAGGTGACGTCATACGTTGTCTTTTCGTAAGGGTTGTTGCCCTCCGAAATGAGCTTTTCGAGTTTTTCCCGACGGATGCGCGCCTGCTCGTGCAGTTCTTCCTCCGTGGCGGGGAGATTCTTCTCTTCCATGTCTGTTTCCTCAGTCGATCTTGCGGATCGTCAGTTGATATTCGAAATTATTGGGCGCCTTGACGGTGACCTTGTCCCCCTTTTTGTGGCGAAGGAGGGCCGCCCCCACGGGAGACTCGTTGGAGATGATGTTCTTCATGGGGTCCACTTCGGTGGTGCCCATGATGGTATAGGCGACCTCTTCTTCGAGGTCGTTGTCCCAAACGGTGACGGTGGAGCCGATGTGCACCACCGAATTGTCGTCCGTCTCCTCGATGATGACGGCGTTTTTCACCTTATATTCGAGTTCGGCGATCTCGCCCTCGTTTGCCGCCTGCTCGTTGCGCGCCGCGTCGTACTCGGCGTTTTCCGAAAGGTCGCCGTGACTGCGCGCCTCGGCAATGCGGTCGACGATTTCCTTGCGCTTGACCGTCTGGAGATATTCGAGCTCCTTCTTTGCCGCCTCATAACCTTCCTGCGTCATGTAAAACTGTTCAGCCATACTTTTTGAACCCCTTTGCGCCTTTTTTGCGGCGCGCGATTTTATAAGACGACCGTGATCTCCTCAATGCGGAAACCACGGTATCCTCACGATCCTGTCCTCATTATATCCTTTTTATACCCTCTTGTCAACTCAGTTGCCCACATCTCGGGAAATTTTCCCGAGAAATCGTGCGATCCGTTCCACCGCTTCGGCAAGCTCCCCCATCCCCGTCGCATAAGAACAACGGATATGATATTTGCCGCATTCCCCGAACGCGCTTCCCGGGACGACAGCAACCTTTTCGGAGACAAGCAAGGCGTCCGCAAATTCCTCCCCCGTAAGACCCGTTGCCTCTACCGAGGGAAAGACATAAAAAGCGCCGCGTGGTTCGAAACAGCTCAGCCCCGCCGCCCGCAACGCCTCCACGAGAAAACGCCGCCGCCTGTCGTATTCGGCGCGCATCTGCTCGACCGAGGCAAACCCGTCCTCGAACCCGCCCTTGAGCGCGGCGATCGCGGCATATTGGGAGACGCGCGGCGCGCAGAGCGTGGTATATTGATGGATCTTCAACATTGCGGCGTCGATCTCTTTCGGCGCACAGGCAAAGCCGATCCGCCAGCCCGTCATGGCGAAGGATTTGGAAAAGCCGCCGAGAAGGACGGTGCGCTCCCCCATCCCCGGAAGAGACGCGATCGAACAGTGCCGCGCACCGTAAGTAAGCTCGGCGTAAATTTCATCCGAGATGACGAGCAGGTCGTGTTTGATCAAAACGGGCGCAAGGGCAAGAAGCTGTTCCTTCGTCATCACGCCGCCCGTCGGGTTGTTGGGATATGCAAGCACGATCGCCTTCGTCTTTTTGGTGATCTTTTCTTCCACCGCCTGCGGCGTCAAGGCGAAATTTTCTTCCGCGCGGCAGGAAACGCCGACGGGCGTCCCGCCGCAGAGCGTGACGATGGGAGCATAGGAGACGTATGCGGGATCGGGCAATAAGATCTCGTCTCCCGTATCGCAGACTGCGCGCAGGGCAAGGTCGATCCCCTCGCTTGCGCCCACCGTGACGATAATTTGCCCGGGCGGATATTCGGCGCCGAAACGTTCGCCGAGATAGCGGGAGATAAGGTCCCTCAGCTCATCCATGCCCCGATTGCCCGTGTACTGCGTATATCCCTTGCGCAGAGAAAGGATCCCCGCGTTGCGCACATCCCAAGGCGTGCAGAAATCGGGCTCGCCTACCCCGAGGGAGATCGCGCCCTCCATACTGTTCACGAGATCGAAATATTTGCGTATCCCGCTTGGGGGAATACGCCGCACTTTTTCAGACAGAAAATCTCTCACGGTTGAATGGGGAGCCTGCTCTTGGGCATTTTTTTCGTGGCGGCTCCCTCGATCTTATATTTTTTGAGAATGAAATGCGTCGCCGTGGAGAGCACGCAGTCGAAGGTTGAGATCTGCTCGGAGATGAACCGCGCCACCCCCTTGATCGAATTGGATTCCACGACCACCGCAAAATCGTAAGCCCCGCTCATCAGATACAAGCTCGTGACTTCCTCGTGCTGGGCGATTTCCTCGGCGATCCCGTCGAAACCCGAACCGCTCTGCGGCGAAACTTTTACCTCGATGAGCGCCTGCACGCACTCGTCCTCCTCTTCGTCGAGATTGACGATGGCGGCGTATTTTACGATCAGCCCCCTCTTCTCCATTGCGGCGATCGTGCGGCGCACGTTCTCCTCGCTCTCCCCGAGCATGACCGAAAGCTCTTGCGCGGTGCGGCGGCAGTCGCTTTGCAGGGCGGCAAGAATCTCCCTCTCCAAATGTTCCATTTGAAACGCTCCTTTTTTTCTTTATTTTAGGCGAACCGAAAAAGAAAGTCAAATACATTTGCTTTTTCGGCAAAAATTTTATATAATAGAGACATGTTCCGCATTTGGGCAAAAGTGTTGAAAGACGGGCACATTGTAAAACAGACGACTTACGAGCGCGAGGAAAAGTTTACCTATGCCGATTTTTTCGGCTATCTTGCGGAGATCTGCGACGCGCTCGACGTCCCCACGCCCGTACTGTTGAAACCGCATATCTTCAACTATGCGAAGTTCCGCCATGTCGTGTTCCGCCCCGCCGATTTTATGGAGACAGTGAATTTCGACCGATTGGTGTTGGAAAATATCGGGTAAAAGTTCACGAAAAATCTTTTGCTGGCGCAAAATCTTTTTCCGTGAGGAAATTGGCGTTTGCGCCTTAACTTATAATTATCCTCTTATTCGTTTCATCGGACAAGAAGTTGCAAGTATGCAACAAATGTTGTCGCGCAGCGCAAAAGCGTGGTTTTGCTCGCGCACGTGATTTAGAACACGCCCCACCCCCCTACCCCCTCCCACGGAGGGGGCAAGAAAGAGGGAACTCCATGAAGGGGCGTAAACCCCGCGCCGACTGAACCCCCTCCACCGGAGGGGGACTAAGGGGGTGGGCAAACACCCGCGTGTGGGCGCGTCATTCCGCCCCGCCCGCAGTTCTTATTCTCTAAGGGCGGCACGAGGAGCGCCAGCGACGAAGTAGCCGTAACGGAAATAACGAAGTTCGATACGGCAATTCCCCGAGGGAATCTTGCTACGTCCAAGTACGATTAAAACCAAACCCAAACGCACCAAGATGCCTTCGCGGACTTACTAACGGGACTGCGTAAGCACATTAACGGCTCAGCATGACGCTTTGAAGAAGCCCGTTTGCCGCCCCTACCCCCCCCTCCTAAGGAGGGGCAAGCGAACCCGAGATAACGGAACCCCCTCCTCGGGAGGGGGGCGGAAAAGAGCGACGGGCGAATAGGTTTATGAGGGATGCGCATACTGCGTTGTATGAAACTTACCACCCTCATCTGTTGCGGTTTTTTGATAGCGTTCGGCGTTTTTGCGGCGGTTTATGCCCTCTCCGGCTTCGACCTGCTGCTTTTTTTGTGCGCGGGAAACCGTGTTGTCTACCGCTCTCTCCTCTCCCTTGCGGGGATCGGCGCGCTGTGGCTCTTATTCTGGCTCATCGCCTTCCGCCCCACAAAACCCCTCTCTTGAAAAACATCTTTACCAATCTTGCTTTTTGAGCGATTTATCCTTTACGTCGTCGTAAAATTCAAAGTACTGCGCCTTCCATTCGCGGGGAGACAGAGGAGCCTCCTCCCTTTCGGCATATTTGAGATATTCCTCCAACTCCTCGGGGGTAAAATCGGACTCGGAGATCTCCCCGTCGTACTGTGAAAATAACTTCATCAGATCGTACTGCGACATTGTTAAACCTCTGTATGACTTTCCACACGCTGTGTAAAACGCCGAAGTTATCCACATCTCCACTGTTGACATGTTGATAACTGTGTGATTTTTTGTCTGTTTCCACCGATTATAGCAGAACAAATGGGAAAAATCAACGAAATCACTTGACATTTTGAATGCCATTAACTATAATGAATGCGTTCAACAATCGGGGGAAAGATATGGAAGAATTGGATGAATCGCTCATTACCGCATGGGTGGCGCTGACAGGGGTACTCAAAAACAGCCGCATGACGCAGGGGCTCAACTACAACGAGGCGATCGTGATGAACATCGCCTACCACGAGTACCTAAACGGCGAGAGACTGACTTCGTTTAAGAGCATCGTTGCAAAGACGAGAATGCTCAAATCGCTCGTGAACCGCACGATTGATTCGCTCGTGCGCAAAAACCTGCTCGAACGGTACGACGGAGAGGACAAGCGCACGACCTTCGTCCGCCCCGTGAAGGAAAACCTCGACGTGTTTTTGAAAGTGCACGAACAGTCGCTCGCGCTTGCGCGGGCGGCGATCGGGATCATCGGCGAGGAGGACGCGCGGACGTTTGTGCGCATCTCCGACCGCATCGTCCGTTCGGACATTTTAAGCGACAATAAGGAATAAAAAATTGTGCCCGCCGCGCACCTGCGCGGCGGGCTTTTCTTTTTTACTTGAAAAATTCTTCGTACACGGCGCGGAGGGTGCGCTCGTAATTCTCGTTGTCCACGCCGACGATGATGTTGAGCTCGGAAGAGCCCTGGTCGATCATGCGGACGTTGACCCCCGCGCGGGCGATCGCGTCGAAAAGGCGCGCCGAAGTACCCACGTTTTTGCTCATGCCGTGCCCCACGACCGCAAGCAGGGCGATGTCGGTAAGGGTCTTGCACTGGTCGGGGCGCACCTCCTCGCAGATCTCCCGCGTGATCTTTTCGAGCATTCCGTCGGGAAGTTCCGCCTCGTCGATGACAAAGGAGATGGTGTCGATGCCCGAGGGCATGTGTTCGAAACTGACGTGGTGCCTCTCGAGCACGGAGAGGATGCGGCGGGCAAAGCCGATCTCGGCGTTCATGAGCGATTTTTCGATAAAGACGACCGCGAAGTTCTTCTTGCCCGCAATGCCCGTGACGGGGCGCGACGAGGGAATGTAGCCTGCGGCGGGCATGATACGGGTGCCCGCGTCCTCGGGACGGAAGGTATTTTTGATGAGAATGGGGATATTCGCCTCGCGCACGGGGAAGATGCTCTCGCTGTGCAGAACGTTCGCCCCCATGTAAGAAAGCTCCCTCAGTTCGCGGTAGGAGAGCGTTTCGATGCGGGCGGGGCTGTCTACAATGCGGGGATCACAGGCGAAAAAGCCGCTGACGTCCGTCCAATTCTCATAGAGGTCCGCGCCCACGGCGCGCGCCACGATCGCGCCCGAGACGTCGCTCCCGCCGCGCGAGAAGGTGCGGATATGGCCCTCTTCGTCTGCGCCGTAAAAGCCCGAGACGACCGCCCGCTTCTTTCCTCTGAGCGCTTCTGCGGTAAGGGCAAACGTCCTCTCGTTGTCCAGCCTGCCGTCTCTTCCGAAGCGCACGACGTCCTTTGCGTCGATGAAGGGGATCCCGATGAGCGCCGCCATGACGACCCCCGCAAGATATTCCCCGCGGGAGGCGGTGAACTCTTCGCTCTTCTCGCGCACGATCGCCTCCTCGGTCTGAGATAAAATACTCTCGATGTCGAAAGAGAGCCCGAGTTCCCGCACGATGCCCGAAAAGCGTTCCCGCACCTTGCAAAAGGGGGTAAGGGGGGCGCCGCTTACAAGGGCGCGGTGGGTCTCATATAAGAGGTCGGTGACTTTGACGTCCCCGCCGAACCGCTTGCCCGGCGCGGAGACGACGAGATACCGCCGCGCGGGATCGGCGGCGAAGATGTCGGCAACGCGACGGAAATTGGTGCCGTCCGACATGGACGTGCCCCCGAATTTACATACTTTAATCATAGGAGATCTCTCTTCCTTCGAGACAGCATCTCTGCTCCCGCACGTTGCCGAGAAGGAGGCTCTTTGCGGGCAGTTTTTTGTTGGATTTGAACAGGGCGAGAAGATCGTCCTTCTTTACGGGCGCGCCGCTCTCCGCGTACACGGGGCGCACGGCAGGATCGCAAAGATTGACGAACTCCGCAAGCGTAAAGCGCGCGGGGTGGTTTTTGGCCTCTCCCGCCGAAATTTTTTCCTTGACCCTCTCCCAATGTAATTTTGCGGCGGCGAGGGAATGGTTCCCGTCGAGCACGCCGAAACAGGGGTCGGCATATTTCATGAGTTCGTGCAAGACTTCCTCGGCGAAGAAATCGTACACAAACTCCCCTTTCACGGACAGAAGGGGGGTGTGAAAATCGTAAACGGGCGCGAGTTCCTCCTCTTCAAGGTCGCGCATGAGACGGTCGCGCTTATCTTTATAGCAGAGCACGGTGTGCGGGAATTCGAGCACGGAACTCTCTCTGCAACGGGCGCGCCACGCAACGAGCGCGGGGTCGGTCTCGGTGGAGAGACGGACCGCGCCGCCTCCCTCGGGGGAAAATTCCTCGAGGTCGACGCACGCAAGGAGCCCCTTCCTCTCGCCGTAAGACGTCTCCCGCGTGACAAGCAGAAAGCCGCGCTCGAGCCGTTCGATCTCTCCCTTTTCAAGCGCGGCATACATATTTTCCCGCATTTTTTCAATCTGCGCCTCTTCGGCTCCTCCCCGCAAAAAGTCGGGAATGATACAATCGCGCGCGGTGATGTTCCCCTCCCCTTCAAGCGGCTGCCAGAGGTCGGCGGGCGCATCGCAGGCGGGCGCGACCCAGAGCTCGTGATCTTTGGGAACGAACAGCCGCGGGACGCGGACGCAACTTCTCATAGCGCGTTGATGATGATGACGACCGCCACGGTAAGCGCGAGCGCCGCAAGTTTGAGAGGGATGTTTTGGGTAAACGCCTTCTTGAAAAATTCGAGAACTTTCATGCCTTCTTGCCCTCCGCGTTAAATTCTTTCCAATAGTATTCGCGCAAAAATTTCTTCAGAAGTTCGGAATCGGCATAGCGGGTGATGTCCCCCCGCTTGACAACCGACACGATGCCCGTCTCTTCGGATACGATGATCGTGGAGACGTCCGCGACCTCCGTGACGCCGATGCCCGCTCTGTGGCGGGTGCCGAAGTCCTTGGGGAAATCGCGCTGGGTGAGGGGCAAAAAGCAGCCCGCCGCCTGGATCTTATCGCCGTAAATGATCATCGCGCCGTCGTGCAGGGGCGCCTTGTTGATGAAGATGCCCTCGATGAGCTGGTTGGAGATATTCGCCCCGAGTTTTACGCCGCTGTCGACGATCTCCTTGGGCAGATTGCCGTTGGAGAGGACGATGAGCGCGCCCGTGTTGTTTTTGGAGAGGTTCTGCACCGCGCGCACGATGGAGGCGATGTATTCCTCCGCGCGGGCGGCGACGGCGCTCTTTGCCGTCATTTCTCCCTTCGTCTCCCCCATGCGCTTGCCCGTCCAGACGGAGCGCTTTATCTCCTGGCTAAAGAGAAGGAGGAAGAAGAGGGACAGGATCATCAAAAAGACGAGGAATACGGTGCTGTCGAGTTTTTGCGAGATGAGGCAGACGACCCCCATGACGACGATGAGCGCGACATAGATGCCGATGAGCTGTTTTGCGTTGTTCGCCCGGAGCGTGTGGAACACATAGTAGATGAGGAGGAACAAAAAGATCCCCTCGGCGAAATAAGCGAGCCAATTCTCGCCGAACTTCAAAAACACATTCTCGATATTTTCCCAGACGTTTGCCATGGCGCACTCCTGTTGATTTTGGCGTTTTCTCTCCCTTATTATAACTTCCGTTTGCAAAAAAGAAAAGTATTTTTGCCTCTTTTTGCGGCTATTTTGCCTCCGAAAAGAAGATTTTTGCGATCGCCGCCTGCATTGCTCCCGTTTTTAAGTACATCCCGCCCCGCATTTGCGCGGTGAACGAGTAGAGGGCGCGGTAGAGTTCCTCCGTCCGTTTTTCCCCCAAACGGCGCGCAACTTCCCTGTTTGCCCGCACCGAATAGGGGTGCATCCCGAGTTTCTTGCCGACCGCCTCCTCCGTTCCCCGTACCCGCGAAACTTCGAGAAGGGTCTTGAAATGGGAGGTAAGCGAAGAGAGCACGGCGTTTTCGTCGAACCCCTTTTGCATGAGGTCGGACAAGATCTCCGAAAACAGCGTATAGTTCCCCTTGGACGCCGCCTGCGTAAGTTCGAAAATTTTATATTCGGCGTCCTTTGCAATATACTCTTCCACGGCGGCGCAGGTGACTCTTCCCCCCTCGCCGAGCAGAAGGCGCAACTTTTCGGTCTCCTTCTTCATGCGGGCGGCGTCCTGCGCGCAGAACTTTACCATGAGTTCCATGGCGTCGCCGTCGGGCACGAGCCCGCTCTTTTTCATGAGATGAAAGAGCCAGCGGGAGAGCGTATCCCTGTCCGCCCGCGAACAGTCCACATACGCGAGCCCCTTCTTCTTTTTGAGGTCCGTCCCCTTCTTCCCGCCGTTGACGATGACGAGTACGGTGGAGGGGCAGGGGGCATCGATATACTTTTGCAGTTGCTCCCACTCCCGCTCGGAGGGATAGAACTCATACACGCGCACGAGCCGCTTTTCGTCGAAGAGGGGAAAAGAATACAGTCCGTCGCGGAAGGCGGAGAGTTTGTCCCCCTTGAGCGTCTCCCCCTCGAACCGCATGTCGTTTAAGAGGGGCTGGGAAATGTTGCACGCGGCGCGGATGCTCTCCACCGCATGGTCGCGGAAATAACTCTCCTCTCCCTCGACGAGATAGACGGGGGCTATCCCCTCCTCTAAACTTTTGGCAAGCTGGGTAAATTTCATAACGTCTTTATTGTACCATTTCTCAGAGAATAATTCAAGCGTTTCGCGCCCTCCGTTTCGCCCACAAAGAGGTCGGCTCCGAGCGCTTCCCCCTCCTCGAAATCGAACTCCACCGCACAGCCCTCCGCAAACATGACGAGTTTGAAGGATGTCTCGAAACGGAAAGAAAGACTGCCCGCCGTAAACGTCTGCCCGAAGAGAAGGGGCGCGCGGCTAAGCCCCGTTTCGCACTCTTCGAAGAGGCACACCTTTTCTGCGGGAAGAAACGCCGCAACGTTCGCCCCCGCCACTTCGTCCTCGGAGAGCACAAAGACGGCGTTGAGCGTTCCGCCATAGGTGCGGTGCAAAAAGTCCTCGCATTCGCCGAGGGAAATTTCGCCGTCGATGAGAAGGACGCTCTCCTTTGAAGTGCGCACGAGAACAACGGTGTCTCCGTCGCGGGAGAAGGCGTCGATCCTGCACCCCGTGAACACGGTATTTTGAAGGAGGGAGGCAAACACCAACAGCACCGACAGTGCGGCGGCGATGACCGCTTTGCCCTTTACAGAGAGGCGGACCCTGCCCGAAAGCGCGGCGCACCCCGTGAAAAAGACGGCGCTCCCCGCCCCGAGCGAAAAGCCCGTGACAAGCAGGGTGACGTCCACCACCGTAAGAACGTATAAAAACGCCGAGAACATTCCCTCGGGAAAGAGGAGAAAAAAGGACGCGGCGGGCGGAATGACGAGGGCGAGGACGGCGCAAAGGAGGGTCCCCAAAAAGAGGACGGGCAGAACGGGCAGAAGGAAGAAGTTGAAAAGAAGGGCGAGCGCAGAGACATAGCCGAACGATTCGAGCATGACGGGCAGGGTGAAGATCTGCACGGCAAGCGCCGCCGAGAGGTACTCCGCAAGAAAGCGGGGAAATTTGATGCGTTTGAAGAAATAGGTAAGGGGCGGGGAGAGCAGGGCAAGTCCGAGACACGCGCCATAGGAGAGCCGCATTCCCGCCGCAAACCACTGCTGGGGCAGAAAGAGGAGGGTGATGAGGGCGGCGAGGGAAATAGATTCGAGGAAGTCGTACTTCTTGCCGAAGGAGCGCGTCGTGCCGAGCACGGCGCACATGATGAGGGCGCGCACCGAGGAGACAGTGAAATTGCACAGTCCGCAATAGAAAAGGCACAAAAGAAGGGGCGGCAGGAAGCGGTATTTTTTGAGGAAGGGAAATAAGGCGTAAGCCGCGGCATAGAGAATGCCGATGTGAAGTCCCGAAACGGCGAAGATGTGGGCGACGCCGCCCTGCCGCACGATCTCGGACACCTCCTCGTCGATACACCCCGAATTCCCCGTAAGCAGGGCAAAGGCAAGATCCGCCTCCTCCCTCCCCATGTGGGCGTGCAGACTGTCGTATAGGGCGGCGTTCAAAAGAAGGAAGGGGTTCTTCGACCGCCCGATCTTCTCCATTTTATCGACGGACGCCGTGTAGCGGATATTCTTCGCAAAGTTGTTCTGCGTGTATGCGTCGTCCTTGAAATCGTCAAGCTCCGCCGCCTTCACCTTGGCGTCGAGAAGGAGAATGTCGGCGGGGCGGCACTCGTCGTTGCCCAAGATGACGCGGCACTTTCCGCTCTCCTCTTCGCCGTCGAAGCTCAAATCATTCAAGATGACGACGGTGTACGTTTTGTGCACGGAGACCGTTTCCACCGTGCCCATGAGGCGGTATTCCCCCGCGGGAAGGGCGGACGTGAACGCCGACGTGTACAGGTGGAGCGCAAGCGCGCCCGCTCCCGCAAAGAGAAGGACGGAAAGAAGAAGCGCGGCGGTGCGCCTCTTTCCCAAAGGGTAAAGGGCGCAGACGAAAAAGAGGGCGAGGAAGAGAAAATCGGAGGGAGCGAGCCCCCCGAATTTTATTTTGCCATAGAGAAAGATCCCGAAGGCAAGCCCGAACGCGCAGAAAAGGACGGGACGGAAATTGACGAGATTTTTTCTCTTTCGCTTCTCCTCTTCCATGGCTTTTTTCCTCTGTGAAACCCCCTTTTAAGCGAGGGTGATGCGGTCGGACACCGAGCGCACCAACGCCCCCTTCTGCTCCCCGTAAGCGATACAGCCTGCGACGAACGCCGTGAACTTTTCGCTCGGGCGCACGCGGCAATAGCCCGCAAGCACGCCGCAGAGTTCGTCGAGATAGAGGCTCACCTTCTCCTCGAGCAACCCCTTGATGAGGGAGACGATCTCGAAGGGGGTGAAGTCCTCCTCCCCCCTCAGCCCGCTCTCGTCGGTGCGGAACCGCCCGAGCCCGATGGCGCGGTCGGTCTTATAGAAATAATCTGTGCCGCCCACACGCTCCTTGCGGAAGGCGCAGGCGTCGATGAGCATATCGAGTTTTGCAAAGACGCGCGCCCCCGCCTTGGCGACGCCGAAGGTCGCAAGGCACCTCTTTTTGAGGAAGGCGCGGGAGATGGGCTCCTCCAAGGTGACGATCTCTTTGAGGCGGGAGAGGATCGCCCTGTCGTTTTCGCCGCTCGTGATAAAGGAAGCGGGCTCCGCCGCCCCCGCCTTGACGGCGCGGTAGGGTTTGAGATAGGAGGAGAGGGCGTTCCCGCTCTTCTTTTCGGCTCCCGTAAGCCTGTCGAGGAACTCCTTGATCCGCTTTATCTCCCGCTTGGGGTTGTTGTAATAGTTGACGCAGTTGACCCGAAGCACGTTCCAATTCGTGCGCTTCAAAGTCTGCACCTGCAGGATATTTCTGTCCTTTACGGAGAACTTCTCCGCGCCGTCGAAGAGGACGGCAAGGAGATATTTGTGCGGGTCCTTGGGGTCGAGCACGGCGACGTCGATCTTGAAGTCGGAGGCGCCCACGTCGACGCGGCAACGGTAGCCATAGTCCTCGAGTTCGGCGGCGAGGTACTTTCCGACGCCCGCGCCCTCCTTGACCGCGCCCGATCTGACGGCGAGCGTCGTTCTCCCCTTTTCGGCAAATTCGAGGAAGGCCTTTAACCCCGCCACCCCCTTTGCGGAGGTCTTGGAGAGGTCGATCATGCCCGAAGTCATCGAGGAATAGACGATCATCTCCTCGCGGGCGCGGGATACGGCGACGTTGAGCCGCCGCCAGCCGCCCGTCTGGTTGAGGGGACCGAAGTTGAGAGAGAGCCGCCCCGAGGGGTCGGGCCCGTAACAGACGGAGAAGAGAATGACGTCCCGCTCGTCCCCCTGCACGTTTTCGAGGTTCTTGACAAAGAGGGGCTCCTCGCCGTCGAAGGCGTACCCTTCGAGCTTTTCCGAGACGATCGCCTTTTGCAAAAGGCGTTCGATGAAGTTCTGCTGTGCGCTCGAGAAGGTGACGACGCCCATGCTCGAACGGCGAAGGACGGGATCTTTGAGCCGCCGCACCACCTCCGAAACGAGCGCCTCCGCCTCCTTTTTGTTGCACTTGGTAAAGCCGCGGTCATACGTCCCCTCGGTAAGGGCGAGGCGCACTTTGCTGTCCGCGTCGGGGGAGGGGAAGGTGCACAGCCTGTTGTCGTAATACATGCTGTTGGAAAAGGCGATGAGGCTCTCGTGCTTGCTCCGATAGTGCCAGATGAGGTGGCGTTCGGGCATACCGAGGGCGAGACAGTCGTCGAGAATGCTCTCAAGGTCCTCGTTTTCGAGGTTTTCCTCATCCACATAGCCCGTGCGGAAGAAGGAGGTGGGCGGGAGCTGGCGGGGGTCGCCGACGACGATCGCCGACTTGGCGCGGGCGATCGCTCCCACCGCCTCCGCCGTCGTCATCTGCGAGGCCTCGTCGAAGATGACGAGGTCGAAAAGGTCGGCCTGCGGCTTCAAATATTGCGCCACCGTGGTGGGGCTCATGAGCATACAGGGCGCGAGAACGCCGAGAAGGTTGGGGATCTCGGCAAAGAGCCCCCTCAGGCCCACTCCCCTCAGGTTGCTCTTGACAAGGCGGCGGAAGGTGGAAACTTCGACAGAGAGGCTCCCCTCGCCGTCCTCCGCGGGCAAGCGGGAGATGAGGTCGCCCCTGATCTTTTCGCGGGTATCGCGGGTGAAATCTTCCCACGCGAGGCGGAATTTTTCCACCGTGTCCTCCAAAGAGCCCACCGTCATGCGGGAGAGTTCGGGGTCGGCGGGAATGTTGATCTCGAGGAAATTTTTATAGACGTTCTTTTCGAATCCGCTTAAAATGTTCTCCGTGGTAAGTTTGCCGCTCTCGAGCGCCTCGGTGACGAAGTTGCACCCAAGCGATTTGAGTTCCTCCTCCGTGCGCTTGTACATGCACCAATTCGAGAGCATATCCACGTTGTCGATGAGGGCGCTCGCCTTCGACGAAAATTCGTCCAAGATGTCCTCTTCGGGGAGCTTGTTGCGGTCCGCCCGCGTGACGGTAAGGAAGCTGTCGAGGGCGCGGGAAAAGGCGTCCGCCGCCTTCAAATACCCTTCGAGCACCGGTTTTGTGTACCCGTTCTGCGCCCTGAGGCACATGCCGTTGAAGGTGTCGGGGTCGTAATCGAGGAAGGTGGAGGCGCAGAGGTCATGCAGGGCATACAGATCGCCGAGGAATTCGCTCCTCTTTTTGAACACGATGTCCCCGCCGCGGTCGAGGAAGTTTTTGGAAAGCGAGACGCTCTTGACCCTGTCCGTGGCTTCGCGGATGTCCACGAGCGTCTGCAAGAATTTGGTGATGTCCTCCTCGGTAAGGGGATGGAGCGCGACGCGGGAGAGCCGCTTTGCCGCCGCCGTCGCCGCCTTGCTCCTCTTGTAGCCGCCGTTTTCGAGCGCGTCTTTGACCTCGGAATAGTTCTTGCCGAGGTCGACGAACGCCTTAAAGTGGCTGTTGTAGAAGTGGAACCGCTCGTCCAGCCTGCGGTTGGAATGATAAAAGACATAGAACTCCTCCTCCGAGACGGAGGCGAAGTATTTTGCGTAAATATCCGCCGAAAAGTTCCGCGCAAGCGTGCAGAGATTTTCGAGCTTTTTGCGGGTGACGGTGGAGAGTTTTTGGCGGTAGAATTCGAGGAAGAGCCCCAAAAAGGACTTGAGGTGCCTGATCTCCGCGATGAGCACCTCGGAGGCGCAGTAGAGTTTATCGCGCAGACCCTGCGAGTATTCGGTAAGGTTGACGTTCTCGAAGGGGGAATTCACCACCCCGCCGCACTCCTTGGCGGCCGCCGCCGCAGAGAGGATGCGGTTCTTGCAGTCGGCGAGTTTTTGTTCGCTCAAAGTGTCGTAAAAGGCGCTTCCGATGTCGAGAACGTCGGGGGCGTCCTTGTTTTTGAGGTAGAGCAGGATCCCCTCGTACACCGAGATGCCGAGCCGTCTCTTCTTGTGGAGGGCGAGCATGGGCGCTTTGAGTTCGGCGGTAAGATGTTTGATCTCCTCCGCGCGCGCCGCAAAACTCCCCTCCTCTTCCGCCGCGGGAAGCACGAGGGTGTCCTCGAGTTTTTTGAGGGCGTCCGCCTTATCCGCCTTGCCCGCGTGGAGCTCGAGGCAGAAGTCCCCCACCCCGATCGCGTCGAGCCGCTTCTTGACGACGTCGAGCGCCGCCTTCTTCTCGGCGACAAAGAGCACCCGCTTGCCGTCCTCGAGGGCGTTTGCGATGATGTTCGTGATCGTCTGGCTCTTGCCCGTGCCGGGAGGGCCGTGCAGGACGAAACTCACGCCTGCACGGGAGAGCGCGACCGCCGAATATTGGGAACTGTCCGCGGGCAGAGGAATGAGCGCGCCCTCCCCCTCGTCCTCCTCTTTGGGGGGAGCGTACACCTGCTTTTCCATGCGGTTTTCGAGGAGCGCGGAGACGATGGCGTTCTTTTTGAGGTCCTCGAAGCGGGAATGGAGGTCGTTCCACATGAGGTAGCGGCGGAAGGAAAAGACGGCGATGTAGATGTCCTTGACCACCCGCCAGCCCTTCATGCCCGCCGTTTCGGCAAGCACCATGGCGAAAATTTCGCTCATCTTGAGCGCGGAGACGTCGCCGCCAAGCCCCCGCACGTCGATGTTGAATTCCTGTTTGAGAAATTCGAGGAGGGTGCTGTTGACAAAGTATTCCCCCTCGGCGATGTGCACCGAGAAATCTTCGTTGCCCTTTGCCCGCGCGATGTCCACGGGGACGAGCACGAGGGGCGCGCGCTTGGGCTTTGCGTCCTCTTTGGAGACGTATTCGAGGAAGCCGAGGGCAAGATAGAGAATTTTCGCGCCCGATTCCTCGTCCGCCTCGCGGTTCTTGCGTTGCAGAAGGCGGGCGGCCTCCGAAAGTTCCTCCCCCTTTGCGGGCGAGACGCGGAGCAGTCCCTTTTGCTGTTCGAGGGCAAGAAGCTGCCGCTCCGCCGCCGTGATCGCCCCGCCGTTCTCCCCCGAGACGAGTTTCATCCCCTCCGATGAGAGAAGGGTCGCATACAATCCGTCGGCGTCGTCCGAGCGGACTTTGAGGCTCCCCCGCCCGTTGAAGTTGAGGAGGGCGTTGCGGTTGGTAAGGTCGAGGAGCCGCCTCTCCCAGATTTTGTTCTTGGTGAGTTTCCCCTCGATGCCCGCGCTCTTGAGTTCGCGCAAAGGGGCGGGAGCGGACTCGGGGGACATCTCGTCGTGCCCGATGAGTTCGAGCCCTTTTAGCCCGTATTCCCGCAAGGGGAGCACGGGAATGCCCGCCATGCGGCAACGCTTGACGTCGATGAAATATTCGTAATCGTTCACCGACTGCGCAAAGTGCTTTTCGGCGGTGGTGAAGTTCACGCTCTTGTCGGCGAAGAGGTCGTCTGCGTCGAAAAAGCTGAGGTTGTTGATGCCGTCCGAGATATATTTGCCGACGATCTCCGCGTCGTCCGTGACGGTGTCGAGGAAACAGCTGTTATACAGCCACACGCCGACGCCCACGCCCCCCTTTCCGACGGCGATGACGGGGTTGAGTTTCGCCCCTTCGAGGCAGGCCGCGACAAAGAGAGCGACTTCGAGCGCGCTCCCCTTCCTGCCGCGGACGAGCTCCTCCGAAAAGGCGCGCACGGGGCGGGTAAGATCGCAGGGTTCCCGCTCGATGTTGAGCGCTTTCACGGCGGCGAAGATCGCGGCGGAGGTCATGCGGACGGCGTTTTTGTCCGCGCCCGTGTAGCCGTACACGTCCGCGCTCGACGTCCATTTGCGAAGCCGCCTGCCCGCCTCTTCGAGCATCCGCCCGCAGTCGGATAGGCGGGGGCGCACAAAGGCGGCGAGACGTTCGGGGTTCCCCCCGAGCCCCTCCCACCAATCGAAGGGAAGAGCGGTCAAAGTGCGGCTGTCGCGGCAAACCTCCTTTCCCTCCATGGAGACGGCGGCGGTGACGGTAAGCGTGCAGGGAAGTTTGTTCTCCACGAGAAAGACGGGCGAAAACACGCCGCTTGCGACGTGTTCCACCCTGCTCTCGAAGGGAGCAACGCAGTCCCCCTCATAGGGAATGAGCAGTCCTTCCTCCCCGTATAGGGCGATCTTGAGTTCGTGGGCCTCGCCGTCGCGGTTGTCGATGTGCACCTTGAGCGGCGTTTGGAGGAGACAATCCGAATATCCCACATATCCCGGCGGTTCGAGCGTGACGCCGATGGGTTTGATTTCCTTTTTTTGCTTGGGCATGATTCTCCGTCAGTCGGCATGAACCGACCGTTTTCTTTGTTTTGTGCTATGATTATACCATTTTCTTCCGAGAAATGCAAGTTTCGCAAGCCTTTTCCCGCCGCAGGAAAAAAATTTCACAAAAAAAGAGCGCGGGGGATGCGCTCTTTACGTCTTTACTTCTCCTCGAGCGTGACGTCGATATAGTCCGTCGGGTCCACCGACTTGCCGTTGAGCGTCATTTCGAGGTGAAGATGGGTGCCGTCGTTCGCCTCGGTGCCGTATGCCTCCGCCACCTTGGCGATCACCTCTCCCTGCTTCACCGTGTCTCCCTCCTTGAGAGAGTCGACGGGTTCCACAAAGCGGTAGGTGCTTTGAACGCCGTTTTCATGCTGTACCACGATGAGATTGCCGAGCCGCTCGGAGATGCTGACGGAGATCACCTCGCCGTCCGCCATCGCCCTTACTTCGGTGCCTGCGGGAGCGGAATAGTCCACCGCCTTGTGGTAATACCACTTGTCGAGGGTGGTGTTCTGATAGATCTTGAAGTACTCCACCGAACATGTCTTGACGTTTTCGAGCGGGGAAACGAACGCCACCTTCTCGCCGTCCGTGGGCTTGTCGTCTACGGGAGGAGTTTCGCCGCCCGTGGGCTCATCGTCAACAGGGGGAGTTTCGCCGCCTGTAGGAGGGTCCTGTTCGCCACTCGTGGGAGGGTCCTGTTCGCCGCTTGCGGGGGGATCTCCGCTATCGATGGGCGGGTTCTCCACCACTTCACGTCCGCTGTTTGTCACGAAGTAGGCGGTAAGCACGATCGCCGTGACAAGAAGGATCGCGCAGACCGCAAGCACAATGGAATAGATAATTCTCTTTTTTCTTGAGGTAGGTACGGTATTTTCCTTTTCTTTCATGGGAATCCTCCGAAAATTTATGTAGATGATTGACGGCAGAGCCGCCCTTTATACCTACCGTTTGGAAAATTTTACCAACTGCCGAAGATGAGCGGGGTGCCCACGACCGTCTGTCCGCCGCCGACTGCGATCTGCAAATTGACCTTTTCCCCTTTGAGAGAAACGCCGCCGCCGAGTGCGGGGGAGTAGAGATAGTAACTCGTTGCGCCGTCAACTTGTTCGGTGAAGAGAAGTTTTGCTCCGAATTTTTGCGAAAATTCTGTGTAGCGGTCGCCCCGATAGACCGCGCTCTCCCCCTTCACGTCCCCCAAAAACAGCTTTGCAAGCGGAGCCTTAGCGGAAACTGCGGGCGCGGAGGAACTTTCCCCCAAATAAAAGGTGTGGTTCTCGCCCTCTTTGAGCATGGGAGAGTGCAAAACCGCAAAGAGAAAGAACGCGCACGCCGCAACGAGCGCAACGCACAGCAGATTGCCTACCACCCCGAAAAATCGTCTCATGAAAAAACACCCCCTCGGGAATTCGAGAGGATGTTTGACACGTTTTTGAAATTTTATACAGGAATGTGGTGGACGAGTTTCATCTGCTTGTCCATATCTTGGGCAAGTTGCGTGCTCGATACATTGATCTTTGCAAGCAGGGCATTTGTCATCGCTTGGTTTGCCGCCTGCACCCTTGCCTGCGCCTCTGCGGAAAGGCGCAATTCTTCCGTCTGTTCGTTTAACTTCGCCAACCGTTCATTCTGCGCTTCGAGTTTTTCGCCGAGCCTTGCGTTTTCTTCCAAAGATTCTTGATGTTGAAATTCGAGTTGTACCGAAAGTTTTCTGAAAGAATTATCGAGTGTTTGCTCCAACGCGCCGACCGATCGTTGAATGGTTTTTGCGATCATCTTCGTCGCCATTCCGACTGCTTCGATAAGCACCTCGTTTTGCCGTTGACGGTCTACCTGTTGCAGGGCTTCCTTCATGGTGTCGGCGCGCCCTGTTTCGTAATAAAAAATGATAAGATCGACGTTCTCCCAATCGCGGAAATCGATGACGGGATAGAGTTTTTGCGCGTTGTTGATGATTTCTTGCGATTCTTTGGCGAGTTGAACGATTTTTAGTTGTCTCACGACTATAGCTTGCATTTCTGTTTTTTTAGACGGAATAAGATCCTCCGCGTATTGTCTTTGTGCTTCTCGCATCTTCTCAACAGCTTCGTCGTCGAAATAAATTTCCCCTTTCCTTTGTAAAAGCAGTAACTGCTTTTTTTCCTGTTCCAATTTCTCCAATTCGTCTCTAAGCGGTTGTAAGTTGTTCATACGTTCTGTGACATTTTGCAAATATCTGTCATTCCAATATTGTTGCCACTTGAGTTTCTTCGTTTGTCTTATCAAAGCATATACACCCGTAATTACAAACGAAATACCACAACCGCTTAATATTCCAAAGGGAATCGCTTTGCTGTAGGGCAACTCAAGAGCCAACCGCATTACCAAAAAAGTCATTGCAAGGCTGAGAAAAATTCCGAAGATAATAAAGCAAATAATCAGCGGGGATTTTCTCGTATATTCCTCATCCCAAGATCTTCGATTGTTTGAAATGTTTTCCTTCGCATCTCTTATCGGTTTTTCCTTTTCTGCAATTTCTCGCCCTAAAGGCTCCATTCTCTTTTCGATTTCACGCAGACGGGTCGCAACCCCGTATTGTTTTTCGGCTTCCTGCATACTCTCAGCCCTATGCTTTACGATTGCAATGTCAGAGCTTTTGATCTTGTCGTTACTTGAGGCAATTTTGCGTTCTTCGCGCCGCGTCACGTCCGTTTTTTGCGACACAAGTGACATTGTCGCGCGAATCGCGTATAAATCGCTTAAAATTTCTTCCTTCGACCGTTCTTCCATTTTTTTGCTCCTCTTTACTAATATTCTGGTATGATGATATTATAATTGCAGATTTTTGGTTTGTCAATATAAAATAGAAAATTTATAGTAAAATATAGTTTATGGGGAAAGAAATTTCTAAGAACCGAATAAAAGAACTGCGAGAAGATAGAGATTTGCGACAAATTGACGTGGCTCATGCGACAGGAATTGACCAGCGATCCCTTTCCAACTACGAAACGGGAAAGACCTTGCCCGACAGCTATGCGATCATTCGTCTTGCCGAATTTTTCGGCGTCACCTGCGATTATCTGCTCGGCGTGAGCGAGCGCGACTTAAAAGACACGACCGCCGTGATAGATGAGTTGGAGGAAGTGAGAAACAGGCTAAGCGAAATACAGAAATTCCTCAACAAAAAATAATCATAAACGCCGCGCCGCCGAAAATTTCGGCGGCGCGGCGTTTTGTTTTAGAAATGTGTAGGTTTAGTAAGCCCACCCCCTTAATCCCCCTCCAATGGAGGGGGTTCCGTTGAGAGCGGGGTTCGCTCCTTCCGTGGAAGTGCCGCTTACATGCCCCCTCCGTGGGAGGGGGTAGGGGGGTGGGGCGTGTTCTAAATCACGTCATGTTGAGCGGAACGCAGTGGATTCGCCCCGCGCGCTGTTCTGTTTCTCTAAGCGCGGCACGAGCCACAAGGCGAAGTTAACATGTCCTTATTATAATGCGGACACCCTTCGACGGAGCTCAGGGTGACGTAATTTAGAACGGCGTTCCGTTCTCCCTTACTGTTCTGATTATGTCATTTCGACCAAGCGTAGCGCGTGGAGAAATCTCACATTGTTGTAATAAGGTAGAGATTTCTCGACAAGCTCGAAATGACATTTAAGAATGTTGCCCACCCCCTTAGTCCCCCTCCAATTGAGGGGGTTTCTCTTTCCTCTTGCTGTCCCTTTTAGGGAAAGTACCCGCGAAGCGGGGGAAAGGGTTTTAATAGGCTCTCGGAGAACCCTTCAGTCACCTGCGGTGACAGCTCCCCTACAAGGGGAGCCAAGGGGTTAACCAACAATGCCCCCTAAAAGGGGTGCCAAGGATCCACTGCGCTCCCGATTAAAATTACTTCCCCCAGGGGAGGGGTTCGCCGCCGAGAATGTGAATGTGCAAATGGTGCACCGTCTGCCCCGCGTTCTCCCCTTGGTTGATGACGAGACGGTACCCCTCGCTCAGCCCGAGACGGTCCTTCATCTTTCCGATTTTTTCAAGCGTTCTCCCCAATAGGTCGGCGCGTGCGGCGTTCATTTCGCTCAGATAGGCGAAATGCTCCTTGGGCACGCAGAGAAGATGAATTTTCGCAACGGGCGAAATGTCCTTGAAGATGACGATCTCGTCGTCCTCATACACCTTTGCCGAAGGGATCTCCCCCGCGATGATCTTACAAAAAATACAGTCGTTCATTTGATTTCCTCCGTGATCTCGGCAAATGCGCCGTCTCGATATAAATTCACAAGTTTGACGCGGGCAAGCGTCCCCTCTTTTGCGCCGTTTGCATATATGCGGATATAATTCTCGCTGTATCCGCCTTCTTCTTCAAAGAGAACAGTGCGCTCCGTCCCCAAAAAACGCGATACGTATGCGATTTCGGCGCGTTTTGCGGCCTCTGTGATGCGCGCCATGCGCTCCTTTTTGACAGAGGCGGACAGGTCCTTCTTCTTTGCCGCCGCCGTTCCCGGGCGGGAGGAGAAGGGAAAACAGTGCACCCGCGCAAACCCCGCTTCGCCGATGATGGAAAGGCTCTCCTTGAAGTCCTCCTCCGTTTCGGTGGGGAAGCCGACGATGATGTCCGTCGTGATGGCGGCGTCCGGAAAGAATTCGTAAATTTTTTTGCAACAGGCAAGATATTCTTCCCGCGTGTAGCGGCGGTTCATGGCTTTGAGCACCGCCGAGGAGCCGCTCTGCAACGACAGGTGGAAGTGCGGCGCGACGTTGCCCGCCTCCCTCATCTGCAAAAGGAATTTTTCGTCGACGATCCCCTCCTCGAGGGAGCCCAGACGGATGCGCGCGGGGACGTCTTTCAATAAAAGCAACAATTCGCCCAAACCGATGTCGCCGTCGCGGTAGGAGGAGACGTCGATGCCCGTGAGCACGATCTCCCTTGCACCGCAATTTTCGGCTTCGCGCAAAACGCTCTCCGCGCTCCGCGAACGGGTCCTGCCGCGAAGATAGGGAATGAGGCAATAGGAGCAGAAGCGGTTGCAGCCGTCCTGGATGCGCAAAAAGGCGCGGGTCTTGGTTTGTTTGGGGGAAGGAAGTTCGCAGAAAACCTGCTCCGTTTCGCGGAAAATGCCCCTATTTTGCAA
Organism: uncultured Clostridia bacterium; assembly: GCA_947630325.1. Taxonomy (GTDB): domain Bacteria; phylum Bacillota; class Clostridia; order Christensenellales; family Borkfalkiaceae; genus Gallimonas. Next base: position 113,921 of record CANRHB010000003.1, read on the forward strand.
TACGTTTAGCACTTTGCCCTTGTTTTGCGCGCCGAGAACGAGGACGACCCCCTCTTTTTCGAGAAAGGCCTCCGCGTTCTGTTCGGATGCGCAACCACATACCACCACAGGGGCGTTGGGGTTATATTTGCGCATACGCGCGACCGCCTGACGGGACTTGCGCTCCGCCTCCGCCGTCACCGCGCAGGTGTTGAGGAGGTACAGATCGGCATAGCCGAGCTCGTCCGTCACCTCGTAGCCGCGCTCTTCGAGCCCCCTCATCAAAGAGGCGCTCTCCACTTCGTTCAGCTTGCACCCGAGGGTGAACACACATGCCTTCATCTGAGTTCCCCCGCTTCGTACATGACGACGGACAGAAGCGCGATCGCCGCCGTCTCCGCCCGCAAAATGCGCTTGCCCAAAGAGACGCCCGTAAACCCGTAAGACTTTGCAAGCGCGAACTCCTCCTCCGAGAAGCCGCCCTCGCTCCCCACGACGAGCGCGACGGAGCCCGAGATCCCTTTTATATCGCCCTCGCTCTTTTCCAAAAATTCGCAGGCGAACAGCTTATTTTGATACCCGTTTGCGCTTTTTAAGGCTTCTTCGAAGGTTTCGAAGTACACGACCTCGGGCGCGACGGAGCGCATACACTGCTTTGCCGCCTCGCGGGAGACGCGGTTCAAACGCTCCAACTTGTTTTCGTTCATGTACGCCGCGCAGTAGCGGGAGGAGAACACGCCGATCTTGGACGCGCCGAGTTCCACCGCCTTTTGCACGACGAGTTCGGTTTTATCTCCTTTGAGCGCGCCGATGAAAAGACAGACGTTGGTGTGCGGTTCGCGGTCCCCCGCCTTTTTTTCGAGCACGTGGACGAGCATTCGATCGCGCTCCACCTTGGCGACGACGGCCGAATACTCCGCGCCGCTCCCGTCGAGGAGGGAGAGTTCGCTCCCCTCGCGGAGACGCAATACGTTTTTGGCATGGCGGAATTCGTCGCCCGTGAGCGCGACTTCCTCTTGAATATGGTCGATGAAAAAACGGTTACGTGCCATGGTTGTTTTTGTTTTTTTTGGGGGGAGTGGGGGCGTCATGCTGCCCCGCGCGCAGTTCTGATTCTCTAAGCGCGGCACGAGGAGCCTGCGACGAAGTAGCCGAAATGTATTTACGCAGTTCGTGAAAGAAAGTCTGCGAAGGCATCTTGGTACGTTTGGGTTTGGTTTTGAACGTACCTTAACGTAACAAGATTCCCTCGGGAAATTGCCGTGTCGGACTTCGTTATTCCCTTTACGGCTCGGAATGACGCGATTCGCGCGGGAAGGAATGACGCAGGGCAAAGCGGGGAAAAATTACTTCCTGTATGCGAGGGCGAGCCATTCGCCGTCGCGGCGTTCTTCCAACAAGAGAAAGCCGAGCGAGGCATAGGTCTGCTTGACAAATTCAAGCCGCTCCTTGATGATGCCGCTCAAAAGAAGCACTCCTCCCTCTTTGAGAGCATTCTTCGCCGAGGGAGCAAGCAACGCCAACACCTCCGCGGTGATGTTCGCAACAATCAAGTCGGCCTTAAAATCCGACCCGTCTAACAAATTCGCCTCCGAAACGATGACCTTTTCCGAAACGCCGCTTTTGAAAGCGTTGTGCTTTGCGCTCTTGACGGCGATGGGGTCGAGGTCCGAAAGATAGCACCGTTTTGCACCGAGTTTGACTGCAGAAATGCCCAAAATGCCGCTCCCGCAACCCACGTCGAGCACGACGTCCCCCTCTTTGACGTACTCCTGCAAGAGTTCCACGCACATGCGGGTCGTCTCATGTTCCCCCGTGCCGAACGCCATGCTCGAATCCAAAGAGACGATCTCCTCGTTCTCCTCTTTTTGATAGGAGAGCCACTCGGGCACGACGACGATTTTGCCGATATGGATGGGGCGGAAGTGCTTTTTCCAGACGTCGATCCAATCGTCCCCCTCGATCTCGCGCTTGGTGTCCTCGAGGGTGCCGAAGTCGATCGCGCCCCCGCTCAGTTCGCGGCGGCGATAGATCTCCTCCATGACGGACGAAATTTTTTCCGTCTCCGCAGGCTCGAAATAGCACTTGACGAGGACGTCCTGCTTTGGCTCCGAAACGCTGTCGTCCATGTAGTCCCAAAAGACGGTGGAATCTCTTTGCAGAGCCAAAATGTCGTTGTGGTCACACACGGTGACGCCGAAGGAGGTGTATTCCCACATGACGTCGGAGACGAGTTCACTCGCCTCGCTGGTGGTGTGGACGGTAAGTTCGATAAATTTCATACCTTTCTCTTAAAAATCAATATAATATCTGCGCCGTGTCGGGCAGGGTAAGGACCTTTGCGTTGTCGCCGCGCACCGAAAATTTTTCCTCGGGGAAGGAGGTGTGCGGAATGAAATACACCCGCTTTTCCCGCCACGCCCCTTTGACTTCGTCCGCAAAATAGCGCTCGGAGAGAATTTTGTTCATGAGGGCGCGATCAAGTTCCACGATCGCCGCGCTGTACCCGTCCGCAAAACAGCCCAGAATTGCGGAGCGGACGCGCATTGCCATGTAGATATCCGAAAGAACATACCCCTGCCGCGTGCAATGGGTGCAGGGTTTTAAGAGGAAGGAGCCGAGTTCGCCCGACATCCGCTTGCGGGTAAAGAGGGTGACGCACAGATCGCTCATGGGGAGCACCCTGCTCTTTGCGCGGTCCTTGGAAAGCGCCTCCTCGAGCGCGGCGGTGACGGCGAGGCGGTGTTCCTCCTCAGCCATGTCGATGAAGTCCACCGCGACGATCCCGCCGATGTTGCGGATGCGGACCTGACGCGCGATCTCCTGCGCCGCAAGCAGATTTGTTTTGAGCACCGTGCTCTCGAGGTCGCTGTCCCCCGTATATTTGCCCGTATTCACGTCGAATACCGTCATCGCCTCGGTGCGGTCGATGATGAGATAGGCGCCGTTTTTGAGTTTGATCTGCGGGTCGGTAAGGGACAATATCTGCTCATCCACGCCATAGAAGGAGAACATGCTCCGCTCCCCCGTATAGCGGATGATGCGCTTTTCGCCGAGGTCGGCGCGCAGGCGCGCGAGACGCAAGACCTTTTCGTACAGTTCCCCGTCGCCGACGTACACCTTCGTGTCGCCGTCGCCGAGTGAATCGCGCATCACCTTGACGGGCAGGTCGTACTCCTTATACACCGCCGCCCCCACGGGCGCGGTCTTTGCCGCCTCGAGGGTCGCGCGGGAAACTCTCTTCAAATATTCCGACTCGATTTTAAGAGCGCGCTTTGTTGCTCCCGTCGCCGCCGTGCGAACGATGAAGCCCTGCCCCGCCTCGCGGAGTTTGTCCGCCTCTTTTAAGAGTTCTTCCCGCGCCTTTTCGTCCGTGATCTTTCTCGAGATCCCCAAAAAGTCCGTGCGCGGCAGAAAAATGAGATTTTTTCCGACAAAAGAGAGTTCGGCGGAGACTTTCGCTCCCTTGCTCCCGCGGGGCGTTTTGACGACTTGCACCAAAATTTCGTCCCCCGCTTTGAGCGGAGAGGAGGTGAATTTTCCGCTTCCGTCATAGCTTGAAAAGATCTCGGCTCCCTCGTTGAGGGGGAGATAGCAGTTGCGCTCCATGCCGCAGGAGACAAACGCCGCCTGCATTCCCTGCACGATGTTCGCCACTCTCCCCTTGTAGATGTTGCCGAGGACGTCGCCCTCTTTTTCGTTCTCGACGCCGACCTCGACAATCTTGCCGTCCTCCGCATAAACCGCGATCTGCTCTCCGCAGAAGCGGTCGAAAAACCATTCCTTTTTCATAAACCGACCAAAAAAGAAGTTTTCCTTATTGTATCATACATTTTGCATTTAAGCAACTTTTTTTTAAGCGCGAAAAGCCCCCTCCTCACGGAGAGAGGCAATCTTTGAGTTTTCGCCCATAGCCGCCCTCTTGCAGAATAAGAAGGAGCTCCTCTTCGGAAAGTTCGCCCGCGAATTCCCCCTCTTCAAAAAGCAGAAGAGTAAGATATTTGTCCTCGCGCAGATAGCGCATGGCCTCGCCCGCCGTCTTTTCGGCGGAGAGGGCGATCCTTTTCTCCTCGATCCCGCGGGAAAAATCCTTGGGCGCAAATGCGAGACGGGTGTACTTTCCGCCGCCGAACCCGCCCGCAAAGAGGAGCACGGCAAAAAACAGCGCGCCGAAACCGGGCTTTGCGATACAGCACGTATAGACAAAATATCCCAAAATGCCCGCCGCCGTGACAAGGCTTAAAATGCGGCAGACGAGCGCGGACTTCCTCTCCCCGAGCGGGCGCAAAAGTACCCGCACGATCCTGCCGCCGTCGAGCGGAAAGGCGGGGAGCAGATTGACGAGAAAGAGGGAAAGGGAGATGTATGCCGCGACGTCGGTATAGGGATAGGTCTCGGGATAGAGCCACCAGAGCGCGGCAAAGCCGAGCGCAGTGATGGCGTTTATCAGCGGCCCCGCAAGGCACACCCAAATTTCCTGCAAGGGCGAGATCCCGCGGATGTCCCCCGAAATGACCGCGCCGTATGGCATGAGCACGATCTTATCGAGGGAAAAGCCCATTCTCCGCGCGGCGGCCGCGTGGGCGAGTTCGTGTTCGAGGGCGGCAAATACCGCCGCAAGAAGGAGAAGAAGCTGACCCGTGAACGCGGAAAGGAGGAGCGCGGCCGCAAACAGCGGGTGGACGCGCAGGGAGAGTTTAGCTCCACGCAAGCGTGTTTTCGTCCACTTTGAGACAGTTGAGAAGGGCGCCGTCCTCGTAGAACATGACGCGGACCTCCCCCTCTCCGTCCGACCAGCCGAGAGGAATGTTGCTCCTTATTTCGTCTCCCTCGCCGCTGTAAACATAGTCGAGCCCGCTGATGATGGAGGAGAAGCGTTCGGAGTGTTTGACTTCCACCGTGTATCCCGTTTCGGCATTGCCGTTGACAGAGGAGAGCGTTCCCGCGCAGGGGGAGTAGACGCTGCACTGCGACGTGAAGGAGAGCACCCCCGTCTCGGAGACGGCGAGTTCCGCCTCTACCGTGTCGTTGACGACGGGCGAGAGGGTGAATTCGGAATAGGTGCGCGTATCCGCCTGTTCGGTATTGTTGTTCCCGAACAGTCCGCGCACGAAGGTGTTGATGGCGCTGTTGGGCAAAAAGATGTTGGTAAGGAAGATGGCGGCGCAGAGGGCGCAGACGGCGATGAATTCTCCCACGATCACCCGCCGCGCCGTCTTGTTCTTCTTTCCTTCATAGGCGTTCCGCGCGATGGGAGTGCTCTCCGCATAGGAGGGATCCTCCGATTCGAGCTTTTCGTTCACCTCCTCCACGAGCCGCTCTTGAAGGTCGGGTTCCTTCTCCCGTTTTTTGCGCTCCTTCCGCCGCACGGTGACCGTCTCGACGGGGATCTCAAGCATTTCGGCATATTCGAGTTCTTCATTCATGATGACACCTCTTGAAATTCTTTGTGTCATAGTTTATGCGGCTTTTTTCCCGTTTAGAAGAAAAAATCTCTGTCGAAGTCACACGACAGAGATCATTTTTCATATCATGAAGGCGAATTTATTTGCGGAGAATTTTTACGACCGTTTGTGCGGCGAAGCGGACTTCCTCCTCCGTCGTCTCCGCGACGAAGGAAAAACGCACCCCCCTTTTCGCCTCTTCGGGGGTCCTGCCCATGGCGAGCATGACGTGGGAGGGAAGGGACGCATGAGCCGAGCACGCCGCCCCGCCCGACGCCGCCACGCCGTTGAGATCGAGCACGTTCAAAAACGCCTCGCCCCCTCTTACAAAAGTAAGATGGGAGATGTTCGGCGCACGGTTTTCGCCGTCCCTCTTGACCTTATCGCCGAGAGCCGAAAAAATTATTTCTTCGAAGAGGTCGCGCAGTTTCCCCGTGTGCGCGCAGAATTCTTCCCTCTGTTGCTGTGCAAGTCCGAGCGCCGAAGCAAAGCCGACGATCCCCGCCACGTTCAAGGTGCCGCCGCGAAGAGAGCGTTCCTGCTCCCCGCCGACGATGAGGGGAGAGAGTTTTGCGCCTTTTTTTACAATGAGCGCGCCCACCCCTTTCGGCCCTCCCAATTTGTGCGCCGAGAGGGAGATCCCGTCCGCAAAACGCAATACGTCCTGCAAATTCAAAGTGCAAGCCGCCTGCACGCAGTCCGAAAAAAAGAGGGCGCCGCGGGCATGGGCGGCCTTTGCAAGTTCCTCCACGGGTTGGATGCACCCCGTTTCGTTGTTGACCGCCATCACACAGACGAGCCCCGTGTCCTCCCTCATCCCGCCGCAAATGTGTTCGGGCGTGACAATTCCCCCTTCGGAAACGGCGCAGGCGTTTCCCCCCGCTTTTCGCAAGGAGAGGGCGGAGAGCGCGGCGGCGTGTTCGATGGGAGAAAGGAGGGCAGTCCCCTCCCCCATTTGGCGCACCGCCCAATTATCCGCTTCTGTGCCGCCCGAGGTGAAGTAGACTTCGCCCGGCTTGACCCCGAGGACTTCGGCGATCTTGTCGCGCGCCGAAGTGACGGCATAAGCCGCCTCCCTGCCGAAGGAATGCAGGGAGTCGGGATTGCCGAAGACGCCCGTAAGATAGGGCGTCATCTTTTCGAGCGTTTGCGGCTTGAGCGGCGAGGTCGCCGCATAGTCGAGATAGACGTTCATGTCAAAAGCGTTACTGCCAATCGCAGACGTTCACCCATTTGGAGAGGAATTCGGCCTCCTCGGGCTTGTTCTTAACCGACTGCGACGCCGCAACGATGGGCAATACCCGCTGGACATATTGAATGGCGGTGTCCGTCTTTAAGCAATATTTTTTCAGATATTTTTCGGCGACGTCGGGCTGGCCGTGCAGGTGGAACAGAAGATAGGTGCGCGCGGCGTCCGCCGAGCCGTTGCCCTGCGTGGCGTGCGCCCAGTCGATGATGTAGGGAGTGCCGTCCTTGGCGATGATGATGTTGCTCGGCTGGAAATCGCCGTGGCAGAGTTTTTTATGGCGGGGCAGACCGTCCAGCCGCACATGCAGGTCATAGCGCACGGTGGCGGGGAAGGAACTCGCCGAAATTTTGGCGTGCATCTTGTCCCTGAGGTGCCCCAAAAGAGGGACCTTTTCCTTGCTCATGCGGACCTGCAGATCGACGAAGAAGTCGAGATATTCGTCGAGCTTTTCGGGGTTCTTTTTCATGAGACTGTCAAGCGTTTCGCCCTCGATAAATTCCCACGTAAGCGACCAGTTTCCGTCGATCACGGAGACTTCGAGTATCTTGGGGATATTGAGGGAAGTCTCCTCGACGCGCGCCTGGTTGAGCGCCTCGTTCAAGATCCCCGCCTTGGAATAGGTCTCGTCGAAGGACTTGATGAGTTTGTTCCCGTCGCGGTATACCTTTTTCCCGATCCCCGTGTAGATGAGTTCCATTCTTTTCCTCCTTATCATGCGGAAACAGTCCGCTCCCTGTGCCGTTATTATAGCGCAAAAACCCGAAATTGTAAATAGACTTCCGAAAAATATTTTTCAGAGCCCTCGGCGCGGAGCGAATGACAAATTAGAACAAAGAACACCACCCCCCCCCTACCCCCTTCCTAAGGAGGGGGCACGTAAACGGGATCCGCGCAAAACCCCCGCCATTGGAGGGGAACTAAGGGGGTGGGCGCATTTCTAAAACACGTCTTAGCGAAGTTGAGGAATGTCCTGTTTATAATGCGGACACCCTTCGACAAGCTCAGGGTGACGTATTTAGAATACACCGTCCCGCGTCATTCCGAGCCGCACAAGCGGTTACGAAGTCCGAAATGGAAAGTCTCCGAGGGAATCTTGTTGCGTTCAAAACCAAACATAAACGTACCAAGATGCCTTCGCGGACTTTCTAACGGGACTGTGTAAACACATTTCGGCTCAGCATGACGCAGGGCATACGTTCAAAACCAAACCCAAACGTACCAAGATGCCTTCGCGGACTTTCTAACGGGACTGTGTAAACACATTTCGGCTACTTCGTCGCAGGCTCCTCGTGCCGCGCTTAGAGAATCAGAACTGCGCGCGGGGCAGCATGACGCTTAAAAGAGCCTTATCGCCGCCCCACACCCCTACCCCTCTCCCACGGAGAGGGTAAATAGAACCCCCTCCTGCGGAGGGGGTTGAATGAGATTGGGTGAATTATACTAACAAGTGCAACGGGTGGGATAAAAAAAGTAGTTCAAACGGAAGTCTGTGATATAATAGAG
>CANRHB010000004.1 GCA_947630325.1 uncultured Clostridia bacterium
TTTTGCTGTGTAGTTGTCAATTTGCGAAGAGTTCACGAAATTCTTCTTGCGAAGAGTTTCCGTGAAGAAACCTGCCAAATGTCTTAACTTACTTGGACCTCTCGTTCGTTTCATCGGACAAAGGGAAAGGTGAAAAAGGCGGGGCAGAGACAAATTGAGTGTCGCCGTAGGGGGAAACCGAGGCGACAGACCATGATATAACGCGCTTAAAGCGCTTTATATACCATGGTGGTGACGATAGCAGAGAGGATCCACCTGTTCCCATCCCGAACACAGAAGTTAAGCTCTCTCACGCCGAAAGTACTTGGGCCCGACCCCGGGAGGATAGGTAGTTGCCACCTTTTATTGCTCCTTAGCTCAGTCGGTAGAGCACGCGGCTGTTAACCGCGGTGTCGTCAGTTCGAGTCTGACAGGAGCAGCCAGAACAGGGCGAATCAGGTCGATTTGCCCTGTTTTTTGCTTATTTTCGTGATTTTAAGGCATTTTTTTGCTCTTGCGGGTAAAACATCATCATTTTTAGGTTTATAGAAAAATTCAACAATATGAAGAAAACATAAAAATGCGTATGTTTTGTATGAAATACTTTCATTTGAACGGGAATTGTAGTATCATTCAAAAGAGGAGTTTTATATGGATTTGAAAATGTATCATGACGCAATCGAAGAACTCTTGGATGCGCAAGAAGCAAGAGCTAAATTTTTAGAGAAGGAATGTGGTTTTTTGTATTCAGACGATTTAAGAGAGTTTATCAAGAAAGAAATATGTAAGTTGTTGGAGATCAATGAGCCTTATGCGCGGGTACATATGGATTTGGAGCATCTTTTGTATAAGGATGAAAACTTGTATTCGCTGACGGAAATCGCAAGGAAGAAAAACAGTAAGAATCCAAGCTATGTGATTCAGGCATGGCTACGAGATGTGAAAACGTTGGAATTGCTTTGCTTATGGGAAAAGGAACATAATCGTCTGTTCGAGGAGGAAGAAGCGAATAAATTGATCGCCAAGACAAAAGAGCCATCGTTCACGATAACGGCAAAGGTATGGATCGAAAAAACGTCTCCACAAGGGATCGTTTCAAAACAAGGAAAGGGCGGAGGGACATTTGCCCATCATGAGATCGCAATCGATTTCATTACGTGGCTGTTTCCGGAGAAGAGATACCAACTCTCCAAGATGATCATAAATCGAATCTTGGATTTGAAATAGTGCAAACAAGTTTTTGCGGCAAAACGAAAAAACTTGTGATTAGGCTTACAACCATTCTCGAAGCAAAGTCGCATCAACAAATTCCGCCATATTTTGCCCTTTTTACTATCTCTTTTTTTGAACAATCTTTGAGGTGCGGTGCCTAAAAAATCGACGCACAGTATGTGCGCCGAAAAAAATCACAGGAACATCGCCATATAGAGAGGAAGATAGACGATCCCGTCCTCTACTTTCAGATCGGAGGAATGAAGTACATAGGGCTCAAATAGCTGCTCTCCGAATTTAGCGATGAATTTCTTGATCGAAGAGAGGGTATAGTTCTTGCCCGATTTCACTTCGACCGGTGAGATGTTGTGGCGGGCAGTCGTCTTGCTTTTTGCGATGAGAAAATCGATCTCCATTCTCGATGCGGGATTGGTATCCGTCGGGCAGGAATAGAAGTACAGTTTATGACCGTTAGCAACAAGCATCTGCGCGACGATATTCTCTACGAGCATCCCTTCGTTGACTTCCAATTTGTCGAAGAGAAGTTTTTTGTAAAGTTCCTCGGAGACGATGGAATTTTCGTCGAAGGCGTGGCTGATGAGAAGTCCCGTGTCTGCCATATAACACTTCAAGGTCATGCGGTCCATGTTAAGTTTGAGACCGATGTTGGGCGCGGTCGTATTGTAGCAGGGGTTTACGATCATGGCGTCTGTCAGCCAAAAGAAAGCGTCCTCGTACTCACGGAACCGCGCCGCCTTCTTCAAAGAGGAAAGTTTGAATTTCTTTTCGTGCTTTTGAAGCTGCGCGGGGATCTCGTCGAAGATGCTCTCCACCTTCATCTCATAGCCGGCGGCGTGTTTGACAATATCGGCGCGGTAAAGTTCCAAAATGTCCCGCTTTACGGCATCGACCCCGCCGAAGTCTTTCGCGGCGACATATTCCGAGACGGCTTGGGGCATCCCGCCGACGATGAGATATTGACGGAAGCAGTCCATGACCTTGCGGTGAAGCGCCTGTCCGAGCGGCAAACGCTTCTCGAAGCAAGTGCGTAAAAATTCAGCCGAAATATCACTTCCGATCGCCCACAAAAATTCCTCAAAGTCCATCGGGACCATGCGCACATGCCGCTCTTCGGAGGGGATGAGAATCTCCTTTGCGTTCTTTTTGATAGACATGAGCGAACCCGTCTCGATGTAATCGTATCTCCCGTCGGCAACAAGATATTTGAGCGCCGCCCGCGCGCGGGGGAAGAGCTGCACTTCATCGAAGATGATGAGCGACTTCCGCTCGAAGAGCTTCACGCCGTAATACTGCGAGAGGAAAAGAAAGAAAGTGTCAAGATCGTCGAGATAGGCGTCGAAGAGGTCGAGGACAGACTTTGCAGCGCGGTTAAAGTCCAACAGGATATAGGACTCATACTCGTTCTTTGCAAATTTCTCGGCAATGTAGCTCTTTCCGACCCGCCGTGCGCCGTCGATGAGAAGAACGGTCTTGCCCGCAGAGGAATTTTTCCACTCGGAAAGCGTATCGTAAATTTTACGTTTCAACATAGAAAAACCACCAAATCGAGAATTTTATATTCTGATTATAACACATAATTAAGATTTTTGCAAGAGGAATTTTACACAAAACCAAATATTTCACAAATCCGGCGCAAAGATGCCGCGAAACGGAAACGCGGCAGTGGCATTAATAAGCTGCTCGAAACTATAAATATCTTGACTTTCGTTTGCGGGGATGGTATGATTTCATTAGGGAGATTTAAGCCATAATAACAAGATTGCTCGAAACATGGGTACAAGCATGAAGATTATTGACAAAAGATTAAATGAAACAGCGGAGATCATCGATCGTGCGTTTTTGAAGGTCGATGGGGAGAACAGACCTGAAATATCAACGGGTATTTTGCCGCACCTCAGACATTTCTGCGAAGCGTTTATGTATAAAGTCTATGACGAAGAAAATGATGCGGATATCTATCAGACCCATGAAAATATCAAGATCGTCAGGAGTTATATCAAGACAAAATATCATGACGTGTGGAAATTTCACAGTCTGTTGGATGCCAGTGTCGGGCACATGGATTTTGGTCCGATGCAATCTGAAGCGTTGGCCATAAAATATATTCCTAAGCTGATAACATTAAAAGAATTTTTGAAAAAGCAATATGGTTTAAGGGTGCTTGGGAATATCGATAAATATCCCTTGGATTTGGATAAAAGCGTCACTTCGTTTTATAAAAAGATCCTTTCCGTCTTACTCCATTCAAGGGGCGAGGGGATACGATTTACGCGCAACCAGTATTTTGTTCAAAAGAGATCCATGAAATACATTCAAGGGTATATCTTCTATGAATATGTCTTTGATGTATCCGACGATAAGGCAAACAAGTTCAATACATTTGTTTGTTATAGCTTAAAAAATATAAGATTTGATTACGACCTCAAATTAAAACTTTCCAAAAAACACATCAAATTTCTGAATACGGAAATCGTAATAAATGTCATTTTTGATTATGAATATTCCATAAGACCTTGCGCCTTTAAGAACCTCTTATATCTCATCAACATTGATGTCCCCGATAGAAAGAGGGATGAGGCATATTCAATGCTCATGGAGACGATCAAGCGCAGAAATATGTCCTTGGTCGATTTGATGGAAAACGAAGCGGAAACAAAATCGTTGCCCGATGGTTATTATACGCAGTTCCTCAACGCCATTCGGAGCCATATAGGAAGGAATAAGCCGGGCACGAACACGCTTAGATTTTTATTGTCGGAAATGAGGAACAGCACAATAAGGGCTCAGCAATATAAACCGTATGGAAGTATGCCTTCCTACAATGAAGAGTTTGACGGATTGCGGATTCGTAAAGGGACAAAGGCGTTTGATTTGATGCCCTTTGCCTTTTTCCCCAGACGAGCAAGGCCGTCACTTTACTCTTTATTTGAGCTTTTTGATAGCGCAAACGCTGCCGATGAGATTCTTTATCGCCATATTGTCGATCATATTAACCAAAACAATATTCTTTTTATCAAGCCCGCAGACATTGGCTTCTCTGACGAAAGTTTTGTTGAATTAAAAGACAAGTTTAATTTGAAACTCGAAAAAATCAATCCATATTATAACAATTATCGCATAATAGAAGTAAACGGATTTTATACCGTCGAAGCGTATTATGAGGCGACGAAGAAAGTGATTGCCCGCGCCCTTGAACTTTGCGGTACGCATAACATGGAGATAAACAACGATTATCATGATAATGCAATACTATCGGAAGAGCAAAAGTGCATTTTGAAGAGCGCTTTCAAGGCATCCTCGATCTGTCTGGTGACGGGGACTGCGGGGACAGGAAAGACAACATTGATCAAGGAGTTTATCAAAAACAATTCGCAGAAGAAAATTTTATGCCTTACGACGACGAATACCGCCAATAACAATTTGAAGATGAAGGGAGGCTGGAACATCTTATACAGGAATATCTCGCAATATGAAGCCGAAAGGTACCATGATTCGTTTGATATCGTCATCGTTGACGAGGCAAGTTTTGTTTCCACAAAGTCAATCAATACCATTTTAGAGTCGCAACCAAATGCGAACTTCTTGCTTGTCGGCGACCCCGAGCAAATCCAATCAATAGATTTTGGGAACTGGTTTGACCTGTTGCTTAGTTTGTTAAAGAGCAAAGGTGTCGTCTACACGCTTGAAGTCGGGTACAGGACGAATGTCAAAGAGATGAAAAAAGTATGGGAATCAGTGCGAAATGGAGATAAGAAGGACACTTTAGAGTTGCTTTCCGCCTATGAAATGACGGAAAAAATCAACGAAAATATTTTTAAGGTTGGAGAGTGGGAAGTTGTGCTATGCTTGAATTATGACGGGCTCTACGGGATAAATAACGTCAATCGTTATTTGCAGGCATCCAATTCTAATCCCTCTTACGAATATCAACAGAATCTATACAAAGTGGGAGACCCGATCGTTTTTATCATAAACGATTACAGTGCCTATGGAATTTATAACAATCTGAAAGGGAAGATCGCTGAGATACGGGATGGCGAAGATGATATTTTCTTTAAGATTGAATTGGATGACAAAATAGAGGAAATCGGCAAATTTTCGAAAGAGATCGAGATCGTGCAAGAGGGTGCGAAGAGCTATGCGCTTGTCGAAAAAATGAAATTTTATAATGAACAATATGATTCCGACATGGACGTCAGAACGAAACTTCCCTTTCAAATCTCATACGCCATGTCTATCCATAAAGCGCAGGGCCTGGAATTTGATTCGGTAAAGATCGTGATTACGAAAGAGGCGGAAGAGCAAATCTCTAAAAGCATTTTCTATACGGCGATCACGAGGGCGAAGAAAAAGCTGAAAATTTATTGGGAACCGGAAGTTGCGAACGAAGTTTTGAACAATATTGAAAACAGTAGTCATTCAAAGACTGCGGATCTATCGATTATCAAGCAAGAATTTGCCGATCGACTTTGATAGTTCTGCGCCGTTTATTGCCGCGGCTGTTAACCGCGGTGTCGTCAGTTCGAGTCTGACAGGAGCAGCCACAAAAAGCCGATAGCAGTTTTGCTATCGGCTTTTTGCATGTCTCGTGTTCATGGAAAAATATTTCTAATTTATGATAAAAGTCGCTTGAAATTTTTTATACGACGGGCGGGGACATGGTTTGCAGATATTTCATCATGAAACTGAAAAGTTCTTCGGGGGTTTCGGTCATCCCCGTGGCGATCCATTTGTGTAGCGTACCGTCAACAAACCCGAATTTTGCGATCCCCGCATACTTCTTCTCCAAGGAAAGCGCGGGGATCTTTTGTTCCGTTTCAGCCATTCTTTCATAGAATTTCGAGAAGAGGACATCGACATTGTCTTTTCGGACAAAGAAATATTTTGCATTGTCGTCTTTGAAAAAGTAGAGAAAAGAGAATAGAAATTCGCGCAAGACTTTCGGGTCATTTCCGTTGAAGGCTGGGAGCGCATTCTCCGAGAATTTGGAAAAGGCGTCCTCGGACACGCTGTCGAGCACGTCGCTCACCGATTTGAATTTACGGTAAAAGGACATCCGCGCGATCTTTGCACGTTTCACGACGTCGGAGACGGTGATATCCATGTAGGACTTTTCGCGCATCAGCTCCAAAAAGGCGGCTTTGATTTCATTTGTTACAAACGAACGACCGTCTGCCATGTTACATTTTTCCTCCCGTTTGTATCATTTGAGAAAATCGCCTCTTTTGCGGTTGACGGCGGGGGTAAGCCGCGTTATAATCAAGGAGATGTTACACAATGTCTCATTTTAATACATAGTATAACGTAATTTTGGGCGCAAGTCAAGAGGTAAAGCAAAAATGTTTTCTCTCATGAAGCGATTGAATGCAAAAGAGTGGCTTTGGGCGCTTGTCGGGATCGCATTTATCATCGGGCAGATTTTTCTCGATTTGAAGATGCCCGACTATATGCAGGAAGTCACGCTCATCGCGCAGGGGCAGGGGGAGCTTGCCAAAATTTGGATCAACGGCGGGTATATGCTTGCCTGCGCGTTCGGCAGTATGGTCTGTTCGGTGGTCACAAGTTTCTTTTTTGTCCGCATCGGGGCAGACTTTTCCGCGCGGCTTCGTCGGCAATTATATGAAAAGGTGCAGTCGTTTTCTCTTGCCGAGATCAACGCATTTTCCACGGCATCTCTCATCACGCGCTCGACGAACGACGTGCAGCAGGTGCAGGGGCTCATTACGACGGGTTTGCAGATGGCGATCAAAGCCCCGGTGACGGCGGTCTGGGCGATCTTCAAAATTGCGGGGAAGCAGTGGCAATGGGCGCTTTCGGTTGCGATCGCGGTGGTGTTCATGCTCCTTTCCATAGCGGTCGTCATAGGCATGGTATCCCCGAAATTCGTCCGGATGCAGAAAATGACGGATGCGCTCAATGCCTCGGCGCGGGAAAATTTGTCGGGACTTCGCGTGATCCGCGCATACAATGCCGAGGAATATCAGGAGAAAAAGTTCGAGCGCGCAAACCATGATCTGACGAAGGCGAACCTCTTTGCGGGGAGAATGCTCTCGCTCATGAGTCCCGTCATGTCGCTTGCCATGAACGGATTGACGCTTGCGATTTATTGGATCGGGGCGGTCTTGCTGAATTCGGCAACGCCCGAAAATACGATGACCCTCTTTTCGGACATGGTCGTATATCTCTCGTATGGGATGCAGATCGTCTCCGCATTTATGATGCTTGCCGTGATCTTCATGACGGCTCCCCGCGCCTTGGTCTCGGCAAAGAGGATCAACGAGGTGCTTCATACGAAAGAAAGCATTTCGGACGGGGCGGGCGCCGAATGCTCCGAGACGGGCACGGTGGAATTCAGAAATGTCAGCTTCCGCTATCCCGGCGCCGAAGAAGATGTGCTTACGGATATTTCCTTCCGCGCAGAGAGCGGCAAGACGGTGGCGATCGTCGGCGCAACGGGCTCGGGGAAGTCGTCGCTCATACGGCTCATCCCGCGCCTTTACGACGTGACCGGCGGCGAGGTGCTCGTGGACGGAGTGAATGTGAGAGAGCATAAAAAGAGAGAACTCATGAAGAGGATCGCCTATGTCCCCCAGAGGACGGAGCTGTTTTCGGGAGACGTTGCCTTCAACGTCGATTTCGGGGACAACGGAGCGGGCGAGACGGGAATACAAGAAGCGCTCTCGGTTTCTCAAAGTTCGGAGTTCGTGGAAAAGTGCGGCGGGATCCATGGCAGGGTCGCGCAGAACGGGAGCAATTTTTCGGGCGGACAAAAACAGCGGCTTGCAATCGCGCGGGCGGCGGCGAGGAGTGCGGAGATCTATCTCTTCGACGATGCGTTTTCCGCGCTCGATTTTCGGACGGACGCGGCAGTCCGTGCGGCAATCAAGCAAAAGACAGAGGGGAGTACGCGCATCATCGTTGCCCAGCGCATTTCGACGGTGCGGGATGCAGACGAGATCCTCGTATTGGAGGACGGAACGATCGTTGGGCGGGGAACGCACGATGAACTCTTGCGCTCCTGCCCGACCTATGCGGAGATCGTGAAAAGCCAAGAGGGGGAAGAGAGAAGTGCGTAACGACGTTCATTTCGGAAGAGAGGTAAAGGGGATCCTCCTCGGCTGTAAGAGATATTGGGGGATCATTGCCGCAGGGCTTGTCTGCGCCATGCTGTCCGCCGCGCTTACGGTCATCGGACCCCACCTCATCGCAAGGATCACGGGCTACATCGAACAGGGGCTTGTCGCGGGAGAGATCGACCTCGGCGGCGTGACGCGCGTTGCGTTCGTACTCATCGCGGTCTACGCGCTCGGCGGACTTGCAACCTATTTTCAGCAATTTGCGATGAGTACCGCCGCTAATTATTTGGGAAGGGAGATGCGCGGCGAACTCATGAAGAAGATCAACCGTCTGCCGCTGTGCTATTTCGACAGGCACAACTTCGGCGATACCCTTTCCCGTATCACCAACGATGTCGATTC
The DNA here is from genome assembly GCA_947630325.1 of uncultured Clostridia bacterium. Lineage (GTDB taxonomy): Bacteria > Bacillota > Clostridia > Christensenellales > Borkfalkiaceae > Gallimonas. The sequence goes on from CANRHB010000004.1 coordinate 8,691, forward strand.
CGTGGCACAGTCTCTCAACGTCAGCATTGGGAATATCGTAAATGCCGCGGCGATGCTCGTGGGTTGCCTTGTCATGATGTTTTTCACGCAATGGGTCATGGCGTTTACGGCGATCGGCACGACGCTTCTCGGTTCTCTTCTGTCCGTCATTCTTATGAAATGTTCGCAAAGGTATTTCAACCGCAGGCAGGAGAGCCTTGCGCACGTCAACGCCCATGTGGAGGAATATTATGCGGGGCAATCGGTCGTGCGGCTGTACAATGCGGAGGAAAGTGCCCGGGAACTCTTCGACGGCGGGAACGAAAACTTGCGGAAGAATACGTTGAAGGCGGAATTTATGGGCGGGCTCATGATGCCGATCATGACGCTCACGGGCAATTTGGGGTATGTTGCAGTGTGCATTGTGGGCGCGGCGCTTGCCTTCGGGGGTGCGGTCGGGTTCGATGCGATCGTGGCGTTCATGCTCTATATCCGCCTCTTCACTTCGCCGCTCGGACAGCTTGCAAACGGTTTTTCGGGAATGCAGTCCGCCGTCGCCGCAAACAGGCGGGTGCGGGAGTTCATGGAGGAGGAAGAACTTTCGGACGAGTCGCACAAGAAGGAAAAACTTCAAAGCGTGAAGGGAGACGTGACATTCTCCCATGTCCGCTTTGGCTATGAAGAAGGAAAGACGGTCATCGGCGATTTCTCGGCGGAGATCAAGGCAGGACAGAAAGTGGCGATCGTGGGTCCCACGGGCGCGGGAAAAACCACCCTTGTGGGACTTCTGATGCGGTTTTACGAGCCGAACAGCGGACGCATCGAGGTGGATGGGGTGCCGATCTCTTCGATGAAGCGGGAGGATGTACACGACCTATTCGGCATGGTGCTGCAAGATACTTGGCTGTTCGAGGGGACGGTGCGCGAAAATCTCACCTATGGCAAGCAAGTCTCCGACGAAAAGCTGATCGAAATTCTCTCGCTGTGCGGTCTCGGACACTTTGTAAAGACGCTCCCGCAGGGGCTTGACACCGTTCTTGACGACAACGTCTCCATTTCTGCGGGGCAAAAACAACTTTTCACCATCGCACGCGCCATGGCGGAGGACGCGCCCATGCTCATTTTGGACGAGGCGACTTCCTCCGTCGATACGCGGACGGAGCTGAAAATACGGCGCGCCATGGATGAACTCACCGTGGGCAGAACGAGTTTTGTCATCGCCCATCGGCTCTCGACCGTGCAGGGGAGCGACGTCATCCTCTTCTTGAAGGACGGCGACGTCAAGGAGACGGGAACGCACGAGGAACTGCTCCGAAAGGGCGGGCTGTACGCCGAACTCTACAAGAGCCAATTCGCGCGCGCATAACATCATAATATGGATAAAACAAGGAGGTAGCACTATGAATATGCACGAAAGGATCATGTTGGGCAAGCTTTTCACGGATATGTGCGAGGGTATGCCCGAGGAAAGAAATCAGGCAAAGCGGCTTATGATCGCATTTAATGCCACTACGCCTGACACATTGGAAGAGCGTTTCCGCATTCAAAGGGAAATGCTGAACGAAAACAGCGGCAAAGCATGGATCGAGCCGCCTATCTACTTCTGCTATGGGAAGCACATCACCTTAGGCGAAGGAACCTATGTAAATTTCAACTGCAATTTTGTGGACGATGGCCTCATAACGGTAGGCAAAAATGTGATGTTTGGTCCCGCAGTTACCATCGCCACAGTTGGGCACCCCATTCGCCCGGATCTAAGAGGACTCATGTATACAGCCCATGTGACGATCTGTGATAATGTGTGGATCGGGGAAAACGTGACAATCTGCCCCGGTGTCACGATTGGCGAAAACAGCGTCATCGGAGCCGGAGCCGTGGTAACGAAGGATATCCCTGCGAATAGCATCGCCGTGGGGAATCCAGCCAGAGTCCTACGGGAAATCAATGAACGGGATATGGAGTATTACTATAAGAATCGAAAGATCGAGCCGGACGATTTAGCTGAAGAACAGGCTCTTCGGGACAGTCATTAGCTCTGCCGATATCTGTCCTATCGAAAAAATAATGAATAAGCGGTTTGACGAGCCGCCAAACCGCTTATTCCTATAAATCCCTATGAATACTCGCCAAAACGCGGCTTTCTTCGTCATGTCAAAGCGATTTGAGGAGTTCCTCAAATTTCGGTAGCCACCATTCGCGGTAGCCCGCGCGGGTCGGGTGGATCTCATCGTGCATATAAAGGGTGCGCTCCTCGGGGGTGATGTCGTTGAACGCCTCGTCGGAATAGAGATCGAGGACGGAGATGTCCCACTTTTCGCGGATGCGTTCGAGGCCTTCCACCATTTCCGCATAGCGCTCGTTTTTATAATAGGAATTGGTATAGAACACGATGGGGCAGTTCCAGACGTTTTTCACGGTCGCAATGATGGTTTCAATGGCGCCGAACGTCGTGTTTTTATCGAAGGAGTTCCTATCTTCCGTCACTACGCCGAGTTCGGTGTTTCTGGTATCGTTTGTGGAGAGTTGGCAGATAAAGGCGTCGAGCGTCGCCGCGCGGTCTGCTTTTTGCAAATAGGCATTGAGCCTGCTCACATAGCTGCGGGCGTTTTGGTCGGCGAGCGTCGTCCCCGAGACGGCTTCCTTGATGCAAGTGCAGCCGTTCCGCTTTGCGAGGAAATCTGCCATGGATTCTTCCTTTGAGGCGCTTCCGAAGGTGACGGAAGAGCCGAGGAAGAAATACGTCTTTCCCTTCAAGGGGCTGTCCGAGAGAGCGGGCGTATTTTTAACGCTGTACTCTTCGCGGTTTCCTATTTTATTGACTGTAATTTGCAAGGTGATCTGTTGACCTCCGTACCGTACTGCAACGAAGTGGTCGGAAATCGTAAGCGCGCGCGACGGTTCAATTCTGCATTTTACGTTTTCCTTGATAGAGCCATCCTCCAGAGTTGCGTCTACCCGCATTCCGTCGGTATCGAATAGTTCGCCTTCCTCATATTTGAGGCGGGGCTCCGATATCATGACGAGTTCCTTTGCCGGCTGTTCCGCTTCCTCCTCGTCTGTCTCTTTCGGGGCGCAGCCCGCAAGCGCAAAGAGCGAAAGGGCAAAGAGAAGGGCAATGGAAAGAAAGTGTTTCATGGTATTCTCCCGAATTTTTCTTACAGTATAACAGGAAAAGGGAGGGGAGATATATCAACGGCGTTTTATTTTTGATTGTTAGGTTTTATTTCTTTTTTGTCAAAAATTTCCTCCCACAAAGCAACGATTTTGTTATAAAACACACCTGCGTGATAAAATTCCCATACAATTTGGATTATAATGGTGCCACAATACCGATAAGGAGAAATTTTATGAAAAAGAAAAGTTGGCTTTTGGTGATCGTTATGATGATCGCTGTACTTTGTATGGGGCTGTTTGCCGCCTGCGGCGAGGAAGAGAAGCCCGACGACAACAAGGAACCGGACGATACGACTGAGACCACCGCGATCTATGTAGGGCTCTTCTCCTACACGAAGGCAGAGGGCGGCTATGTCACGAGCGCCTATCTCAACCTCAAAGAGGATGGCACGTTCTACTACAAGAGCGAGTTCCTTGCAAAACCCGACCTCGGCACCTATGAGTACAACGCCGATAAGACCAAGATCACCCTCAACATGACGGTGGATACCAATTTAAGCGGCACGTTCGACGTCGAGATCAACGACGCGGGGCTTGTCGTTATCAAGAATGTCGGGTTCTTCTACTATGAAGGCGAGTTGCTTTTCGATAACTTCACCTACGACTCCGTCAGCCCCAAGCCCGTGGAGCAGCCGATCGAAATCGTTTCCTTCTATATCCAAAACGATAAGGACGCCAAACTCACCTTCTTTACGGGGAACAAATACGAATTGCAGGTGACGACCCCCGAGATCGTCAGCAGCGGCACCTACACCAAGACCGAGAGCGGCAACAACGTTTCTTATACGCTCACCGATACGCTCGGCTCCAATGCGACGTATACCTATACTTACACCTATACGGAAGCAGACGGTTACACGAATTGCCTCTTGAAGGGTACGGGGATCGGCGATGCGGGGATCGCGTTCGTCTATGAGATTGTAAAGACGCCGATGGCGCCCCTTGCGGGCACCGGAACGAGCACGGGCGGCACCGAGACCGTCAGCATGGTCCTCTATACGGACGGAACCTTCCTTCTTACCTTCACGTTTTATGGGACTTCGCCCACCGAAGTGACGGGGACGTATGCGACTTCTGCCGATTATACGCAACTTACTTTCGGGAGCGCCTATGAAGGAGCGGGTGCGGTAGCGCTTAAATCCTTGACGGGAAAAATGGAGAACTATGCGCCCTCCGTCACCGTGGAGCTTGAAGTTCCCCAGACGGATATCTCTTACACGGCGACCCTGACCGCACAGGCGGCATAACATTACCCCCAATTACGTCATCAAATTTGGTGACTTTCCCCCCTTGAAAAGAGCGGATCTTACGACCCGCTCTTTTTATATTGGCTTGGCGTCATGCCCGTGTACTTTTTGAATTGAAGCTGGAAGTAGCTCTGCGAGGAGAAATCGAGATAACTGCTGATTTGCAGGAGGGACTTATCCGTATAGCGCAGGAGCCGCTGTGCCTCGATGATCTTCTGTTTCATCACATAATCTGTGACCGTCATGCCCGTCTCCGCCTTGAATTTTACGGAGAGGTAGGAGCGGTTGACGTTGAGCGCCTTTGCGATGTCCTCCACAAAAATGCGCTGGTTGATGTTGCGGGAGATATAGGAAACGGCACGTTCGATGATGGGGGAGGTGCTCGTCCCGAGGAGCATTTCATTCACCCGCGAGGCATAGTCCACCACGATCTGCATACTGAGCGAGGCAAGCTCGGAGAACGTCTTTGCCGATTCGATCTTCTGGATATACACGTTGCAAAGGAGATAGCAAAGCTCTACGTCGAGTCCGCCGTCGATGGCGGCGCGCGAGGCAAGCACGGCGGAGCAGATGAGTTCGTTTTTGAGTTGGCGGGTATTGTCGTGCGCGAGCTTCCCCACGGCGACCGCGTGCGCGCTCGTCTTTCCGATGAGTTCTTTGAGCTTTTCCACCTCTCCGTGGGAGATGAAGTGGATCATGCTCTTTTCGTAGTCGTGCGACTGTTCGATGAGGAGGGTCGTGTATTCCGCATTGTCGCTGTAATCGTTGTCCTGTATCGTTTCGATGTTCTTATGCAGATCGTCATAGATACTGCGGGAGGAATCTTTTACGGTGTTGAAGATGCTGATTTCGAGCGGGGAGAGCGTGACGTCGTTGAGGCAGGAATTGACGGCGCAGAGCATTTCGCAGAACTCGATGATCTCGATCTTGGAGGGGATCGCGGAAAAATAGTTTTTGAGTTCGGCGGTGCGGCTCCGATCTTCATTGAGTTCAAACAGAACTTTCACGAGGTCGGGATCTTCGAGACGGATCTTGCCGACGGGACCCAAAACGAGCACGTTCTCCCGATAGCGGATCGCACCGTAAAATTGAAGGCGTTCGGTCGCATACACCCCCACAAAATCCGTCTGCTTTTCTATTTTCGGAAGCTGCGGCGTGACGGGGTCGGGAATGAAGATCACGGAGCTGTGCGCCGCAACGAGCTTCCCGTCCCGATAGAGACGGGCGGGAATTTTGGAGAGCGTGAAGATCGCCTTCACGAGCGCAAGAGCCTTTTGTTCGTCCATGGATGTTCCTCCCTTACAAATTCGGTGCTTTTCGGTCAAATTACATAACCATTATATAATAAAAACAACGAATTTGCAAGATGTAAAACCTTATTTGCCGTAAAATAGAGGCAAGAATTTTTATAAGGGGGTAGAGTAGCGTGGAAGAAAAAGTTCTTGCGGGAGAACGGACCGAAAGCATTCCGCCGAAAGAGAAGAAGCCCAAGAAAGAAAACAAGTTCATCAAGGACTTCAAACAGAATTGGCGTCTGCACATCATCATTCTCCCCGTCCTCGCATTCTTTATCATTTTTTCCTATTTCCCCATGATCGGGATCATCACGGCGTTCCTCGATTACCGTCCCACGAGGGGGATCTTCAAGAGCGAATGGGTGGGGTTCAAGTATTTCGGGCAGATCTTTTCGGACGCACAGTTCGCGCTCGTGTTCCGCAACACCTGCGTGATGGCGTGCCTCAATCTCTTCTTCGGATTGGTCATTCCCGTTATATTTGCGCTTCTCCTTTCGGAAGTCAAAATCAAATGGCTCAACCGCCCCATTCAGATCTGCTCCTATCTTCCCAATTTTGTGGCGGCGGTCGTCGTGTGCAATATCGTCATCAACTTTTTGGCGACGAACGGCGTTGTCACCAACATCTTTGTGGCGTTCGGCGCAGAGCGGGAAAACATTCTCTCCGATCCCAAGTATTTCTGGGGGATCAATACCGTCGTCAACCTTTGGCAGGGAATGGGGTATGCCGCGATCGTCTTTACGGCGGCGATCCAGAATGTCAATCAAGACCTGCACGAGGCGGCAGTTTTGGACGGCGCCAACCGCTGGCAGCGTATGTGGCACATCACCCTCCCCGGCATCCTTCCCATGATCGTGACGATGCTCGTACTTAAAACGGGGCTCATGTTCTCGACGGGTTTCGATAACATCCTCCTTCTCTATATGCCTTCAACGTATGAGACGGCGGACGTCATCTCCACCTATACTTACCGCATGAGTCTCGGCGGCGGGAACCAATATGGCTTCTCTGCGGCGGTCGGTCTCTTCCAATCGGTGATTTCAACGGTGCTCTTGGTCCTTTCTAATTGGCTCAGCGGCAAGCTCGCCAAGACGTCTCTGTTTTAAGGGGTTGCAACATGAAAAAAGAGAAATCGGTAAAAATTTCCACGGGCATGGTAGAGCATCCCTCCGTCGGCAGGATCGTCTTTTTGGTCGTCGATATCATTCTGCTCCTCGGGATCGCCTTTGTCTGTATTCTCCCGCTGTGGCATGTGATCATGGCGTCCATCTCGGACGGATATGCGCTCTACACCACCAAGTCGCTGCTCTTTGTCCCTGCGGGAAAGATCAGCTTTGAGGGCTTTTCCAAAGTCATCGCGCTTTCGCAGGTCTGGAAGGGATACGGCATGACGCTTGTCTACGTCGTCTCTTCCACCGTCCTCGGCGTGTTCCTTACGATGTGCGGCGGGTATTATCTCTCCAAGAAAACGCTCTGGACGAAGTTCATCAGCATCCTCATTCTGCTTACGATGATGTTCAACGGCGGACTCGTTCCCACCTATATGGTGCTCCGCACGCTCGGGCTCCTCAATACGCCGTTCGCAATCATCATCCCCGGCTGTACGAACGCTATCTATATCATGATGGCGATGACGGCGTTTCGCAACGTTCCTCCGTCCATTGAGGAAGCGGCTACCCTCGACGGCTGCGGACATTGGCGCATGATGTTTCAGATCAGTTTCCCGATGGCAAAGGGTATCATGATGGTTGTCGCTATGAACTGTGTGGTCATGCAGTGGAACAGTTGGTTCCCCGCATCCATCTACCTCACGACGGCGCGCGATTTGTGGCCCTTACAGCTCGTCATGAAGGAACTCATGAACACCTATTCGGAGAGCAATATCTTAAAGACGTTGCCCATCGACTTCGATAAGTTTGTCATCCAATATGTGCTCATCGTCATTTCCACCATTCCCATCCTCATTGCCTGCCCGTTCTTCCAGCGGTATTTCGGAGACATGACGGTCGGCGGCGTGAAAGAATGATAAAAATCGGATAAGGAGATAAAATTATGAAAAAAATCACAAGAAAGACAGTTGCACTTGCCGTTGCCGCCTGCATGATGGTTCCCGCGTGCGCGGGGCTTGCGGCTTGCGGCGGCGGGAGCGCCGATAGCTTTACGATTTGGATCTCTCCCAACTCGGCACTTTGGGAAGAGTATCAGGACTTGACGCTCAACCCCGTGATCCAATATCTTGATTACAAGTTCGATATCGACCTTCAATTCCAGATCCCGATCTCGGGGAGCGAGAAGGAGCAATTCACTGTTCTCACGACGGGCACGGACTGCCCCGACGTGATGGACCTTTCCTATTACAGCGGCTCCGTGACCGACCTCGTCGAGGACGGCGTCGCTGTCGATCTCACAGAGTATATCTATCCCGAGAGCGGAGAGAGCCTCTTCCCCAACTATGCGGGCTATCTCGATAAGACGCCGGACGTCAAGAGCCTCATCAGTTCGCTCGATCATAAATTTCCTACGCTCTATACCATCGACGACGCGCTCCGCGCGCCTTGGGGCGGATATATGTACCGCAAAGATCTGGTATTCAAGTACAAGAGCGCAGATGACAAATTCACCTTGGACGGAAAAGAGGTGAACCCCGCGACGTGGCAGAGCGAAGAGGACATCGTTTTCCCCTCTGGAGCAAAGGCGCCCGACCTCATTTCCGACTACGATTGGCTGTTCCAAGTGTTGCAGCGCGCCGTAGACGCGGGTGAGCTCGACTATTGCACGTCTATCTTCTACCCGGGCTATCTCGAAACGGGGGATATCGTCTCGGCGTGGGGGATCTCCGCCTCTTGGTATAAGACGGTGGAAAACGGGAAGACGGTCGTAAAATACGGCGGCATGAGCGACGAATTTAAGGAGTACATCAAAAAGATCAAGGAGTGGTACGACAAAGGATATATCGACAAGGATTTCTCCTCGCGTACCAACGATATGTTCTTTGCCATCAATTCGGAGTCCTATACACGCGGCAGGACGGGGTGTTTCTACGGCACGGATAACCTTCTCGGGAATCTGCTTGCGACGGCAGGCGACGACGTCGATCAGAATATCGACATGAGGGCAGCCTATATGCCCCGCCTTTCCAAAGACATGGAGCCGACGGTGTTCTATGCCGCCACGCAGATCAACCGCAACCTCATGGTGACTTCGAGCGCGATGAACAAAAATTACGAGAAACTCTTTGCCGCACTCGACTATCTGTACGGCGAGGAGGGGTCGCTCCTCACGCGCTTCGGTTTGAACAAAGAGCAGTATGCGGAATTGAAAGACGCGGGCGTCACAAATTTCTGGGATGCGGAAGTCAACCTCACCCAAGACGAACTTGCGCTTGCGGGCGTTACGGAGAGCACGCAAAAACTTTCGGACATCGGCGTGTATCATCTCGACGAGGCGTCGGGAAAATACGTATATTGGAGCGACATAGAGACCGATTATGTCAAGCAGGGCTATGAGATGTGCGCTTCCGCGATGTGCTTCTGGGGGCTTGCGGGTGTAAGCAAGATGAAATATATGCACATGAGCGATGCGCGCTACGAAGCGCAGTATGAGATCTGGACCGCATACGAGCCGACGGGCAACATCGACATGAGCTATCCCGCAAAACTCACGAGTGAAGAGAACAGCGACTATGTCATCAACTATAATTCCCTCACCGACTATATGGCGACGGAAGTTCCCAAATTCATCAAGGGGACAAAGTCTCTCGACAGCGATTGGAAGAGCTTCTGTAATTCGCAGATCATGAAGGGTTGCAACAAGAATCTTGCTTACCTTCAAAAAATCTTCGACGCATTGGCATAAGGAGAACAAGATGAGTTTTATTTTCAGCGGCACCGATCCGAAGATCTCAAAGCGCGAGAAAGAGAACAACAACGTTGCCCGCGAAATCGCGCGGGAGGGGATCGTACTTCTCAAAAACGAGGGGGTACTTCCCGTCCATAAGCAAAAGATCGCGCTCTTCGGCTTTGGCGCAAGGCACACGGTCAAAGGCGGAACGGGGTCGGGTTCGGTCAACGAACGTCACAGCGTCACCGTCGAAGAAGGGCTCGAAGCGGCAGGATATCTCGTCACGACAAAAAAGTGGCTGGACCGTTGCGAAAAGGACTACAACGAACGATATACCGCATGGAGACAGGCGCGGGAACAGGAGATCGTGGGCGTAACGGATATTATGCAGATCCTTGCGACCGTCGGCAAGACGCCCTTCATCTTCCCCACGGGGGTCGCCATCACCGAGGAAGATGTGAAAGAAGCGGAGACGGACATCGCCGTCTACGTCGTATCCCGTCAGGCGGGCGAAGGGAATGACCGTGCGCTTGCCGCAGGAGATTTTCTGCTCGACGAAAACGAGCGCAACAACATCGCCTTTCTTTCGTCGCACTTTGCTCAGGTCGTTCTCGTCATCAATGCGGGAAGTCAGGTGGATATCTCCCCCGTGATCGGCAGCGTCAAAGCGATCGTCTACCTCGGTCAGGCAGGACAGGCGGGCGGAAGTGCGTTTGCGGATATTTTCAGCGGAAAGGTAAATCCTTCGGGCAAGCTTACCGCAACGTGGGTGAAACGCTATGAAGATATTCCCTACGGCGAGAAGTACGGCTACTTGGGTGACCCCAAACGGCAAGACTATCTCGAGGATATCTACGTCGGATACCGCTACTACGATACCTTCGGCGTGCAGCCGCTCTTTCCCTTCGGCTTCGGGCTTTCCTATACCAAGTTTCGCGTCCTCTCTTCCAAAGTGCGCGCGGAAGAGCAAGAGATCGTCGTCTCGGGCAAGGTGGAAAATATCGGCGAACATACGGGGAAGGAGACGGTCGAGGTCTATGTATCCGTTCCCTTCGGCAAGACGGGCGCGGAGTATCAGCGGCTTGTCGGCTACTGCAAGACCCCGCTCATCGCAAAGGGCGAGAACTGCAAGTTCGAGGTGCGGTTTGCGCTTTCCGAGCTTGCAAAATTCGACGAGGCGCGCGCGGCGTTCGTTCTCGAAGCGGGGGACTATATCCTCCGCGTGGGAAATTCTTCCCGCGATACCGAACCCGTGTGCCGTCTGACAGTCGCAAAAGAGGCGCTTTTGGAGCAATGCGAGCATATCTGCCCCGCCGGGCCTTTGAAAGTGCTTCGTCCCGAGTACCGCACCGCCGAGCCGAACGACAGCCTTCCGACGCTTGCGATCGGAACGGGCGGCATCAAAACGGTCACGCATTCGTATGAAACGAAAGAGGTTGCCCTCACGGAGGAAGATAGGGCGCTCCTTTCTGCCATGACCGTAAAAGAACTTGCGTCGTTTGTCGTGGGCGGCGGCTTTATGGGAGACAAGGTGGTCTCCGTGTTCGGCTCGAGCGGAACGACGACCTGTGCGCTGTATGAAAAATACGGCATTCCAAATCTTGTCATGGCGGACGGTCCTGCGGGGCTCAATCTCGCCAACAAGTATTCTGTGGACGAAAACGGCAACGCCATGGCGCTTGCGGTCCCGCCCGCGTATGACTTCGGAATTTTCGGAAGCTATCTGCGCGAGATGATCGGAAAGACCGCAACGGGGATCATACACTATCAGTATGCAACGGCGTGGCCCAGCGGCGCGATCCTCGCACAGACGTGGAACAGAGAGCTTTGCGCATTGTTCGGCAGAAGCGTTGCGAGGGAGATGGCGGAGTTCGGGGTGTCCGTGTGGCTTGCGCCGGGAATGAATATCCGGAGAAACCCGCTCTGCGGGCGCAACTTCGAGTATTATTCGGAGGACCCGCTCCTTTCGGGAACGACGGCAAAGTATGTCGTGATCGGCGTACAGGAAAACCCCAAGTGCGCGGTCGCCGTCAAGCATTTCTGTTGCAACAACATGGAACTTTTGCGCGATCATTCATCGAGCAACCTCTCCGAGCGGGCGCTTCGGGAGATCTATCTCAAAAACTTCCGCAAGGCGCTCGAGGGGAAGCCGCTCACCGTGATGTCCTCCTATAATCTCGTCAACGGCGTATACAGTCCCAACAATCCCGACCTTCTCATCAGAGTTTTGCGCGGGGAATGGGGCTTTGAAGGGCTTGTGATGACCGATTGGAGTGCGTGCGGCGAAGACAAAGCGGTCGCGTGGAAGGCAATCGCTTCCGAGAACGATCTCGTCATGCCGGGCTCCGAAGAGCAGGCGGCGGAAGTCGCGGCGGCGGTCGAACGGGGCGAACTTCCTTTGGATACGCTGTATCGCTGTGCGGCGCGCGTGCTCGTTCTTACGCGCAGGACGGCGGCGATCGAATTTCATCAATAAGGAGACCTGCTGTGAAAAAATACATCTGCAATCCCATCAACCTCTCCTATAAATACCAAATTTTAGTGGCAAGAATGCCCCAAGACGGGGGATATCGTGTGCTCCAGAAGAGCGTCGTGCGCGAAGCCGCCGATCCCTCCTGCGTGCTGTTCAAGGGAAGATATTATCTCTTCCCCTCCATGTCGAAAGGGTATTGGGTCTCGGGCGATCTCTCCGATTGGGAGTATGTCGCGCTGGAGGGTACGCCTTCCTACGACTATGCGCCGGACGTCTGCGTTGCGGGAGAGAAGATGTATTTTTCTGCCTCCAAAAAAGGCGAACCCTGCAAGTTCTATGTGACGGACGATCCCGCAAAGGGGTTTGAAGAGGCGGCGACCGCGTTCGAGTTTTGGGATCCCGCACTCTACTTCGAGGACGGCAGATTTTATTTCTATTGGGGGTGTACCAACACCGAACCCATCTACGGCGTTGAGCTTTGCCCTGTGGACTTTTCCAAGAAGGGAGAGAAGAAGCCTTTGATCGCGGGAAACGACAAGGAACACGGCTTCGAGCGGGTTGGGGACGACCATGTGCTTCCCCCGCTCGGAGAGGACGCGAGCGATTACGAAAAGTATATGCGGATGTTCGTCGGAACGGCGCCCTTCATCGAGGGGGCGTGGATGAACAAATTGGGCGGCAGATACTATCTGCAATATGCCGCGCCGGGGACGGAATACAACGTGTATGCGGACGGCGTGTATGAGAGCGACGCTCCGCTCGGAGAATTCAAGTATGCCCAAAACAATCCCTATTCCTATAAGCCGGGCGGCTTTATCAGGGCGGCGGGGCACGGAAGCACGATGCAGGATAAGTACGGAAATTTATGGCACTTTTCCTCCATGCAGGTGAGCGTGGGGCACCGTTTCGAGCGGCGGCTCGGGCTCTTTCCCGCAGGAGTGGACGAGGACGGCGAACTGTTCTGCAACCAGCGGTACGGAGATTTCCCCATGGCGGTCGAGGATAAAAAATTCGACCCGTGGAGAGAACCCGAATGCTTTCTGCTCTCCTACGGGAAGGCGATTACGGCGTCAAGCGAAGAAAAGCCCGCGGAAAGCGCCGTGGACGAGAATATCCGCACATGGTGGCGGGCAAAAAAAGAGGACAAACGCCCTTGGCTTTTGCTCGATCTCGGGGAAACCTGCTCCGTGAAAGGAGTGCAGATCAACTTTGCCGATGAAGGGATCGAGGCGGAAATTCCCGAGGGAAGCGATGCCGCCTCCGACGACTATCAGGTGCGCTACATCGACGACAGACAGCATTTCACAAGGTGGCTGCTCGAAGGCTCCACAGACGGGACGGCATATTTCCCCGTCTGCGACAAGCGGAGCGCGGAGACCGACCTCCCGCACGACTATATCCCTTGCGACGTCCGCGCGCGTTATCTGCGGCTCACCGTGCAAGAACTTCCCTACGGGCAGCAAGCCGCCGTGTCGGGTCTGCGCGTGTTCGGATGCGGAAACGGGAAAAAGCCCCGAAAAGCCGAGCTTACAAGGGCTGTGCGGACGGGAGATTTAGACGCCGAGCTCGAATGGTCGGGGAACGGGACGGGCTACACCGCTTTATGGGGACATTCTCCCGAAAAACTGTATCACTCCTACACGGTGTACGGAAAAACGGCGCTTGCGCTCCGTGCACTCAACAAGGGACAGAGGACGTGGGTGCGGATCGACAGCTTTAACGAAAACGGCATCACCCACGGAGACGTAAAGGAATTAGAGGAATGAACATGGACTTCAACCGAGGCTGGACATTTTATATCGAAGGTGAGAGAGAAAAAAAACAGGTGGATCTTCCGCACGACGCGATGATCGACGGCAAACGCGCAAAGGACGCTTTGAGCGGTTCGGGCGGCGCGTATTTTGAGGGCGGGATCTATCATTATTCCAAGGAGTTTGACGTTCCCGCAGAATGGGCGCAAAAACATCTCTGTTTTGAGTTCGAGGGCGTTTACCGCAAGCCGAAGATCTACATAAACGGTGCGCTCGCCTATGAATGGGCTTACGGCTATACGGGATTTTGTTTCTGTGCGGACAAATTTTTGAAGTACGGAGAAAAAAATTCCATTGAAGTCGTCGCGGATAATTCCGAAATGCCCAACAGCCGTTGGTATACGGGCGGCGGCATCTACCGCCCCGTGCGGCTGTATCTCAAAAACCAAGCCCACTTTCTTCCGGACGGAATCTGCGTTAAGACGCGCTCGGTTTCTCCCGCAGTCATCGAGCTCTCCGCCGAGCACACGTCGGGCGAGGTGCGCTTCGAAATTTACGACGGGGACAAAAAAGTTGCCTCGCTTTGCAAAGATCGCGGCGAGGTGACGATCGAAGACGCAAAACTGTGGAGCGACGAAAGCCCGTATCTGTATACGTTGAAAGCGACGCTGTCGGATAACGGCGAGACCCGTGACGAGGAGGAAATTTCCTTTGGGATCCGCACGGTAGAATGGAGCGCGAAGGGGTTTTTCGTCAACGGGAAGAACGTTTTGCTTCGCGGCGGGTGCGTCCACCACGACAACGGCATTCTCGGCGCGCGCTGCTATGCGGAAGCGGAGGAGCGCAAGGTGCGCATCATCAAGGAGTCGGGGTTCAACGCGATCCGTTCGTCGCACAACCCCTGTTCCAAGGCGTTTGTATCGGCGTGCGACAAGTACGGGGTCTATCTCATCGACGAACTCTCCGACATGTGGTATATGCGCAAGAAGAAGTATGATTACGCGCTCGATTTTGAAAAATGGCACGAAAGGGACGTGATGTCCATTGTCAAAAAGGACCGCAATCACCCCTCCGTCGTCATGTATTCGATCGGTAACGAAGTCAGCGAACCCTTCGAGCAGAGGGGCGTTGAGACCGCAAAGCATCTCGTTTCCCTCTTCAAATCGCTCGACGACCGCCCCGTCACCGCAGGGATCAACCTCTTCATCATCGGGAATGCGGCAAAGGGGAAGGGACAATACAGCGAAGAAAAGGTCGAGGCGGACGCCGCCTATAAGCCGCAGAGCGAAAAGCCCACTTCGAGCACGCTCTTTAACATGATCGCAAGCCACGCGGGACCCTCCATGAACAAAATGGCGAACTCCGATCGGGTGGATAAAATTGCCTCGCCCGTTTTGGACTGTCTCGACATCGCGGGGTACAATTACGCCTCGGGACGGTACGAAATGGAGGGGAAGAAACATCCGAGCCGCGTGATCTTCGGCAGCGAGACCTTCCCGCAAGACATCTATCGGAATTGGGAAAAAGTCAAGCGCCTTCCCTATCTCATCGGCGATTTTATGTGGACGGCGATCGACTATTTGGGCGAAGTCGGCTTGGGCGGTTGGAGCTATGAACCGCAGTACGGCATGACGTTCGGCAAGCCCTATCCGTGGATCATCGCAGACAGCGGCGCGATCGACCTCATCGGGGACATCGGTGCGGAAGCGAAGTATGCCGCCGTCGTCTGGGGACTCGAACATACCCCTTACATCGGCGTTCGCCCCGTGCGGGAGAATGCAAAAAAACTCGTCAAGCAAGTGTGGCGGGGAACGAATGCCGTCGCAAGTTGGTCGTGGCAGGGCTGCGAGGGGAGAATGGCAGACGTCGAAGTCTATTCGGACGCGGCGTATGTCGAACTTCGCTTGAACCGAAAGAAACTTGGTGTGAAAAAAGTCAAGGAGTGCAAGGCGCTCTTCAAGACGACATATCACGCGGGCGAACTTGTCGCCGTCGCATTGGACAAAGAGAAGAGGGAAGTTTCCCGTTCCTCGCTTGTTTCGGCAAAGAAGGAATTGCAAATTTCCATTACGCCCGAACAGCCTGCGGCAAAGGTGGGGGAGATCGTCTTTCTCGACGTCAGCCTGACCGACGGCAACGGGATCGTGGAAAGCAACGCCGATACAAAACTTAAAATTGAGACGAACGGCGAGCTGTTGGCGTTCGGCTCGGCAGAGCAAAAGAGCGAAGAGAGGTATTCTTCCGACCAAACCGTCACCCATTACGGCAGAGCGCTTGCGGCAGTCAGAGTTATAGAGGGCGGCTGGTTGACCGTCAAGGTGAGCGGAAAGAACTTGCATTCGGAAATTACGATAGGCGAGGAGGAAACGAAATGAATTTTTCCAAAGATTTTTTGTGGGGATCGGCAAGCTCTGCGGCGCAGATCGAGGGGGCGTGGAACGAGGACGGCAAATGTCCGAGCATTTGGGACGTTGCGGGAAAACATATCAAAAACAATGAGACGTTTGAGGTCGCCTGCGACCATTACCACCGCTACAAAGAGGACGTCGCCCTGATGAAAGAGTTGGGGCTCAAATCTTACCGCTTCTCCGTCAGTTGGTGCCGCGTCATGCCCGAAAAGGGGAAAGTCAATCAAAAGGGGTTGGACTTCTACCGCAATCTGATCCGCGAACTCAAAGAGGCGGGGATCGAGCCTCTCGTCACCCTATACCATTGGGATACCCCCGTGTGGGTGGAAAAGGAGGGCGGTTGGAAAACGTCGAAGATCATCGACTACTACCTCGAATACGTCAAGGCGGTCGTGGAGGCGCTGTCGGGCGACGTGAAGTATTGGATGACTTTCAACGAGCCGCAGGTGTTCATCATGTGCGCCTACGTTATGGGCAGTTTTGCGCCCTTCAAGCATCGTATTTTCACCTTCAAAAAACACATTAAGAATATGTTGCTTGCACATGGGAAGGCGGTGCAGCTCATCCGCAGAATCGCAAAAGTCGCTCCGCAAATCGGCATTGCAATGGCGGCAACGACCTATATTCCGAGCGACGAAACAGAGGCGAATATCGAACTTGCCCGTCAAAGATCGTTTGAAAGCTCTGTGGGACAGGGCAGTAACAGTCTGTATATGGATCCCATCGTGCTCGGGAAAGCCCCCAAAATGATGAAGGGCGTCTTATCGGCAGAGGATTTGAAGATCATCTCCGCGCCCATTGATTTTGTGGGGATCAACGTGTATCAACCCTCGAACCCGATGTTCAAGGACAGCGGATATACTTGCGAAAAGAAAACGTCCATGGGTTGGGTCATCGACGGAAGATGCCTCTATTGGACAGCGCGTCACTATTACGAGCGGTATCATCTTCCCATCATGGTCACGGAAAACGGCATGGCAAATTCCGATGCCGTGGGTGCCGACGGGAAGGTCCATGATGCCAAAAGAGCGGACTTCATTGACGAATTTTTGACAAATCTCAAACGCGCCGCAGATGAGGGCATCCCCGTGATCGGGTATCAGTATTGGTCGATCATGGACAATATCGAGTGGTGCGCGGGATATACGCCCCGCTTCGGGCTCATTCACATCGACTACACCACGCAAAAACGCACGATCAAGCAATCGGGCTATCATTACGCTGAAATCATCAAAACAAACGGAGAGAAATTATGAACAATATTCCCAAAATCAAATTGGGCGTCGTCGCCGTCTCGCGGGACTGTTTCCCCGAGAGCTTGTCCGTCAACCGGAGAAAGGCGCTCATTGCCGCCTATGAGAAGAAGTACGGCACGGGCGATCTGTATGAATGCCCGATCTGCATCGTCGAGAGCGAAATGCAGGCAATGCAGGCGCTTGAAGATGTCAAAAAAGCGGGGTGCAACGCGCTCTGCGTGTATCTCGGCAACTTCGGTCCCGAAATTTCGGAGACCATGCTTGCCCAAAAGTGGCAGGAAGAGACGGGCTGTCCCGTCATGTTCTGCGCGGCGGCGGAAGAGAACATCGGCGTGCTTTCGAGCGACCGTGGCGACGCTTTCTGCGGTATGCTCAACGCAAGTTATAACTTGAAATTGCGGAATGTCAAGGCGTATATCCCCGAATATCCCGTGGGGGACGCCGAGGACTGCGCCGACCTTCTCCATGATTTTCTCCCCGTCGCGCGTGCGCTCGTCGGTGTGAAGAATTTGAAGATCATCTCCTTCGGACCCCGTCCGATGAACTTCATGGCGTGCAACGCGCCCATCAAGCAGCTCTTCGATTTGGGCGTGGAGATCGAGGAAAACAGCGAGCTTGACCTCTATGAGGCGTTCTTGAAGCACGAGGGCGACGGGCGCATCGCAGGTGTCGTTGCCGACATGGAAAAGGAGCTCGGCAAGGGCAATAAAAAGCCCGAAATTCTTGCAAAACTCGCGCAGTATGAACTCACCCTCCTCGATTGGATCGAGGCGCACAGGGGCTCGCGGAAATACGTCGCCGTGGCGGGCAAGTGCTGGCCCGCCTTCCAAACGATGTTCGGCTTTGTGCCCTGCTATGTCAATTCCCGCCTGACGGGAAGAGGCATTCCCGTTTCCTGCGAGGTGGATATCTACGGCGCGCTCTCGGAGTATATCGGGGCGTGCGTCTCCGAGGAGAGCGTCACCCTTCTCGATATTAACAACACCGTGCCGAAGGAGCTGTTTGAACAGGACATCGCAGGCAAGTATTCTTACCGTCTCACCGATACGTTTATGGGATTCCATTGCGGAAACACCTGCTCGGCAAGGCTCTGTAACCCCGAAATGAAGTATCAGAAGATCATGGCGCGGTCTCTCCCCGTCGAAGTCACGAACGGCACATTGGAGGGCGACCTCAAAGCGGGCGACATCACCTTCTATCGCTTGCAGGGCGGAGCGGATGGCAGTCTTCGCGCCTATGTTGCGCAGGGAGAAGTCTTGCCCGTCGCAACGCGGAGTTTCGGCTCGATCGGCGTGTTCGCCATTCCCGAAATGGGCAGATTTTATCGGCACGTCCTCATCGAAAACGGCTTCCCGCATCACGGCGCGGTCGCGTTCGGGCATTACGGAAAGGCGCTCTTTGAAGTGTTCAAATATCTTGGCGCGAAAGTTGGCTATAACCGAAAAGAAATCTATCCGACGGAGAATCCTTTTTAATGTACTATATCGGGCTTGATTTGGGAACGAGCGGGCTGAAAGGCTTGCTCGTTTCTTCGGACGGGAAAATCTTGAAAGAGGCGAGCGCGGGGTACCCCGTCTCCTATCTGAAGGACGGTTGGAGCGAACAAAACCCCGCCGATTGGCTCAAAGCCGCAAAGAAGGTGCTTTTGAAACTTTCGGAGGGTATTGAGGCGCAAGTCGCGGGGGTGAGTATCGGCGGACAGATGCACGGGCTTGTCATGCTTGACGAACAGGACGAAGTCATCCGCCCCGCGATCCTTTGGAACGACGGCAGAACGGAGCGGGAGACCGCCTATCTCAACGAAGTTGTGGGAAGGGAGACGCTCTCTTCCCGCACAGCAAACATCGCCTTTGCGGGCTTCACCGCGCCCAAAATTCTGTGGGTGAAGGAGCATGAACCCGAAAATTTCGCCCGCATGAGAAAAATCTGTCTCCCCAAAGATTATCTTTGCTACAAACTCACGGGCGTGTTTTCCACCGATTATTCGGACGCGAGCGGCACCCTCCTTCTCGACGTAAAAAACAAGACATGGAGCGAGGAAATGTGCGCACTCTGCTCTATTCGCAGGGAAAACCTTCCAAAACTTTACGAAAGTTATGAGGCGACGGGGAAACTTCTCCCCGAATACGGACTTGAAAACGCCGTTTTGGCGGCGGGCGCGGGAGACAATGCGGCGGCTGCCGTCGGCACGGGCACGGTGAAAAACGGGGACTGCAACATTTCCCTCGGCACGAGCGGCACGGTGTTCGTCGCGGGCGACACCTTCCTCCCGAGCCGCGGGAACGCCCTCCATTCTTTCTGCCACGCCAACGGAAAGTGGCACCTCATGGGGTGTATTCTCTCGGCAGCGAGTGCCAACAAGTGGTGGCTCGAGGATATTCTCGGCACAAAGGACTACGACGGCGCAATCAAGGGAGCCGCTCTCGGCAAAAACAAGGTGTTTTTCCTGCCCTATCTCATGGGAGAGCGGAGCCCGCACAACGACGTGAATGCGCGGGGCGCCTTCTTGGGACTGCGGGCGAATACGACCCGCGAGGAGATGAGCCTCGCCGTGCTCGAAGGGGTGAGTTTCGCCCTCCGCGACTGCGTGGAATGCGCACGGGCGGAAGGAGTGAAGATCGACCGCGCGACGGTCTGCGGTGGCGGCGCGAAGAGCGAAGTCTGGAAGAAGATCCTCGCAAATGTTCTGAACGCGGAGATCCTTTCTCCCGAGACGGAACAGGGACCCGCCTTCGGTGCGGCGATCCTTGCAATGGTGGCGGCGGGAGAATATCCCGATGTTCAAACTGCGGCAAGCGCTTTGGTCAAAATCAAGGCGCGCGTCGCTCCCGATCCCACTCTCGTCGCAGCATACGAGGAAAAATATCAAACCTTCCGCAAACTCTACCCCGCTTTGAAAGGAATTCTATAAAGCACGCGGTCGGTTTTTACAGAGGTGCCGTGGGGCCGCAAAGAACGCAGTCCCACGGCTTTTTATATGAAGTGCGGATACGTTTGTATTCGCATTTTTCTTTTGTGAAATTTTACGGAAATTTTTCGGGAAGTGGAAACTTTTGGGCTTGATACCCCGCTACCACTTGTAGGGGGAAAACAAAAGGCGGGTTTCCCGCTTTTGAGGCTCGAAGGTGGAATTTGCCGGTTGGGCTGACGAATTTGAATGTGCCTCAAAGGAGCGGCAGAAGATGATCGTCTGCAACTGCTCAAACGGATCGACATCAGCCGTCAATACAATTTGGGCATCGTCGTGAATATGGACTACGGGCAATTCATGGAAAGAAGGGCAAGTTCCCCGCGTTTTACTATGCAAATTGATACGCTTGGGAGAGCACGCGGCTGTTAACCGCGGTGTCGTCAGTTCGAGTCTGACAGGAGCAGCCAGCTTTCATTCACCAAATGGCTGTCGGCGAATAAAAAGAGCGGGATGATTCAAATCTCGCTTTTTCTGTAATTTTGTGTATATGTGCATGTCACTTTCGCGGGTTTTATGTGTTAGAAGATACGACAAAAACTGTCCTATACAAAAAGACATCAATATGATATAATTTCGTTATAAAAGATTTGGAGGGTAAAATATGGCACTTGCAAAGTATTACGAGGACAACTATCTCATCGCGGACGAAAGGTTGCGCGACATAGAAGAACAAACGATGATTAATCCGGTCGTAAAAAGCCCGAGAAAACGCAAAGCAAATCGGCATGATGTTTTTTGCTCCAAGAAGGGCGTTATCGATATTGAGAAGAGGGGGAGCCTCATGATTACGATGGCGTTCCGTCAGCACCTCTTCGATGAGCAAATTGCCGCTTTGAAGGAAAACGGATGGAAGTGGGACCATCATAGAAAGTGCTGGTGCAAAGCATGGTCTCTTTCGGATTATGATTTTGCCGCCCAATTCGTACATGGAAAAACAGAGACGACGTGTGAGGCAGACGACGTGTATCTCGATGGCTACAGTCCTCTTACGAAAGAAGTGATACACGACAGAAAGTGTCCTACACAAGCGGAAAACGACGTGATATAATTAGAACGTGATATAATTAGAATATAAAAACGAAGGAGGCCAATTATGGCAACATCAAAAAAAAGTGAAAATCGTGAAAATTCCAAAATTGACAACTTTTTGAAGAACTGCTTTGCGCGTTATCTCTTAAGCTACGATCAGTTTTTCTTTGGGGTTGACGAATTCGGGAATACAGAGCCGCTTCCGCTTTTTACGAAAGGCGTCATCTCGGAGAAAATTCTCAATCGGGCGGCAGAAATCCTCGGTTTGGCGCCCGAAGATATTCTTTCGTGTAATCAGGATGCGGCAAAAAAATGGTATCGTAAATTCCCCTTTTTTGAGCTGTTCAACCAGTTTAATACCAGCTACCATCTCTCGTATCAAGGCGAAATATCAGCAGAGAACATTCTGCTCAAGGCGATCTTCGGCGGTAAGTTGTGCAACATTCCGGAACGCTACAACAGCGAAGACATACGCAACCGAATGGTGGAAATGCTTAGGGAAGCGAATGCCTATTTGCCAGGGACATGCCATGAGGGAGCGCAGATCATTCAATTTTCATATGAAACAAACCATTTCTTTTCCTTTCCCAAGATCGGCGAGTTGATCGGTTCGTTTCTGGATTTGGTTTTTCGCGTGAAAGAGCTGTTTTTTAAGGCCTGGGGATCAGCTCTCGATGAATCGGAGATCAAGGAATATAATTTTCTCGTTACGGCCTTACAACTCACAGATAATGTTGCGCCGCATTCCGTCTATTATAAAAACCTGCAAAAGCTGATCCCTGTTTATCGGAGCGAAGGATTTAAAGGCAAAAAAGAAGAGTTTTTCGAGATCGTGCACTTAAAATTTTGTAAGAACTTTGCCCCGTGGAATTGCAAGGAGTTTTGCGAAAATGCCGATCTTGCACAGATCTATGCGTCGTATTATTCCGATGCAAAAAAGACTATGTTTAGGTTTGGCAGATCGGTAAAGTATTTTTCTTGCCGGTTCAAGTGGTCAGACGAGGCAATGTCCGATCTCGACATGGACGAAATTGAGGATGATTGTGTAAAGAACTTCAACTTGGAAACTGCCGGTGAAGAGTTGGAGCACGATTATGAAGAAATCGAGGCTTATGAGAGAGCCGGCATGGGGTCTTTGAGCGGTTGGACGATGGTTCGGGTTCCGAAAACTTCTGAGGAGATAGGCGATGATGGCGTTTATGCCGAAAAACTTATTCGTCTTGGCGGGGTTCCCTCGAAGGGCGGCATACGGCAAACACTCAGAAGAAAGTATCTTCAAGGGGAAGAGTTCATGGATAGACTGGCGGCTCGTTCAAGCGTTTGGGGGAGGGGATATTATGAATAATCTTTCTCCGCAGATGCTGGCAGGCAAAAGACTTCGGGAGCTGATTGCGGAAAACTATCCTTCACAGGAGGAATTCGCAGATGAATACGGAGCCGATATTCGCACTGTGAGCAGGTACATCAATAATGGCATTAATAAGCTGGATATTATCCAGGAATTGGCAGACTGGTTTTGTATAGATTTTATGGATTTTTTGCAAGAGAGGGACAAAGCATGATTGCCGTATTTTGTAAAACAACGAAGAAAGGGGAAGGGCGGGAAATGTGGGAAGCATTGGAAAGGTCGCATAAAAAACCTAAACAGTTTCGGTGATGAATTTGGCGATGTCTTTCAAAAAAAGATCGCAAAGGGGAGGAGGTTTTCGGTTGACTTTTTCAAAAAAATTTCATATAATATAAGTACAATGTGTAGCTTTGAAGGGCGTAAATCCGGTTGGATCTGCGCTCTTTTTTTTGTGTAAAGAGGTGGAATATGCAAACCAAACAAAACAAAATGTCAGTCATGCCCGTCGGCAAACTCATTCTTTCGATGGGGCTCCCCATGATCGTCTCCATGATCCTGCAAGCCGTCTACAACATCGTGGACACGGCGTTCGTCATCAACATGGGGGAGGAGGGGACGCTCGGCAATCTTGCGCTCACCTATGCCTTTCCCATTCAACTCCTCATCATCGCCGTCGGCGTGGGAACGGGGGTCGGGTTGAATGCTCTACTCTCCAAATCGCTCGGCGAAGGCGACCGCGCAAAAGCGGACCGCACGGTGGGCAACGGCATCTTTTTGGGGCTCGTCATCTATCTCGTCTTTCTCCTCTTTGGGCTGTTCGGCGCAAAGCCGTTCATCGCCATGCAGGCGCGGGGGAACGAACGGGTCGCCGAAATGGGGGCCGAATACCTCACCATCTGCTGTTGTTTCTCCTTCGGCGCGATCGGTTTCACCGTCTATGAGCGCTTTTTGCAGAGCACGGGCAGGACGATGTTTTCCACCATCTCCCAAATTTCGGGTGCGGCCGCCAATATTTTGCTCGACTATGTGTTCATCTATCCCCTGCATATGGGCATTGCGGGCGCGGCGTGGGCGACGGTCATCGGGCAGATATTGTCCCTCCTCGTCGCCATGCTCTTCCACTATTGCGCGAATAAGGAGCTCGGCAATCATCTCAAAGCCCTTTTGCCGAGCGGGAAGATCGTAAAAGAGATCTATCACATCGGGCTGTCGGCGGCGCTCATGCAGGGAATGCTTTCGGTGATGATGCTCGGCGTCAACCTCATTCTCGGCACGGCTAAAGAGGCCGCTCTCTTGCAGGGGAGTTTCGGCGTATACTACAAGATCATGCAATTTGCGCTGTTCGCGTGCTTCGGGCTCTCCAATACCATCATCTCCGTGCTTTCCTATAACTTCGGCATGGGGGATGGGGAGCGTTCCCGCGCGTGCGTCAGGTGGGGGATCGTCATCACCCTCCTCGTTTCGGGCGCGATCGCCGCGCTGTTCGAAGGCTTCGCTTCGCCGCTTGCGGGATTGTTCGGCATGGCGAGCGGGGAGAGCGGCGAGGGGCTCATCGAGGCGGTGTCGCTTGCCGTGCGCATCGCAAGCGTCGGATATGTGTTCATGGGCTTTAGTATCGCCGTGCAGGGGGTGTTGCAGGCGCTCGGTTCGGCGCTCTGGCCACTTCTCATCTCCTGCCTGCGGCTTGCCGTGTTCGTCTTTCCCGCCGTGTGGCTGTTCTCTCTTTCGGAGAATGCGGTTTCGCTCGTCTGGTGGGCGTTCCCCATTGCCGAGGCGCTCACGGCGGCAGTCTCGGCGGGGATCCTCGTTTCTGTCCTTCACAAAAAACTTCCCGCCCATGAAGGAAAACCTCTCCCGCAGACCGCATAAATTTTGTCGCCCCCAAACGGGATCGCCGTTTGGGGGCGACAATTTAGGGGAAAAACGCAGTAAAAAACTTGACATATTTTTTTAAGAGTACTATCATAATTCTGTAAAAAAATGCGCCGCACGATCGCCTTTCGACTGAGAAGGGCGGTGCAGGAGAAGAAAATGCAAGCAGTCAAAAAAATTTTATGCGCCGCGTTCGCGCTTTTATTTGTCCTCGCGTGCTTTGCGGGATGCTCGGGGAGCGAGACGGACGGCGGCACGGGCGGCGGGGGAGAAGAACTTTCCCGCTTCGAAAACGCCGATCTCGGGGTGGTCACGGGGTCGCTCTTCGGCGGCTATTCCAAAGAGCAGTTCCCCGACGCCGAGATCGAAGAATTCAACAATTTTGCAGACGTGTTGATGGCGCTCAAACAGGGGAAGGTGGACGGCACCATGCTCGACCGCCCCAACTTCAACTCGGTCAAGCGCACGGAGAGCGAACTTTCCTGCGTCACCGTGCCCGCCTACTCGGTGGAGATCGGGTTCGGCTTCCAAAAGAACGAGGGAGGAAACGAACTGCGCGGGCAGATGAACGCCCTCCTCGAAGAACTCGGCGGAAACGGGAAACTTCAAGAGCTCCTCGACAAGTGGTACGGCGAAACGGAGCCGCAAGTCTCGGTGCCTTTGAACGAACTGAGCGACAATTCAAAATCGCTCAAAGTCTCCATCGACACGACGCGTAAGCCCTTCGTCTACCGCTACAACAACGAGCCCGTCGGCTTTGAGATCGAGGTACTGTATCTCTTCTGCGAGAAGTACGATTACAAGATCACGGTGGAGGACGTCTCCTTTGCGTCGGGGCTTGCGGGGCTTGCGGGAGGAAAGTATGACCTCGTCTGCGGCGGCCTCTACATGACCCCCGAGCGCAAGGAGAGCGTGAATTTCAGCGACCCCTATATGAAGGCGGACGTTGTCATGGCGTTCCTCGGCGAAGGGGGCGGCGGATTCTGGGGCTCGGTCGGCGAGAGTTTCGAAAAGACCTTTGTCCGCGAGGGACGCTGGAAGATGATCTTAGAGGGGATCGGCACCACCCTCCTCATCAGCCTGTGCGCCGTGCTCGGCGGCACCGTGCTCGGGTTCTTGCTCTACCTCGCGTCGCGTTCCAAATATAAGGCCCTCTCCGCGTTCGCCCGCGGCTTTGCGAGGGTGTATTCCAAGATCATCACGGGCACGCCCACCCTCGTTGTGTTGATGCTCCTCTTCTATGTCGTATTCGGGAACACCGATTTGAGCGGCGTCGTCGTGGCGATCATCGGCTTTATCCTCACCTTCGGCTCCTTCGTCTACACCCAACTCAAACTTACGGTGGAGGGGGTGGACATCGGACAGACGGAGGCGGCGTATGCGCTCGGTTACGGCCGCAACCGCACCTTCTTCCGCATCATTCTGCCGCAGGCGATGAAGATGTTCGCCCCCGCTTATTCGGCGGAGATTGTCAGCCTCGTCAAAGCGACCTCGGTCGTGGGGTATATCGCGGTGGAGGATCTCACCAAGGTGGGGGACATCATCCGGAGCAATACATACGAGGCGTTCTTCCCGCTCATTGCCGTGGCGGTCATCTACTTCCTGATCACCTGGGGGATCTCCGCCCTGCTCGATCTCGTGCGGCGCAAGACCGACCCGAGAAAGAGAAAGCGCAAACTTTTTTTGGAGGCATGAGATGATCCGTATCGAGCATTTGAGAAAGGAATATCCCAACGTTACCCCCCTTCAAGACGTCACCGTCACAATAAACAGAGGGGACGTCATCTCCGTCATCGGCCCTTCGGGAACGGGGAAGTCCACCTTCATCCGCTGTATCAACCGCTTGGAGACGCCCACCTCGGGCGAAATTTGGGTGGACGACGAGTGCATCACGGACAAGAAGTGCGACATCTGCAAGGTGCGGCGCAAAATGGGCATGGTGTTCCAATCGTTCAACCTCTTCCCCCAGATGACCGTCATCGAAAACATCATGGCGGCGCCCATGGACCTCAAAAAGGTCCCCAAAAAGGAGGCCTATGAGGAGGGGATGAGGCTGCTCCGCACCGTGGGGCTTGCGGATAAAGCGAACAATTTCCCCGACGAGCTCTCGGGCGGGCAGAAACAGCGGGTTGCGATCGCCAGAACGCTCGCCATGAAACCCGAGATCATTCTCTTCGACGAGCCGACCTCCGCGCTCGATCCCACCATGGTGGGAGAGGTGCAGGCGGTCATCCGCGACTTAGCGCGCCAAGGGCTCACCATGGTGATCGTCACCCACGAAATGCACTTTGCGCGGGAGATCGCCAACCGTGTGTTCTATATGGACGAAGGGGGCATTTACGAAGAGGGCACGCCCGAGGAGATCTTCGACCACCCCAAGCGCGAAAAGACCATCCGCTTTATCAAACACATCAAAGTGTTCGAGAGGCTGATCGAGTCAAAAGATTTCGATTTCATCGGCTTCAACACCGCGCTCGAAGAGTTTTGCAGAAAGAGCCAAACGCCGCAAAAGACCATTTACCGCGCGCAGTCTGTGTTTGAGGAACTCTGCGTGCAGATCCTGCTTCCCGCGCTCGGCGAAAGGTTCCGCTTGAATGTCACCTTCGAATATTCGCAGGACGGGGAGATCGCCACCATGCAATTCGGGTACGGCGGCGCGCCGTTCGACCCGAATACTTCGGAGAACATCCTTTCGCTCAAACTCATTCAAAACGCGGCGGAGAGCGTCGTTTACGAGTATTTGGGCGAAGAAGAGGGCAACCTCGTCACCGTTAAAATAAAGTAAAGAATGAAATGGCGTTCGGCTCCCCCTTGCTGTCCCTTTTAGGGAAAGTACCCGCGAAGCGGGGGAAAGGGTTTTAGTAGGCTCTCGGAGAACCCCTCAGTCGCGCAGGCGCGACAGCTCCCCTAAAAGGGGCGCCGAGAAAACAAGGTGCCCCCTTCCCTACCCTCCCCCCCCCAACAAGTTGGGGGAGGGCAAGAATACCACCCCTTCCGCCTCGCTTCGCTCGGCACCCCACCCCTCAAGGGGTGGGCAAGAAAAACCCCCTCCGTGGGAGGGGGATCAAGGGGGTGGGGCGCATCCTAAAATACGTCACCCTACAACGTCAATCGGCGGGGGAGACGGTCACGGTGACTTTGTAGCCGGGCTCGGAGACGGGCTTGCCGTCTGCGTCGCGGAAGGTGACCTCTTCGCCCTCTTCCACCTTAACGGTGTAGCGGGACTCCTCTTTGTCCCACGTCGCAAAGAAGGTGAACGTCCCGTCCTCGTTCTTTACAAGGTCGTGCGGCATACTTACATGTTCGTATCTGCCGAATTCGCCGTTGTACACCATCACGCTCGCAAGCACAACATTGCCCTCGTCGTCAAAGAAGAGGTTCACAAGGTTCAGCATGTAGTTCACCACCTGCGCAAAGCGGTAAGTTTCCACCTCTGCCGAGGCAACGCTCCCGTTCTCCGCCAAAGTGAAGGTGACAAGGTACCCCGTGCCCCACGTGCAGGTGTCCGTGGTGCCGTGCGTCACAACGTCCGCCTTGTCCACGATCCACACGCTGTGGCTATAACCGCTCGGCGTAATGCCCGTATCGTAAGCGACGACGGGCTTTTTTGTTTCTTTGTCGAGGAGGGTGACCGCGGAGATCTTCCCGATCGCCTCTCCCGTGCCGTTCTGCGCGTCGAAGTAACCGGGCGCAATGGACATCTTGGTGTAGAGCAAAGTCTTTACCCGCACGGTGTATTTTTCCGTCTCCACGTCTTGGTAGGAGAAGAGCCCATAGCACCAGAAGTAGTTCCCGCCCTGATAGTACTCGTAATAGTTGAGGAGATAGTCTTTGCCGTCGCTTGCCGTAAAGGTAAGTTCGAGGCGGTCGCCGTACCCCGGCACGCTCCCCACCATTTTCACGTCCTTTTCGGGCACATCGTCAAAGTGGACGGGCTTGGAGTAAATTTCGTCGCCCTCCTTGTAGAGATAGAGGAAGTCGCCCGAGATGGTGGGCTCGGCGATGACGATCGCGCCGAAGCCGACGCTCGTCTTGAACAGCCTGCCGCCGCGGGGGACGCTTACCTCCGTCGTATCGGGGTAGTAGCGCGCGTTGTGGTCGAGGTGTTCCACGCTGTTGTAGCCCGCCGTCACGGTAAAGGTGTAGCTCCCCTCCTTGTAATCAAAGGAGATGGGGTAGCGGTTCTTGCCGTATGTGACGGTGGGGGAGAATTCTCCCACCGATTCGCCCATGAGGGAGTCGCCCGCCGCATACAGGCGGAGGCTGTACCCCGCGTACTCCTTGGGCTTGCCGTCCTCGAGATAGTCTTTCCCCTCAAAGGTGAACACGGCGGCAAGATTGCCGTTTGTCGTTCCGTTGGGGGCAAAGGTAAGGGTCGCCGAAAGAGCGGGGTGTCCGCTGATCTCCTCTCCGTCCTTGTCCAAAAGGAGGACGGTTCCGTTCATGGTAAACGCTTCGCCCTTGAAGCGGCGGTAGGTTTTGTTTTTGTAGGCGTACACGTCGCCCGTGGGCGCGTCCACTTCGGTGGGGGAATCGGAGAGATACACATACGCCTTGCCGTTCTGCACGTAATAGGGTCCGCTCTCGTTGCCGAAGTAGGCGGTGCCGTCCGCGCGGAACGAAATGCTCTCGAGGTCGTCGGCAAAGAACATGCCCGCCAACCCCTCGTAATCGGTGATGTTGAAGGTGTGTTCGCTTAAGAGGAAGTAGTACTCCCTGCCCCCGACCGCCGAAGCGCTCTCGTCGATCGTGAAGGAGATGAAGTTTTTCTCGAAGTCGATCACTTCATAGGAGCCCGTTCCCGTGAAGGAATCGGTGGAATACTCTCCTCTTCCATAGCCGTCGAGCACGAGGACGTTCCAATGTTCGTCGGTGAATACGCCGTCCGCGTCCGCGTTGAACACGAGGCAGGCTCCCACGCCCTCGCTGTTGATGGCAAAGGTCACGCGATAGTTGGCTCTCGGATAGCCGGCTCCCAGGGAGACCCCGCGCAGAAGATATTCTTCGTGGCCCCACGTGTCGTTGACAGTGTCGAGAACGACGTATGTGCCGGTGGAGACTTCCGCCCCCGCCGCGTTGCGGATGGAGACGATCTTTTCGCTGATGTTGTCGATGAACACCGCGCTGTAATTGTTGATCTGTTCGAAGTTGCTGTCGAGGAGCTGCCAACTGCGCCCGACCGCCCAATCGGTTTTCAAGAAGGAGCGCGCTTCGAGGTCGAGGTCGAACACAAACTCGGAGCCGTCCGTTGCGGTGAAGGAGATCGTCTGGCAGAGCGCGTCGCGGATGTAATCTCCCCTCAGCGTCTCCCCTTCGCCGCGGTCGTAAAGGGCGGTGTGGTAGCCGTCGATGGTGAGGCTTCCCACCCCCTCGAACTTGAAGCCGTCGAGCGATTCTTTGAGAGCGGTCTCGAACTCGCTGTCATAGAGGGTGGCAAGGAGGGCGTCGTCGTATTCGGCAAGGGTATAGATGACAAAGCGGAACCGCTCGCTCCCCCCGACCTTAAAGGCGTAAACCGTCTCCCCGAAATGGGTCGTCCCCACGGGCTCATAGGTGCCGCTGAGGAAGTTTTCGCCCTTGTCCGTGGTGTATTTCATGCGGGAAACGCCGTCGAGGAAGATCATCACATCGCCGACGCCGCCCGCTTCCACGCCCGTGGGCTGGACGACATAGAGCATCTCCTCGATCCCCTCTCTCGGCGTTGCGAGGTCGCTCCCGTCGTCTCCCTTGGAGAGATCGTAATAGAGGTAGACGATCTCGCCCTGCTCCGACACATAGAGGAAGGTGCCGATGGAGCCCTCGAAATGCTCGTTCGTGGTGTGGGTGAACTGCCCCTGCGTCACCGTGCCGTCCTCTTCGATGAGGAGGGAGCCGAGCCCGCCCGTCGAAACGGAGGTGCATTCCCAGATCTCGCTCCCGTCGGGCAGAGCGTATTTCTCCCAATAGGAGTAGGGCTTCCCGTTCGAAGTCTCCTCGAGCAGGCAGTAGATGTTGTAACTCAGATTCTCCGTGGTGCTTACGGCAACGGAGTTGAAGAACAGGAGTTTTTCGCCCACGGCGCTTTCATAGCCCTTGGTGACTTCGGTCCGCGTAAAGGTGTAGAGGAAAAAGTCCGAATGGCCGATAGGCTCGGCGGTAAACGTGCCGCCCGCCGCCTTTATCAGAGTACTGTCGTCCTCGGAAGAGGGGACGAATACGCTTACCTTGCCCTTCAAGCCGTTGCTTTCCACATCGTGGAGGACGAGGAAGGGGGGTCGAAGGACGCTCCCGTCCATGAAGCGGTATTCGGTGTAATCGCCCTCCACAAGGCTCTTGGGCGCGGAGAACTTCTTATTTTCGGCGTCCACACGGAAGGAGAATTCCTCCCCGCTCTCCGTTTCGCAGTTGACGACGGAGCCCGAAATGAGGTCGGTGGCGACGGAGTAGCGGCCCTCGTACTCTTTGCCGTTCACGGTGTATAAAAAGCTGTCCGCAAAGTGGCCGAATCCGTCGAGCACGAGCGTCTCGCCGTTTTCGCCCTCGTATTCCCCGCGCAGTTCGGTCGCCTGCACATAGCCGCCGTAACCGGGGTATGAGGGGTCGTTGACGGGGAGGGTATAGACAAAGTTTGTCGCCACCGCGCCCTCGATGCCCGTCAGGAGCCCGTCGGGGTCGCTGAAGAAGCAGACGAGTTTGTAGATGTCCGCCGTGCCGATCGTGTAGATCCCGTCCACGTAATATCTGCCGTCGTAAGACATGCCCGTGGTCATATCCCCGAGCACGGCGACGCCGTATCCGTCGATGATGAGCATCATCGTCTGTTGCAAATAGCCCATGCCTTCGACGGGGTCGACCATCACAAAGTCGATGTAGGAGCCCACTTCTTCGCCGCCCACGAGGAAGGTGGCGGGATAGTCGTAATCGCCGCCCCGCATGGGCAAAAAGCGGAAAGTTTCGTCGGAGCTTTCAAATACGTAATCGAGGGTCTCCTCCGAATAGCGGACGGCGCCCTTGCAGGTATGGGAGCCCTTTTTATAGTCGGCGTTGAGATAGCTGTCGATGGTGAGCGTCCTGTCCGCCTCGTAACGGGGGGTGAACTGCTCCCCGTCCACAAATTCCATAAAGGTGTAGGAGCCCACGAGGTCGTTCCGCTCATAGCTGAACATCGAGCCGTACACCCTGCCCTTCAAGTCGCCTGAGCCGGGAGAAAAGACAAAGTCGTCGCCGTCGCGCGTTCCCTCGAATTCACTGCTCCCGCGGCGGAGAATGGCCTTTTCGGGCTCGAAACGGGGGAAGAACACGAGGTCGTTGCCGCCGTAACGGTCGGTAAAGCCCTTGTCCCACACGGCATAGAGCACGGTGTCGCCCATCACGGGGAAGAGCTCTTGGGGCCGATAGTCCGCTTCGCCGCCGCTGTACGCGCTCCAACCCGCAAAGAGGTATCCTTTGTTTGAGAAGCTACTTTCGGGCAAGGCCACGGTGTCGCCGTAAAGGGCCTCCACGCTTGCAACACTGCCCGTGGCTTGGGAGGAATCGGGGTTGAACACGACCTCGTAACGGAGGCGGTCATAGTAGAAGCGGAGGACGTTTTTGCTTGCGTCCGCAACGAGGCGCACGCTCTCGATGGGGGCCTGCCCCGCGGGAGCCGCCGTCTGCGCAAAGCCCGTCACTTCGGGAGCACGGGGAGAGACGATCGCGTCCACATAGTCGGAGGCATAGAGGATCTCGGCGTCGCGGACATAGGAATTGCCCGCAAGGTTCAAAAGATAGCGCTCTATCACATATTCCACTTTGTATTTTGCGGTAAGGGTGATGTTTTCGGCGGGCATTTTCACGCCGCTTACGATCTCGGCGTCGCCCAAAAACCACGCGCCGAAGTCGAGCCCGCTCTTTGTGGGCGCGATGTTTTTGACTGCGTCATAGATGTTTGCGCCTTCGGCGAGGATGAGGGAGGGCGCGCCCTCGGCATACACGCCGCCGTCGGCGTCGAAGGTCACTTCATACCCCTGCGCCCAAACGGCGGTGTAGGAGGTATCTTTGTCGGGCACGGTCACGTTGCCCGAGAGGGTTTCTCCCCCCGCGCTCCAGCCCGCAAGCACATAGCCCTTGCGGAGGGAGGAGGGGAGTTCCACCGTGTCGCCCGCTTCGGCGGTGATGCTCTCCACGGGAGAGCCTTCCCCCGCGTCGAAGGAGAGGGTCACCTTTCCGCCGCACCCCGCAAGGAGAATGCCGAACGAGAGGGCGATCGCAGAAATGAGAGTGAAAATGAGAAGTTTCAAAGATCTTTTCATACTGTTCTCCTTTTAACGGGCAAGCGTGCGCTTTTGGGGGAGCGCCTCATAGGAGGCGGGCGTTGCAGGCGTTTCGGTTTCGCCGAGATAAGGGCTGACGAAGGAGAGGAATTCGTCTGCGGAGGTCATCAAACTTCTGTGGATCCTGCGCACCACGCCCTCCGAATCGATGAGCACGGTCACGGGGATGTCGGTCACGCCGAACATGCTCTGCAAACGGTTCATGGTGTCGTATATCATGGGGAAGGTGTAGCCGTTGCGGGAGGCAAACTGCTTTACGCTTACGAGGTTGTCCGCGGAGTCTTGGTCGACGGCAAGCAGGGCAATGTCGTTTTTCAACTGTTCATAGCCGAGTTGCAGATAGGGGAACTCCACCTGGCAGGGCCCGCACCACGTCGCCCAGAAGTTGAGCACCACGGCCTGCTTGTCTTTGAGCAAGTCGGAGAGGGTGTAGCTCTCGCCGTTGGAGGTCATGGCGGAGGTAAAGGTGAAGTCGTACATCACCGAGCCCACGGTGTAGCGGTTACTTGCGGGCGCGGGTTCGCGGATGGGCGCGGCGGTGAGCGGAATGTTGCAGTCGGGATTCCCGAATTCGAGCGTCACCGTCTCGGCGGTATATCCCTTGGGGAGGGAGGAGACGGTCACCGTATACGTCTTGTTCTTCACGGGTTTGATGGAATATTCGAACACGCCGTTTACAAGGGTAGAGGGGGTGCTCTGCGCAATTTGGGTCGCGCCGTCGTACACGGTGATGACGGCGGAGGAATCGACGATCGGGTCCCCGTTGTTGCGGATGAGGCGGAACTTATAGTTTACCGCCACATTTTCGTCGAGGGCGGGGATCTCCGTCGTGTTCTCGTGCGTGCCGCAACGCAGACAGTGCTGGGACTTGGAGCCCGCCGCCTCGAAGGTGGGAAGTTTGTCGATGGTGAATTCGGCGGGGAGTTCGTGTCCGAGGGCGGGAATAGCCTGCTGTTCGGAGGTGTTGCAACGTTCGCACACGCGGTCGCGGTAGCCGTCGGCGGTGCAGGTGGGCTCGAGGTCGTTTTCGCCGAGTTTCCAGCGGTGCCCGAGGGCGGGGATCACGGTGTCCTCAAGCGTTTCGCCGCAAGTGTCGCAACGGTAGGAAACAGAGCCCGCCGTAGTGCAGGTCGCAGCTTTTCGCCCCGTCTCCACGGGGTCGTGCGCGCCGAAGCCGAGAGAGACGGTCTCCTGCGCAGAACATTCCTTGCAGGTGCGGCGCAAACTTCCCTCTTGTTCGCAGGTGGGAGCAACGAGAATGACCCCCTCGTCCCAGTTGTGGGCGATGGTGGGAACGTCGGTGACCTGCGTTGTTTGGCAACGGCGGCAGGTCTGGGTGCGCTTGCCCACCTGCGTGCAAGAGGCGGCCTGCGTCTCTTTTCCGCCGTTAAAGTCGTGCCCGAGGGCGGGGATCTCCTCTTCCTCTGTCTGCTTGCAGATGGCGCAGGTGTGGGCGCGCAAGCCGTTTTCGGTACAGGTGGCGAGGGAAAGGACCTCCCACCCGCCGTAAATGTGTTCGTGCGGGCCTACCGCGGCGTCGCAGGCCGAAACCGCAAAACAATTTGCGCCGAGGGCGAACGCCGCCGCAAGGAGCAAGGTTTTGCCGAGAAATTTTTTCATAAAACCTCCGTAATTCCCCGAAGGATGGGGAAAATATGCGAATATATAAAGTTGATCACTTCACTATTATAAAGGAAAAAGCGCGCCTTGTCAATGAAAGCGGGGGGAGAAACGCAATTTCACAAACATTTCAAATTTTTCCAACCAGAAAATAAAATCGCCCGACCGCGCAAAATACGCAGTCGGGCGATTTTTGAAAGTTTTTTTAGATCACAGAGGGGATTTCTTCGATTCCGCGGGGGAAAGGGAGTACACAGCCGCGGGGGTTGCCGCCGTTCCGCCGACCTGTTCGATCGCGGTCGCCGTGCCCTCCATAGAGTTCTCCATGGTAAAGTTGAGGGTCTCCTCGGCCCCCGAGGCCTCGCCATCCGAGCCGGAGGAGATGGCGAAATAGTAATCTTTGTCCGCTTCGAGTTCGAACTTGCCCAAATCGCCTGCCGAGAGTTTTCGGCTAAAGAGTTTTTTGCCCGTGGGCGCGCCGAATTTATCGGGGTTGAGTTCCGTCCTCACCGTAAAGACGATGCCCTGCGAATAGGTGGTGGAAACGGTGTACGTTCCCGCCGCGGTCGCATGGTAGAGATAGTAATAGGTGTTCGCCGTCGTTACGGTATGCGTGCCGAGCAGTTCGGCGAGCGTATCGGGATTATGCACACTGCCTTTCTTCGCGGCGGCTTCGGTATAGGTTTCCACCTTGAATGAGCAAAGGAAGGTAGCGGTTTTTTTGGCTTCGTCGTTGCCCGTAATTCGGATCATGAAAGCGGTCCCCTTTTTGATTTTGAGGCTGACGGAGAGGACGCCGCTCTCTGCGTTCAACTGAGGGTACACCGCTCCCACAGCGGGGCTTGCGCCGACGAACGTCACGATCGCGTTGCCCGGCTCGGTCAGCGTCACGGTATAACTGCCGTCGGCCGCGGGGGTATATTTGAAATACACCGTTGTAAAAGCCGTGCCGTCGTATTCCACATACACGTTCTTGAATTCGCCTACAAGCGTCTCGATCTCATAGGGCTCCGCCTCGGTGCCGCTTCCCTTCCAGGGAGCCGTGGGCTTTTCGGGGACGTCGGGCGTGTCGGGGTCGGGGGTAGTCCCTCCCTCCTGCGTGTTGCCCTTGGTCACGGTGACGGTGTAGCCGAAATTGCCGCTTTCCGCAAGCGCGCCCGTCGAACTGCAGGCAAAGGTGTAAACCGTTCCCGCGGTGAGGGTCACGGCAATGTGGTCGTCCGTATAATTCAAATCGCCCTCAATCGCGTCGCACGTCACGTTCACATTGTAGTTGTCGGCGTCGAAGGAGTACACTCCGTCCTCTTGCACAACGAGGGTATAGTAGACGTTGCTTTCGCCAAGCGATTCAAGCGCTTCCTGCGTAAAGGGGACTTCGTTTTCGCCCAACGTCCATACAAGAGGGGCGACTCCGGAGCCGAGTTTTTCGTTTAAGGTCACGGTCGCCGCGCCGCCGGAAACGGAAACGTTGCGGTGTTCTTTGCCGTTCACGTTGACAAGATAGGTTCCCGCCGCAAGTTCATCGAAGTGCGCAACGCCGCTTTCGTTCGTCGTCGCCGAAGCAACGGGTTTTATGTCCGTCTCGGAGCGGTAGAAGTCCACATGCGCGTTTTGAAGAAGGGTCTCGGGACGATCCTTTCCGAACATATCCTTGCCCGCCGCAACTTTTACGGTGACATCCGCGGCTTTGGAAATTTTCGTGAGCGCGATGGTCACGGCAGAATCAGGTTCCGTAAAAGTCTTTTGTTCATAGGTATACTCCGCGGGTACGCCCACAAGGGTGACGAGATAATCTCCCGGCTGAAGTCTGAAATCTGCCTTGCCGTCCGAAAGCGTCTTTTCTTCGGCAACGGTCGTCCCCAGCATGAGCCTTACCTTCACCCCCGCAAGGACGCTTTCATCCTCGCAGGTCACGGTCACCGTGTAGGCGGCGAGCCCGTCCGCGGGCAAATTGCTCTTCTTTGCGAGGGCCACGGAGACGTTCGGCGCACTCTCCGTCACCGTCTTTTGTTCATAGGTATATTCCTCGGGGACCCCCGTCAAAACGACGGTGTAGCTTCCCGCTTCGAGTTCGAAACTCGCCTTTCCGTCCGAAAGCGTCTTTTCTTCGGCGACAGTCGTCCCCAGCATGAGCCTTACCTTCACCCCCGAAAGGGCACTTTCGTCCTCGCAGGTCACGGCCACCGTGTAGGCGACGATCCCGTGCGCGGGCTGATCGCTCTTCTTGGTGAGGGCCACGGAGACGTTCGGCGCGCTCTCCGTCACCGTCTTTTGCTCATAGGTATATTCCGCGGGGACCCCCGTCAAAACGACGGTGTAGCTTCCCGCTTCGAGTTCGAAACTCGCCTTGCCGCCCGAAAGCGCCTTGTCCTCGCTCTTCTTTCCGTCCTTTTCGAGGAGCGCCTTCACCCCCGAGAGAACGCTTTCGTCCTCGCAGGTCACGGTCACCGTGTAGGTCACGGTCTTCTCTTCGCCGCAAGCAACAATGCCGAGCGAGAGCGCGACCGTCATCGTCGCAATGAGCACGAAGAAAAGCAGTTTTTTGATGCGCGTCATAAAATACCTCCGAATCGGGTTTTTAACATACTATACAGAGTATAATCCGTGTATTTATAAATTATCATAAGAGACAAAAAAAGGCAAGCAAAACGATAGGTTTTTTCAAAATGGGAGAAAGTTACAAAATGCGGGCCGTTTTCCAAAAATGTGCGGCGAATACGCGCCGTAAAATGTGAAAATAAGAGAAAAAAACGAAAATTGTTCAGAAGGGGCTATAAGCGTATTTTATAACCGTTTAATCATTTATAAGCAATTCAAATAGCCGAGGCCCGACGCTTGACAAAGGGGGCGGGGCGTGCTATAATCGTTGTGCCGAAAAATTAAAACGCCGGGCAGAGCCCGACGTTTTAATGAGAAAAAATATGGGATGTGTAAGCAAGATCATCGAGCGGCGCGGGATCTCCGTCCGCTTTATGCTCCCATTATAAGAAAAGCGGGGAACAGTGTCAAGCGATTTTTAATGTTTCACGCGAAAAATCCTGCTCAAAATATCAAAAAACTCAATACAGGTATCAAAATATCCAACAAAATGAGGAAAAGCGCGAAAATGTTTCATGTCGTACTCGTTGAGCCCGAAATTCCGCAGAACGCGGGCAACATCGCGCGCACCTGTGCCGCCACGGGTTGCGTGCTCCATCTCGTCAAGCCGCTCGGCTTTGAAATTTCGGACCGCTATTTGAAGCGGGCGGGGCTCGATTATTGGGATCTCGTTGAGGTAAAAGTGCATGAAAATTGGGAGGAAGCGCTCGAATCGCTCGGCGGGGCGAAACTTCATCTCTTCACCACAAAGGCGCGCACGGTGTACAGCGAGGCGCATTACGGCGAGGGGGACGCCCTCGTGTTCGGCAAGGAGACGAAGGGGCTCCCAGAAGAACTGCTTGTAAGCCGCCCCGAGGACTGCGTGCGCATCCCCATGTTGGCGGAGCGGCGTTCGCTCAATCTCTCCAACGCCGTTGCCGTCGCCGTGTACGAGGGGCTGAGACAGAACGGGTTTCAAGGAATGCAACGGGAGGGGGAATTGCACCATCTTAAATGGTAAAACGCAATACGTCTTGCAAAAAGCGCATAGTTTCGGCGCTCATCTTTCTGGTTTTGTTCGCCCTTTGCGCCTGCCTCCTCATTCCCTATTCGCGCGCGACCTCTGCGCGGGAGGATACTTACGAGGTGGTGTGGCAAAGCGGCGCGGTCACGCGGGAGAGTTATGCTTTTGCCTATTCGGCTCTTTCGGGCGCGGAGAACGGCAAACTTCTCCTTGAGCGGGAGGGGCTCCGCGGCGAGATCGAAACGTCCGAACGCTATAAAACCGTGCGCACGCTCTTGAAAGAGGGGAGTTTGCCCGATCTTCTTACCATGTCTTTCGAGGGGCTCTCTTCCCTCGAACGGGCGGCTCTTTACAAGGAATTTTGCGATACGTGTTATTATTCGGCCGATCTTTTCGCCTATGACGGCGACCGCGTGTTCCGCACTCCGCGCGCCTCTTTTTCCGAACTCGTCCTCCTCGACGGGAGTGTCTCTTCGGGCGTTCTCGTCGGCATCGGGGCGACGAAACTCATTTTAAGGAGCGGGGCGCAACTTTCCGCGGCCTCTCTCGCCGGCACGGGCGTGCAGGAGATCGAGGCGGCGGCTCCCTACTTTGTAAATAGGGGAGGGCTGTATCTTTCGGCTCCCGGCGGCACGCGGCTCGTTGCGGCGGTCCCGACTGCGGAGGAGTTGAGGGTGGAGGGGTGCGATTTTTGCGATGAAGGCGCGCTTTCGCCCTGCAAACGCCTCGCCTCTCTCGAACTGCCCTTTGCGGGGAGCGCGCGCTCTGCCGGCGGGAGCGACTATGACGGGCGCGTTGCATGGGCGTTCGGCGACGCCGTTCCCCAAACCCTCAAACGGGTGAAGATCGCGGACGGCACGGTGGGGCAATTCGCCTTTACGGGGCTTGGCGGCGTGGAGGAGATCGACCTCTGCGGCATTCCCGAAGAAAACATCTCCCCGTTGGCGTTTGGAAGTTTAACGGGCCTTGTCCGCCTGCATACAAGACAAAATCATTTATCATTGGAGGGCTTTTCCCGCACTCTTCTTCCCTGCGGGTGCACCCTCTATGAACGGAGTTACACGGGATGAAACGTTACTTGAAGATCTTTTTCAGCCGCTTTTTCCTCGTCGCCATGACGATCATTCTGACCTTCGTGGTCAACGCGCTCATCATTCTCGCGGGCGCCTATATCGCGGAGGAGACCCTCGCCGCCTATTTTCCCGCGGCCTCTCCCTATGTGCACTTTATCTTCGGCGCGGTGCAGTGGATCATCGTCCTCATCACGGTATTCAGCGTCGTCAACCGCGACATGCTCCCCGAGACAAAGATCCCCTGGATCCTGTGCGTGGTGGTCTTAAACGTGTTCGGCGTGCTCATCTATGTGGTGTTTTCCTACAACCGTCCCTCCAAAAAGAGCAGGAGAAGATACGGCTATTTGAACGAACGCTCCCGCCCCTTTGCAAAGCGCGCCCTCTCCCAAGAGACGCTTGCCGAAGAGATGGGGGAACGGGCGGCGGACAGCGAGGCTCTCTTCCGCGAGAACCCCAATGCCGTCGCCTATACGGACACCAAAACGGAGTATTTCCCCACGGGCGAAGAATTTTTCAAGCGGCTCCTCGGGGACCTGCAAAACGCCAAGGAGTATATCTTTCTCGAATATTTCATTCTCGCGCGGGGGACCATGTGGTACACCATCCTCGACCTCCTCAAAGAAAAAGTGAAAGAGGGGGTGGAGGTGCGCGTCATCTATGACGACATCGGCTGTATGGGAAAGATCCACGCGGGCTATTACAAAGAACTGCGCAAGGCGGGCATTTCCTGCGTCAAATTCAACCCGTTCGTGCCCATCGTCACCAACCTCCACAACAACCGCGACCACCGCAAGATCGCCGTCATCGACGGCAAGATCGGCTACACGGGCGGCATCAACCTCGCCGACGAATACATCAACGAGACACATCCCTTCGGGAATTGGAAGGACACCGCCGTGCGCCTCGAGGGCGAGGGGGTGAAGGGGCTCATCCTCATGTTCCTGCGCCTTTACAATCTTCGGCAGAAGGAGCCCGAGGACTTCGCTCCCTATATTCCGCAAACGTATGAGAAATTCGGGGGCGAGGGGATCGTCCAGCCCTATGGCGACGGGCCCCGTCCCCTCTATGGCAGGCACCTTGCCGAGGACGTGTACATCGGCGTATTGTCCCGCGCGAAAAAGTACGTCTGGATCACCACGCCCTATCTCATCATCGACTACCGTATGCGCGCCGCCATGCTCTCCGCGTGCGCGAGGGGGGTGGACGTGCGCATCGTTACCCCGCACATTCCCGACAAGAAAATTCCGTTCGCGCTTACCCGCTCCAACTATATGGCGCTCATAAAGGGCGGGGCGAAAATTTATGAGTACACCCCCGGCTTCATTCACGCCAAGAGTTTTCTCTCGGACGACGAGGTGGGTATCGTGGGCACCATCAACCTCGATTACCGCTCCCTTCTGCACCATTTCGAGGACGCGGTATTCATGTACAAGACGCGCGCGAACGAGGCGCTCAAGGAAGATTTTCTTCATACGTTTGAAGTTTCGGCCCTCCAAACGGAGGAGGACGCCAAGCGGAGCGTCGTATGGCGGGGCATCTGCGAACTTGCCAAAATTTTCGCACCCATGTTTTAGGGCCGGCAAGAGAATGTCTTGTCGCCCCACCCGCACGTTTCCAAAATGTCATGTCGAGCAAAGTTGCCCCACCCGCACGTTCCAAATTGTCATTTCGAGCTTGTCGAGAAATCTCTACCGCATTATAATAAGGCGAGATTTCTCCACGCGCCGCATAGCGGCTTGGTACTTCGTCGCAGGCTCCTCGTGCCGCCCTTAGACAACATAGAACGTGCGGGCGGGGCGAAATGACATATTGAGAACAGCGCGGGAAGGAATGACATATTTAGAACACGCCCCACCCCCCTACCCCCCTCCCACGGAGAGGGTAAACAGAACCCCCTCCAATGGAGGGGGATCAAGGGGGTGGGCAACTTGGCGCCTCTGTAGGGGAGCTGTCGAGGCGCCAGCCGAGACTGAGGGGTTTAGAGAACCGTGTAGAAACCCTTTCCCCCTCGCTTCGCTCGGGTACTGTCTCATGCGGGTAGAGCCCCGCATTCGGTCACCGTTCGCGCGGATAATGCGCTCACTCATGTCGCATTGCGCCAACGGTTATCAACCGTTGGCAGAATGCAATGCTCCACCTAAAAGGGACAGCAGGGGGGGGTAACGAAACGCCATTCTCAAATGTCATGAGGTCGTGTTGTTTTCATAAGGAGTAAATATGATCCATTCGCTGAGCGGAGGCGTCATCCGCGACAATTTCAAACACACTTTCGTGAAGGTGGAAATAGAGGGCGCGCCCTATTGGTACCTCTCGCCCACCTCCAAAATTTCGGTAGGGGACAGGGTGAGCGTTCCCTTCGGCAAAAACGACTTCCCGCGCGAGGGGGTTGTCCTCAAAGTGGAGGAAGCGGACAGCCTCTGCGCCCCCGTTCCCATGAACCGCATCCGCGAAATTTATTCTATCTTATAAACATTCTCCCGTCCCGCCCCCGCAGAACGGGGGCGGGACGGGAGAAAAATAGTTGACAATTATAAAGAGAAGTGCTATCTTTTTTTTGTCGGAGGGGAGTAGTCCCTGCGTCGCGGCAACATACCCCGGGAATTTCCCGTGTCGCGGCGGTTCGCAAGAATGACAAGACTTTCGGCAATCCGCAATACATATTGGAGAATAGGGTATGTTGGCTCTGCAAATTTTCTTGCTTGTACTCGGGTTTGCCCTCCTTGTGAAGGGCGCCGATTGGTTTGTGGACGGAAGCGCGGGGATCGCCGCAAAATGCAAGATCCCCACCCTCGTCATCGGGCTTACGGTTGTCGCCTTCGGCACGAGCGCACCCGAGCTCTGCGTGTCCATTACCTCGGCCATTCAACATTCGACGGACATCTCCATCGGCAACGTGGTGGGGAGCAACATCTGCAACATTCTTCTCATTTTAGGGGTCGCGGCCCTCTTTCACCCCCTCCCCGTGCAGAAAAATTCCCTCGTGCTCGACCTGCCCATTCTGCTCATCGCAAGCGTGCTTTTGATCGGGCTCGGCATCTGGGGGGAAGCTCTTCAATGGTGGGACGGCCTCATCTTTATCGCTGTTTTTTCGGTGTATATGGTCGTTCTCGTCAGAGGTGCGCTCAAGGAGCAGAAGAAGGCGAAGGAACTTGAAAAGAGCGTTCCGCAGGGGGAAATCAAGCAGGAAGAGGAGAAAAAGCCCAAGGGGAAGATCGGACAATGGTTCGATAAAATGGAGCAAAAAACGTGGTTTTTGATCCTTTTATCTCTCGTGGGGCTTGCAATGGTCGTGGGCGGCGGCACCCTCCTCGTGGACGCCGCAAAGTATATCGCAAACTATTTCAAGGTGTCCGAGCGCATCATCGGGCTTACGGTGGTCGCTATCGGCACTTCTTTGCCCGAACTCGTCACTTCTGTTGTGGCGGCGTTCAAGGGGGAGACGGACATCGCCGTCGGAAACGTCATCGGCTCCAACATCTTCAACATCTTTCTCGTGGCGGGCGCGGCGTCCCTCTTTTACCCGCTCAGGTTTACGACGGCGGGCGCGGCAAGCAACCTCATCGACGCCTGCGTTGCGCTCGGGGCGGCCGTCCTTCTCTATCTTCTCGCCCTCTTCAAGGGGCATAAACTCGGAAGAGCGGCGGGCGGAATTATGCTTGCCTCGTTCATCGGCTATTACGTCTACCTATTCGTCATCTGAGGGAACTTTTGAAATATCTCATCCGCTGTCTCAAAGTTTATCGCAAGGAGGCGATCCTCGCCCCTCTTTTCAAATTGCTCGAAGCGTGCATGGAGCTTACCGTCCCCCTCGTGGTGGCGGCGATCATCAACACGGGCGTTGCGGGCGCGGACAAGGGCTACATCATAAACGCCTGTCTCGTGCTCGTCGCGTTTGGCGCGCTCGGGCTTTTCTTTGCGCTGACGGCGCAATATTTTGCGGCGAAGGCGGCGGTCGGGACGGCGGCAGAACTTCGCTCCCGTCTCTTCGATAAATTGCAGACCTTTTCCTATGCGCAGATCGACCGTTTGGGCGCCTCCCGCATGATCACCCGCATGACGAGCGACGTCAACCAGGTGCAAACGGGGGTGAACATGACCCTCCGCCTCTTGTTGCGCTCTCCCATCG
This sequence comes from uncultured Clostridia bacterium, assembly GCA_947630325.1. GTDB lineage: Bacteria > Bacillota > Clostridia > Christensenellales > Borkfalkiaceae > Gallimonas. The sequence goes on from CANRHB010000004.1 coordinate 52,045, forward strand.
TGGTGTTCGGCGCAACGGCAATGGCGTTCGTGGTGGACCCTCAGGCGGGGCTCGTATTCGTGGGGCTCGTGCCGCTTCTTGCCGCCGCCGTCTATCTCGTCATGGGGCTCTGCCTTCCCCTCTACAAAAAGGTGCAGGAAAGGCTGGAAAAGGTGTACCTCTCCACCCGCGAAAATCTGGCGGGGGTGCGGGTCATCCGCGCGTTCTCCCTCGAGGAGAGCGAAAAAGAGGAGTTCGAGGCGCGGGAGACCGCCCTCAAAAAGTCCCAAAAGAGAGCGGGCGCGCTTGCCGCGCTCTCAAACCCGCTGACCTATGCGCTCGTCAACATCGCTCTCATCGTACTGCTGTACGTGGGGGCGATCCGCGTACAGGGCGGCGCACTTGAACAGGGGGACGTGGTCGCCCTCTATGGCTACCTCGCGCAAATCTTGGTGGAACTCATCAAACTCGCCAATCTCATCATCACGGTCACCAAGGCGGTGTCCTGCCAAAAGCGGGTGGGCGCCGTGCTCGATATGGAGGGAGAGCCCTCCCTTACCAAACCCGTTTCGGCGGAGCGGCTCGAAGAAAACGCTCCCGCCGTTGCCTTTAAGAACGTCTCCTTCGCCTATGCGGGCGGCGGAAAAACGCTGGACGGGGTAAGTTTTACAGTGCAAAAAGGGGAGACGGTCGGCATTTTGGGAGGCACGGGCGCGGGCAAGAGCACCCTTGTCGATCTCATTCCCCGCTTCTATGAAAGCACGGAGGGGGAGGTGGAGGTCGGCGGCGAAAACGTGGGCGCGATCCCCGCGGACGAACTGCGCGCACGGGTGGGCGTGGTGCCCCAAAAGGCGGTGCTGTTCAAGGGGACCATCCGCTCCAACCTCCTCTGGGGGAACAAGGAGGCGACGGAGGAGGAGCTTCTCCGCGCCGTTAAACTCGCGCAGGCGGAGGATGTGGTCGCCGCCAAGGGGGGCTTGAACGGCGAAGTCGCGCAGGAGGGGAAAAACCTCTCGGGCGGACAAAGACAGCGGCTTACCATCGCCCGCGCCCTCGTCAAAAACCCCGAGATCCTCATCTTGGACGATTCCTCTTCCGCTCTCGACTATGCCACGGACAAGGCGCTCCGCCACGCCCTCAAGACCCTCGAATGCACCGTCTTTCTCGTCTCGCAACGGGCGACCTCCCTCATGCACGCCGATAAAATTCTCGTGCTCGACGACGGCAAACTCGTCGGGCAGGGCACCCACGAAGAACTCATGAAAACCTGCCGCGTGTACCGCGAAATATACGCTTCGCAGGTGCGGGAGGGCGCGTGATGAAGAAGGGCACTTTCGGGAAAATTCTCAAATATCTCCAACCGTATGCGTTTTTGATCGTCCTTACCGTCCTTCTCGCCCTCATCAATGTGGCGGCGACCCTTGCCGTGCCATACCTTGCGGGGCTCGGGGTCGATTGTATCATCGGGAAGGGAGAGGTCGATTTTGCCCGTCTTTTCCGCCTGTTGGCGGTCATCGGCGGGTGCATCGCGGTCACGGCGGTCTCGCAGTGGTGCATGAATGTGTTGAGCAACAGGGTCGCCTATCACGTGCTTGCGGACATCCGCACCGCCGCTTTCCGCAAAATTCAAATTCTGCCCCTCAAATATCTCGACGACAGAGCGTATGGCGAAACGGCAAGCGTCGTCATCTCGGATGCGGAGCAGTTCTCGGACGGCTTGCTCCTCGCCTTCAACCAATTTTTTACGGGGATCGCCACCGTCCTTGGCGTGCTCGTCATTCTGTTCGTCCTTCGGTGGGAGGTCGCCCTCGTCGTCCTTCTCATCACCCCGCTCTCTCTCGTCACGGCGAAGTTCATCTCCTCGCACACATATTCCATGTTCAAAAAGCAGAGCGAAGTCCGCGCCGAACAGACCGCCTTTATCGACGAAATGGTCGGCAACCTCAAGGTGGTGAAGGCGTTCGGGCACGAGGAGGAAAACGGCACGGTTTTCAAGGAAATCAACGACCGTTATAAAAAATGCAGTCTAAAAGCGGTGTTCTTCTCCTCCACGGTCAACCCCGCCACCCGCTTTGTCAACGCGGTGGTGTACGCCCTCGTCGCCCTCGTGGGAGCCTTCCTCGTCATCAATACGGCGAATTTGGAAGTTGCGTTCACGGTCGGCAATCTTACCTCCGTTTTGAACTATGCCACCCAATACACAAAGCCGTTCAACGAAATTTCGGAGGTCGTCACCGAGTTCCAGAACGCTCTCGCCTGCGCCGCGCGGCTGTTTGCGCTCATCGAGGAGGAGCCCGAAGTGTCTGACGCGGGCAACCTCGAATTGGGGCAGGCAAAGGGGGAAGTTTCCCTCGAACAGGTCAAATTTTCCTATACGTCCGAGCAAAAGCTCATCGAAAACCTCAACGTTCACGCCCCCGCTGGCAAACGGGTGGCGATCGTCGGCCCCACGGGGTGCGGCAAAACGACGCTAATCAACCTCTTGATGCGCTTTTACGATGTGGACGGCGGGAGCGTCAAGGTGGACGGCAAGGACGTGCGCGCGCTGACGCGGAAGTCTCTGCGCGAAAATTACGGTATGGTCTTGCAGGAGACGTGGCTCAAAGAGGCGACCGTGCGCGAAAATCTCTGCATGGGCAGGCAAAACGCCACCGAGGAGGAGATGATAGAGGCGGCAAAAGCGGCGCACGCGCACAACTTCATCATGCGTCTGCCGAAGGGGTACGAAACGGTCATCGGCGAGGAGGGGAACCTTTCGCAGGGGCAAAAACAGCTTCTGTGCATTGCGCGCGTCATGCTCTGCCGCCCGCCCATGCTCATTTTGGACGAGGCGACGAGCAACATCGACACCCGCACCGAACTCAAAGTGCAGGACGCCTTCCAAAAACTCATGGTGGGCAGAACGTGCTTCATCGTTGCGCACCGCCTTTCGACGATACAGAATGCCGATCTCATTTTGGTGATGAAGTCGGGCAGTATCATCGAGCAGGGCACGCATAAAGAATTGCTTTCCTGCCGCGGGTTTTATTACGAACTCTACAACGCCCAATTTGCGGAGTAAAGGTTTCGTTGATCCAAGGAGGGGGGCAAACAAAACCCCCTCCATTGGAGGGGGACTAAAGGGGTGGGTAAAGGCCTACCCCTTTTTAAGGGGGAGGCTCCCGCGGAGCGGGTGGTGGGGGTTGAGGCTTCCAAATTACGTCATGTTGAGCGGAACGCAGTGGAGTCGAAACATGTCCTTATTTATAATGAGGACACCCTTCGACAAGCTCAGGGTGACGCATTTTAGAATAGTGCGTAGGGCAGGGGGTGACGTGATTTGGAATGGTTTTCCGCTTGCCCCTTGCTGTCCCTTTTAGGGAAAGTGGCGAACGCAGTGAGACGAAAGGGTTCTCGGAAAACCCCTCAGTCGCGCAAGCGCGACAGCTCCCCTAAAAGGGGCGCCGAGAGGTAGAGATTTCTCGACAAGCTCGAAATGACATTAGAGAATGGTTTTCCGCTTGCCCTTGCTGTCCCTTTTAGGGAAAGTGGCGAACGCAGTGAGCTGAAAGGGTTCTCGGAAAACCCCTCAGTCGCGCAAGTGCGACAGCTCCCCTAAAAGGGGCGCCGAGTAAAGAAGAGTGCCTCTGCCGCCTGCAAAATTTGCGGGCGGCAGAGGCAATTTTATAAAATTCCTGAAATCATAGACAAATTCTAAGTGTGCGGTCTTGTTTTTTTCTTCTCAAAAGAGTAGAATGAGGGCGAGGTGACAAAATGAAACAGTCTATCGGCGAATTTTTGGCGACCCTCCGCAAGGCGCACGGCTACACCCAGCAGGAGGTGGCGGACCGTCTCTCCGTTTCCAACCGCACCGTTTCGGCGTGGGAGCGGGGCACGGTGATGCCCGACATTCTCCTTCTCCCCGCCCTCGCGGAACTTTACGGGGTCACGGCGGACGAAATTTTGGCGGGCGAACGAAACGCAGAGGCTTCTTCCCGTCCCGCGCTCTCCGTAAAGTCCGAGCGGAAGCTCCTCAAAAAGAAGATGAACGCCTTTTTCACGCGTTCGCTCATTCTTTTCGGCGTGTATATGGCGGGGCTTTTGCTCTTTTTTATCGGGCTATACGTCGATTTTACCACCGTCGCATGGGTCGGGTGGCGGTGGTGGCTCCTTCTGATCTTCTTGGGGCTTGTCGTTTTCCTCATCTGTGCCGTCTGCATTCTTGCGCTGTGGAGAGGAGCGGAAAATTCCGCCGACGAGGAAACGGAAGGCTATGGCATATTTTGCCTGCTTTTGCGCAGACGGGTCGCACTTTTGAGTGATCTTTCGGCGGGAATGTCCCTCCTTTTCGGAGGAGTTTGCGGTGTTACGATCTTCGCGGGAACGATCCGCGAAACCGCTTTTGCCGTCGCGGCCGCAATATTTTTCCTCTTTGCGGTCGGCACGTTTTCGTTCGGCGTTTTGCTTTTGCACCGTGCCGAAAAGCAGTTGGGCGAAGAGGGCGCGCAAATTGCCGCCCGAAATGCAAAACGGTATCGAAAATGCGCGCTCTTTTGCCTCATTCCCGTGCTTGCGGGAGCGTTTATCCTTGTCTTATTCAGGGGGTGGCAACCCGAAACGCGCGTCCCCGTCTTTGAGGCGGCTCTCGAAGATTTCACAGCCGATATGGAGACGCTCACCTGCACGATCTATGAAGAAGACGAGCCGAAGTCTGGAGAATATGCTTTTGGGCTCTCCGCGCTTTCAAAGACGGCGGTCGAAGGAGAAAGCTACGATCTCGGGGGCGGGTTCACTTGCACCTTCCAAAACAATATGGAGACCTGTTGCATCAAAAGCCGATACGTTCTTGATTTCGGCTTTTATAACGGTATTGGAGACACCTTCTATTTCCACCGTCTCCATGCCGTTGAGGGGGAGTATTCGGTCTATAATCTCAAATACAGCGAGTATTCGGAGGGGAAGGTCTCTGCGGTCGATTGGAAGGGCGACGAGCTGCCGTGTTGGTTGCGCCTCGAAGCGGACGAAAACCGCGCAAAACTTTTGCGGTGCTATCGGGAGGACTATTTCCCCCTCGCCGCGCCGCTTGCTCTTTTGGGAATGTCGGCGGGCGTGGGGGTATGCGTTTTCATTTGTGCAGTCAAACGGGAGCGTTTGAAGGTGAAATTATAAAAACGCGCCTCGGAATGAGGTGATTGAGAAAATGCCAATTTGTCATTTCGCCCCGCGCACTCTTTCTATTGTCATTTCGACCAAGCGAAGCGCGTGGAGAAATCTTACATTGTTATAATGCGGTAGAGATTTCTCGACTTCGCTCGAAATGACATTTTTTGAAATGCGGTAGAGATTTCTACTTCGTCGCAGGCTCCTCGTGCCGCCCTTAGACAACATAGAACGTGCGGGCGGGGCGGAATGACGCTTAGGAAGAATTATTTCGTCGCCCCACCCCCCTACCCCCCTCCCACGGAGGGGGCAAGAGGACCCCCCATTGGAGGGATGCAAGAGGCAACCTTGCAAACAAAACCCCCTCCACGGGGCTAAGGGGGCAAAGAGAAACCTTCTAAAAATTTCCACCATGTTCGAAAGTATAGCCGCGGTTCTTCCTGCCCACAATAATGGCGAAAGGAGGACGAACATGGAATTCACCCAAACGCGGACATTTCTCAACTTAGCAAGAGGTTTTGCGGGAGAATGTCAAGCGGGTATGCGGTACCAACTCACGGTAAAAGCCGCGATGAAGCAAGGATACGAAGTTCTTGCAGACACCGTTCGCACGATTGCGAAGAACGAAACCAATCACGCGAAGGTTTTCTTTGAGGCGATCCAGCAGTATGCGGGGAGCCGGGACAATATTCACATTGACGCAAGCTATCCCTTTCATGCGGGAACGCTCGAAGAAAACTTACACTTTGCGGCGATAGACGAACAGGATGAAGCGGAAGTGCTCTATCCCGAATTCGCAAGAATTGCGAGGGAAGAGGGGTTTGCGCAAATCGCGCTCAAATTCGAACAGGTAGCGAAGGTGGAACAAAACCATCGGATCATCTTCGAATATCTCTATGAGGCGTTCAAGGACGGCTCCCTCTACAAGGCAGAACGGCCGATGTTGTGGATCTGCGGCGAGTGCGGCTACATGCACACCTCCAAAGAGGCATGGAACATTTGCCCTCTTTGCGGCGCGTCACAGGGCGAAGTGGAACTTCATCTTCCTTTCAAAAAGGAGAATATATGAAGAACAAGCAAGAGGGCTCCAACACCGCTCGTAACACACAGAACAAGCAGAGCGAAACGAGCAAGACGACGAACAAGGGCGGTTGCGGCTGCAAGAAGAGTTCGAGCACCAAAAACTGCGGCTAACAATGAAAAGCCGAGAAAACGCGCTTGAAAAGGGCGCAAAGATGCGTTCCAAAGAGGACAGCCTCGGAAGCTATACGGGGGTAACCTCAGACGAATTCGAGGTTCCGACGCAGGACGCAGACGATCTGTAACGGTTCCGAAAAAACGTAACGGTCGAAAAAAGGGAAAGAGTGACGTTTGTTGCTCTTTCTTTTTTGTATTTTTCCCTCTTTTTTAGGGGGAAATTTTCGGAAGATCATAAAATATTTGCAAAATTTCACACGAATATTGACAAATCGACAAAACTTCGCGTATAATAAACCCTGAGCATTCAAGGAGTTATCATGAAAAAAATTCTCTTTCCCGCCGTCGCCATCCTTTCGGGTGCGCTTCTCTTCTCCCTTGCAGGCTGTTCTTTGTTAAACGGCAACCCGTATGAAGTGGCGGACCGTGACGACAGCGTCAACGTTTCCCAGATCCAAACCAAGTCGCAGGCGCGCATCATGTACGAAGAGGCGTGCGCGGACGGCTATTCGGGGAGTTTTGTCGACTTTTTGAAGGAGGTCGGCGTCTTTCTGGACGATTCTCTCTCCGTCAATACCGATCTTCTCTGCTCCGCCGAGGTGTATGCCTCCTTCGAGGTCTCCCAACTCGGCGCGGGCACCACTTTTTATTACAGCATCGGCGCGGGCGTCTTTTTGGAGGCGGACACCGAGAAGGGGAACGCTTACGTCGTTACAAACTATCACGTCGTCTACAACGCAAAGAGCGGGGGACGGGAGAGCATTCCGCACATCAGCGACAACATCGTCCTCTATCTCTATGGCGGCAAGACGGACGGGCGGGGGATCAGGGCAACATACGTGGGCGGCGCGATGAACTATGACATCGCCGTCCTCAAAGTGGAAAACAGCGACCTTCTCAAAGAGAGCGACGTGCGCGCGGCGAAGATCGCCGATTCGGACGGGCTGACCGTGGGAGAACGGGTGTATGCGGTGGGCAACCCCAACAGCAAGGGGGTCTCCGCGGTGAGCGGCATTCTCTCGGTGGAGGCCGAATACATCACCCTGACCGCGGCGGACGAGCGCACGAAGGTCGCCATGCTCGAACTGCGCACGGACGCTCCCGTCAACCACGGCAATTCGGGCGGCGGGCTCTTCAATGCGGCGGGGGAACTCATCGGCATCGTCAACGCCCGTTCGGAGGAGAGCGGCGTCGAGCACCTCGGCTATGCCATTCCCTCCAACCTCGCCTGCGCGGTGGCGTATAACGTCATCGACAACAGCAAGACGGACAACTCGCGCGGCGTGATGTGCGCGAATCTCGGGATCACCGCGGAGACGTCGGACACCCACAGCGAATACGACGAAAAGACGGGCAAAACGCAGGTGATCGAAGAGGTGAAAATTTCCAAAGTCAACGGCGGGCTTGCCGTGGGGAAGTTGAAGGCGGGAGATGTGCTCCTCTCCGTTAAGATTGGAGAAGGGGAAGAAAAAGAGATCGTCCGCCGCCACATGCTCGATGTTGCGCTCTTGAACGTCCGTCGGGGAGATACCGTCACCGTGACCGTGCTCCGCGGCGGCAAGGAGGTAGAGGCGGAGTTTGTCTTTTCGGACAACAACGACTTTACCCTCATGAATTAGGATGAAATTTCCGCGGGCGGAGGAAGAGCTTTTGCTTGACTTTCGCCCGTTTTTTTATTATACTTTTGATAAGATATATTTCGGAGGGCGTTCATGGAGCGCAACGCGAAAATAAGACTTGCATATTCGGTTTTTCTCGGCGTGTTCACCGTCGTCGTGGGCGTTCTTTTCCTTGCGCAGGCGGCCGATCTCTACTATTCGGGGGTTGCCGAACTCGGCGAACTTCACGGCATGTATTCCCGTGAGGCGGTCGGGGCGCGCCTTCTCGAACTGCTTGCCCCCGTCGTTTTGTGGATCGTCGCCATCATTGTGGGCGTCGTCGTTTACGCCGTCTTTCCCGTTGCGGAGAGAAAAAAGCGTGCGCCCGACGACGTGAAAATTTACGAAAAACTCAGCCGCCGCGCAAATGCGGAAAAGGACCCCGAAGCGTTCGCAAATATCAGACGGCTCGAAAAAATCCGCCTTGCCGTTCGCCTTGTCTCGGCGGCGTTCAGTCTGCTTGCAGCGGCGATGTGCATCGTCTATCTTGCAGACGCCGCAAACTTCACCTCCCTTGCCGAACTCAATTCGGACGTTCTTCATATGGTTTCAAACGTTCTGCCTTGGGTGGGGGCGGCCCTTCTCGTCCTCATCGGGGAGGCTGTTTTCGAGGTCATATTCGCAAAGAAGATGCTCCCCAAGGTAAAACCGCTCGCAGGGTCTGCGCCTGCTCCCTCGAAATGGGAGACGGGCGTAAAAAAGGCGTCCGCGGCGGTAGAGAACAAATACGTTTTACTCGGCGTGCGGTGTGCGCTCTTTGCGCTTGCCGTCGTCTTTATCGTCCTTGGCGCGCTCCCCGCAAACGGCGGGGCGCACAGCGTGCTCATCAAGGCGATCAACATCTGCACCGAGTGCATCGGGCTGGGATAAGGAGGGAGCAATGACCACAAGACTTGCAATTATCATCGCTGTCTCCGTATTCTTCGGGCTACTTCTCATCGGCGCGATCGTCACGGTGGTGCGGGACGTCGCGGCGATCCGCAAAAAGGAAAGGGAGACGGGCGAAAAACAGGGGAATTGGTGGCAGAGGCACAAGCCCACCAAGCGGCGGCTCATCCAACTCTATGCCGCCCTCCTTACCAACGCCAACATCAAGGGGTTCTTCTCGGGGAACATCTACACGGGGAACACAAAATATCTGTGCGTGCCCGGGCTCAACTGCTACTCCTGCCCCGGGGCGGTGGGCGCGTGCCCCTTGGGAGCCCTCCAAAACGCCCTCGCGCAGTCGGGCACGGCAACTCCCTATTACGTGCTCGGCATTCTCGTCCTCTTCGGGCTCCTGCTGGGGCGGACGATCTGCGGCTTCTTGTGTCCCATCGGGCTTGGGCAGGAACTTTTATATAAGATCAAGACGCCCAAACTCAAAAAGAGCCGCTACACCCGCATATTGAGCTATTTGAAGTACGTTGTTTTGGCGGTGTTTGCCGTTGCGATCCCCATTACATACGGGCTCATGGATCCGACGGTGGGCGGCCCCGTCCCCGGGTTCTGCAAATACATCTGCCCCGCGGGGACCTTCGGGGGAGCGATCGGGCTCCTCATCAACCCCAACAACGCCGACCTCTTCGGGATGCTCGGGCCGCTGTTTACGTGGAAGTTCTGCGTGCTCTGCGTCATCTGCGTGGCGTGTGTGTTCATCTTCCGCGCCTTCTGCCGCTTTTTGTGCCCGCTGGGCGCGCTGTACGGCTTCTTCAACAAGATCGCCCTCCTCGGCGTCAAACTCGATAAAAACAAGTGCACCGACTGCGGGCTGTGTATCTCCCACTGCAAGATGGACGTAAAAAAAGTGGGCGACCACGAGTGCATCAACTGCGGCGAATGTATCGACGTCTGCCCCGCCAAGGCCATTTCGTGGAAGGGGAGCAAGCTGTTCTTACATAAAAACGCGGTGGAGGCGACCGCTACGGAGACGGAGCGTCCCATCGATCTTACCTCTCCCACCCTCTCCGTGCAGACCGCCGACCTTGCGCCTGTCGTTTCGGAAACAGCCGCGCCGATTCAAACGTCAGAGATGGCAGAAGCGGTTTCCCAAAAGCCCAAGAAAAAGCGCGGAAGGAACTTTTGGTTGCAGGTCGCGGCGTGGGGAGTTGCGCTTGCCGTGCTCCTCGGCGCGCTCGTCTACTATAATTTCATCCATAAGGAGGAGCCGCCCGTCACGGTGGGCAACCAGGTGGGGGAGACGGCGCCCGACTTCACCCTCGACGAGTATTTCTCGGACGAGCAGTTCAACCTCTATGCAGAGCGCGGGAAGATCGTGGTGCTCAACTTCTGGACGACTTACTGCACCCCCTGCATCCAGGAGATCCCCTATTTCGAACAGCTTGCGAACGAATATGCCGATTCGGTCACGGTGGCGATCATTCACGGCACAGACGTCGTGGAGGACGTGCAGGCGTTCATCACCTCAAAGGGCTGGGAAGGCTACACTTCGCACTTCTTGCAGGACAGCACGGAGCAGAAGATGTTCTTGCGCCTCGGCGGCAAAAGCACGTGGCCGATGACGGTGATTTTAGACGCGGATGGGGTCATCACGTTCACGCGTCAGGGCTCCGTCACCTACGAGCTTTTGGAAACGCAGATAACGGCGTTGCTCGGTTAGGGGACATATAAGGCTCCTCCTTAGGAGGAGCTGTCACCGCAGGTGACTGAGGTGGTGAAAGGATACCACCCCCTACCCCCCCTCCCACGGAGGGGGTTTTGCTTGCCTCCCCCCTTGAGGGGGTGGGCGGCGCGCGGAGCGAGGCGGAAGGGGTGTCGGACCCCCTCCATCGGAGGGGGAATCAAGGGGGGTGGGCGCTCTCCGAGAGGCGATTCCCAAAAAAAATCTCAAATCTCTCAACTGAAATTTTTTCAAACCGCTTGCATTCTTAAATCTTCTATGATATAGTATATTTGATAACTTAACTAAACTTCATCGGAGAAACAAATGAAAAAGAGCGTAAAAGGGGCGCTCATAGCGGGGTTTATCCTCTTACAGACGGCGATCGTCGTCCTCCTCATTCTGCTCATTTCGGGAGTGTTTGGCACAGGACCGCAGGGGGAGCGGGGCGATCAAGGAGAACAGGGCGTTCCCGGCGTCTCGGGGGAAACGCCCTTCATCGGCGAGAACGGAAATTGGTGGATCGGGGACACCGATACGGGCGTTCCCGCGCAGGGAGAAAAGGGGGACAAAGGCGACAAGGGGGAAAAGGGAGACTCTTATACGGGCGAACACCGCTGGCAGAGCGCGTTCACCGTGGAGGCGCGTTGCGAGGAACCTGGCGTGATTTTTTACACCTGTCTCGACTGCAAAGAGACGAAGATCGAGCCGCTTCAGCCCCTCGGGCACGACTATGAGGACGGCGTTTGTTCCCGATGTTTCAAGTTACAGCCCGACGAGGGGCTCCGCTTCCGAAAAACGGAGGATAAAACAGGCTATCGCGTCTCGGGGATCGGCTCGTGCGAGGAAACGGAGATCGTCGTTCCCGAAATGCATGAGGGAATGCCCGTCGTCGGCGTAATAGACGGCGCCTTTCACAACAACACTTCCATCACCGAGGTACACCTGCCCGAAAGCGTTCTTTCCATCGGCTTGAACGCGTTTGCGGGCTGTTCTTCTCTTACGAGGATAGAACTTCCCGCGGGCGTCACCGTCATCGAGGACGACACTTTTCTCGGTTGCAGTTCGCTTTCCGAAGTCATTCTCCCCGAGGGTCTGCATTCCATCGGGGAAAGCGCATTTTCGGGTTGCAGGTCGCTAAAAAGCATCGTTCTTCCCGCGCGGCTCTCCTCTTTGGGCGAGCGGGCGTTCAAGGAGAGCGGGCTTATTTCCCCCGAACTTCCTTCGGCCTTCACCGTTGTGCCCTTGGGCCTGTTTGAAAACTGTTTGAGCCTCGAGCGCGTTTCTCTTCCCGAAAACGTGGAACGGGTGGAGAGTTTTGCCTTTTACGGGTGCGAAAAACTTCAAGAAATCTCTCTCCCCAAGGCGCGCGAACTCGGCGATTCGGTGTTTTACGGTTGCACGTCGCTCAAAGAGGTGGAATTCGGGGAAACGCTCTCCGCGCTCGGCGACACGGTATTTGTAAACTGTTCTTTGCTTACGGAGATCTCTGTTCCGCAGGGGATCAAAACGCTCGGAAGAGAACTTTTCTTCGGCTGTACCTCCCTTGCCTCCGTCACCCTTTCCGAGGGGCTCGAGGAGATCGGCATCTCCGCCTTTCAAAATTGTTCCTCCCTCGTTGAGATCACCATTCCCGCAAGCGTGACGTGCATTTGGAATTCGGCGTTCTTAAATTGTAGCCGCTTGGAGCGCGCTCTGCTCAAAAATACCGAGAATTGGACGGCGGAACACGGGGAATTGCGCATTTATATTTCGTCGCAACTGACCGACCCCGCCGCCGTTGCAAAACTCCTCGTCAAAAATTATTGGAACTACATCTGGCGGCGCACGTAAATAAAAACGCATACGGTTCCGCAAAAACAGCATACGTATTCATAAAAACGGCATACGGTTCCCTCTTTCCTGCGGGAGAGAGGGTTTTTTTGTGCCCTTCGCATAAATTTTCCCAAACAGCGCAAGTTGTGCATAGGAGGAAATTATGAAGAAGATTTTGGCAATCGGCGCGTTGACGCTTGCGCTTGCCGCCTCCGCCGCTATTCCCGCGGCGTATGCGGTTACCCGCGCGCACGGCGCAGCCGATACGGCGCAGACTGCCGCCATCGAGACCGCCGTGCTCCGCCAGGGGAGCAAGGGCGACGAGGTCAAGGAAGTCCAGCGCAGATTGAAACAATGGGGCTATTACACAGGCAGTGTAGACGGCGTGTTCGGCGCCGCTACCAAAAAAGCCGTCGTCGCCTTCCAGAAAAAGAACGGGCTTACTGCGGACGGCGTCGTCGGAAAGTCCACCTATGCCGCTCTCGGCATGAACGCAAGCTACAACGCCCTCGACGGCAAGAGCCCGAGTTCTTCGGGTTCGGGTTCGGGGAGTTCCGATTACACCTCGTCCGACCTCTACCTCATGGCGAAGGCGATCTACGCCGAGGGAAGAGGGGAGAGTTACACGGGGCAGGTCGCCATCGGCGCGGTCATCATGAACAGGGTGAGGAGTTCTTCTTTCCCCAACACGATCTCGGGGGTCATCTATCAAAAGGGCGCGTTTACGGCGGTCGCGGACGGGCAGATCAACCTCGAACCCAACCAAACCGCATATAACGCGGCAAAGGACGCCATGAACGGCTGGGATCCCACCTATGGGTGCCTCTATTACTACAATCCCGCCGTTGCAACGAGCGCATGGATCTTTAACCGTCAAACGGTGACGGTCATCGGCAAGCACGTCTTTGCCATTTAAGGAGGAGATATGGAAAAGAAAACGGTGAATGTTTCAAGCGGCGCAAGCAAGGTGGAGAGCCTTGAAAAGGAGAACGCCGCCACCGCCGCAAACGGCGGGAAAACGGCAAAGGCGGCTCCCAAAAAGAGCGGAGTGAAGTCGGTCAAGACGCAGGTCAAAACCGAAAAGACGGTCAAATCGCCCAAGACAAAAAAGACCGCCGCCGAAAAGAAGGAAGAGAAGGCGGCCGAAAAGCGGCTCGCCGCCGCCAAGACAAAGGCTGAAAAGAAGGAGAAAAAACTTCTTCACAAGGCCGAACTCAAACAGAAGAAGATGGAAAAGAAGATGGCGGTCAAGGAAAAGAAACTTGCGAAGAAGGAGGCGGTCGCAAAGAAGAAAGCGGAGCGCAAGCAGGCCCGCCTCGACCACGCCGCCGCGCTCAAAGAGAAAAAGGTGGAGAAAAAGGCGGAGCGCATCGCCCGCCGCGAGATGCTCAAAAACGAGAGCAAGGCGGACCGCAGAGCCCGCATCGAGCGGGAGAAGAAGGAGAAGATCGCCCTCAAGCGGCAGAAGGCCCTCGCCCGTGAAAAGGAACGCGAACAGCGCATGAAGGCGCGGGAAGCGGCGCACGAGAGAAGGGCGCAGGAACGCCGCCACAAGCGGGAACAAAAGACGGAGAGAAGGAAGCACGCGCCCGGGTTCGGCGGTTGGCTTGCCGCCGTCATCTCCCTCGGCGTTGCCTGCCTTGCGCTCGGCGCGGTCGTCACTGCGGGCGCCTTCCGCATGAACGATATGACCCTCGAAACGGCAAACGGGTACCGTTCCACCCTCTATGAACTCGTGGCGGCGTCCGAGGATATGGACAGCAATCTCTCCAAACTCCGCGTTTCTTCGGGCGCGAACGAGCAGAGGACCCTCCTTACCGACATCTTGGTGGATTCCGAACTCATGGAGAGCGCGCTCGAGCGTATGCCCATCGACAGCGTTACGAGCACGGACATCTCCTCCTTCGTCAACAAGACGGGAAGCTACTGCCGCGACTTGCTCGGCAAGATAAACCGCGGCCAGCCCCTTACCCAAACGGAGAAGAACACGGTGGAGTATCTCTACAACATCAACGCGGGGCTGTATAGCGAACTCAACGACATGACCACCCACATGACCGAGAAGGACTTTATGGCGTTTATCGGCGGCGGAGAGGGGGTCGTCTCGGAGAAGTTCGGCGAAGTGGGGCAGTCCACCCTGCAGGAGCCCGAGGAGACGATCGACGCGCCCTTCTCCGGAGAGGGGAACGTCGGAACCAACCGGCTTGCCGAAGAGGAGAAGATCTCCGAGAGCCGCGCGGAGGAACTCGTCAAGGAGTATTTGCAGGGCTATCACATCGCAAATACGCAGTACACGGGCGAGACGATCGCGCATGAAGTCACCTGCTACAACTTCACCTTAACGGATGAGAGCGGCAACGAGATCTTTGCGCAGATCACCGAAAACGGCGGCAAACTCGCCTTCTTCGACACCTATGAGGAGTGCACGGAGAAGAACTTCGACCTCGACACCTGCGACAGCCTTGCAAGAGAATTTTTGAGCGGGCTGGGCATTGAGGACGTGGCGGCGGTCTGGCTCTCCGACGGCGGCATGGTGGCAGACATCACTTACGTCGGTATCAAGGACGGCGTGCGCGTCTATCCCGACCTCATCCGCGTTCGGGTGTGCGAGAGCAAGGGACGGGTCGTCGGCATGGACGCGATGGGGTATTTGCTCAACCACGATCCCGCGCGGAGCATCGGCACGGCAATGTCGAGAGAAAGCGCACAGGCGAAACTTTCTTCGGGGCTCAAACCGTACAGCGCCCACCTTGCGGTCATTCCCTTAAACGGGGAGGAGGTGCTTGCGCACGAGTTTGCCTGCACCTACGGCGAGGAGGAGTACGTCGTCTATCTGGATGCGGTAACGGGCGAGGAGTTACAGGTGTATCGTGTGCGCTCTTCCGCGCGCGGCAGTTTCCTGAGATGATGTAAAACAGCGAAATTCGAATAACGGTATATGAATAACGAAGAACTCTCGGGGTCATTCCGAGAGTTTTTTGATGGCGTTTTTCCTCTCCCGCTTGCGGGGGACAGCAAAACCCTCCCGCCCCCGCTTGCGGGGGAGGGGTACCTTTTTTACCCCCTCCGTGGGAGGGGGGTAGGGGGTGGGGCGGCGAACGGACTTCTCCAAAGCGTCATGCTGAGCCGTAATGTTTGTACGCAGTCCGTTTTGGGAAGTCCGCGAAGGCATCTTGGTACGTTTGGGCTTGGTTTTTAACGCACCTTGACGTAATAAGATTCCCTCGAAGAATTGCCGCTTCGGACTTCGTTATTTCTTATGCGGCTATTTCGTCGCAAGCTCCTCGTGCCGCCCTTAGACAACATAGAACGTGCGCGCGGGGCGACAAGCTCGAAATGACATTTGAAATTCTCTTGGCTCCCCCTACAGGGGCGCCAAGTGTTTGCCCACCCTCTTGATCCTCCTCCCAAGGACGAGCCCGTCTCCCCCCATTCTTAAATAAATTAACAAACCCGTTGACAGCGGGCGGGGAGCGTGTTATAATCAATTTATCGTACAGGCCGAGTTTGCAAAACAAACGCTGTGCGGTGGGGGAGAATGATGAAAAAACGGCTTTTTTTGTTGGGAGCGGCGCTCGTGCTTGCGCTTGCGGCATTTGTCGGATGCGGGGAGGAAAAAACATTGCGGAATTTACCTGCGGATTTCGAGTATCCTGTCACTTATGAAGATCACACCATAGACTACACCGACAGCGAGGGCAAGGAAATTTCCCTCTTCGGGCAGATCTGCGCGCCCATGGAGAAGGGCAAGTTCCCCGCCGTCATTTTGAGCCACGGCTTTAACGGGCATTATACCGACTTCCCCACCGAGTGCGCCGCCTTTGCGAAGAGGGGATATGTGTGCTATGCTTTCGACTTCTGCGGCGCGCAGTCGGGCGGCAGGAGCAAGGGCAGAACGGCCGCCGACTATACCCCCTTCACCATGAAGGAGGACCTTCGCGCGGCAGTCAAAGACATCAAAAAACTTTCCAATGTGGATAGTTCGCAGATCTTCCTCTTCGGGGGGAGCCAGGGCGGGTTCGTAACGGCGCTCACCGCGGCGGACAGCGACATCAAGGATCAGATCGCGGGCATCGCCATGTACTTCCCCGCGTTGAATATCCCCGACGATTGGCGGGGCAAACCCGTGCAGGATACGCCGCTCATGGGCTATTCCATCGGCGCGAAGTTCATCGAGTCGGTGCAGGAGCTCGATCCCTTCATTCTCATCGGGAATTTTGAAAAGGACGTGTGCATCGTCTGGGGGGATCAGGACGCGCTCGTCGCCCGCAAATATATCGATAACGCGGTGGCGGCTTACGGAACGGAGCGGGTCGATCTTACGGTGATCGAGGGCGCGGGGCACGGCTTCGGCGGCGCGGCGCTCAACACGGCGACGAAGAAGGTGCTCTCCTTCTTAGAGGCGCACACTTACGAGTAAAGAATTTACAGGCAACGAAAAAAATTAAGCGGGCGGCAAACTTCTCTGCCACCCGCTTTTTTATTAAAGGCGTTTTTTATAAAAATTTTCAAAGGGAAAAAATCTCATCGTATGTCGCGTCGAGGATCGTTTTGAGCAACACGATCTCGTCGGGATAAAGGTGCCTTTGCCCGACTTCTATTTTGGCGATAGCGCTCCGTGTGATGTCGCACCCGTTTATTTGCATCTTGACCGCGACGAGTTCTTGCGTCATGCCCGCCCGCTCCCGCAGACGGCATATATTTTCGCCGATTTTTTTCTCCGTGTTCCAATTCATAATTTATCAAAAAAACTCTTGACATTATTATAGCTTTGCGATATAATTTTTTTGCACCTATATAGGTGCAAAAAACAGAGGTGAAAGATAGTATGAGAAAGAATGTAGTCAAGTGTTTGGTTGTTTTCCTTGTTCTTTTGCTTTCGCTTGCGCTCTTTTGCGCGTGCGATAGCGTGGGCGGGGAGCAAGGCGTCCAAGGCGAACAAGGCGTCCAGGGTGAACAGGGGATCCAAGGTGAACAGGGAATCCAGGGCGAACAAGGCGTCCAGGGCGAACAGGGAATCCAAGGTGAAAAAGGAGAGACGGGCGCACAGGGTCCTAAAGGGGAAAAAGGCGACACAGGTCCTCAAGGTCCTCAAGGCGAAAAGGGCGACGCGGGCGCAGACGGCAAGAGCGCCTATGATATTTGGAAGGAAAACGGGCACAGCGGCACGGAACAAGATTTCCTCGAATGGTTGCGAGGAGAGAAAGGCGAGACGGGCGCACAGGGTCCTAAAGGCGAAAAGGGCGACACGGGTGCAGACGGCAAGAGCGCCTATGATATTTGGAAGGAAAACGGGCACAGCGGCACGGAACAAGACTTTCTCGAATGGTTGCAAGGAGGGAAAGGGGGAAGCGCTCCAAGCGCAAGCGAGAAGCACACTGTGAAGTTTGACGCGCAGGGCGGCTCTCTGCCTCAAAATTTCCAATCTGAACAGTCTGTAACCCACGGCAACGTGCTTGATCTGCCGATCCCCGAACGGGAAAACTTCACATTCCTCGGCTGGTTCACGGGAGATACCGTCAATGACGGGCAGTTCACAACGGTCACACCCGTCACGAAGGACATCACGCTTACCGCGCATTGGAAGGCAAAGACCAAGTATCGCGTGGTTTTCAATGTGCAAGGCGGGGATGGAATGGATCCCGTGGAGTATTATGCGGACGACAAAATAGAAAAATTGCCCGACCCAGAGCGGATGGACTATGACTTTGCGGGTTGGTATTATGACGCACAGTACAAGGACCGCGTGCAGTATCCTCTGACGCTCACGGGCGAGACCGTCGTCTATGCGCGGTGGGAAAAGGCGACATACACCGTCACCTTCCATGTCAACGTCGGCAAAACGCCCGAGGCGATCCGTGCGGAAGGAGGGACGAGTTTTCAATCGTTTACGATTCCGCAGGTCGAAAACTATGAATTCCGCGGCTGGTATTACAACGCGGAATATGTAAGCGAAGTGTCCTTCCCGCTTGTTTTGCATTCCGATCTCGAGGTATGGGGCGTATTCGACTATATAGACCCCTACAATGGCTATACAAAGATCTCCGATGTGGTGATGTTGCAGAATATTACGGACATGAACGGGAAATATGTGCTGACCAATGACATTGATTGCGACGGGCTGGAGTTAAAATCTCTCGGTTCGGAGGCGAATCCTTTCAAGGGTGAATTCATCGGCAACGGCTACACGCTCTCGAATTTTACGGTCTATAACAACAGTGCGATCAACTACTTTGGCCTCTTTGTGATGAACGAGGGCACAATTTCCAATCTACGGTTCGAAAATATAAAGTTTACGAATTCAACAAATGCAAGTACATCACCGCGTTATATTGGTCTTGTATGCGCTTATAATAAAGGAACGATAAAGCAGGTTTCCTGCGATCTTGAAACGCTCTTTACGGATACCACCTTTGGCGGAGGGGAATATTATGTAGGCGGATTGACGGGCAAAAACGAGGGCACGATCTCCGATTGTTTTGTCACAGGCTCTATTTCTGGTTGCACCACCGGCGGAGGTTCTAATAATTGTCCAAGTGCAAAAGTACGAATCGGCGGCATCACGGGCACTAACAGCAATTTGATCCGCAACTGTTTTGTCACAGCTGAAATCATAGAAAAATCCGGTAGGAATAATGGAGAGGCATATTTGAGCGGGATCAGCGGTCAAAACAGCGGTAGCATAGAAGGCTGTCTCTTTGTGGGAGTTTTAAATTCGGCTACCCCGGATAGGGCAAAAAAGACTTTCGACGCGATCGCTACCAATACGGAAGAGGGGGCCCAAACGCAATGCTACCGTTCCTATAATGTTGAAGCGTCGGGCGGACTTGCCGCAACCGAGAACTATCTCAACAACAAGACATTCTATACGGACATGCTCGGTTGGGACGAACTGTATTGGGATCTGAGCGCGCTCAACTTCGCCTCGGGGGTCTATCCCAAACTTCGTTTACAATAAAACATGATAACAGAATACATTTAACCTCCCTTCGGGGAGGTTTTTTGTCTGCAAGCACATTACGGGAGAGAGCAAGGACATTTAATCAATGGTTTTGAACTGAATTTTTACCCTGTTGCAGAGGAGAACACGCGAAAAAAGTATTCGGAAACCGATTTCAAAAATGCTTGACAGTATCACGGACTTATGTTAAAATCGTTTATATGATCACCATTTACGATATTGCCCAAAAGAGCGGGTTTGCCGCGGGGACCGTCTCCAAAGCGCTCAACAATTATTACGGCGTCAACCCCGAGACGAGGCAGAAGATCCTCGACGTCGCGCGGCAGATGGGCTATACCCCCAACGCCAACGCGCGGGCGCTCAAGGCAAAGCATTCCCACAATCTCGGCGTTCTCTTCTATCTGAGGGACAGCCTCGACCTCTCCCAGCACTTTCTCATCGAGATCCTCAACGAATTCAAACGGGTCACGGAGGCGCACGACTATGACATCACCATGCTCTCCAAAGGGAAGGACCTGGGCGCGCAGGCGTTCGTCAAACACTGCCGCATCCGCCAGCTCGACGGCGTGCTCATCTTCGGCGATTACGGCTCCGACCTCGTGCAGGAACTCATGACGAGCGAGATCCCCTGCGCGGGTTTCGACTATCTCGGCGACCTCATCGCGGGCGTCACGAGCGACAACTATGAAAAAACCAAGGAACTCGTCTTAAAACTCATCCAAATGGGGCACGAGCGCATCCTGTTTCTTACGGGGGAGGACAACTTTGTCACCGAAGAGCGCAAGCGCGGCTATGCCGACGCCTTCCGCCAGGCAGGGAAGGAGCGCCTCGCCTGCGTCCGCACCTGCTACTCCAACCCCGATTTCTGCAACGAGACGACCCTCAAACTCTACCCCGCATTGCGCCCGACCGCCATTCTCTTTCCCGACGACTTCTCCGCGATCGGCGGCATGAACGCCCTCAGGCAGTTGGGGCTCTCCATCCCGGGGGACGTCTCGGTGGCCTCCTTCGACGGGAGCATCTTCTCCCAGCTTACGACCCCCCGCCTTACCTGCGTCTACCAGGACGTCAAGAAGATCGGCACGGCGCTTGCCGAAAAACTCATCCGCATGATCGAAGAGGGGGATGATTCCAAGGAACTCATCACCGTGGAGGCGGAGGTGCGCATGACCGAGAGTTGCCGCTCCATTTCTTAAAAACATTGACACAATAAATTCCCCCCGCGGCGATCATGCTGCAGGGGGAATTTATTATAAGGGGGGAAAGAATGGTCTGTTAGTGGCCGAGGTAGGTGAGGGAGAGGTCGTCGAAGTAACAGCTTCCCGTTCCCGCCTCGTTGAGGAGATAGTAGCGGATGCTCTGCGTTCCCGCCTTGTCGACGGTGAATTCCACGCTGAACTCCTTCCATTCGTCGGAGGAGCCGAGGGAGACCGTCTTGTTCCCGTTGGTACGGGAGGTGGTGGAATAGCCGAGCAGGTAGGTATAGCGGAAGGCCGCCGTCCCGCCGCCCGTCGTGCGGTATTTGCCCGTAAGTTTATAGCGGAAACCCTCTGCCGCGCCGCGAAGCCATTGCCCGAGCAGACCGCCGTTCACGATCTCGGCATAGTGCGCCGCTTCTTCGCCGTTTGCCTCCGGCACGATGCCCGCGCTGCTGCCTGCGATGAACGATTCGTTCTCCTCGTCGGTGACGGTGAAGTCCTTCCACGGGTTGCCGTAAAGTCCATAGTCGTCCCGCTCGAAATCGCCGTTCGCGCACTTCTCGGCAACGGGGAGAGAGGTGAGCGTCTTGGGCACATACCCTTCGGCATAGTTGCGGTTCTGTACGGGACGCTGTTCCCAGCCCTCCATCTGGAAGGGGATATACCGCCACCACGAGATCTCGGCATAGTCGCTGTCGAACATGCGGCTGTCCACGGAGATGTTCCCGTTCTCGGGGTCGTTTGCGCCGCCGCCCGCCCACGAGGGGCACCACAGGCCGAGGTTGAGGGTCGCATTGGTCGTGGGGACGTTGGCGTCGATCGTGAGGACCTTCACCCCGTCGATGTAGTAATCCACATAGGGGACTTCGCTGTCCGTCACCCAGTCGAAGGAGTAGACGTGCCAGTCGCCGTCGTTGACATAATAGTCGACGGGAGTGGGCATATTGGTATTGTTGGAGGGCGCCGTCCACGTCGTGAGGAACACCTGCGAGAAGTCGGGTTTGAGGCCGATCTCGATGTCGATCTCGTTCTGCTGGGTGGAGCCGTCGTTCTTGGTGAACCACGAATACACCCACATGGAGGTGAGCCCGCCGACGCGCGGACAGGGCTTCATCTTGACTTCATACCGCCCCGGGCCGAGCGCCTCCACCGAGGAGAGACATGCGCCCGCGTTGCGCCCGTATCCCTGCGAAGCGGTGAAGAGCTGTCCGCCGCTCCCGTATGTATCGATTTCCTCCGCAGTGTAGAGGGGATCGTGTTGCATATTATAATAGGAACCGTTTGCGCGGAGCAGAAGGTGGGTATCGGGGTTTGCCCCGTCGTTCACGAGAAACACGTTCTGCGGCCGCACGCCGTTCTGGTCGGTGCTCCACTGGTCCCAAACCGAATCTGAGATGACCCAGCGGGCGGGGTCGATCCCGCTCTTGAAGTCGTCATAGAGCATTTCGTCATAGTTGAGAACATGCCGCTCGGCGACCGAACGGTAATATTCTTCGCCGAAATCAAAGGTATCCGCCGCGAGCGGGTCTTCGCCGTTTGAGCAACCCGCAAACCCGCCGAGCGAAACAACAAGCACGCCCGCCACAAAGAGGGATGCCGCTTTCGAGAATTTCATAGCCTTCCTCCTGCTTTAGAAACCGATTTCTAAAGCTTTACTTCATTATAACACCTAAAAAGAGGTTTGTCAACGGTTTACGAACAAAAAATTTTCAAAAATTACAAAAAAAATTTTTAGAAATTGTGTTGACATCACAAAATTTATGTGCTATAATCACTTTGTCGAGGGGAAAGTCGAATAATTTTTTTACCCCTTATAGAAATCGGTTTCTATAACAAAAAAACGGACCGAGGAGGATTTATCGTGAAAAAGAGGGTCATGGCGATCGCGCTGGCGGGGCTTTTGTGCGCTTCGGCGGCGGGACTTGCCGCTTGCGGAGAGAAAAAGACGGACAACGAGCTTTGGATCACCTATTTCAAGGGCGGTTACGGCTCCGAGTGGGTGGAACAGCTTGCCCGCAAATTCGAGGCGGAGAACGAGGGAGTCACGGTCCGCACCGACGGCGACACCCAGCTCATCGACTCCGTTGCGAATATGATGCAGAACGGCACCGATTACGATCTCATCTTCTGCCACGACATCACGTGGGAAGATTTTGTCGCGCCCGGCTGGATCTGTAATCTCGACGAACTGTATGCGACCGAGGTCTCCCCCGGCGTCACCTTTGCCGACCGCATCTGGGATGAGGACGTGCTTGCAAGCGCATCCTATAACGGACATTATTATAAGGTACCGTGGACGATCGGCACGGCGGGCATCGCCTACAACCTCACCGTCATGGACCGCATCGACAACTGGTTCAAGACCGAAAAGGGCAAGACATACTTAACTTCCGCCGAAGGGGGAGGGGACGCAAACCGCTCATGGAAGAGAACGGCGCCCGCCGACTACTATGCCCTTCTTCAATATTGCAACGACATCGTGGCGGCAAACCTCAGCGTCGACCCCGACGAGCCGACCTCCGAGAAGATCACGCCGTTCACGTGGTCGGGCGTCTCCGAGGAGTGGCAGTGGGACTATGTCCTCTTCGATTGGTGGGGACAGCTTGCGGGCCCCGAAACGATGAATTCTTTCAAGAACTTCGGCAACGTCGACGAACATTTCAACCTCGACGTCTCCAAGCAGAACGATCCGAACCCCGATGTGTACGATCCTTCCAAGTTCGCAGTCGTCCGCAACAGCGACGGCACGGTGAACAGAGAGGAGAGCACCTACATCGGCTGGGGAGAATTCCAGCAGGCCTATCAGCTGTGGTACGACCTCGTCGTCGCCAACAAGAGCTGGTCGAGCAGTAAAGTCAGCAGTATGAGCAAGTTCGAGAACGAACAGGCCTTTGCGGGCGGGTATGCGGCAATGACCCCCGCGGCGTGCTGGATCGAATACGAGTCCAAGATCTACCTCGAAGCGTCCGGGCAGGAAGTCTCCATCATGCCCACCCCCATCATCTCGGAGGTAAAACTCGATGCAGACGGCAAAGTGCTTCCTAAGGGTACGCAGAATGCGGCCCTCACCCTCGACGCCATCCGCGCCGACGCGGGTGTGACCGAAAAGACGGTGACGGTGGACGGAAAGAAGTATGACCGCGTGTCCTTTACGAGCTCCTTCGGCGACAGCGCGCTCATTCCCGCCGCCTCCTCGGGGAAAGACCTTGCCATCAAGTTCCTTCTCTTCATGCAGGAGGAGGAGAACGCCAAACTCTTCACAAAACTCAGCGGCGGCACCGTCCTTCCCTATAAATACGAATATTGGAACGCCTTTGTCGAGAACGGCGTCGACAAGGCAACCGCATGGCAGAAGTCCATCTTCGAGATCGACCGCAACAGCACCAAATTCAACAACTACACCCAGCATCCCATGATGCGCAACACCGATCTCCGCGGCACCGCCCGCATGACGACGATCTGGCCGACCAACGAATATTACTATCTCAAAGCATGGCAGGCGAACACTTCGGACGAATACAAGCCCGCCACCCTGATCCCGCACATCTATAATGACGTCATCGTCAAACGTTGGAACGTCTATAAGCAGGATCTTTGATGCGTAAGGGAGGAATTATGGCAGAAATGAGGACAAACGAGGGGAGCGCGGCTGTTCAAGAAGCCGCGGCTCCTCCCCAAAGGGGTGGAAAGCGGGCGAAAAGCGTCTTTGAAAAGCGCAAGATCCGCTCTTACATCTTTGTCGCGTGTATGCTCGCCTATCCCGTGTTGCAGTTTGTGATCATGTGGGCGTTTGTCAACTTCGACTCCGTGCTCATGACCTTCCAAAAATACGACCGAGTGGAGGGCTGGCGGTTTGTCGGGTTCGACAACTATCTCAATTGGTTCGAAAAGTTCAAAGTCGATCCCGCCTATTCGATGATGTTCGTCAATTCCCTCCTCCATTCGGTCGTGGGGATGTTCATCATCTTTCCGCTCTGCCTTATCACTTCTTATTTCCTCTGCCGCAAGATGCCCGCGTCGGGGTTCTTCCGCGTCGTGTTCTATCTTCCCTCCATCATTCCGCTCGTCGTGCTTGCGCTCGGGTTCACCAACATGATCAAGGTGGACGGTCTGCTCGGGAAGCTGTACGAGGGGTTCGGGAAAGAAGCGCCCTCCCTGCTCGTTCCGCCCCAAGTGCGGTGGACGGTGTACGCCTTCACGATCTGGGCGGGCATCGGCGGAAATCTTCTGCTCCTCTCGGGGACGGTGAAGCGCGTGCCCACGGAGGTGCTCGAATCGGCGCGGCTCGACGGCGTCGGAACGATGGGGGAACTCTTCCGCATCATCGTGCCGATGATCTGGCCCACGCTCGTGACCATGTTCATCATGTCCATGATGGGGATCTTCTCCGTCGTGTTCCAGCCCCTCTTCCTCACCGATAAACTCATGGACGAGACGATGACGATCGGGCTGTGGATCTTCAACAAGGCAACGGACAACTCGGGCAACGTACAGGCGGCGACCCTCGGCATCATGGCCACGATCGTCGTTGCGCCCATCATCCTGCTCACCCGCTGGGGGCTGGATAAACTGTTTAAGGACATCGATTATTGAGGAGGGGAGAGATGGAACATACCGATCGGGAACAAACTTCAAACCGTCCCTCCCTCATGAAGAGGATGGGGAATTGGCTGTACCGCCACACCGTCCATGCGTGGAAGATGGCGGGCACGGGCAAGAGCATCCTCTATATCTGCGTCTTTGTCATCTTTGTGCTCTATGCGCTCCTGCTCATCATTCCGTTTGCGTGGATCCTTCTCAATTCCTTCAAAGACCCCATCGATTTCGGCATGAACAAGTGGAGCCTGAGTTTTTCGGCAGGGTTCGGGAACTATGTCCACGCCTTCCAATACAAGGTAAAATCGACCACGGTCGCGGGAATGTACCTCAATTCCCTGCTCGTCGTGGGCGGCGGCGTGCTCGTCACGCTCATCTCCTGCTCCCTCGCCTCCTATACGATGGCGAAGTACAAATTCTTCGGGCGGGGGCTCATCTATAACATCGTCATCGTCGCCATGATGGTTCCCATCGTCGGGACCCTGCCCGCGCAGTACCGTCTCATGAAGAACCTCAACCTCATCGACAACATCGTGGGGGTATGGTTCTTGTATTCGGGCGGTTTCGGCTTCAATTTCCTCTTCCTCTATGCCTATTTCAAGGGGATCAGCTGGACATATGCCGAGGCCGCACAGCTCGACGGCGCGTCGGACTTCCGCATCTTCGTGCAGATCATGTTGCCGATGGCAAAGCCCGCGCTTACGGCGGTGGGCGTTCTCACCTTTATGGGACTTTGGGGAGATTATCAGACCCCGTATTTCTATTTGAACAGTATGCCGACGATCGCGCTCGGTCTCAAAGATATGTCCGACCAACTCGCTTACGACCCCAACTATCCGCTCGTTCTTGCGACGGCGGTCGTGGCGGTCATTCCCATTCTCGTGCTGTTCTGCGTCTTCCAAAAGACGATCATGGACAATATGACGGTGGGCGGACTCAAGGGCTGAAGCCGCGGCAAAGGCAAGGAGGAAAGTTATGAAAAAGATGTTGTCGGCGACGATCTCGGCGGTTATCGCGCTCTCGTGCGCCTTGGCGCTCGGCGGGTGCGGCGGAAGCGGAATGCTCGTCACGGAGCCGAACACGGGGATCGGAGCGGGGACTTCGGAAAGCGTGGGGGAGTACGCCCGCACCGTCTATTACGAACTCGATCGCCCCGCCGACGTGAAGATCAACTTCGAAGCGGATAAGCTTCAGAAGGTCTCCTATAAATACCGCGTCCTCGGCGCGAATGAATACTCCTTCCGCGGCGATACGCTTACGATCAAAAAGAGCGTGTTTGCCGGCGAGACGGCGGGGGATAAGCGGATCAGGGTGTTTGTGGACGATATGTACACCGAGATCGCCCTCCGCATCGTCTCCAAGGTCATCTATACGCCCGCCGATTTCGACGCCATCCGCACCGACCTCAACGGGGTGTTCGTGCTCGGCGCGGACGTCGACTTCGGAGGAGCGTCATTCTTGCCCATCGGAAGAGATTTTAGCGGCAACAACAAGCCCTTTGAGGGAGTGTTCGACGGGATGGGCCATGCGGTGAAAAATCTCGTCGTCAACTGCTTTGAATACGCAGGTACCAACGGCGAATACCAAACGGGGCCGAACACGGGCCCGCAGATCTCCAATTCCGCCAACTACAACGCGGGCATCTTCGCCTCGACGGGCGGGAGCGCGGAGATCGTCAATACCAACTTTGTCAACATCACGGTGAACTGCCAGGGGCTCGGCGGCGCGGTCGCGGGGTCCAACGGCGGGCTCATCAAGAATTGCCGTGTCTCCTGCACCCTTTTCAGCCGCGGCGAATGCGAGAAGGCAGGAGGCATTGCGGGCGTCAACGGCTCGGGCGACGCCGCAGGCAGGATCGAAAACTGCATCGTCACCTATACTTACGGTTCGGGCACGCCGCGCGGCATCGCCGATTGGAACGTCGGCACCATCAAGAACTGTTTCGCCGCCGCAGAGGACAATTTCGTCTACTATCCCGATTACAACTATGAGACGGGGAAGCGCGATCCCGAATTCAGCTATGATCACTACCTCAATTCGGAGAATTGGACGCAGTGGATCTACACCAATTACTCCCTTCCCGCCTTCCCGGGGACGGTGGACACCTCCACATGGACCTATTATCCCGGCGGCAGGATCGTCAATTCGGACGTTGTGACAAAGCAATACCTTCTCCACCCCGCCAACTTCCCCGCAGAGGACGGCTGGGACAATAGTATCTGGGACTTTACTTACGGCATGTTCCCCACGCTCAAAGTGCAGGAGCGTTGAGGAGAAATTCAACAGGGAAATGAAGAGCAACTATACTTTTGAAAAGGGGAAATTCGTCATCCGTAACTTCGGCGACCTCCCTCCGTTCACGAGCTTTCTCCCCGGCATCGCGGGGCTCAAGGGGCGTCCCCTGTGGGCGTTCTATATCAGCCGCGGGCAGGGAATTGCGGGGTTCGGCGTGGAGGGAAAGGACTTCCCCATCATGGAATTCTCCCCCGCGGAGATCGCCTATTCAAATGCCCCGCGGCAGGGGTTCCGCACCTTTTTGCGGATCGGCGGGAGGGGATTCGAGCCCTTCCGCGTCGACAGCGGCGCTCCCACGCGTATGGAGATCGGCAGGAGCGGTTTTGCGATCGAAGAGGAGGGGAGCGTTTACCGCCTGCGCGCGGAGTACTTCGGCGTTCCGAACAGGGACTATGCCGCCCTCGGGCGCATCGTCTCCTACACCAACACGACGGAGAAGGAGCAGGAGGTCGAACTTCTCGACGGGCTTGCGCACATTCTTCCGTATGGGCTCTCCAATTCCGCCTTCAAGGAGACGGGAAACCTCTTCAAGAGCTGGATGACCGCCGAGGGCACGGAGGAGGGGTACGCCTTCGTCCGTATGCGCTCCTCCACGGCGGACTGTGCCTCGGTCAGCGCCGTCACGGGCGGCAATTTCTTCGTCTCCGCGGGCGATTGCGACATCGTCGTCGACCCCAAGCCCGTCTTTGGGGAGGACAGAACGAAAACTTCGGCAAAGCCCTATTTCCGCCGCGGCATCACCTCTGCGATCCTCAAAGAGCAGTGTCTCGAGAATGTGTTTTTCTGCGCGTTCGCACACAAAAAAGTGCGCGTTAAAGCGGGGGAGACGGTCTGCCTTTGCGAACTCATCGGATACGCGGAGACGCGGGAGCGCGTTGCTTCCCTCAAAAAGACGCTTACGTCGGAAGAGGTCCTCTCGATGAAGCGGGAGGCGGAGGAGGAAGCGGAAAAAATCTCCTCCAAAGTGGAGACGCACACCGCCTTTCCTCTCTTCGACGAATATATCTCGCAGAGTTATTTCGACAACGTTCTGCGCGGCGGAATGCCCGTGCTCGTCGGCGGGAGGCCCTATTACGTCTTTTCCCGCAAGCACGGCGACCCCGAGCGCGACTATAACTGTTTCAAGATCGAACCCAAACCCTATTCGTGCGGCGACGGCAATTTCCGCGACGTCGTACAGAACAGGCGCAACGATATTTTTATCACCCCCGAATGCGGCGATTTCAACATCCGCTACTTCTTTTCCCTCGTGCAGACGGACGGCTACAACCCTCTCTCGGTGCTCGGCGTCCGCTACACCTGTCCGCAGGTACCCGAAAAATACCTTGCCCACAGCGACTTTCTCAAGGGGGAATTTACGGTGGGGGACGCCGCCGCCCGCCTCAACATCGAAGGGGAGGAGCTCGACGAACTCATCCGCGGCGCAACGCCCGTCTATTCTGCGCGCTTTTCGGAGGGGTATTGGACGGATCATTTCGTCTATCTCATCGACCTCGTCACCTCCTATCTTTCGGTCTATCCCGAACGGGGGGAGGAACTTCTCTACAAAACGCCGATCGGATGGTTCCGCTCGGGAGTGAGGGTACTGCCGCGGAGCCGCCGCGCCGTGCGGACGGAGAGCGGCGTCGTGCGCCTCCACAGCCTCGAACGGGCAGGAGAGGACGGCTGGGAGGAGGCGGGCGGCAAGCCCTTTGAAACCTCCCTCGCCGCAAAACTGCTCTTCCTCGCCCTCATCAAGACGGCGACCCTCGACCCCCTCGGTTGCGGGATCGACATGGAGGGCGGACGCCCCGGCTGGTGCGACGCGACCAACGGGCTCCCCGCACTCTTCGGGAGCAACGTTGCGGACAGCCTCGAACTTTACCGCCTGCTCGGCATCCTCCAAACGCTGCTCAAGGGCGGGCGCGTCGTATGGGCAAAGGAGCAGGACGATCTCTTCCGCGCCGTGCTCTCCCTTCTTGCCCGCGCTCCCTCTCCGCAAGCGTACTATGATTCCTGCGCCGAATACAGGGAAACCTATCTGCGGCGGGTCTATGGCGGATTGGAAGGAACGACTGCCAAAGAAGGCCCGAAGGAGATCGCCGTCTTTTTGAAAATGGCGCGCGCACGGCTCAAAGAGGGGTTCAAACGGGCGAAGGAACTCGGCGGCGGCCGCATTCCGACCTATCTTACCTTCGAACCCGAAGAAACGGAAGAACTCGGCGGAGGGTACGTCCTCCCCAAGTCGTTCAAGGCCCGCGCCCTCCCGCACTTTTTGGAGGGGTTTGCAAAGAGCGTCTCCGCGGGGGACAGGAAAAGTTATCCCGCCGCGCGGCGTTCTCCGCTCTATGATAAAAAACTCGGGCTGTTCAAGACT
The DNA here is from genome assembly GCA_947630325.1 of uncultured Clostridia bacterium. Classification (GTDB taxonomy): domain Bacteria; phylum Bacillota; class Clostridia; order Christensenellales; family Borkfalkiaceae; genus Gallimonas. Next base: position 81,839 of record CANRHB010000004.1, read on the forward strand.
TCCGAACCGTTGGACGGGGAGTCCCTCGTAATTGGGCGCATCCGCTCCTTCCCCGCGGGCTGGCTGGAGAGAGAATCGTGCTTCTTGCACATGAGTTATAAAATGCTGCTTGCGCTCTTGCAGGCGGGCATGTACGAAGAATTTTACAGGGAGATCTCCACGGGTCTCATCCCGTTTATGTCTCCCGAGCGGTATGGGCGGAGCACCCTTGAAAACAGCTCCTTCCTCGTGACCTCCAACCACAGCGACAGGGGCAAGTGGGGGAAGGGGTACCAGGCGCGGCTCACGGGAGCAAACGCCGAGGCGCTCTCCATGTGGCGGCTGATGATGGGGCTCGAACAGCCCTTTACCGTGGAGGGGGGCGAGTTGAAATTTTCCCTCTCTCCCAAACTGCATAAGGACTTTTTCGCGGACGGGCGGGTCGTTTTCACCCTCTTCGGGCGGACGAAGGTCACCTATCTGAACAGGAGCGGCAAGAGCACGTGGGAGGTTCGCGTTTCCCGCTATCGGCTCATCGGAGAGGAGACGGCCGAAACGCTGTCCGTCTGCGGGGAACTTGCCGAAAAGGTGCGCGCGGGCAAATACCGCGAGATCGAGGTGGAACTCATATGAAACTTAAATTTCCCAAAAACTTTATTTTCGGGGCCGCGACTGCCGCCTATCAGGTAGAGGGCGGCAGAGGAGAGGACGGCAAGGGCGAGAGCGTCTGGGACCTCTTCTGCGATATTCCCGGCAAGATCGACAGGGGCGAGACGGGCGCGGTCGCCTGCGACCACTACCACAGATTCCGCGAGGACGTTGCGCGGATGAAGGAACTACATTTGGAGAGCTACCGCTTTTCGGTCGCCTGGACGCGCATCATTCCCGACGGCGACGGAGAGGTCAATCCCGCCGGCATCGCCTTTTACAGCAGGCTCATCGACGAACTTCTCGCGGCGGGGATCGAACCCATGCTCACCATGTACCATTGGGACCTCCCGCAGGCGTTGCAGGACAGGGGCGGCTGGACCAATCCCGAGAGCGTAAAGTGGTACACCCGCTATGCGGGCGTCCTCTTCGACGCATTCGGCGGAAGGGTGAAAAAATTCATTACCTTCAACGAGCCCTTTGTGTTCACCGATTTCGGTTATGTCACGGGCTCCTTCCCCCCGGGGATCAAAGGGGATCATCGGAGCAAACTGCTTGCGGGGCACCACGTCCTCATGAGCCACGGCGCGGCGGTCAGGCTGTTCCGCGAGAAGAAGCTGGGCGGCGAGATCGGGATCACCCTCGACTACGCCTATAACTGTCCCGCTTCAAGGAGGCCGGAGGACGTCGAGGCGGCCGCCCGCGCCAACGAATTCTGGGCGGGGTGGTATTTCGAGCCCATCGTGTTCGGACACTATCCGAAGTACGCCGCTAAGTGGTTCGAAGCGCACGGAATGCTCCCCAAGATCACGGAGGAGGAGATGAAACTCATCGCCGAGCCCGTCGATTTCCTCGGCATCAACCACTATTTTTGCAACTATGTGGCGGCGGACCCCTCCAACGAGAGAGAGGGCACCCGTCCCGTCTATCCGTGCGTGCCCTATTCGGACAACGGCTGGCCCATCACGGAGGACGGGTTCTATGAAATGCTCCAATACTTCCGCTCGGTGCTCAAAGTGCCTCTCTACATCACCGAGAACGGCATTTGCCTCAACGACGTGGTGGATGTAGACGGAACGGTGGAGGACAGCCGCAGGATCGATTATTTGAAACGTTACCTTGCCGTGCTCTCGCGGGCGATCGAAGAGGGGCTCGATTGCAGAGGATATTATTATTGGAGCCTTATGGACAACATGGAGTGGGCGGCGGGCTATAAACCCCGTTTCGGGCTCATCTATGTGGACTATGCAACGCAGAGGCGGATCGTCAAACAGAGCGGACGGTGGTACCGCGCGCTCATCGACGAAAAGAACCAAACGCAGAGAGAGGGGACGCCCCGTCTCGTGAAAGAGGACCGAACCGCATTTACCACAGATGCGGTATAAATAAGGAGGAAACTATGAAAAAAGGGTTAATGATGTTTGCCGCCACGCTCGCTATGCTCGTGTGCCTGTGCTTCGGCGTCGCGGCGTGCGCACCTACCGAACAGGAAAACGGAAAAGAGAACTTCCCCGCGCCCACAGGCGTGAAGGTCGAAAAAGACGTTCTCTCCTGGGCGGCGGTCGAAGGCGCAACGGGGTACACCGTCAAGATCAACAGCGACGAAACGACAAAGGTTTCTGTTGCCTCGCTCGATCTTACCACGGTCACGGCAAAACTGACTGCGGGAGACAATACGCTCAGCGTAAAGACGAACGCAACGGCAGAGAAAGGCGAGAGCGCCTATTCTTCGACTGTGACCTATACCTATCAGGTGGACGCCGGTAGCGAAGCAAGTAGCTATAAAGCGCTGGTGGATGCGATCGGCTCTATCACAAAGGACAGCGCCAAGGCCGAAGCGGACGCGGTGAAGACGGCTATTGAAGCGGCCGAAGCAAAGTACGCCGCCCTCTCGAATGAGGCGAAGTCGCTCCAGACCGTCACCGACGCGAAGGCCGCCTTCGACGCCAAGAAAAAGGCATACGACGACGCAATGGCCGCGGCAGAAACGCTTCACACGGCGTTCAAGAATGCCGTAAACGCCGCAACCGCTACGATTGAGAAAAAGGAAAGCCTTGCGACTTTGAAAGCCGACCAAACGGCGGCGGAGACCGCCAACTCTGCCCTTACCGCTCTTGCGAAGGGGCTTGTGACCGAGGCGGAGCAGACGGCTTACGAAGCGATCGCAAAGGCGGTTTCCGAATGGGAGAAGGCGATCGCCGACGAAAAGACCAAACTCGGCGCGGAACTTCCCGCCCTCTCCGACGACGCTTCCGCCGAAGAGATCGTCGCAAAGGCGGATACAGCGCTTGAAGGTTACAGCGAACTTCCCGCCTATGTCACGTCCGACAGCGACGTTTCCGCATTGAAAGCGGACGTTGAGCAAAAGAAGTCCGCCGCCGTCGCAAAACTGCAACAGACGGTGGACGCGCTCAAGAGCGAAGCAAAATCGGCTCTTGGACAAAGCGATCTGAAAGCGAAATATGCCGCTCTCCTCGCCGTGCAAGAGAAGGAAAAGGCTCTCGGCGCTTGCGCAAGCGGTCTTTACGGAGAAGAACAGAAAGCCGAAATCGCCGAGGCGGTCAAAACGATCGAACAACAAGTCGCCGAAACGCAGAGATATGAGACTTATCTCTCCAATAACCATTCCGAGCAGAATATCTATGTTGTGGTTCGGAAACTTGTCAATGTGCTCGGCAAGCCCATCAAACTCGACACGCTCCCGACCGTCTCCGTAACCATGAGCGGCAACGTTTCCGCGACCGCGACCGTGGCGTACAGCGAAGACGGCTCCTATGTTGCGACCATTCCCTTCACCAAAGCGGCGGAGAATGGGTCTGTCGAACTGACTTACAAATGGGAAAATATAGACGACGAAAGCACGACCGTCAAACTCGGCGCGCCTCAAACGAATTTCTGGTTTTTCGGCGGTGATACCACTGAAAACAGAGCGTATAAGACGGACGGTACGATCACCAAAAACGAAGGGCCGAAGGTGGACAAGGACCTCTACTTCGATCTCTATCCCGACGGCGCATTGGAATTCAAAGACGAAACCGGCGCGAACAATTACGGAGATAAAGACATCACGGTGAAAGGGGCTCCCATTCTTACGGAAGTTCCCGCAAAGGAAGTCGGCACGCTCACTTTGCTCAAAAAGCAACTCGCCGAAGAGGGCATTTTCGGCAAGATGACCGTCGTGATCTTGGCTTATCAAGTATGGGAAGAAAGCGGCGTAACCTACTATTCCGCAGTAAGCAGTGCGTCTCTCTCCGACCCCATCAAGCTCGACGTCACCGAGGACGATGCATTCACCCGTCTCGACACAAGTTATCTGAGTTCGTCGATTCAAAGTGGTAATAATAAATTTGAATTGTACAATCCCGCGTATATCGCCAATATCAACGGGCAGATCAACGCATATTCGGAACAGACGCACGTAACGCTTTCTGACGAGACGGACATGCGCAAATATTTGCAGGCACGCATTCGCGCCATCACCGTGAGCGGAGAGGACGTCACCGTTCTCCATGAGGAAGCCGTTGAGATGGTTTTCATCGGATACGGAATGGAGGACTTTGTCTCCGCATGGACGCTCTCCTATTTCAAGGCGCACTTTGACGAATACAAGGCAGACGCTACCAAGGCGGATCCTGCCTTCGAGAACGTGAAGTATCAGGTATGTTACGAGCCCAAGGCAGAAGTGGACGAAAAGCCCAGCCCGCTTTGCGACATCTTCCGCGCCTCCGAATGGATCGACGTGAAGCAGGGAGATGCGGAAACCTTCAACGTCACCCTCAAAAAAGCGGACGTCACCGCGCCGAGCGAAGCGCAGTTGAACTTCACGACAAACGGCTTCTTCGAATTCTTGCGCAAAGAAGGGCACAACGGCTATGTGTTTAGGGACTATAATGCGGCTTATGTCGAACTCAACTTCACAAAGGGCGACGCAAGCTATACGGCATACTTCTTCATGAGGTACGACGCGGAGCACGACGGCGACGACAACGCAAAATATCGCTTGGATCTTTATAAGGATCAGGCAAAGACGGGAGATCCTCTCGGATGCGATGCAGTCACCAATGGCTATACAACGATCGACGATTTCAATACTTGGGCAAAGGCGGCGTATAGTCTCGATGAAACATTCGACGCGAAGGACGGTTGGTCGTTTAAGACGCGCGTCATCGTCAATGAAAACAGCGGTTGGCTCTTCGACGGCGGCTGGTCCGCGGCGGTCACTTATAACGCATAACATCGTGCGGCGAAATTCCTTCCCCTCAAAAGGGGGGAGGAATTTCGCCACCTTCCGCACCGAGAACAATCAGAGCGATTTCGGCGCAAGGCACAATAAAAGTCGCACACGCAATTTCAAAAAAGGCGCAAGGCGAAATGATAAGGAGGATGATTATGAAAGGGAAATTATGGAGATGTTTGCTCACCGTGCTTACGGCGATGTGCATCTGCTTCGGTTTTGCGGCATGTGACGAAGGGCAACCTTCCGAAAAACAGCCGCTTGCCGCCCCGCAGGACGTCAAGATCGAGGAAAATATCCTCTCATGGAAGGCGGTCGAGGGCGCGGAGAAGTACACGGTAAAGATCAACGACGACGAAACGACCGAAGTTTCGGCGGCCACCCTCGATTTGACCACCGTAACGGCAAAACTTACCGAGGGGGAGAACACCCTCTCCGTCAAGGCGAATGAAACCAAAGAAAAGGCCGCAAGCCCCTATTCGCAAGCGGTCAAATATACATACGCGCCGCCGCCCGCGGTGCACACCCACACCCTCTCCAAGCACGACGCAAAGGACGCTACTTGCACCGAAGCGGGCAACACCCTCTACTATGAATGCAGCGGTTGCGGAAAGTTCTTCTCCGACGACAAGGGCGAACATGAAGTGAAAGAGGACAGCTGGGTCGTTGCCGCCAAGGGGCACAGTTATGGCGATCCCGAATGGGCATGGACGGGCGATGAGACAAACGGCTACACCACAGCAACGGCGACCTTCTCCTGCGAAAACTGCACCGACAAGCAGGTAAAAACCGCCACCGTCACGCACAGCACCACCACTCCCGCCGCCTGCGAGACGACGGGCACCGAGACCTACACCGCAACGGTGGAGTTTGAGGAAGAAGCTTATACCGACACGAAAACCGCCACTCTTGCCGCCACGGGGCATAGCTATGGCGATCCCGAATGGGCATGGACAGGCGATGAGACAAGCGGCTACACCGCGGCAACGGCGACCTTCTCCTGCGAAAACTGCACCGACGAGCAGGTAAAAACCGCCACCGTCACGCACGCAACCACCACTCCCGCCGCCTGCACCACGACGGGCACCGAGACTTACACCGCAACGGTGGAGTTTGAGGAAGAAACCTACACCGACACGAAAACCGCCACTCTTGCCGCCACGGGGCACAGTTATGGCGATCCCGAATGGGCATGGACGGGCGATGAGACAAACGGCTACACCACAGCAACGGCGACCTTCTCCTGCGAAAATTGCACCGACGAGCAGGTAAAAACCGCCACCGTCACGCACGCAACCACCACTCCCGCCGCCTGCACCACGACGGGCACCGAGACCTACACCGCAACGGTGGAGTTTGAGGAAGAAACCTATACCGACACGAAAACCGCCACTCTTGCGGCCACGGGGCACAGCTATGGCGCGTGGGCGATCACGGCTCCGAGCGCGACCGATAAGGGCAAGGCGGTAAAGACTTGCGCAAATTGCGAAGAGGGGACGGAGGGCCACACGCTCGAGAAGGAGCTCCCCGTGCTCGGCGATGAAAATTATCAAAAGACAGCCGACACCGCCACCTGCACCCAAACGGGCGAGGTGACCTACACCATCACGCTCGACGGCGAAACCTTCTCCTTCGAGGTAACAACGCCCGCGCTCAACCATAATTGGGCGACGGCTTGGACGACGGAGAACGGCAAACATTGGCACGCTTGCACCCGTTGCGGCGAAAAGAACGAAGAGGCCGCTTGCGAGTACGACAAGCCCGTGTTTACATGGACGGGCGACGGCACAAACGGCTACACCGCAACGGCGGCCTTCACCTGCAAAACGTGCTCCGACGAGCAAACGCAACCCGCCACGGTGGAGAGCGAAATCACAAAGGACGCCTCCTGCACGGATAAAGGCGTTAAGACCTACACCGCAGAGGTGGCCTTCGGCGACGAAACTTATTCGGAAGAAAAGACCGAGGACATTCCCGCCACGGGGCACAGCTATGGCGATCCCACATGGGAATGGACGGGGAGCGATGACGATGGTTACACTTCCGCAACGGCGACCTTCACCTGCGAAAAATGTTCCGACACGCAAACAAGAAACGCAGACGCTGTCAAAACCGAGGTTGAGGAGGGTTGTGTTAAAAAGGACACTTACACCGTCACGGTGGAATTTGAAGGGGAACATTACTCCGACGAGCCGAAAGAAGTTACCACTGCGGGACAGCACACCTACAACAGTGCCACATGGGCGTGGGCTCCGGGCGATGATGGCGGCTATACCGCAACACTTACGTTAAAGTGCGGAGTATGCCAAGAAACGAAAGAACTACCCGCCACAGTGACGAGCAGTACCACACAGGAACCCTCCTGCACGGCGTTTGGCGAAGAGACCTACACCGCCACGGTGCAATTTGAGGGACAAAATTACACAAGCACAAAGTCGGTGCCCATCTTCCCCACGCCGCACACCTATGGCGACGATCCTAAGTGGGATTGGACGGGGAGCGATACAGATGGTTACACCGCAAAGGCGACCTTCACCTGCACTGAATGCAAAACCCAAACGCTGGAAGTAGATGCCACAGTGAGCGAACCCGATATAAAAAATGCCACTTGCACGGAAGCGGGAAGCAAGACCTACACTGCAACGGTCACCGTGGAATTCGGCGATCTAACGTACACCGACAAAAAGATTGATTCTATTGACAAAACCGAACATCAACTTAAAAAGGTCGAACGTATAGAGCCGACGCTTACCACAGAAGGGCAAGAGGAGTGCTGGCAGTGCGAAACTTGCAAGCAGTATTTCTCGGACGACAAGGGCGAAACGCCGATCGAAAAGCCTGAGGTTCTTGACAAACTCGAAACCACGGGTGCGGCGAACGCATATGTAAAGGCAGTAGAGGCTCTCGACACCATTACAGAGGAAAGCACCAAGGAGAAGGCGGACGCATTCGCAACCGCTTACGAGGCGGTGGAGGAGCAGTACGAAGCACTCGACGAGAACGAGCAAGCCATTCACAAAGTAGTGGAGGCTAAGAGTAGTTCCGACGACAAGAAGAAGGCATACGACGACGCGATAGAAGCCGCTGAGGCTCTGCATACAGCGTTCAAGAATGCAGTCGACGCCGCAACCGCTACTATTGAGAAAAAGGAAAGCCTTGTAACTTTGAAAGCCAATCAAACCACGGCAGAAGCCGCCCACACAGCCCTCACTACCCTCGCAAGCGGGTATGTGACCGCCGAGGAGACAGCGGCTTACAATGCAATCGCAACGACAATTGCCACATGGGAAGGGGAAATCGCCAAAGAAAAGTCAGCTCTCGAAAGCGCGAATATTCCCGAGTTGAAAGAGGGCGACGATAAAACTGCCGAAGAAGTCATTGTTGCGGTAGACAAAGCCCTTAAAGGCTATGATGAACTTGACGGGTATATCACCTCCGACAGCGACGTTTCCACATTGCATGATGACATCGCCAAAAAGAAAACCGATGCCGAAACGCAAATTAAAAAGACAGTGGACGCGTTGGAGAGCGCGGCAACGGAGGCTCTTAGCAAACAAGGCACTGTAAAAGAAAAATACGACGCTCTCCTTGCCGTGAAAGAGAAGCAAGATGTTCTCGGCACTTATGCAAGCAGTCTTTACGGAGAAGAGCAAAAAACCGCAATCGAAGACGCTCTTGAACAAATCGTCAAAGAAGTTGCCGAAACGCAAGAATATGCGACGTATCTCCATAACGATAATAATAATAATTCTTACGTTATCATTCGGGAGTTTGTCAACGTTCTCGGAAATGCAATCAAATTCGAAAGTACACCGACTGTCACCGCAAGTGTAAGCGGCAATACGTCGGTAAATGTCGAAGTGGCATATGACGAGGAAAGAGGCTCCTATGTTGCGACGATCCCCTTTACGAGAACAGACGATTCTGTCGATCTTACCTATCAATGGGATAACATAGATGACGAAAAAACAACCGTGAAACTCGGCAAACCTCAAACGAATTTCTGGTTTGCGTTGGGCAGTGTCACCGAAAACAGAGCGTATAAAACAGATGGCACGATCGCCAAAAACGAAGAGCCGACGGCGGAGCATGACCTCTACTTCGATCTCTATCCCGACGGCGCATTGGAATTCAAAGACGAAACCGGCGAGAACAATTACGGCGATAAAAACATCACGGTGAAAGGGGCTCCCATCATTACAAGAGTTCCCGTAAAGGAAGTCGGAACGCTTGCTATGCTCAAACGGTATCTCGCTACGCATGATGTGCTCGGTAGCATGACTGTTGTGATTATAGCTTATCAGGCATGGGAAGAAGACGGTGTAACCTATTATTCGAGAACGAACAGTGCGTCCCTCTCCGACCCCATCGAACTCAACGTTATCGATGACGATAAGTATATTCGGCTTAACGCAGAGTGGTTGAGCCCCAATATACAGGAAGGTGGGCAATTTGAGTTGTACACCCCCGGTTATATCCCGCAAATCAACAACCAAATCAACGCATACTCGGGACAGACAAACGTTACCCTCTCGACGGACACAGCGCAACGAGAAGGTCAACCGACTTTGGCAGAAGAGGCTATGCAGAAATATTTGCAGGCGCGTATTCGTGCTATCACCGTGGACGAAGAGGGCTCTATCACCGTTCTTCACGAGGAAGTCGTCGAGATGAAATTTAACGGCACCAAGTTGGATGACTTCATTTCCGCGTGGACGGTCGCATACTTCAAGGAGCACTTGGACGAATACAACGGCACCGAAAAATTTGATCCCCAATTTAAGAACGTGCAGTATCAGGTATGTTACGAGCCCAAGAAAGAGGTGGAAGAAAGCCCCAGCCCGCTTTGCGACATATTCCGCGCTTCCGAATGGAAGGACGTGAAACAGGACAATACGGAAACCTTTACCGTCACCCTCAAAAAGGCAGATGTCACCGCAACGAATGATGCGATGGGAAAGATCAACAAAGGCATGAATACGTATGTATTCTTTGAGCCAGGCACGATTGGAAGAGGTGAAGTGTTCACCAAATATTACGCCGACCGCGTCTTACTCGACATCTCCAAGACGGTTGACGGCGGACAGACGATTACGCTCCACATCGCTTTCATTTGCGGCGACGACACGACGCTTACGCTTACCCGTGTAGATGAAAACGGCAAAAATGAAGCGACATATGCCGATACCAAATATACCGGGACGGACGATCTCGTGGCTAATCGAGGGCAGAACAGTTGGTGCAATGCTTCTGTTTTGGAAGGCTGGATCAAGAATGCGTTCCAAGAAGAATTGGGAGAGGAAACTTTTTCCATATCGGATACCGGCTGGCACTATAAGACGAAAATCATTGTGAGCAAAAAAAGTGCAGAAAACGGTTGGTTCTTCGATGGCGAATGGTCGGCAGAGTTCACATATGACGGCCCTGTTGAAGCTGTATAACTACCACCAAGTAACAATGTAACACAGTTTCCCGCGCCCGCTTGCGGGCGCGGGATCTTTTTTGAAAAAGGAGATATTATGCTCTCGAAAAAACTCTTGGCGCTCCTCATGGCGGCGGCGCTTACCGCCTCCTTCGCGCTCTCCGCGTGCGCCCCTTCCTCCAACCCCGTCCCGCCGCCCGTGGTCGGCACCGACCCCACGGACGACCCCACGGACAACCCGTCGGACGACCCGTCGGACAACCCCTCGGATAACCCCTCGGATAACCCCTCGGAAAATCCGTCGGGACCCGCGGACCCTGCTGACCCGTTTGCACCCGTCATCACCTGCGGCGACGTCACGATCGCGGCGGGCAAATATTTCAACTATTTTGCGGGCGTCACGGCGAGGGACTATGACGGGAACGACCTCTCGGAGCGCATAACCGTGGCGGGGGACCTCAACACTTCCCGCGCGGGAGCATATTCGCTCATCTATTCCGTCACCGACGACAAGGGCAGAGTGGGCTCCCATACCCGCAAAGTCACCGTCACCGAAAACGAGTTTCTCGGCAAAGAGGAGCCCGTGTTCCTCTATACCTCCCAAACCGCCTACAACATCGCCGCAGGGTGCGAGGGGACTTCTTCCTCCGAAAACGGGGGAGCCGTTGCCGCGCGCGCCCTCGACGGCGACCCTTCCACCCGTTGGGAGAGCGAACACAGCGACCTGCCGCAAACCGAATATTACCCCGTTGACTTTACCGTCGACCTCGGCGCGGCCCTGCCCATCGAGCGCGTCGTCATCGAGTGGGAAGCGGCCTATGCAACCGACTTCGAGATCGCCCTCTCCCGCGACGGCACGGCATACCAAACCGCCAAGCATGTATCGGACTTCTCCTTTTCGGGCGCCCGCGGGACCTTTACCCAAGACATCACCTCAACGGCCCGCTATGTGCGCCTCCGCTGTCTGCGCAGGGCGACAAATTACGGCTATTCGGTGTATGAATTCGAAGTTTACGGCAAGCAGGGGACGGTGATCCCCGCCGCCGATTTTCCCATTCTCTATGACGCGAAGAATGCCTCCTCGTCGCAGTGGGAAATTCCGCGCGAGGAGTGGTTTTGCGCAGATCTGGGCGGAGCAAGATCGGTCGACCGCATGGAACTTTCGTGGAAAGACGGGCTCTCTCCCGCCTCCTATGACGTGGAAATTTCCTCCGACGGGAAAACATACGCCCCCGTCTCCCGCGACGGCGACGGGTACTTTTTAAGCGGCAGGGAGCGCGCTTCTGTCACGGCGCGCTATGTGCGCATCAACATGCACAGCCTCCGCTTTTACATGAACGCCTACCGCGTGACGCAGTGCTTGTTCCGAAGCGGTGGAACACAGCTCAGCGCGACCTTTACCGCTTCTTCCTCCCAAGAGGGGCGTCCCCCGCAGGACGCGCGCGAAAATTACGGCACGTGGTGGGAGAGCCGCCACACCGACGACCCGCAGACCGTCGACCTCGGGCAGGTGCGGGCAGTGGGGCGCGTCGACCTCTTCTGGCGGGGCGACGACGGCAGAAAGGGGAAATATTACGACTTGCAGATAAGTTCGGACGGCGTGAATTTCCAAACGGCGTTCCGCGAGGTCCACGGCGGTCTTCAGCAGCAGAGCGTCTACCTCTTCGAAAACGCGCGGTATCTGCGCATTCTCGACTATCAGAGCCCCGATACGACCCGTTTCATGCTCGAGGGCGTCGTGGTGCACTCGCAATACCCCAACGAGCAGAAGGGCGATTACGACGTCACCCTCGCCTTCCCCGAGGAGGAGATAATTTATACCGAGAACGGCTCCTATCTTACGGGCGGAACGGACTTCCCCACGGCAAAACTCGTGACCTTCCTCGACGACAGTTTGCGCGGAAAACCCGTTCCGAGCAACGATTGGTGGCAGTCCCTTCTCATCAACGACAAGGGGCACAACATGTTTCTCAACCCGCTTACCGCGAAATTTACGGCGGGCGGCATTTGGATCACCAACCCCGGCGACGGCTACTACTCGGGCGACGACCCCGGGAACGGCAGGCAGACGGTCGACGTGGACGTGCACGACATCCGCGTCGGCTATGCGGGCATGAAGCAGGACGCCACCGTCCGCGTCGTGGGCTATGACGACTATTCGGTGACCGCTGTCATGTCGGACAGCGACGAAGTGGATAAACTTACCGTCTACCTCGCGCAGGGGGCGATCTATGGCTATTTCTTCTATGCAGAACCCGAGCGCGCGACTCTCTCTGCGGAGAACCTTGTCGCCGTCTACGATCTTGCGGGGAAGCCCATTCTCGCCGATGGGGAGGAGTTCTCGGGCGACGGGATCGTCGTCTGCGTCCGCACCCACAGCGGCTATGAAAACGGCGTGGAAAAGGGCAACGCCAAGGAGTACGAGGAACGCTTTTACGTCGTCAATGCGCCCGCAAATACCCGTTTTTCCCTCAATGAGGGAATGATCAGCGTCGTCATGAAGGAGGGGAACTTCCTCTCCGTCGGCGCGATGAGTTCCGTTAACACCCTTTCGGCGGCGGAGGCAAAGGAGAACTCCGTCCACGGCGGACCGAACACAGAGGAGGCCGCGCTCTTGCACGAACACGGCTATGCCTTTGTGCTCGGCACCTACTGCGGCGCCTCCTTCGACGGTGCGAAAAATCTCGTCAACACCGAATACCGCCTGCAGACCGCGCTTTTGAGGAGCGGCTTTTCGCAGGAGGCCTATTCGGCGTTCATGCCCCATCAATACAAAAAGTCCCAAAACGCCCTCGAAAACAGTTACGCCTACCAAACGGTGCGCGGCGAAGAGCGGGCGTATGCGGGGAACGTCTATCGGACGCAGGACCGCTTTTACGGCATCGTGCCGCAGTTCACCGAACCGACGGACGGCGGCTACTCGGCGGCAACGCTCATGGAACAGCTTCTCCTGCTCTATGCGAACGTCGGCGGCGACAAGGATCCCAAGGACAGCAACCTCGTCAGCGGCGATCCCTATTGGCAGGGGAAAAATCTCCACCCTATGGCAATGGCGGCTCTCGCCTGCGACCAGCTCGGCGCATACGATCTGCGCGACGGTTTTCTCGATAAAATAGAATACGTCCTTACAGATTGGTTCACCTACACACGGGGGAACGAGCCGCAGGACGCCTACTTCTATTACGACAGCGAGTGGGGGACCTTGTACTACAAAAACAGCGAATTCGGCGCGGGCGTCAACCTCGCCGACCACCACTTTACCTATGGCTACTACACCTTTGCGGCGGGCGTTCTCTCCTCCTTCCGCCCGACGTTCGCCAAAACTTACGGCGACATGATCGAGCTCCTCATCCGCGACTATATGAATTGGGAGCGCGACGACGGAGATTTTCCCTTCATGCGCAACTATGATGTGTATGCGGGGCACAGCTGGGCGGGCGGTTATGCGGACAACGACGGCGGGAACAACCAGGAATCCGCGGGCGAAGCGCTTAACAGTTGGGTGGGGGCGTATCTGTACGCCACCGCCGTGGGAAACGACGTCATCCGCGAAACGGCGATCTGCGGCTTTACCACCGAACTTAACGCCATCAAGCAGTATTGGTTCAACTATGACGGCGACAGTTTCGGGTCCTTCTATCCCTACGGCACCCTCGGCCAGCTCTATGGCGCGAGCAATTTCTTCGGCACCTTCTTCAATGGGGAGCCGCTGTATATGTACGGCATCCACCTCATCCCCGGGGAGGAATTCCTCACGAGCTATGCCTTGAATGCGTACGAGCGGGAAAAACTCAAAGGAATGCTCGGCGCAATGGAACAGGAACAGGCGCGTTGGAACTTTTCGGCGGCGGACGCCTCCCACCGCGGCATCTATGCCTGGCAACATATCTTCATTCCCGTCATCGCAAGTTACGACCCCGCGGCCGCCATTGAATTCTATGAAAAGACGTTGAAAGAGCAGGGCGGCGTCGGCAACACTTCCGAGCAATTCAACGTCTACTATATCATCCATGCGCTGAACTCAGTGGGGAGCCGCACAACGGACATCTGGGCAGAGAACGGGGCGTCGGCGACCGTCTATTTGAAGGACGGCGTCTATACCGCGATCTGCTGGAACCCCACATCGGAGACAGTTGAGTTCCTCTTTGAAAACGAAGAGGGGAGGGTCGGCCGCGTGGTCGTTCCCGCGCAGTCGCTTGTTCAATGCGACCCGACGAAAGAGACGCTCTCTTTCTCGCGCTATGAGGACGTGTCGCAGTTTGCCCTCGAAAGTGCCTGTAAGCGTTCGGACGCGGAGATGAAGGAGGGCAAACTTGTGTTCGGAAAGCAAGGCAGTGCAAGCTATCTTCTTGCATTCGGCAGAGAGGTGCAGTACCGCCGCGCAAAAATCGCGGCAACGGGCAGAGTGCGCCTGTTTGTCGATGGCGCGGAGGTCCCTCTTACCCAAACCGCGGAGGGGTGGGAGAGCGCGCCGCTTTCGCTTACGTTCAAACATACAGTCACACTTTCGGGGGAAAACGTCACGGTCGAAAGGTTCGTCATCGAAGAGGTCCCCCTCGTGCGGTTGAACGCAAAGTTGACGGCGTCCGCCTCGTCCGAAGAAAACGGCACGAATACGGCGGGAAAGGCGGTAGACGGCGACCTCTCTACCCGTTGGGAATCTGCGCAGGGGAAGGACGGAGAGTGGCTGCAACTCGAACTTGCCGACCCCGTAACGATCTATCAGATGAAGATCTTCTGGGAGGCGGCCTCGGCCAAGGAATACAAGGTGTACTTCTCGGAGACGGGGAAGGAGGGAGATTGGGTGGAAGTCTATCACGGCAATTCCTCGCAAGGAGCCCGCACAGACGCCGTCGATCCCGCCGTCATCATGCAGACGAAATACATCAAGATCGTCGGCCTCTCCCGCACCACAAATTACGGTTATTCGATTTTCGAGATCGAACTATACGGAATTTAACGCATAACTGCAAAAACCTCCGAGTTTAATATTGTACTTTTATTTGCTTGTTGACCATCAAAGACCATTTTATATTCGTTTTATTATCGCCTTGTCTTTACCAAGATAGTTTATGCGCTAATCCTTTTTTATTTTGATATAAGGAATTTTTTCAGAGTTGTTTTCACATGCGTAAATTTAATAAAACTTACAGAAAAGGCTTGAAAAATTTAACGAATTGTGCTATACTTTCTGCAGTTAGTTTTTTATGAGCAGTTGTTTCTTTATGATAGGCTAAAGTAAGGAAGCCAAATATGATTAAACAAAAGACGAACAAAATTGAAATAAAGAACGTTGTTGATTACATTCGCGCCATTATAGCTTTGACGAGTGATGAGAAACAAAAATTTATCTTTAGAGGGCAACCTTCAACAAAATACGAAGTCAGCAGTGGAGCCTATAGAATAATAAGCGAAGCAAAAAATTGCAGAGAAGTAAAAGCTGAGGAGATTAAACGATATCACCAACTGCTCTTGCAGATGGTACATAAAATCAACTGCGATGAGGAAAGGCAACTCTCTTCTTCTCCGTTTGAATTATTGGCAGTCTTGCAGCATGGCGGAGCAAAGACCGGCTTGATTGATTTTTCTTATAATCCGTTGGTTGCATTGTTTTTCGCATGTCTGAAAGATGATAAAAGCGAAAATGACGACGGAGTTGTATATTATGTGAAGAAATCGAAATTTGCAATTATCAATAATGATTGTACCATTGAAAATATATTTGCACATGATGACGAATGGTATAATTACATATTGGATCCCGTGGCATTTAACACGAGAATTTTATCACAACAAGGTTGTTTTATCATTCCCAATATTGGTAGAATTGATGAAATGCTGGTAGATAAATTTATCGTTCCCAACCGATTCAAGTCGAAAATTTTGAACACTTTAGAGGACCTTGGAATTTCGAGAAAAGAGCTTTTTAAGGATTTTTATGGTTTTTGCGGTTGGGGAGCAAACCTCATCGTAGATTCTTTTTCAATCAACGATGTCATTATGCGATTACAGTCGGCAATGACGTATATTTTTATAAATGAATTGGATAATGCTGAATCTGAGATACAACAAGCCGAAAAGTTGTTGCCGTCGATTATAAATGATAATCAGGTTATTGTGAGATGGTTATATCGATTGAAAGGTGATCTTGCTGTCGAAAGAGGGAAAACAGAGCAAGCGGTTGAGAATTATGAATTATCTATCGAGAGGGATGACAAGGACCGAATCATTCCAAGCGCAGATAACTTTGGCCGTTGCATAGATGTTATTGAAGCGGCAGAAAAATTAAGGAAAGGCGAGCGCAGAGAGGAGATATTGCTCAAGCAAGAAGAATATGCCCGAATTATTTTAGATTTCGAAAGGCAGCAGGAAAACGATAAGCTTTCAACGTTATTGAGTGCACCAAAAGAATCTAAGGCCCGGAATGAACTGTTGAGTGATATATATCGCTTGAAATTGTATGAAAAAGCAAAATCAGTAATTGATAATAAATAAAGGAGAATAAATCATGAGTCAAGCATTGCAACCCAAAATCGAGATCTTTAATCCCTATGAACGGCCTTTTTCTGAATCGCATGAATATATCAATGGCGATTCACAATTGACAAAACTTGATTTTCGCGTTTCGGAATTCATTAAACGCGGCACAAATAATGCCGGAGATAAAATCGTATGTAAATGCACGCCGTGCCAATGTTGCGCATGCCGATGATCCGCAGAACGAGACCCATATCGGTTCAACTTGAGCTTACTTACGCATGCAACAATACATGCGGCTTCTGCTATAACAATCTAGATAGAACGGCGAGCCATAAAACGGTTCCGTATGACAGGATGAAGATCATACTGGCAGACTTGCGTAGGTATGGGGTTTTCTCCATCAATTTTAACGGTGGAGAACCTTTGTTGTATGAAAATTTTTTCGATTTAGCTCAAATATGCTCGGAGCTCGGCTTTGACATTCACCTTAATACGAATGCAACATTGATCGACGAAAAAACTGCGGCGAATATCGCTCGACTGTTTCCAGCTGTGTGCTCCTCTCTGCATGGTGCAACTTCCGGTAAACACGATCTTGTGGTGGGCAGAGCGGGTGCGTTTGTACAAGCAGTAGCCGGCATTAAGCATCTTGTCGCAAAAAATGTCTACGTTGCAGTTAATGTAACTGTCACTCAACAAAATCATGATGAACTCGGGGAGATTCTACAGTTGTTATCCTCGCTGGGGGTAGGAACACTTTTATTATCCCGTGTTTTAACAAATGACAGTACAATAGCTGTTTCAGATGAAGATTTCTTAATTGCGATAGAAACCGTCTTTAGATTCCAAACCGAGGGAAAAACCCCGTTTGCGCGAATCGGATTGCCCCAACCTTTCCCTCCATGTCGCATAGGCTCTTATTCAAAATTGTTGAATTTTATTTGTGAATGCAATGTTCCATGCTCTGCTGGGTTAACGACAGCACGAATAACGCCTGAGGGAGATATTACCCCTTGTCCTGTTTTGAATGCACCCAATATTGGGAATATAAAAACGGAATTGTTTTCAGAAGCGTGGGATAAGTTTCTTGACAACAAATGGATCAAGATTGGGGCGAAGCACGAAAGTTGTAACAAATGTTTATTCTTGCCAGAGTGCGGCGGTGGATGTCTGCCATGCAATCAATCAGGGGTGCTTACAGAATAACTAAAAAGGAGGCTTTTATTATATGGCGGAAATATACGATCATTTATATGATATTCAACCGCTATTGGTTCAAATTGAGTTAACGGAAGCGTGTAATCTCAAATGCCGCTTTTGCTATAATTCACAAAAACCGAGATTTAATCACAAGGTTTTCGAAATGATGGATGCGCTCGCAAAGCAGGGCGTTATGCAGCTTACTCTCACCGGCGGAGAACCGTTGATGCATCCGAATTTCTTTGAAATTTTAAAGAGAGCCGTTGAACTTTTTCCCAATGTCATGATACTATCAAACGGCGCCTTGATGTCGGATGAAAACGTTAAACGAATTTGTGACACGGGCCCGATGAGCGTTAGTATCTCTATTCACGGAGATGCGGAGACACATGATACTTTAACGGGTGTTAAAGGGAGCTTTGACGCTTCAATCAAGGCCATTAAAGCATACTTGCGCGATAAAAGGGTACCCGTTGCGAGCAATTTTGTGCTCAACGCCTTCAATAAAAAGGTTTTACCTAAGACGGCGGAATATCTGCAGTCGATAGGGCTAAAATTTATGACCGTAACGCGTTTTGTTCCTGTCGGAATCGGACAATCGGCACATGATTTGGAAATAGAAAAAGATGATATGATTGATATAATGCGCTTTGCCGATCGCTTTATGCAACATAATGAAATGCACATTGAATTTGCAGAGGCGATACCTTTTTGCGTTGTACCTCCGGAATTAAAGCATTTGTGTAATACATGCTCTTATGGGTATGATAGATTTTATTCGGATGTAGAAGGGAATCTTATGGTTTGCGGTTTAACGCGGATCCCGTTAGGCGGCAATATTTTGGAAACGCCGCTTTCAGAGATTAAGAAGAATTCAGATGTATTCAACTGTTTCGTAAAACAAGAGCAGCTGCCTCTGTCATGTCTTAAGTGCAGTACATTGGCTGTCTGCCATGGTGGATGTCGTGCTTCTGCAATGAAAGATAATAATTGGCGCGGGACGCCAGACTCGTTTTGTTCTAAGTAATTACAAGGAGAAATATTCATATGGTTTCAGTTAATATGATCCCGCAAATACAGGTAGGCGTTCGGTTTCGGGATGAGGAATTCGGCTGTCTTGTATTTACGAACAGGACGCCGATCCTTTCCTTCGATCGAGATGCAACGAAAATTTTGCACCTCGTTGACGGACAATTATGTATCGGCGACATTGCGGCACGGCTCAGAGAGATGGGTTACATGGAGGCCGAAAAAGCGGTAACAGATTTTATCGGGATCTGCATAAAGCTCGACTTAATCAGGATCATTAAATGAGTAATATGGAGATTCCTAAGCACGAGATCGTGTTTTTAATTCCGCCACCTGGTGATGTCACAATGCCAATGTTGGGAGCATACGTATTAAACGGTTACTTAAAAAAACACGGCGTAGTATCTCATGCAGTCGACCTTTCGGTTGCGTTTTATCACAATATAAGGAAACAAGATAAATTTAACAAATGTTTAGCCTTGTGCAAAAAGACTTCTGTACCCGATCAGGACTTGCTGATTGGGTATAAAAGCGATAGCGAGGATAGGATAAGCGGCTTGATTCTGGCCGAAGAATTGTTAAACAGGCTCCAAAGCGTTGTAGTGTTTTCTGCCGGTACCGTAACCTTTCGATCTGATTTAAAATCTTATGAAGATATCGCTAAGAATGTGGAGAATTTGTCCGTTTTTGAGCCTCTTTTAGAGGAGGAAATAACAGATATTTGTTACTCAGGCTGCTCCATTATTGGATTATCCGTATCCTTTCTTTCACAGTTACCTTTCGCATTATTGATTGCAAAACGCATAAAGAAGTACCGTCCCGAAATGCGAATCATCTTTGGTGGTAGTTTATTTCAGCAACATAACAGAGAATATCAATATATGGGGCAGTTTGGCACGTTAGTGGATGACGTAATATGTGGGCCGGGGGAAAGCGCGGTGCTCTCTCTATGTTTGCCTTATGCAAACAAGGGCTACACGGCAGATATTGAGCGTATTCCTGACTTTTCAGATGTAAAGTGGGAACAATACTATACGGATAGTCGTACCCGATGTGTTCCATTTTCCTTCCGAACGAGTTGCTATTACGGGAAATGCCGTTTTTGCAATGGTGATAAAAGCGTAGGTGTGCAAAAGTTTAACGATAGGGAAATAGAGGAAACTATACGGTCGTTGAAGGCTCTTGTTTCCGAACACGGCATAACACACGTTTATTTTACTGATGCGGCAATTCTTCCGCGTGATTTGTTAAAGATAGCAATGCTGATCCATGGCGAATTTAAATGGGGGATAAACGCAAGAGCGGATAAGTCTCTCACCGTTATATTGCCTCAATTGGCAAGCAACGGCTGCTATATGTTGCGGATCGGTTTTGAAAGCGGCTCCCAAAGTGTGTTAAATGCTATGCAAAAGGGCACGAATGTTGACGAATATAGTGCCTTTCTTTCTGTGGCAAAACAAAACAACATAAGAATTCATGCTTATATAATGTTTGGTTTTCCAGGAGAAACAAATAATGACAGGGATGCAACGTTAAAGTTTATGGCAAATAATAAGGATAAAATTTACTCTTACAGTTTGTCCATTTTCACCGCATATCCCGGAACTTTTATTTACGATCGACTCGTGAAAAAGTATGGAAGATCGAGGAATGAAGATATAGATATCAATACGCTATATTATGATGAACAAAGTTATAGGAATTTGTTGAACTATGTTACGCTTGTAGATACCGTTATGGCAGGAGCGCAAAACAATAAGTATTGCTATGGAGGCAGAGTCTTTATGGATGACCCTGGCATCGAACCGAGTAGGTTCGATAAAAATGTCCTATCGATCATCCAAAATTATTAAAAAGCGGTGCGGCTGTGAATGAAATCAAGTTTATAGGTTGCAAAGAGGGCAACCTCAAAAATGTAGATGTTTCCCTCCCTTATGGAAAAATAACAGCGGTAACCGGCGTTTCCGGTTCCGGTAAATCTTCCTTTGCTTTTAATACAGTTTACAGCGAAGGACGCCGCCAATTTTTAGAAATTTTAGACCCGAGCGAAGCATTTTATTTGTCGAAGTCTTGCTCGCCCGATTTAGACATGGCAATCGGGCTACCCCCCACCATAGCAGTTCGACAAGTCAGGAACGTATCTAATCCACTAAGTACCGTAGGTAGCGTATCACATATCAACTCGTTTTTGTTTGCTATATTTTCGTCTGTCGGTCAACAGTGTTGTCCGCATTGTCAAAAAAAAGGATTGAATGTTTACACTTCAGCATATATACCTTGTCCGAGCTGTGGCGTGAAACCTGCGGTTTTACCGCCTTCGTTTTTTTCCAATATGTCTCCCAACGGAATGTGTCCCACTTGCGGGGGAGCCGGTGTTGTTGTAGCAGTTGATGAAACGAAAATTTATCCCAACCAGGAATTAACGCTCAACGAAGGCGGTTTTCTCTATGGGATTCCCCCAAAAGGCACTACAAAATATAATTTTTTCAAATCTTTTGTAATGCAGTACGGCGCAACGATGGATACGCCAATTAAAGATTTCAGTACCGAACTTAAAGTTGCACTTTTATATGGGGTGCAAAAAAATAAGAAAAACAAGATTGCGTTCGATGGAATCGTCAACGAGATTTTGAAAACGTATAAGACAACGACCAGCGGTAAGCTAAGACAGCAACTATCTCAATTCTTCACATCTTCGGTATGTGAGGACTGTAATGGCGAAGGAATCTCGCGTTTGGCACAAAGCATTTTAATTGAAGGGAAAAATATCTGCGAAGTTCAGAAGATGGCCATTTTTGATTTATATCATTTTCTCAAGAATCTTTACTTCGGAGACTTACGCGACGATATCATTAGTATTCCGATCGGTAAAATTTTAGATCAATGCGAGGTGATCATCAACCTTGGAATTTCGTATCTGAGCCTATCGAGGAAAACAGCCTCGCTTTCCGGCGGGGAAATGCACCGACTGTTTCTTTCCACATTGGTGTCCAACAAGATGTCTGGTGTGCTGTATATTCTCGATGAACCGTCCACCGGTCTGCATTATTGTGAGATACCCAATCTGATCCACGAAATAAAGGCTTTGCAGCAAGCAGGGAACGGGAATACTGTACTGTTAGTGGAACATAATCCACAACTCATAAGTATTGCAGATAACATTCTTGAATTTGGTCCAGGGGCCTCTTATAATGGCGGCGAAATCGTTTATAACGGGACGAGAGAGGGGCTCAAGAACACAATATCTTTAACAGAAAAGTTATTGTCAAATCAATTAAAAATTGAGCGAAGCAAACCTTTTGGTCATGATCCGAACGATTTTATTGGCATTCGTAATGCAAATTCTAACAATTTGAAAAATGTAAGCGTGGATATACCGCTCCATTGTATCGTGGCAATCACAGGCATCAGTGGCTCAGGTAAAAGTTCTTTGGTCTTCGATTCGCTTGTTGAATACGGCAAGATCAACAAACAGGTTTCCAAAACGCGAACGATAGCGCGTGCCGAGGTAGTAAACAACGAAAAGGTTGAGCAAATTATGCTTTGTTCTCAGACACCTATCGGTAATAATTCACGCTCTGTCGTGGCAACTTACAGTGAAATTATGCCCGATATCAGGGAGTTGTTTGCCGATACGGAAGAGGCTTTGAGACAGTCGCTTAGCGAAACAGCATTCAGTTTTAACACAGCAATAGGCGCTTGTCCTCAATGTGGCGGCTTTGGCAAAATAAAGCTCTCAAATTATTTTTTAAGCAATACTGAAATCAAATGTCCTTGCTGCGAAGGGCGCAGGTTCAACAATAAAATATTAAGCGTGAAATATTTAGGTAAAAACATTTCGGAGATACTCGACCTTGATGTTGATTCGGCTTGTGATTTTTTCGGCGGGAACAAAAAAATTCGAAGAAAGCTTGAATTACTAAAAGAGGTCGGCTTAGGCTACTTGCGGCTTGGACAAAATATTGTCGAATTGTCAGGGGGCGAGTCGCAACGGCTAAAATTAGCAGGAAATTTAATGAACAGTAAATTGAAAAATGTGTTATATATTTTCGATGAACCTTCGGCCGGTTTGCATTTTATCGATATACAAAAGTTAGTATTTATGTTTGAAAAACTTATTGCCGAAGGCAATTCGGTAATCATCGTCGAACATAATATGGAACTGATAGCATGTTCGGATTATATTATCGATATGGGACCGGGGGCGGGTAAAGACGGTGGAATGGTTGTTGCGGCTGGTACAGCGAAAGAAGTAGCGGCAACCAATACACCTACCGGTGTATCACTGAGGCAATATGTTTAATTCAAGTCAATGTCCAAAAAAACATAAAATGTTCATTAAAATTACTGTTGTTATTTGTTTTAGTGTTTTATTCTTGGTAAAGAACTTATAAATGAAGCTTGTTTTTTGTAAAACATAAATTAATTGTTTTGCAATTTTTGTTGTTAATTATCATCGGCGGTTCAAGTATTCAAAGCGGAAAAACCCCGCAGGACGAGCCCGCGGGGAGTGGAGAATAGAGTTTAGTTTTCGTTATAGTGCGTCCACATGCAAAGGATTTTCACGGCTTTATGTTCTTCGTCTATCTGATAGACGAGATGATGTTGCAGGTTGATCCTTCGGGAATAGACTCCTGCAAGATCCCCTACGAGTTTTTCAAAGGGCGGCTGATAGGGATCCTCTTCGAGGACGGTGAGAAGTCGTTTGACCTTTTCACCGAAAGAACTCTTCTTCACGAGTTCGAGGTTCTTCACTGCTTGCTTGGTAAAGAAGATGCGATAGTTCATGACAGCTCCTTTTTCCAATCAAGCTCCTCGCATTCTTCGAGCGGCGTTGCCATTCCCTCGCGGATCGACTGCGCCATGCCGGGGAGACCGCAGAGGAAGCAAGTTTCTTCGAGACTGCGCAAATATTCTTCGCTGACGATCGCGGCATTGCCATTTTTGGTTGTAACGATGATCTTCTCGTCATTGACTGCGGCGGCGTCGAGGTATCCGAAGAGATTTTTCCTGAGCGTCGTGGCATTGGTGATAGACATAGAAAGCACCTCCTGCTTTATAGTATGTACATTATAACGTACATTTACGCAAAGTCAAGGGGGGGGGAGAATAAAAAATTTTAGGAAGTAGGTTACCCTTTGCAGTTGCTTCACTGTTCCTCGGAAAGTTGCGCAATCAATATAATATGATAAAGCGAGGCCGTTTCCAAAAGAGAACAGTTTTGCTTAGTAAAGTAAAATTCTATGCCAGCGGGAGGGTGGCAGAAAAGACGGTCAAGTTTTCTCTGCGCTCATACGTCAATTCACCGTGCATCGTCTCGATCGCATTTTTTGCCAAGAAAAGGCCGAGGCCCGAATTGTTTTCGGAGGGGTTGCCCGAAACAAAGGGCGCAAAGACGTTTTGATCGGTCGTAATTCCCCGTCCGTCGTCTATGACGTCGAGGCGGCAAATTCCTCTGCGCTTAACGGCCGTCACAGACAAATGGGAGCAAAACGAGTGCTCGATCGCATTCAAAACCAAGTTGAAGATCACACTCTCCAAGGCAACTTTTTTGGCGTAAACATTCAACGTTTCGGGCAGTGTGACCGTCAAAATAATTCCGTTCGCCTCGCAGTCGGGGCGCAGGTCGTCCGTCACGCTCTGCACGATCTTGCTCAAATTTACCGCTTCGGACTGCTCAGCAACGTAATTCTGCTTGCCGTATTTTCCGATCTCGGCAAAGTCTTTTTTGAGTTCGGCATTTTTTTGCAATAAGTGATCCACTTTCGAAACCAATTCGGGGGCAGAGAGATTTTTCCGCAGATCGTTCAGAGAATCGTTCATTCCGACGACGGTTCTATTCATGTCATGGCTGACATACAGCAAAATTTTGTCCCGATCGGCAAGAACATTCTTGAGACTCTGCGTCTGCCGCTCCACTTCCTGTTCGAGGTTGGTGGTAAGATAGCGGTTGTGTATTTCGGCAGTGATAAATTCGCGCAGTCCCAAAATAAACGTGATGCTCAGTTCCCCGAGATACAGCCAAAAGGAGGGGGATAGCATGATAAACGGGATGGGTTGATCGGCAAACAAGGCCGAGACGGTGGCAACGCCCGCGATGACGGTGTTGAGCCGCAGTCCCAAGGGTTTATTTTTATATACGTCGCGTATGGTAGAGGCGAAGATCACAAGGATGCAAGCGAACACCAAGGCGATGTAGGTATAGCACACCGCCCTATACGCGGGTACGCTCGTGCAGAAGGTCGAAATAAACGCAAGCACAGTCGCGGCGACGGTAGCGGCGCTTGTCAGATATAAAACGGGGATCTTTCCGATTTTTTTGGGAAGATACAGTGACGCGGCGAAGAGGATAAAGCCCAAGGAGAAGCGGCGGACCGCACGCAAAAGATAGGGAACGGCCGTAGACCCGAACAGCGCGTAGGAGGAAATCAGCGCAAAGAAAATTCCGACGGCAAACAGCAGTTGCGGGAAAAAGGAAAAGGACTTCTTCAAAATACAGATCAAAAGGAAGAGCAGGAGGGTACCTGCGCCGATGATCGCACCGATCAGGAGAACGGAACGGTTTTGGTTTACGGCGCCGCGCACCGCCGTGTCCTCGCCGATGAGGACGGGCCCCATAAATCCAACAAAGTTGTCGTTGTCCGCTTCATAATGGATGGTTATTTTGCACTCTTTTGAGTATTTCCCATCCGCCGAGATGGGAACATCAAGGAACATGGGCTTTGTTGCCGTCTGGTGGGCAACGGCGTCGTCAAACTCGGAGGGCGAAGAGTAATTGAGATAATAGTCGATATTGTATCTATCGATCGTGCCGACGTAATCTTTGTTTTCGTACTGCACAAACACACTGCACGCGGCAAATACGGGAGGGAGATATATGGTAAGATGCCAATTCCCGTCCGGCTTCAAGAGGGGCTTCAAACTCTCGCTCTGCGCCCATTCCTCCTGTGTAAGGGTGTCGATATAAAACCGGTAGGTCCCGCGCTTTGCGGGCTCTGCCGCATTCTCTTCGTTTGAAACGGTTTCATTGAGCCCCGCAAATTCATTGGGAAGATAGTTGAACGATGTAAGTTCCATCACGCCGTGCACGTCTAAAATGGAGACGGCGTTCACCGAAGAGCCGTCGACCTCTTTTTCTCGGATGGGCGCGTCCGCCACCATGTTTTCTCTTGTGAAAAGCAAAACGAGCGAAAACACCGCGCAGAACACAAACAGCCCCACCAAAATGAGCACGTTTCCGACCTTTTTCATAATGCTTCTCCCGTAAAACAATAGCCCTTGTTGAACTCGGTGCGGATGACGTCGTTCGCGGGAATGGCGGCTTTTAGTTTTCTGCGGAGGGACGATAAGTGCGTCCGTATCGTTGTCGTGCCCATACTCGGCGCGCACCAAATTTCTTGATAAATTTCATCCGCGGTAAAATATCTGCCGCGGTTTTTGACGAGAAAGAATAAGATATTGAACTCGGACGGCGTCAGCGAAATGGGCATATTTTGGTATTTTACGGTGCGCGTGTTGGCGTTTACCGAAAACGCCCCGAAGGTTTCCACCGCGGCCGCTTTGGGCAACAGCCGCATCCCGATATGCGCCTCCAAAAGGCGCATGGAGCAGGGCTTTACCACATAATCCACGGCGCCCGAGGTGAGCCCCGTCAAAATGGTGTCCTCTTCGTCTAAAGAGGAGAGGATAATGACGGGCGGCAATTCGGGAAACACCTTAAAGAGTTCCATTCCCATGCTGTTTTTGAGGACGAGGTCCAAAACAACGGCGTCGAAAACTTTCTCGGCCAAGAGTTCGGCGGCCTCTTCCACGTCCGACGCCGTAAAAACGGCATTTGTCGGGGAAAAATAGTCTGTCATTTCCTCTTTTAATCTTTCGTCGTCCTCTACAAAGAGCAGAGTTCTTTCGCAAACAGGATATTTCATAAGCATTTCCGTTTTTTAATAGTTTCATTATACCAAAGAAAAAAATTCTATGCAAGCGGGAGAGCGTTCTTTCGCCGTTGTAACTCGTCAAGAATTGTTAAGATTTTGTTTTGCGCGGGGTTTTGTATTGCTTCGATGACCGATTACGGAGACAGCCATCGGGAGCTTTTTCGAAGTATCAAGGATAGACCGCCACACATTCGGCGGCATGAATGAAGCACGCCTATGCGACCGCTCTTTGCACATAAAACCGCCGAAAAACACAAAAAATCGGCCCAAACCAAACATTGCGGAATATTCGGTTTGGGCTGACTATGATGAGCAAAGAAAAATCTCGACAGAATTTTTTAGCTCGAAATTTTATTTAAGTATTTGGTAAATGCGTCAAGCTCTTTATCTGAAAGTGCGTCGGATAGAATATACACGGGAAACTTATTTATATCTAAAAAATATGGGGTTGTTTTATTTGATTCCGATTGCAGCATGACTATTGCGATTGATTGGTTTTTGCCGCGATCTTTCGCATAGTTGTATGCGCTGTAAAATTCGGCTAAACATTTTGGCGATTGCAGGCTCTTTTTAGAAGCAAGAAAAACGTAGATTCCTTCAGTTACCGCGTCATGAATGGACTTTTCCATATTTGTCGCAAAATAATCTATGAATACGTTATATCCATTTGCTTGCAAATAAGAACTTATTTTGTTCGCAGTTTCCGAATCGTAGCGGGAATAAGTTAGAAAAACTCTATTGCGTTTCAAAATTGCGGTAAGAGTTTGTAAGAATGAGATCAAGCTCCGACTGAAATCTTTTTCAATGTCTAATACATAAAACCGGCTTGCGTCAAGACTGCGGATATATTCAAGTTCTTTCTGTACCCAAGGAGATTTTTCAGAATTTGTGCTTTTACAATATAAAAACACATTGCGCGCACGAATTTCGCGTTTTATGAAGTCTTCAAGTTCTTCGTTTTCATCGTCCAAACATTTTAAGAAAAAATTAAAGGATCACAGTCAAGGATTTCAAGAACATCCCGAATTTTACGGACCTTCTCTTCATCTTTGTGTGAATGAGATAAGAAAATGGTTATTCTGTTATTCATTAGCTTTCTCCATCATTCCAAACATAAAATTCCAAAAACCACAATAAAGGCGAAGCCATCCCCAAATGGAAACGGGTTCGCCTCTACTTTGCTTGATGAACTCTTTGCGATTTCATTAGAAAAACTCGCTTACACAGTAATTATTTTATTCATCGTGTTACTCGCGCCAACTTTTATAAACAGAAGTCCTTGTTTCTTTCCTTTGATATTTATCGTTGTGTTTACTCCCTCTTGAAAAAAGTTTGCAAGTAAAGCTTGTACCAAAGTAGGAGATAAGTAGATTTTGTATCGCGGAATCTTTTAGAAAGGCGCACGAGAAGATATCGATAAGCGCCGTTTTGGAAGCGATATCGTAGTGTACGGCAATGTGGCTTTGAGCAACGACAAGAAGACCAGAGATGGAGGTTGGACATTCGCTATGGTCAAAAATCACATAGGGGCGAGAAATTGGTAGCATGTTGATTTCATAGGCAATGTGGTCAAGCCAACGGTAGATCCATTCCATCGTCATAGGGAAGTCACGTACTTCAATCATATAGTGCGGGCCGAAATCGGACGTAGGGTCCGTGGGCTGTTCCTCGACGCAATCAAGCATACGTCTGTCAATTAACTTGGAAGACACACGTTCGGCATACAGCCTGTTCTTTACGGTCGTTTCTGCAAGAGTAGCCGAGAAAAATTCATCAGAGAGGATATCGACAAAATAGCAGGAGCGATAAGGGAATGTGTGAATGGTAATGTGCCCGCTTTTACACAAGATGAACGCACTCACACCCCCATCTTCTGCATCCTCGCAATAATAATAAGGAACAAGAAACGGTGGCATGATCGGATGTAACTTGAGTTCTGCCGCCACGTTTATGAGCAACTCGTTCACAGTCATGATATTGTTGGCGTTTTCTTCAATGGTCCCATATGAGTCCATAATAAAATGAAGATGCGGCATATTTACTCCTTTTTATCTATGTGGTCTTTATAAATGTCGTCAAGCAACTTACATTCTACGATAAAAGGCTCTATCCACCACTTTTGATTACTGCGGATTACATTAGGAAGGCAATAATACATGGAATGCATATCGTAGGAAAATTCACTCAACACATTCACTTCCTTATGATAATCACCGACGTTATCGCGGTTAACATCTATTGTTAAGAACAGAGAAGCTGTATCGTAGCCGTCTTTGCTACTGTTGAAGCTGTAGAAGCTCGCTACCGCGGGCAAGATCGCATTTTGGAAATATTGGGTAGCATTTTCGGCAGGGTCAAAAGAGCCCGTTGCAAAAAAGCGCATGATGCGGATCGCTTTTTTCCGCCACCAATCCGCGTTTTTCTCGGAGAGGTCTTCGACGGCATCAACATTAATCTCTTTTAAAAAGAGTTCCATATTCATGATCTCATATCGTCCGAGAACCGTATACAACCATCTGCTCTCATTGGATCTACCGAAAATCGTTTCAGAACCATCTCTGCAACGGTGACAAAGCGCAAGGAAGCAACGCAAAAGCTCTAAAATTCCATCGTTCCCGAGATTGCCTACGATCTCCCATTCCTTGCGGGCAGCCGCTTCAAACCCCTTTTTGCATTCTTCCTGAAAAAGGCGGATCTCTTTGGCTGGCATGATGCGCCACTCGGACTTTTTATCATACTCGATTTTTTTCTCGCCGTAACCCAAAACACCCGCATAGAAGCAGGAAATGTGTTTGAGCGTCTCGCCAA
The DNA here is from genome assembly GCA_947630325.1 of uncultured Clostridia bacterium. GTDB lineage: Bacteria > Bacillota > Clostridia > Christensenellales > Borkfalkiaceae > Gallimonas. The sequence goes on from CANRHB010000004.1 coordinate 111,573, forward strand.
ATGTGTTCCGGATAACTTGGCATAATTCGGCGGAAGGGATATCTGCAGGTATCTGTTCAAGGGATTCCACCTCTTGTCCGATTCCGCACGCATAGTGAACCCGTCGTTCGTCATGCGAGAAAAGGAGAGCAGACATGATGATATCTGCCTTTGCCTCAGCCAAGAGCTCGGCGCGGATATTTGCATAAGATTGCGTGCGCACGAATCTATCGCCGAATTGAAGTTGTCTAAAATCAATTAGCTGTTCTGCCCGCTCAGTAAAATCGGCGTTGCTTTGGATGGACTCAAGCTTTTCGGCAAAAGCCCTGCCAAAACGGTGGCGCAGATTGCGCAGGATAGGATATGCGATATTAGGGTCGGCGAGAAGCACCGTCTGTAATACACGTGAAGGGCTTGCCTCGATCAAAAGCATAACAATGACAGCATCCCAGTTACCGCTCCCTTTCTGATAGTAGGCGAACGCATCCGGATAAGTATGGCGGAAAGTGTTTACAAGTGCCTCGCCGCATGGTCTGAAAGTTTCTCTCCCGAGAGCATCTGAAATGGCAAGCGCCAGATTCTTAACATATTTATAATTGATATTGAAGATTTGCTCGAACCCGGGCTTAAGCTGCGCCGTTTTAGGCATCTCGGGCGTCTTTGGGTTTAAGTAGGAATATACCGTCTCGGCATCCCAAGGGAGCGTATAGGGTGCGGCGAGTTCTGTGGGCGCCTTTGCGACGGGAGCATCTGAGAACACGGCATCTTGCGACGAACGAGAATTTTCGTACCGCACGAACGTCTTTTCAAGGGATGCGAGATAATAAAATCTACGGCGCTTGCCTGTCTTAATACGGTGGATAAGCCCGTAGGTATTAACTGTCCCGTCCGGGAACGTAGCACAGGGGCAGATCTCAAACACATACCATCCCGCTTTCTCCGAGAAAACGAGCCGCGTCTCCCGCAAAAATGGGAAGAGAACGATGAGTTCACGTAACTTTTTGTTGAGCGTATCAAGATTGTGCTGCTCGAGGCGCGAACTTACAAAGCTCAAGTTGACCATGGAGAAAAATTCTCCGAGCTTGGCTTGCGTAACTGCATAGCAACCGGGGAAATACTCCATGAGGCGAGATTCTTCGCCAAGCATGAAGTCAAACTGGATATCCGTCAGTACAAATTGGATGAGCTCGTTTGTGATGGGGTATTCGGCGAATACCTTCTCCAGCGTGCGCATTACGCGCAGAGAATTTGCGTTCCCGTTGCGGAGACAACGGTCGAACGCACCCGTCTTTGTACGCGAGGAATCGTTGCGATTCCTCAGGTCGACATAACACGAAAACGCATACATGAAGGCGAGATTGAGGATGTTGCCGAATACGGTGTAGTAATTCAGATTACTGCCGAACGGTTCGCTTCCGAGATTCTCGGTGAGATAATTGCGTATCCCTTCGTCGGGGACAAGGCGGATAAATTCTTGGTTGATATCCATGGTCAGCTCTTACAAACAATCTCCGCAATCTTCTGGTAGCGGGATAAGGCGAACCGCTCGGTTTCTGTCAGCTTTGAAGAAGAGCGCAAAATATCCTCTTGCCACATGAAACGATCGATTTTGGGAACGCCGAACAGATCTCCCTCTAACATTTCGAGGTTGTAGTCGTTGTTTCCGCGCGCTACATTGTCTGCAAACGATTTCAGAATCTCGGATTTGGCATATTCGGGATAACCCTTGACCCCGTCCGCATCCTCAATGTCGAGGGGTTCCGTGGGCACGACGTTAGGAATAACGATTATCTTTTTCCCACGAGCAATGCGCTCATCAAATTTATCGAAGAAACGCTGTGTACCTTCGCGGAACTGCTTGGTGGGCCGCAGACAACACATTATCGTATCGGCCGCCTGATTCGACCAGATCGCCGTGAGCTGGTCGCCGACCGCAGAGTCAAAGAGGATACCGCAACACTCGTAGTCGCTACACTCTTCGATAAAGTCGTTGACCTTCGTAAACTTTCCGTCATAGTTGCTTGTCCCAAGCGATCCGCCCGGTTCGGCAGGAAGGCACAGAATAGCATCGTGGGGATAGTTGAACCATTTCCCCACGCGGCACAGATGGCGGAAGAGCGTGTGATCACGCACGCTCTCAGCGGTATCGTCACGCGGGATGGTGCCCATCGTCCCGAATAACGCCTGTACGCTGAAACGATCGATATCCGCATAGTCTTCAAGGTTGAAAAAGTAGGTGATACCGCAACTGTCAACATCCATATCCACGAGGATGAGCGGATGGTCAGGCGTAGCGTGTAAAATATCAGCGAGATAAGGAACAACGTTTAGAGCCAACGTGCTGCGCCCCGCACCGCCTTTATAGGAAAAACAAGAGATCTTTTTCATATCGGTTTACCCCCGTTTGTTTTTCTGTTCGTCTTTCAACGCCTGTTCACGCTGTAGCGCGGCCTTGATCCCGCGATAACCGCCCGAAGAGACATAGTTGCTTCCGCCCTCCTGCAAAATCTGCAAGAAATAGATTTGCAACACCTTTCCGAAGTCTGCGGCTGCATTCTTCTCGAGGGAACTCATTGCCCTGTCTACTTTCTGCGGATCCGTCTTATTCTCGCGAATCGCACCGAGCATTTGCTCTCCGACGAGCGATATAATGAGGGAGCGGACGCTCTTTCTGAACGCACTTTCCTCCTCTTCTGGAGTCTCTCCGAATGCTCGTTCTTTGGCTTTCGAAGCGATGTCTTCCGCCATACGCCTGAAGAAATCGGGGACGAGAGAATCAATGCGCTCCTGCACCGCCATATAGATAAAGTCGTTAAGGGCCTTGCGGAGGGGATCGTCGTTGAGCTGTTCGATCTTCCCCTTGAGCTCTTCGATTTCCTCCTTCAAATCTAATTTTTCCTGCTCCGCCTGCCGTAACTCCCGATTCAACTTCCCGATTTCGCCCGAATCCGCTTGCAATTCCGCAAGATACTTTTCACGGATGCGCTTCTTTTGCACTTCATTTCCGTTGGCATTTCTCGAATACTTGAACTCGTATTCCTCATAATATCGGTAGAAATCGCTCAGTGCACTTGTGTAGTAGTAGTTACTCGAGGTGGAATACCCCTCTTTCTCCCATACCCACATGCGTTCGCCATTTGGACCGATGTTGCGGTGTTCGAGAATCTGCTCAAGATAAATCTGCATGTCGTATTGCGGATAGCGGATGACAAATTCGCCCAGCGTCGTCTTCGTCTTCACGAGTAACGGCATGAGCGAAAATACGCGGATGCGCGCCTTCCGCATCTCCTTCACGTTATCGGCATCCTCGTCGGAAAACTTTTCGCTGAAAGAGAGGAGGTATTCGTTGACTTTATATTCTTTCCCACGCTTGCGTAGCTTGATGTATGTTTGATAGACATTATCATAGCCGAGACGGAGCGTATCGCGCATCTCGTCGTAATCGTCCATCGCCTCCTCATATTCCTTGGACCCGTTCAGAGTATAATAGTTGATTTTGTCTTCTATATCTTCGTCAAGACCGGCATTGACGATGGTGTTGATCGCAAAAATGGAATTGAAGAGCGCGTCGCTCGTGATGCTCTGCTCCACGATGGCTTCGTCGATGTCGCTCACGAGGTCGGCACCGAAGAATCCTCCCACCAGCTTGCCGCGGACAAGTCCCCAAATGCACTCCGCTGCCAACTTACACTGCATTTCTAAGATACGGTAGAAAGATCCATTATCGTAAGGTTTATACCCACGGTTAATGAGACGGAATAGCTCTTCCTCGCGGGCGATGCTCTCCGCGGAAAATTGAGATTGCTCAAGGTACTCCGCATTGGAGGCGGCGATCTGTCCCTTCTTTTGCTCAATCTCGAAGGCGACCTCGGGCTTATCCGCAAATCGGCGGAGCGTGTTCTCTATCTCTGCCTGCACAATTTCCGTTTCTGCTTTACGGATGACGTTTTCAAACGTGGAGAAGATATCAATGAGGACTTCGCTCACGGCAAACGTGAAATAGAGCGAGGGTTCTTTACAGTTTTCTGTGTAATTCCAACCATAGCGGAAGGGAGTTTCGCTCCCCGCGTCAATAAAATTCTGTGTAAGATAATCTACGCTCTTGCCGAACAGCTCCACAAGGCGGGTTTTCCGTTCCTCCCCGAGCTCGAGCCCTTTTTGGATGACCAGACGGAACACGCTACAGGCGCAGGAGATGAACCAAGTGATGGTGTCGATATATGCGCGTCGGTCAAATTGGTGGCTCTCGGGGAGATAGGGCGTTGCATCAAAGTGAACAGAATTGCCATCTGTCACCTCACAGAGAATATCGTCAAGCAATGCCAAAATTCGCTTGGAATCAAGCGTACAGTCAAACTCCTCGATCAGTACAGCGAGCACCTGAAACCCTTGCAATTGGGAAAGAATCCCACTCTCATTAAATTCGTCGGAAAAGGAGAACTTTCCCTCTTTTTTCATCTTCTCCTCGTTATATGCGAGGAAATCCTTGTAAATCGCCGCACCGACCTCCTTCTTGTCGCGGTATTTATAGCACCATCCCTCTTTGTCTAATGTTACTTCCTTTAAAGAAGGACTGAGGTCCTGCAATTTCTTACGAACCTCTTCCGGTAGCGACGAAAACTCTGATTTCAATTTTGTCATCGTTTTTTCTCCTGTTTATTTTAATTTGTCGATCGGAAACTCGATCACAGGGCGAATGCCCTTTTTTATCATGACGTTGAACCCGTTGCGATAGAGAGTGTTCCCGCAATAAGTCATCTGCCAGTTGTCCATGAGCCCATCTGCATCTATCCACCAATGACGGTGGGCGCCCTTCCCCTCCGGGACAAAAATCTCCTTTGCCATGCTGATATCCGCAGGCGTAAGTAGACGCGGCTCCGCACGGAGAAGTTCACGCTCCTTTACGGAGAATGCCAATAGCGCGAAGATTTCCTTTAGATAGTGTTCGGCCCCGGCGCCACCGCAAGAGAAATCGAGGATCTCGGTACACAGAAGGACGGCAGCTGCATTTTCCGCATATAAAAGATCCCACTCCAGCGGACGCAAGCCGAAGAGCGTGTTGTTATAGGAAATATACTCAGTATCGTTGGCAAAGAACCGCTCTGTCGGCGCAGAATGCTTGAGCGGCGTGGTGCACGGCGCCCCGAAATAAGAACCGAACCGGAAACGGTCTGTCCTGCGGACTCCGGCTCCATGACCGCGGAAGGCATCTTGGAAGAGTTCCGCCTCGTCGACGACAAGATTGGGACGGACGACTTTTTCATAGATCTGTTCGACACATTCCTTGCTGCTGAAACGCGGGATATACAGTTTTTCATCATTGAAGTGGGGCAACAAGTCGCGGAACATTTTTTCAAGGAAGCCCTGCTCGGCGCCCTGCATCGCTTCTGTGTAAAGCTGTTGCATAGTCTTCCCCCCAATGTTGACCGAATAGACACCAAAGTTCTTCTCATTTCCGGCCCTTGCGAGCGCTTCTTGCCGTTCGAGTAAGACGGCATCGCTCAAAAACGACGCCGCAGAATTATAGAAAATCACGCCTTTGCAGTTGGGATGTCCAATCTTCTCTCTCGCGATTGCTTGCCAATTATCGCCGATGCGCATGTTCTCGTCGAACCAAATTCGCGCCCCCATCGTCTGCAATGCACGAACATCTTCCCGTACGCAATCCATGTCCCTATGGCTATAGCTGACAAATAAAAAGTTGCCTGCCAAAATTTTATCTTCCGTCATAAAATTATATATCTCCGCAGAACTTACGAACCCCAAAGAGCGATCATTTCTTCAAAAAATGTCCAATAGGAGAAAGTCGTTGTGCTGTTTAATAAATTCATTATATCACATATTAAATCTTGTGTCAACATTGATAACGTTATATTTTAATATCCTTTACTCATTTTTACATAAAAGGATCTGGGTGTAAACGCAAGCATTTTTAGTTTTGGAGATGAATATTTAATGATTTTTTAAAAATTAACAATATGCCATTAGTTTGTCGAAGTATCTTTATTGTCGGCGGCATCGAGAATCTGCTCAACGCCATTCAAAGAGGATATCGAAGGTTCGGGACTCGGGGAATTTCTCAAAACACAAAAAAATAAACCCGAACAAGGGTGTTCGGATTTATCCATGTCTGGTGACCTTGCCGTAATCCCAATAGAACACTTTATCTTGAAATCTTATTCAGCCGTCTAATCAATTCATCAAGTTCCCTATCCGACGGGGTTGCGGGCAGAAGATACCAGCAGAATTTTTTTATCTCATCCGGAATGAAGGATGGATTAGCTTGGAATTCAGATCCAAGCATAATCGGAACAATCAACTTTTTTTCATTTGTCGGTAAATGATATAAATGATATGCAAAATGAAGCTCTTCCAAACACCAAGGCGATTGTAGACTCCTCTCCGACGCAAGAAAAATATAAATCCCTTCGGTTACCGCTTCCGTGAGATTTTTCTTTATCTCGGCTTCCCAATTTGACGACGCAGAAATATCTTTATCTTCTGAGCGGAATACATTGTATCCGCTGGCTTGTAAATGAGCAATGATCCTGTTTGCAACGGCCGAATCGCATCCCGAAGATGTTAAAAACACCCTGTTCCGTTTCAATATTGCCGTGAGCGTTTGCAAGAATGAAATCAAACTGCGACTAAAATCTTTTTCTATATCCAACTCATAAAGGCGGCTCGAATCAATGCTTCGAATGTATTCAAGTTCTTTCTGTACCCATGGCGAGTTTTCAGAATTTGCACTTTTACAATATAAGAATACATTGCGCGCACGAATTTCGCGCTTTATGAAGTCTTCAAGTTCTTCATTTTCATCGTCCAAGCATTTTAAGAAAAAAATTAGTGGCTCACAGTCAAGAATTTCAAGAACATCACGAATTTTACGGACTTTCTCTTCATCCTTGTGAGAGTGTGATAAAAAAATTGTTATTCTGTTATTCATTGGTATTCTCCATCATTCAAACAAAAAAAGACCTCAACAGAACCTTTTTACGGGTTCTGTTGAGACCGCGAGTGGTGACCCCAACGGGATTCGAACCCATGATACCACCGTGAAAGGGTGGTGTCTTAACCGCTTGACCATGGGGCCAC
>CANRHB010000005.1 GCA_947630325.1 uncultured Clostridia bacterium
GTGACGGACGCCGTCATCACCTGCCCCGCCTACTTCACCGACGCACAGCGTCAGGCGACCAAGGACGCGGGCAAGATCGCGGGGCTCAACGTTCTGCGTATCATCAACGAACCCACGGCGGCGGCCCTTTCTTATGGGCTCGACAAGGACAAAGAAAGCAGTAAGGTCATGATCTATGACCTCGGCGGCGGCACCTTCGATGTCTCCATTCTCGAAATTTCGGACGGCGTGTTCGAAGTGCTTGCGACGAACGGCAACAACATGCTCGGCGGCGACGACTTCGATAAACGCCTCATGGACTACATGGTGGAGGAATTCAAGAAGAGCCACGGCGTCGACCTCTCCAAGGACAAGATGGCGATGCAACGCTTGAAAGAGGCGGCCGAAAAGGCGAAGATCGAGCTTTCGGGCATGACGAGCACCTCCGTCTCCCTTCCCTTCATCTCCATGACGGACGCGGGGCCCGCGCACCTCGAACTCGACATCACCCGTCAGAAATTCGAAGCGCTCATCTCCGACCTCGTGGAAAAGACGGCAGAGCCCATGCGCCTTGCGATGAAGGACGCGGGTCTCTCCTATAACGACATCTCCAAAGTCATTCTCGTGGGCGGCTCCACCCGTGTGCCCGCGGTCGTCGAAAAGGTCAAGCAGATCACGGGCAAGGAACCCTTCAAGGGGATCAACCCCGACGAATGCGTGGCGGTCGGCGCGGCCATTCAGGGCGGCGTGCTCTCGGGCGAAGTGAAGGACGTGCTCCTTCTCGACGTCATGCCCCTCTCCCTCGGCATCGAGACCCTCGGCGGCGTGTTCACCCGCCTCATCGACAGAAATACCACCATTCCCACCCATAAGAGCCAGGTGTTCTCCACGGCGGCGGACAATCAGACGACGGTGGAGATCCACGTTTTGCAGGGTGAACGCGAATTCTGCCGCGACAACAAGACGATGGGCAAGTTCACGCTTACCGGCATCGCGCCCGCGCCCCGCGGCATTCCGCAGATCGAAGTCACCTTCGACGTGGACGCCAACGGCATCGTGCACGTCGAGGCGAAGGACCTCGGCACGGGCAAGAGCACGGACATCACCATCACCTCTTCCACCAACCTCTCCGAGGAGGAGATCGACAGGGCGGTGAAGGAGGCGGAACGCTTCGCCGAAGAGGACAAGAAGCGCAAGCAGAAGGTGGAGGAGCACAACAAACTCGACGGGCTCATCTTCTCGGTGGAACAGACGATGAAGGAGAGCGGCGACAAACTTACCGAGGACGACAAGGCGACCCTGAACTCGGCGGTCGAAGAGGCGAAAAAGGCGCTCGAATCGGACGACGAAGAGCAGTACAAGGCGGCGTTCGAGGAACTTTCGAATAAGGTCCAACCCGTGTTTGCGAAGCTCTACCAGCAGGCGGGCGGCGCGCAGGGCGCGAACCCCAACGGCGGCGACGAAGAATTCCACCAGTAACAACAGCCGAACATCACGGCATATCCATTATTTAGGGACCGCCCGCCCGCGCGTTGAGCGCGGGCGGGCGAGGCAATCTTTTGTTTTATGGCAGAGAAGAAGAATTATTACGAGATCCTCGGCGTTGCAAAGAATGCAAGCGAGGATGAGATCAAATCGGCGTACAGAAAACTCGCCAAGCAGTATCACCCCGACCTCCACCCCGGCGACGCGGCCGCGGCGGAGAAATTCAAGGAGATCAACGAGGCGAATGAGACCCTCTCCGACAAGCAGAAGCGCGCCGCTTACGACTATGAACTCGAGCATCCCGGCATGGGCGGCATGGGCGGTATGAACGGCGCGGGCTTTGGCGGTTTCGGCGGGTTCGGAGACATCTTCGAGTCCATCTTCCAAGGCTTCGGCGGGAGCGCGCCCCACCGCGACGACACGGGCGACGACATCCAGATCGAGATGAAGCTCTCCTTTATGGACGCCGCCAAGGGGTGTGTGAAGCCCCTCACCTACATGCGCAACGAGCCCTGCACGGCGTGCGGGGGCACGGGCGCAAGGGGAGGCACCGCCTACAAGGAGTGTTCGAAGTGCGGCGGGAGCGGACAGGTGCGCTTTTCGCAGGAGACCCTCTTCGGCAGGACGGTGCGCGTCGGCGTCTGCCCCGACTGCGGAGGCAGGGGGAAGATCATCACCGACAAGTGCCCCGACTGCAAGGGGAAGGGCTTTTTGCGCAAGGAGACGACCGTCTCGCTGAATATCCCCGCGGGCGTGGACACCAATTCCTATATCCGCAAGCGCGGGTTCGGGCAGGCGGGCACAAACGGCGCGGCGGCGGGCGATCTTATTGTCGTGTTCCGCGTGGAGCCGCACAAACTTTTCAAGCGCGAAAAGAACGATCTCTATCTCGATTTGCCCATTCCCTTCTCGGTCGCGGCGCTCGGCGGCACGGTGAAGGTGCCCGACATCGACGACACCTTCGATTATACCATTCCCGAGGGCACGCAGAGCGGTACCACCTTCACGGTGCGGGGGAAGGGGTTAAAAACGCGCATGGGCACGGGAAACCTCTACCTCAAAGTGTTTGTGGAAGTCCCCACGCGGCTTTCCAAAGAGCAAAAAAAGAAGCTCGGCGAGGCGGCGACCTTCGACGTCAAGCAATACGACAAAGCCAAAAAATTTGCCGACAGCGTCTCCGCGCTCTATGGCAAGGACCCCTATTAAAACTTTTCAAAACTCCCTGCGGGGAGTTTTTTCGCACCACTTTTTTCACCGAACGTTTACAAACGTCATAGGAAATTGTGATGACGAGCGCTTGTCAATTCCGCCTGCGGCGTGCTATAATAGAAAAGAAAGAAAAGACCTTATAAGGATCGGAGCGATCGATGGAAGGGTTGAAGATCACAGGTTTACAAAAGACTTACGGGAGCGGACAGCGCACGGTGAAGGCGCTCGACGGCGTCTCCTTCGACATTGCGGCGGGGGAATTCACCGTCATTTTGGGGCCGAGCGGCTCGGGAAAGAGCACCCTCCTCAATATTTTGGGGGGAATGGACAGGGCGGACAGCGGCTCCGCGCTCGTGTTCGGCAAGGACATCACCGCATACAGCGCAAAGGAGCTCGTCTCCTACCGCCGCCGCGACATCGGCTTTGTGTTCCAATTCTATAACCTCATGCCCAATTTAACGGCGAGGGAGAACGTTGCCATCGCCCGCTGTGCGGGGAGCATGGAGGAAAACGAAGCGTTGGAGCGCGTCGGCCTTTCGGCGAGGGGAAGCAACTTTCCCTCCCAGCTTTCGGGCGGAGAACAGCAAAGGGTGGCGATCGCCCGCGCCATCGTCAAAAAGCCGCCCCTCCTTCTTTGCGACGAGCCCACGGGCGCGCTCGATTCCAAGACGGGGCGCAAGATCGTCGCGCTTTTGAGAGAACTCAAAGAAGAGTACGGCACCACCGTGCTCGTCGTCACCCACAACGCAAAGCTGGCGCAGGTCGCCGACCGCGTGATCACCCTTTCGGACGGAAAGGCGGTAGGGGATACCGTAAACGAACATCCCGCCGAGGCAGGTGAAATAGAGTGGTAAACAGGCTCATGCTCAAGCTGATGGTGCGAGAGCTCTTCCGGAATTGGTTCCAATATCTCTCGATGTTCATGATCACCGCGCTTGCCGTCACGCTGTTTTTGGGGTTCATCTCCAACACGCAGACCCTCCGCGTGCGTTCCGAACGCTACCTCGGCGAGTCCAACCTTGCCGACCTCATCGTGCAGGTGACGACCTTCGAAGAGGGGGACGAGGAGTACCTTGCGGAGCTCGGCACCGAGCGGCTCGAATACCGCGTCTATTCGGACGGGGAATTTTCCAGACCCGGCGAGGGCGGCGTACACAACATCGCCAAGATCTTTGTCGCGGACGGCGAGATCAACAAGCCCTACATCGTCGAGGGACAGAGAGGGTTTTTGATCGACAAGACGGTCGCAAACCTCTATGGCTATCAGGTGGGGGACAGCCTTACCGTGGAATTTACGGCGTTCAAGGAATTTGCGGAGCAGATAAGCGAGGAAGTCACTTCTCAGTTTGCCGCATACGGGGAGCAGTACGGCGCGTTCGTGCCCGAACTCAAAGACATCAAGATCACGGTTCCCTCCTCCTACACCTTTGCGGTGACGGGGCTCATGCACTCGGTGGAGGGGGTGAACATCTACTCCAACTCTCCCGTCTTTCTTTCGACCGAAACGGTCGCGCAGACGATTGCAGACGAGGTCATCTCCCAACTGCCCATGGAAAACGGGCTGTTCAAGAGCATCGTCACCGAGGAAAAGGTGCTCGGGCGGGTGAAGGAGATCCTCTCGATGTGCCGCAACCAGGCGCTCATCTCCTCAAAAAACTTCGCGGCGCAGAAGGAGGAGATCAGGCAACGTTTTGCGGACGCGGGAAACGGCAACCTCCTCTTTGTGTACGACCGCGACACGATGGAGTCCGTCGTCATTCTCGATAACGAGGTGGAGCAGAGCAAGAACATGCTCTATATCTTCCCCGTCATCTTCTTCCTCGTCTCCATTCTCGTCATTATGACGAGCATCAGCCGCCTCGTCCTCCGCGAGCGCATCAACATCGGCACCTTGAAGGCGCTCGGCATGACGAACGGGCGCATCGTGTTCCATTACGCCTTTATGAGCGCCGCCGTCACCTTCTTCGGGTGCGTGCTCGGGGCGATCATCGGCCCCCTCATCGTGCCCGCCGTGATGACGGTAAAATACGGGCTCATCTTTTCCATGTCCAAGATCGTGGGTACCGTTTACAGTATGCCGTGGACGTTCGGCCTGACTGCGATCGTCTGTTTCCTCGCCCTCCTCATTGGCGTTTGGGCGGCGCGCTCGGTCATGAAAGAGAACCCCGCCGAGTGTATGCGGCCCAAACAGATCCGCTACACCCCCAAGGTCAAGAGGGGAACGGGAAGGAGCAAGGAATCGCGGCACCTGCTTCTCTCCTGCCGCATGGCGCTCCGCAACATCCGTATCAATTGGGGGAGGTCGCTCATGACGGTCATCGGCGTCATGGGGTGCGCGGCGCTCCTCGTCACGAGTTTCGGCATCGGCGACACCATGACGAATTCGGTGGAGAACGATTACGGCGTCCTCTGTTATTACGACGTCACGAGCCCCTACTCCGCCGCGCAGGAGGAGGAATTCTTCTCCCTGCTCGACACGATGAAAGGGGAGGGAAAGATCGAAACTTACGAGCGGGTGCGCACCTATGTCGCCACCGCGCACACGGGCACGCAGAGCAAGGACATCACCGTATACGTTTTGCCCGAGAACTCTCAGATGTCGGCGATCACGCGGGGCGGGAGCACCCTCTCGCGCATTACGGCGGACGTTTTGAAGATCGGGGAGGGGGAGCCGCTTTCCTTTACCCTCGGAGCGTGTACCGCCGATTATTCGGTGGAGGACGTGGTGGAAACGTCCACATGGAACGGATTTTTTACAACGGTCAATCATTTCTCGGACGATTGTTATTATCAAGAGAATGTTTGGGTCAAGACGGACAGCCCCGACGAGGTGCGCGATAACCTCAACGAGATCAACGGAACGGGCACCGCAAAGACGATGGGGGACAGGCGGGCGGAGATCGAAAATCTTATCTCCTCCACCAACGCCATGAAGTATACCCTCATGGTATTTGCGATTCTGCTCTCCGTGGTGGTGCTGTATAACCTCTCTCTCCTCAACGTCAAGGAGCGCACGAGGGATATGGCAACGTTGAAGGTGCTGGGCTTCACCCACTTCCAGGTAAGTTTTGCGCTCATTGTGGAGATCATACTGCTTACCCTCATCGGTACGGCGTGCGGGGCATGTTTGGGGTACCCGCTCATGTATCTCGTGATGAAGCTCAACGAAATGGCGACCATGGCGTTTGTGTATGCCATTACGCCGCTTTCCTATGTGCTCTCGGTGGCGGTCGCCCTCGGCACGGCGATCTTTATCAATCTTGTGTTCGGCATGTCCATTTCGAAGATCAGCATGACGGAGTCGCTCAAGAGCGTGGAGTGAAGTTTTCAACGAAACCCCCTCCATCGGAGGGGGATTAAGGGGGTGGGTAACTTGGCGCCCCTGTAGGGGAGCTGTCGCGCTTGCGCGACTGAGGGGTTAAAACCCTTTCCCCCGCTTCGCGGGTACTTTCCCTAAAAGGGACAGCGAGAGTGCGCGCAACGCCATTCTCAAATGTTATGTCGAGCGAAGTCGCCCCGCCCGCACGTTCTATGTTGTCTAAGGGCGGCACGAGGAGCCTGCGACGAAGTAGAAATCTTTACCGTATTTCTTAAATTGTCATGTCGAGCGAAGTCGAGACATCTCTACCGCATTATAAGATATGAGATTTCTCCACGCGCCGCATAGCGGCTTGGTCGAAATGACAAAAAGAATGGCAGGGCGGCTCCACTTTGTTCCGCTCGAAATGACAGAATAGAACACGCCCCACCCCCTACCCCCCCTCCCACGGAGGGGGTAGGGAAGCGGAACCCCCTCCACCGGAGGGGGATTAAGGGGGTGGGTAAAAAATAAAGAGGCAAATCATGAAAAACAAAAAGACAACGGTATATGAGGACCGCGAGGCGAAAAAGCAAAAGTATCTCGAAGAGCACACCGTACTCTGTCCGTACTGCGGGGCGGAGGTCCTCGACCATATGACCGAGTGTCCCCGCTGTAAAAAACCCCTCAAACCCAAGGGCTATACCCCGCTTACCGATAAGCAGATCAAAAAGATCAAGATCATCACCTTCTCCGTCGGCATGGTCATTGCGATCGCCGTGATCGTCTGTTGGTATCTCTTCTGGAAATCATAAAAAAGGCGGCTCTACTCAGAGTAGAGCTCTTTTTTTGGCAGTAGAATTCAATATTTTTAAGGAGAATCCAAAAAATCAAGAGGAGAGCGAAAGTATTTACGGGTAGGTTTCCTTTTGGCGGGAAAACGGGTATACTGATAGTATCAAAGGAGAACGATTATGGAAATGACATCGGCAAAGAAGGGATTCCGTTCCTTTTACACCCGCGGCGAGGAGATCTTCAACGCCGTCTCGCACATTGTGGGCGGCGCGCTGGGACTTGCGATCTTCGCGCTCGGGCTCGTATTCGCCTACCCCTCGGGCGCAAACATGGCGGCGATGGCGGTGTTCGGCGTCTGCGTCATCATCTTATATACGATGAGCGCGCTCTACCACTTCCTCCCCGACGGCAGGGCGAAGGGGGTATTCCGCATCTTCGACCACTGCACAATCTTTCTGCTCATTGCTGGCACCTATACCCCCGTCTGCGTCATCGCGCTCGGGTTCACGCCGATCGGGATCGGCGTTCTCATCGGCGAATGGGTGTGCGCGGCGGGCGGGATCACAATGAACGCCATCGCCATGAAGAACAAGGTGATCAAGGGGCTTTCGATGGCGCTCTATTTCGTCATGGGGTGGGCGGCGCTCGCCATTCTGCCCTTTGTGCTCGGGAGGGTCCCCGCCGTCTTTCTGTGGTTGTTGCTTGCGGGCGGGATCGCCTACACGGGCGGCATCATCTTCTTCGCCTTCGGCAAGCGGGTGCGCTACTTCCACTCTGTCTGGCATCTCTTTGACCTCGCGGGGACGGCCCTCCAATTTTTGGGCATTCTCTTTCTGCTCTGAATTTTCGCTCTTGACAGCGCGGGGAAATGCGTTTATAATAGAACGCGGAGGTGGAAAGAATGAAAGTATTGATGATAAACGGCAGCCCCAACGAAAAGGGGTGCACTTTTACGGCGCTTACGGAGATCGCAAACACCCTCAAAGAGGAGGGGGTGGAGAGCGAGATCGTTTGGCTCGGCAAGCAGCCCGTTGCGGGGTGTATCGCCTGCGGGCATTGCAGAGAGCAGGGCGGGTGCGTATTCAAGGATAAAGTCAACGAAGTCCTCGCCCGTCTCGACGAGATCGACGCCCTCATCGTCGGCTCTCCCGTCTACTATGCGGGGCCGAGCGGGCAGATCATGTCCTTTTTAGACAGGCTCTTCTATGCGGGCGGAAAGAAAATGGCGGGGAAGCCGGGCGCGGCGGTCGTCAGTTGCCGCAGGGGCGGCGCAAGCGCGGCGTTCGACCGCCTCAACAAATATTTCATGATGAACAGAATGCCCGTCGCCTCCTCCCAATATTGGAACCAGGTGCACGGCAACACGCCCGAAGAGGTAAAGGAGGACGGCGAGGGCTTGCAGACGATGCGCACGCTTGCCCGCGAGACGGCATGGCTCCTCAAAAATATCGAGGCGGGAAAGAAGGCGGGGGTGCAAAGACCCATGGACGAGCCGCGCATCCGCACCAACTTTATCAGATAATTCGGAGCGAACATGGAGATCATCGCAAAGCGAAAGGACAAGGTCATCTGCCGCGACGGGGACAAACTCATCAAGATGTTCGACGAGAATTACTCCAAGTCGGACATTCTCAACGAGGCGATCAACCAGGCGCGCGTCGCCGAAACGGGGCTCAGGATCCCCCGCTTCCGCGAGGTGACGGTCATCGGCGGCAAGTCGGCGATCGTCATGGACTACATAGAGGGGGAGACGTTCGCCGCGCTCATGGAAAAATATCCCGAAAAGCGCGGGGAGTTTTTGCGCACGTTCGTCTCTATCCAGCGGGACGTGCACTCCCGCAAGCATCTGCTCCTGACAAAATACATCGATAAACTCAAGATGAAAATTTTGAGTTCGGAGCTCAGCGCCTCCACCCGTTACGATCTGTCCATACGTCTGGACGGCATGAGGCGGCACACCCACATTCTGCACGGCGACTTTCTTCCGAGCAACATCATTTTAGCTTCGGACGGGCCCTATATCCTCGATTGGTCGCACGCAAGCCAGGGCAATTCCACAGCGGATGCGGTGAAGAGTTATCTTTTATTCCGTCTTTCGGGTGCGGACGGGTTTGCGGAGGACTATCTCGACGAATTCAATTTACAGGCGGGCGGGAGCCGCGAATACGCGATGGAGTGGGTGCCCCTCATTGCGGCGGCGCAACTTGCGCGGGCGACCGACCCCGTGAAAAAAGCCAAACTTCTGCAATGGACGACCGAGGAATGAGTATGCACAAGTTCGACACAAAAGTACAACTACTCAAATATAAGGTGCTGCGGGAAGTGGCGCGGCTCTCGTGGACGGACAACCTTCTCGAAAACGTCACCGAGATCCCCAAGATCATCGCGCCCGAAAAAGTGCCCACCATGCGCTGTTGCATCTACAAAGAGCGCGCCATTCTGAGCGAACGGGTGAAACTCGCCATCGGCGGGAACCGCTATAATCGCAAGGTGATACAGGTCATCGACATCGCCTGCGAGGACTGTCCCACGGGCGGCTATGAGGTGACGAGCGCCTGCCGCGGCTGTCTTGCCCACCGTTGCGAGGAGGCGTGCAAGCGGGACGCGATCTCCTTCGACCATAAACAGAAGGCGTTCATCGACAAGACGAAATGCGTGGAGTGCGGCGCGTGCGCAAAGGCGTGCCCCTATTCCGCGATACATAACTATAAACGCCCCTGCGAACAGAGTTGCAAGGTGAAGGCGATCTCGGTGGGGAGCGAAAAAGAGGCGGTCATCGACTATGAAAAGTGCATAGCCTGCGGGGCGTGCGTGTATGCCTGTCCCTTCGGCGCCATCACCGACCGCTCCTACATTTTGGACGTGATAGACCTCATTCTCAAGAGCCAAAACAACACCCGTTATCAAGTTTACGCCCTCGTCGCGCCCTCCATTGCGGGGCAGTTTTCCTATGCAAAACTCGGACAGGTGATCACGGCGATCAAGGAACTCGGTTTTTATGGGGTCATAGAGGTCGCCCTCGGTGCGGACGCGGTCGCAAAAAAAGAGGCGGAGGAACTCGAAGAAAAGGGTTTCCTTACTTCCTCCTGCTGTCCCGCGTTTGTCTCCTATATCGAAAAGAATTTCCCGGGCCTCAAGGAGCACATCTCCCACAACCTCTCCCCCGCGGGGACGATCGCCCGTATGCTTAAAGAGCGGGACGAGACTTTCAAGACGGTATTCATCGGCCCCTGCACCGCAAAAAAGGCGGAGTTCCAGCGGGAAGAGTACCGCGGCCTCTTGGACAGCGTCATCACCTTCGAGGAGTTGCAGGCGCTCATCGACAGCCGCGATATTCCCGTTGCCGACCTCCCCGAGACTGCGCTTGCGGACGCCTCTCCCTTCGGCAGGGGGTTTGCGTGTGCGGGCGGGGTCGCCGAGGCAGTCGCGCAGGCGTTGAGAGAGAGGGGGAGCGAGTTTCCCTTCGACCCCGTCTCCTGCAGCGGGATCGAGGAGTGCCGCGCCGCCCTTCTCAAGGCGAACAGAGGAATACTGCAAAGCAACTTTATCGAGGGCATGGTGTGCGTGGGCGGCTGTGTGGGAGGCGCGGGGTGCCTTACCCACGGCGAACGCGGAAAGAGCGACATCGAACGCTATGCAAGCGAGGCCGCCTATGCGGAGATCGCCCTTGCGCTCGGAGAGTTCGAAGAATGACCCTCGTCATCGCGGACCTTTGCGGGCTCTCGCAGGGGCTCATAGAGAATGCGTTAAATAAAATTCCCTCCCCGCGGCGGGAGGAAATTTGTCGTTTGAAAGGGGAGCCGGAGCGGGCGCAAAAGGCGGTCGGCGAGGCGCTCGTGCGGCGGTTCGTCTTGGAAAAATTCGGCATTGCTTGCCCCGTCTTTTTGCGCGGGGAGAAGGGGAAACCGTACTTAAAAGAGGTCCCCGATTTTTGTTTCAACCTCTCCCATTCGGGGGAGAAGGTCGTGCTGGCGGTAGCCGAACTGCCCGTCGGCGCAGACGTCGAAAAGGTCGTCCCGCGGGAGTTTTCGGCAGTGGCGGCGCGCTGTTTTTCGATCGAAGAGCAAAAAAAAATCGCCGCGTCCAAAGCGCCTCTTTTGGAATTTTACCACATCTGGACGGTGCGGGAAAGCATTGTAAAACGCCGCGGCGAGGGGGCGGCGGCGATGCGCGGTTTGCGCCTTTTGGAGGAACAGGTGCGCTCTTTTGCGATCGGGGAGGGGAAACTGTTCTCTTGCGAAGAATGCGTCGCGCCGCAGTATCTGCTCTCCGTCTGCACGTCAAGGGGGGAAGGTTGCGGCCTTAACGTCTATTATTGTTCCGCCGAAGAGGTACTGAGGGGGTTAAAATAAGGTAAACGAAACCCCCTCCTCGGGAGGGGGATCAAGGGGGTGGGGTACTTGGCGCCCCTGTAGGGGAGCCGGCGCCCCGCCCGCACGTTCTATGTTGCCTAAGGGCGGCACGAGGAGCCTGCGACGAAGTTGAAATCTCTACCGTATTATAAAATCACGTCACCCTGAGCTTGTCGAAGGGTGTCCGCATTATAATAAGGCGAGATTTCTCCACGCGCCGCATAGCGGCTTGGTCGAAATGACAGATTAGGGACAGCAAGGGGTTGGGCGGAATGCCGTTCCAAAATGTCATGTCGAGCGAAGTCGAGACATCTCTACCTTATTCCCACCTACCAAACAAATTTGGCGTCCGAGCTCTCGCCGTTGTCGATGAGAATGTCCTGCGCCGTCATCGATTTGTTTATCACCGCAACAAAATACGTCCATTCGGCGATCTCTTCGGGGGTCGCCCATTTTTTTAAGGGGGTAAGAGCCATGATCTGCGCCCACATCTTTTCATCCTCCATCACATGGCGGTTGAGCGCGGTCGTCACGCCCCCCGGGGAGAGGCTGTTTGCGGTCGCTCCCCACTGAGAAACGCGCAGGGCAACGTTCTTCATGTAGGCAACAAGTCCCCCCTTGCTTGCCGCATATGCGGGGAATTCGGCGCCCGTCGTCGCGCTTGCCGAGGCGATGAACACAACGCTCCTGATGCGCGGTTGCAGGCCGTATTTTTCGGTGACGCTTATCGCCCCCTTCAAATTGACGTCGATGTCCCTTCCGCTGTCCTGCACGCCTGCGTTGTTTATGAGGATTTCCACATCGCCGACGTCGGGCAGTTCCCCCGTCACGTCTGCGACAAAGTGGGTATAATTTTTTTCGGCGAAAGGGGAGGGGAGGAGGTCGAGCCCCACGACTTCATGTCCCATTTGGAGGAATTTTTCGGCGATCGCCCTGCCGATCCCCCGACTTGTGCCCGTGATGAGAACTTTCATGCGGTTTCTCCTTTTACATTCGCGTTAAAATAGTGCGAGATTTCTCCACGCGGTCGCTCCGCTCCCTTGGTACTTCGCACTGCGTGCTCGTGCCGCCCTTCGGCAACATAGAACGTGCGGGCGGGGCGAAATGACAAATTAAAAACAGTGTGTAAAAACAACGAAGCCATTCTTAAAATGTCATGTCGAGCGCAGCCGAGACATCTCATCCTTGTTTTGCGCTCAGGAATTCAAAATACTCCCTGCCGACGCCCCGTTTTTTCCATACGTTGCAGATTTTATAGCCGATGGGGGAGAACACCGCCTCGACGAGGAGTTCGGCGATCATGCCCGTCGCGGCGCAGGTGAAGCATTGGAGCGGGCTCCAGCCGAAGAAGAAAAAGCTGACGAGAAAGGCGAACACGAGGTTGTCGCAGAACTGCCCGACCGCCGTCGAGAGATAGGTGCGGCAGGCATAGGCGAGAAAGCCGTCGGGGTGTTTCTTGAAGAGTTTGCCGATCCCCCAATTCGAGAAGTTGTTGACGACCGCCGAAACGATAAACGCCGCCGTACTGCCGAGGAGCACGTACCACGTCCCGCCGATCGTGGAATCGAGGGCGGAATTGATCACTTGCTCCTCGCCGAAGTCATAAAACGCGCCCCATGTGCCCGGAATGAGGCTTGCGAGCCAGAGAATAAAACAGGCGAACAGGTTGACGAAAATGGCAAAGACGGAGAGAATGGTCGCCGCCTTGGGGCCGTAATGCTTGGTGAGCACGTCCATGCAGAGGAACGCCACCCACGAAACGAGGATGCCGCAGTCGAGGGCAAGCCAATCGAGGGAGAGATCGAGGCTCTTGTTCGCAAGCAGATTCATCGCAAATACGGAGAGCAGAAAAAGGGCGAAAGCGAGGGGGGAAACGGAGCGGAGCAAAACGCCGCATTCGGAAAAAAAGTCCGAAATCTTTTGTTTCATGAAAAAACTCCTTGTTTTTTATTGCGCAAAAAGCGCTTTTCCTTGCGGAACGCGGGTTGGATGGTTGGGCAAGGCGAACATCCGCCGCGCACTCTATTATAGCGCGGGAAGGAACGCAAGTAAAGCGTTTTTTCGCAAACGGTCGCGCTTTTCGCCGAAAAAATTTTCGGTGAAATAATAGAAAGCATAAGCAACTCTTATATTTCTTTCCATGCAGATGATTTGACATTTTCCAAGGGATAGCGTATACTGTTTTATATTCTTTTTGTCAAAAAAAAGGAGGTTCTATGAAAAAGACAAGAATTTTGACCGTAATGCTCTGCATCACGGCGGGACTTGGGCTTTTGTCCTTTGCGGCATGTAAGCCCGACGAAGAAAAGCCGACCGCCACGCTCACCCTCTCGGCAGGTGAGGGCGGCACGATCGCACAAACCACTTACGAAGTGGAAGTCGGCGCGTCCCTTGCCGAATATCTCAAAGAGATCAAACCCACGGCAGAAGAGGGGCTCTCCTTTGCGGGGTGGTACAACGGAAGCACGTTGCTCTCGTCCGAAACAATGCCCGAGAGCGGCATTTCGCTTACCGCAAAATACAACGTACCCTACACCATTTCCCTCTATCTTGCGGATGTAAAGGGTACATACGGCGCGGCGACCACCACGCAGGAGACGGCAATTTACGGCGAGGCGTTCACCTATTCTCCCTCCACGCCGCACTATACGCTCGATACGGCGAAGGAGAATAAGATCACGTCCGAAAAGCTCGGCAAGGGAGAATCGTTTATCGCCTATTTGAAGCGCGAAACGTATGGGGTGCACTACTATGTCAACGCGCCCGCGGGCTCCGAAGCGGACTTCGGCGAGGAAGTACCGTCGGCGTCCGTTGTTTACGGCAATAAAACCGTTCTTCCCTCCGATGGAGCGTCTGCTACCCCCGAATGGTTCCGCATGGCGGGCTGGGCAACGGAGGCAGACGGCGCGGTCGTCTATCAGGCGGGAGAGGAAGTTGCGCCTGAGAGCGATCTCTTCCTCTATGCCGTTTGGGATGAGGCCTATCAAGACCGTTTCGGCGGCGGAGATTTCCTCTTCTTCCCGCAGACGGAGGAGGGCGTTGCCATTTTGAAGCGCGCGGGGAAAGAATACCGCGGCACCCACGACGGCAACAACTTCTCCTTCAAAGAGGGAGACAAGGAGATCGTCAAGGGGCAGGTCAGCGCAAACGGCACCTTCATGTACTACCGCGAAGGGCTGGATGAGGAGACTTACCGCCACTACAACGCCTATCGGGACGTGTTCGATGAGGACGCGGCGACGATCAAATTCGACAATTACTCCAACGGCACCTATACCGTGGGCGGTACGGTAAAGCACGGCGTCATTTCTTACAAGCCCTCGCTGATGTTCTACACCTTTGAGGGGGACGGGGAGCACTTCGATTTTATTATAACCGATGTGCTCGGTTCGGACGGCTCTTCCGAGACGGTGTTTGTGACGGTCGGCGAGGAGTTCGGCGCCTATTACCTCTTCCAATTCTATTATGAAGAAACCGAGATCAAGGCGGACATTCCGTCGGTCAGCCTCAATTTGTACGGCCTGGGCAGTATGGAATTTGTCGACGTCGAAAACGATGAGGTCATCGTTTCGGGCAGTTACGAGCCGAAGGGGAATGGCGTTGTCACCTTGAAGTGGGTGGACGAGGATAATGTTTCGCATGTCGTCAACGTCAAACTGCTCGAATACGGCGGAGAGAAGATCGTCGTATACGAGGACGGCTGGGCGGGCACGTATACCGACGAGGAGGGCAACAAGCTGATCCTCGACGGCTACAGCGGCACCATCGGGAGCGCGGTCTGGACCTCGCAAGACGGGTCGACAAAGAAAGAGGGGATGTACACCTTCGACTATTCCCCCTTGGGCGATATTCTGCGCTTGCAGGAAGCGAACGGCGATGTGACTTCCTACCGTATCTCGATCGATGAAAAGTTCTCCGAGCTCGGCGACGGAGACTATAAGGAATACATTCTTTACAATACACAGTTGGGCTATGCCCTTCTCATGCTCGGGGAGAATAACACGGCGACCGTTTATACGAATGTTGCCACGTCCGATGAGAAATTTGAGGGCAAAGTGACGAAAGTGGACGGCCAAAAAGATCTCATGCTCTTCACCTCCGAGGATGAACAGCTGATCTTTGAGTTCAAACTCTACAGCGGCAGAAAAGTGCTTGACGATTATTGCATAAGCGACTATTTCTATCCTGGGGCACAGATCTATTGCCACTACTTCACCTACTACCCCGTCTATGAAGAGGGCGCGCAGGGTGTGCAGTTCTTGGAGGCGGAGGACGGAGACAAATTGATCCTCGGACCTAAAATCGGTACGGCGATCTACGGTCCGGCGGTCTACACCTCGGGAGATACTTCCACCGTCGGTTTGTATAATACTATCGGCAGTTTGCTCGGGCACGTCTACATCGAGTTTTACGATTACGGCGAGCAAGAATATCTGTTCTTCGAGTATTTTGCGGGAGATGAAGACACGGATCCTTCCTTTGTCAAACTCGAAGGCGTCTCGAATGTTTATTATGTGTACAACCCGTATTACTTTACGGCAGATGCAACGTATACCCTATTCCTCTTCGATGGGGAGAAGGACAAGGTCGCCGCTTTGCTCTATTCAGTCGAAGAATCGGAAACCGCCGATAGCATATTCGGCACCTTTACCTATGACGATGCGACCTCTTGCATCGTGCTCACCCCCGATGAGGAATCCGAATACGACCAACCCATATCCCTCAAATTGGGGTATGAAGATGGGTATGACGTGTTCTTCTTCCGCAACGACGAGTTCGGGACAAACGAGACGATCACCTTTGAGGGCAACCCCCAACTTACGCTCGACGCTTACGGTTTCGCCAGATATAAGGATCCGGACGGCAATCCTTTGGAGGGCAAATATTGCTTTGCCGAGGCTGAGTCTTTGAGCGATGACGTCTATCGCATCTATGCCATTTTCCCCGTCGATGAAGGCTCGGGTTATAGCGGTTACTTCGATATCGACGTTAAGAATAAGACTTACGTGTCATGCAACCGTCTGATCGGGGTGTTTTATGAGGACACCGCAAGAAAGGAGACCCTCGAATTCAACGGCCACGACGAGGTCGTCTATGAAAATATCGACAATGAGAAGGTCAAGGGGACCTATACCGTCTTAGACTACGACGAAATCGGCAGATTGATCGCCGAAGTCAAGGTCGGCAACGAGAGTTATCAGATCCGTTGCTATTACCTGTTGGACGACGAAGGGGATCTTATCGGCCACTACACCAAGGAGGTCGACGGCGAGGGCACCTATGTAAGCGACAAGCGGGAATATCTTACAGTCAACAAGTTCGGAGACGCCGTCTACACCGACGAATACGGCATCAGCTACAGCGGCACCGTGACGCGGTTCACCGAGCACGTCGTCTCTTTCCAGGGCGAATACGCGCAAAACGCCATCTATTGCAAACTTGACGGCTCGGCCTTCTCCGTTCCCGAAAGCGGAATGCTCATCGACGGCGACACCCTCGTGAAGTACCTCGGCGGCGAGGAAACTGCGATCAAGATCGACGGTGTGGTGACAAAGATCGCGCCGCTTGCCTTCTCCGAGCAAATTTACGGCTCCAACTATGCGGGCGCGCCGATCGTCTCCCTCGATTTGAACAACGTGACGGAGATCGGCGAAAACGCCTTTAACGGCTGTTCGGTTTTGAAGTCGGTCAAGGGCGCAAACCTTAAAACGATCGGCGGAAGCGCCTTCTATGCCTGCATCGAACTTACCACGCTCGATCTTCCCGCCCTCGAAGAGATCGGCGAAATGGCGTTCCACCTCTGCGAATCGCTGACGAAAGTTACGCTCGAAAAGGTAAAGACCGTCTATGCCGGCGCATTCAGCGATTGCTATGAACTCAGCGAAATTTCCCTTCCCGCGGCGGAAAAGCTGTATGAGGGCGTGTTCTTCGATTGCTATGCGCTCAAACTTGTCACCCTCGGGGCGAACCTCACCCAGATTGGCACCCCCGACGAAGTGGTCACGGGCGTGTTCGAACGTGACAGCGCCTTCGAGCAGGTCCCGCTCAAAGTGGTATTTGAGGGCACAAAGGCTCCCACCACGGTCGGGAAACAGCTGTTTGCGGGCGTCACCAACTACTCCGTCGTGGTGCCCGATATCGACACCGTCAAGAAGTTCTATCTTGCCGAAGGTTGGGCGGATTACAACAACTGCGTCGGTTGCGAGGGCAACGAAGAGTATGTCGGCACCTATTACGGCTACAATTACGGTGATATCTGTGGTTTTGTCTTGAATGAGGCCGCACACGAATTAACAGGCTATTCGCTCGTACATCGCGGCGCATATGAGGTGCGCGAGGGCAAACTCTATGCCCTTACTTTCGACGCGGGCGCAGAGAACAATTACACCGAAAGAGAACTCGGTACTTTCGACGAGAACGGAAACATCGTTTCGAGTTATTACACCTATTTCAAGGCGGGCAAGGAGTTTACCATTCAATTAGGCGGGGACGACACCGTCGTGTTTACTCCTGGCGAGTATAGCTCCCTTGCGGCGGGCGTTGCTTACGAGGTCCCCGCAAAGTGGACGAAGGACGGCACGCAGAAGGACGCAAAGGTGCAACTGTCGTTTAGTGCGAGCTACAGGGGTACTATGTATCTCAAAGTGGACGGGGATCGTTGTAAGATAGACTACCCTTATGTCTCAGGAGGCAAAGTTACCGCTTCCCTTACCGGGTTCGAGTTCGACCCCGTCGTCACGCGCTATACGATGTCGGACGATAGTTTGCTTGCCCTTTCGCAGAACAATAAGGAAGCGACCGAATACACCGTTTCCGTTGTTCTCGCCGCGATCAGAGATGAGAACAACCTTCCCTTCTCCCTCGTAAATGTCGCCGTGGAGAAGAACGCGGACGGCACGTTTACCGCCAAAGAATCCTATCTATTCGCGGGTTACAGCTACAAGCTTACTTTTGCCGTGAACAGCGACGGAACGTTCTCCTATACTTACGCACGCGATCGGCGGATCGTCGTCAACTCCGCAGACGGAAACGCGCAGGTCGTCGTTTACCAGTCTGAGTCGGGCGAAGTCACGAGCGTGACCCTCTTTATAAACAATAAAGAAGTCGGCAACGGCGAATATGACACCAAGGACTTTGTGTTAACGCACGAGAAAGACAGCAAAGTTTACCGTTGGTTGGTTTACGATTATACCTATGCCGGCATTTATACCTTCACGTTCATGGGCGACGGCGAAACGCTTACGGGCGTCCTTACCGTAAGCGGTACGGTCGTCCAAGGCGCACAGGACGGTGTGTTTGTCGTTGCTATCTATGAAGGGAGCACGCGCACGGCGTTTTATATGCGCGGAATGGACGAAGTATACGGAAAGGTTGAGGATAGCGACATTACGCAGGGCGAAGGCGAGGAATATCTTACCGTTCAATTCAAGGGCAATACCTATTTCGTCACGCTCGACCTTCAAACAAAATCGGTAGCCATCGTCTTTGCGGATGTGACCTATCAAAGCAGTGAAAAAAGCGACGTCGAAGGCAGCGTGCGCGTCACCAAAGACAGTGACGGTAAGATCGAAAGCGTAACGCTTACCGTGGACGGAAAGAGCTACACGCAGTACACCGACTATGGCTACTATTATGTCATTACGGACGGAACGGACTACTTCAATGTGACCCTTTCCACAAACGGTAGCGAAATCTCCGAACTTTCGGCAAAAGAATTTACGAGCGGGGAGTTTAAGGTCACCCTTCTTGTGCGGTCCAACAACGAGGTCGCGGGCGTCGTCTCTGCTACCTACCAAAGTAAAGATGTTGTCGTGACGTTCGAGTACGATTATAAAAACGGGAAAGACATAGCTCTGCTTTCGTTCACGGTAGACGGCGCAAACAAGAACTATCTTGCGAATATTACCGATACAACGATGAATGAGCTTGTCGAAAAAACGCTTACGACCACCGACGGAAATTATCGCATCACCCTTTTGATGAACGGAAATGATTCCGTGTATGAAGTCATCAAGTTCGAACAGAAGGACGGCGAAGGGTTCAAGGAATTAACGGTCACCTATAGCGAAGCGGTTGACTATAGCGACGAATACAATTACGAAATTGATATCACAGACGGCACATATTATTACAACTACTATTTCAACATCGTAAAAGATGGAGATGAGTGGAAAGCGACATCGGTAGTTCCCGAATGGTAATGTTCCGCTAAAAACGCGGGGCGCCCCCGTTGCGAACGCAACGGGGGCGCCTTTTGCATATTCCTCTATTTTATCGTCTGCCGCTGTTTTACTTCGAAAAAGTCCGCCCACGGGTCGGGTTTTTTTAGCCGTTTGAGCGCACCCTTCAAGGTAATTCCGTTCGGGGCGACGCGCGAAAGTTCCTCCCACGCAATGGGCATGGAGACGGGCGCGCCGCCGCGGGCGCGAAGAGAATAGGGGGCAACGCTCGTTGCGCTCTCGCTGTTCCTCTGCCAATCGAGAAAGATCTTCCCCGTCCGCGCCTTTTTGGAGATGTTCGCGGTAAAATCGTCGGGGAACCGCTCCTCCATGAGCAGGGCGACCCCCTTTGCAAACTGTTTGAACCGCTCCCCGTCCGCGCGCGGGCGGAGGGGCACCACGAGGTGATAGCCCTTGCCGCCGCTCGTTTTCAAAAAGGAGGTAAGTCCCAAACTCTCGAGCGTCTTTTTCAGTTCCCGCGCCCCTTTTCGCACCTTGGCAAGGGGAAGTCCCTCGTCGGGGTCGAGGTCAAAAACCATCACGTCCGGCTTTTCGGTTCCCTTTTTCACGCCCTGCACGTGGAATTCCACCCCATTGTACTGCGCGAGGGAGAGAACGCCTTTTTCGCTCTTTACAAAAAAACCCTCCGAGAAAAACCCTACGCCCGCAAATTCCCCCTCGAGGCGGCGACGGAAAAATGTCTCGCCCCCGATCCCCGCGGGACAGCACACCAAACTCAAGAGCCTGTCTTTGAGGTAGGGGAGCATACGGGGAACGGCGGCGGCATAGTACGCGGCAATTTCGCCCTTGGTGATTCCGTCCGCGGGGAACATCTGCTTTTCGGGGTGGGTGATGTTCACGCCGAGCACCCTCATTCCCTCCGCTTTTTTCTCCGTTTTGCTTGAACGTATGCGTTTTTGGGCGGGGAGAGGGGGCTCGGCGGTAATCGTTTCGGGCAGTTTATCCTCTCTCAGCCCTTGAAAACTCGCCTGACGCAAGAGCCCCGCCGCCGTACGCTCGGCAAATTCCACCTGCGCGATCGTTTTTGGGCTCAGCCAGACGGCATTTTTTTCTCTGAGCGGCGGCAGGAAGGGGCACTCCTTCTGCACGAGGGGTGCGAATTTTCGCAATAGTTCGCCCTTTGTCCGCTCTGAAAAGCCGCTTCCCACCTTCCCCGCGAAGGTGAGCGTCCTTCCCTCATAGAGCCCCAAGAGGAGGGACTTCAAGCTGCCCTCTCCCTCCGTGTAGCCGCCGATGACAAACTCCTCGTAATTCCGGAATTTGAGTTTGAGCCAATCGCCGTTTTTGCCCGCCGTGTAGGGGGAATCCGCGCGCTTGATCACGACCCCCTCCATGCCCTGCGCCTTCAACGATTTCAACTGCGTTTTTGTAATACGTTCGGTATGTTCGCTGTATTTGAGGAGGGGAGGGGCGCCGATCAAGAGGGCCTTCAACCGCTCCTTTCGCTCGGTAAGGGGGCGGTCTCTCAAATCGACGCCGTCGAGGGCAAGCAGGTCGAAGAGCACATAGCAAAGCCCGCTTTTGTGGGAAGGGTACGATTGCAGTGCGCCGAAGTCGGACCTCCCGTCCTTGCCGACCGCGATCATCTCTCCGTCCAAAACGGCGGCGCGGCCATTCAGGAGCGCATTTACCGCCTCCGCCGCGGGCAAAAATTTTTGGGTGCAGTCGTACCCGTTGCGCGTTCTGAGCGCCGTCTTGCCCTCTTCGGAGAAGGCGAGGGTGCGGTGCCCGTCGTATTTGAGTTCGAAGAGCCACCCTGCGCCCTCGGGAAGATCCTCCGTAAGATTGGCAAGCATCACGTCCGCCTTAGAGAAGGGGTTCGTGTTGCCGCTCTTTGCGATCTCCTCCATGCTCTTTCCCGAGCGCACGCCGCGGGTATATCGGGCGATTCCCGCCGTCTCCTTTGCATAGCCGTCCTTCTCCTTTATAAGGAGCCACGGCTCCCCGCGCTCCTCGCTGTTTTTGATTTTGACGAGCGCCCAATTCCCTTTTAGTCTCTCTCCGAAGAGGGTGAATTTGAGCGACCCGTTTTTGAGCCCCTTGTCGAAGTCGAGGAGGGGAGAGTACGTTCCCTCGTCCCAGAGCATCACCGTGCCGCCGCCGTATTCCCCCGCGGGGATCGTCCCCTCAAAGGACATATAGTCCACGGGGTGGTCCTCCACCCGCATGGCAAGGCGTTTGTCGAGCGCGCAGAAGGAGGGCCCCTTCGGCACCGCCCAACTCAGCGCAACGCCCTCCCATTCGAGGCGGAAATCATAGTGGTCGGCGCGCGCCAGGTGATGTTGTACGCAAAATCTCGGACTTTCGCTACTTTGCTTCACCTCTCCCGCGGGCTCTCCTGTCACCGAGAAGTCGCGCTTTTTCCGATAGGTTTCGAGTTTGTTATCATCCATGTTCTCAGTTTGCGCCTCCCCAACGCAAATTATGGCAAGGGGGAGAATATTGCCCGCACGCAAGGGGCATAATCTCAACCGTTTCGAGAATAAGGGGGCAACCATGGCGGCAGTTCAAAAGGGAGCCATTTCGTTCGGGCTCGTCTACATTCCCGTGAATCTTTACACGGCGACGCAGGACAGCGACATCACCTTCAACCAGCTTCACAAGGCGGATAAGTCCCGCATCCGCTATAAAAAAGTATGCGCCCACTGCGGCAAGGAGGTGGAGGCAAAGGACATCGTGCGGGGGTACGAATACGCAAAGGACAAGTATGTCATCATCACCGACGAGGAACTCGAGTCTCTCAAAACGGAGAAGGACCGCACGATCGAGATCCTGAGTTTCACCGCCCTCGACGAGATCAGCCCCATTTACTATGATAAGGCCTATCACGTCGCGCCCCAAAGGGGGGGAGGGAAGGCGCTCGAACTTTTGAGGCAGGCGATGATGGAGACGCGGCGGGCGGCGCTCGGGAAGGCGGTGCTCGGGAATTCGGAAAAGCTCCTCCTCATTCTTCCTCGGGAGGACGGCCTGCTCGTGGAGGCCCTTCTCTATCAGGACGAGATCAAGGACATCCCCGTGGACTATGACCGCCCCGCTGTGACAGACGAGGAGCGCAACATGGCAAAGCAGCTCATCAAGAGCATGGAGGCCCCCTTTTCTCCCGAGAAATATCACGATACCTTCCGCGAAAAACTGCGCGCGCTCGTTGCGGACAAGATCGCGGGGCGGGAGACCATCGTCCCCAAAGAGGAGAAGGCGGGGCAGGCGCTCGATCTCATGGAGGCGCTCAAAGCAAGCGTAAAGAAGGCGAAACCCATCAAGGCAAAACCCGCCCGCCCGAAAACAAAGGAGATCAAAAAAGAGGCATAAAAAGAACCGTCCCGACCTCAGGGTCGGGACGTATATCAATATCCGATTTGAACGCCGATAAAGAGCATGAGAACGGTCACCGCAAATACGGCGAGTTGGAACCACCAGGTAAAACGGAACCATTTCCCGTAAGAGACTTCCGCCATCGAGAGGCCGATGAGCAGGACGGGATTGGTGGGGAGAATGACGTCGGTGAAGCCGTCCGCCATGCAGTAGGTGAGAATGACGAGATTCGCCGAGAGCCCGAGCGGTGCGCTCAGTTGCAAAAGAATGGGCAAAATCAAAAAGATTTTAGCCGATGCAGAGCCGATAAAGATCTGCAAAAAGAGAATGAGCGCATAGAGCAGGAGAATGACCTCGAAGGGGGATCTGTTTTTCAACGTCTCCACAACATTATAGAGAATGGTGCCGAGAATGCCGCCCTCATCCATAATGAGTTTCACCGAAGAGGCAAGGGCGATCATCACGACGGCGGGGAGCATGGAGAGCATTCCCTGTCCGAGCCATTTCAACACCCGCAGAAAGTTTTTCGAGAGGATCCCGCCTGCAATGAGCCCGCCGATGAGGAAGGTGACGGAGAGAATGGGAATGGCGTAATCGGAGATGACGGGCACCGTGGCGACAACGAGCAGAACGGCAAGTTGCGCCGCAAAAAAGATGACGTATGTCAAAAAGACCTTTCTGTCCGTCTTTCCGCCCTCTACCGAAAGGGTCGCGCGCTTTTCGCTGTCCGTTTGGTAGGTCAGCGACTTTCGGGGGTCGCGGGAGATCCTGCGGTAGTGCAGAAGGAGAAACCCGCACACCATCGCGTAAATGACGACGAACAGGATCACGCGCATGTACATGCCGTCCGCCACCGTGATCCCCGCCTGTTCGGAGGCAAGTCCCACCGAAAAGGGATTGGTGATCGCCGCCGAGAAACCGAAACAGGCCGCCATCATACACATGCCGAGCCCCATGAGGGAATCGAACCCGAGCGAAAGGGCGAGTATCACCACGAGCGGAAGGAGGGTGACGAGCTCTTCAAACATGCCGAAGAGGCTCCCGAACGCCATAAAGAGAAGGATGAGCAGGCAGAGAATGACCTTTTTCCGCGCCGAAAATTTTTTGACGGCGGCGCCGATGATCGCCTTGATCCCGCCCGTTTTTTCGATGATCAAAAATACGCCGCTCATGACGAGCAGGAAGATGCTGATCATGATCACGCGCAGTCCGTCGTCCGAAGCGAACACGCGGAAGGGCGCGGTGATCACCCGCCAAAAGGCGATGCCGTGTATCTCGCCCGCCGTATAAACCGCTTCGCCGTCCACCATTTCATACGTCCCCTGCGGGATAAAGAGGGTGAGAATGGCGCTTGCCGCAATGATGAGAATGAGCATGGCAAGCACCAGCAAGAACGCGCGGCGGTTGATGTGTAAAAAGGACTTTTCCTTTGCCTTTACGTCCGTTCCGGGGAGAGAGTCGGAGCGCGGTTCGTCGGATCGCAAGTCTTGATTGTCTTTCTTTTCTCTCATAAGCTATCCTTCGTTACTCTTTGAAATATTCTTTGAGGGCAATGCTGCATTGGTACCACTTTACGCAGAGCCGTTTGTTTTCGGGGACGAAATAATAGATCTCTTTTCCGACGTAAAGTTCGAAATCTTCGTTCACGCCGAAGAGGAGGCGGTAAACCTGGTTTCCGTTGAAGTGCACGCTGACCGTTTCCCCGTCGTCCGTGCCCTCATAGGTGAGCCCGCACCGGTCGAGACGGCATACCCCTTCCCCCGCGTGGCGCAGGCAGGTCTTGCCGTCTTTCGAGGCGTGTTTGAGTTCCACTTTGCTCTCGAGGCGGTAATCTTCGTTTTCTTCGATCTCCTTGTCGAGGACTTCCTGTTGCCAATCGTACCAATCGCGCAGATCTTTGAAACGCCCCTCGCGGAAGGCATATCTGTCGTCGAGATGCACTTCGTTTCCGCAAACGGTACACCGAAGAGTGCGTTTTCGGGTCTCTCCCGCACCCTCCGCCCCACAGCAGGGACACTTATAGAGAATGCCCTCCAAACCCTCCGCAAGCCGCTTGTTGCGATATTTTACCTTGGGACGGGCGGCAAGCCACTCGTATTCGTCATAGTCCATCGCGCGGTCGAGTTTGTCGTTAAACGTTTTATAGTCCATCGAGGAGAGCTCCTCTGCCGAACAGAGCCTGCCGAGCGTGCACTCCACGGGGGAGCGGCGGCGGGGACCGTTGCCCCATTTGGGTCTTGCAAAGTAATTTCCGTGGATCTTGAAAAGATAGACGTCGACGCCCGATTTGTAGATGAATTTCGCCGTTGCGTTCTGGATGCCTTCATATCTTCCCACGGTGGAGAGCCGCGCCTCGGGCATCATCAACAGCATTCCTTTTCGCTGTTTTATGGCGCGCACGCAGTTCTTTGCGCTCTCCAGATCGGCGGTAAACATGCTCTTGGGGATCACGCCGCCCATTTTCATGAGGGTGCCCATCGTCTTGTGATAAAAGTACATGCGCGCGCAGACGATGTTGGGGTAATATTTTTTGAGACGTTTTCCCGAGAAGAGAAAATCGACGAACGTCCCGTGGTTGACGAGCACGATCGACGGGCGGTTGAGTTTCCCGACGAGGTTTTTGTACTTCACTTTGAAGTTCACTCGGACATAGACGCCCGCAAGGAAGAAGAAAAGACGGAAGAGGAGCTTGTGGGTATCCCGCAGTTCATAGTCGGAGGTGTAGGGGGTCGCGCGGCGTTTGAGATAGGCGTTGAGTTTTGCGGCAAGCGCGTTTCTCTTCAAGAACAGCACGAGCAAAATTGCGAGAAGCACGACAAAAACCGCCGCCGCCCAGATGAGGCTTGCGGTGATGGCGAGATGCCCGAGCCCGACGCCGATGAGCACGGAGGGGAGCGCCCCCAGCCCCGTAAGCAGAATGTAGCGCGGATATTTTAGCCCCATGCCGGCGGCGAAAAAGCAGATCATGCCGTATGGAATGGCGGGCAGGATATAGAGGATGAGCACGAGGAAGGAGACGCTTCTGGTCGTCTTTGCGCTGTTCCAATCGATGTCTATCTTCTTGGAGTAATATTCGCTCAAACGGGAGCCGAAAATTTTATAGGCGATATAGATGAGCGTATTGCCGACGAGCACGCCGATCTCGCACACGAGAATGCCGAACCACAGCCCGTAACTGACGCCCGCGATCACCTGCACGGGCTCCGCGGGCAGGAACATGAACACCACCTGCAACATGGACAAAAGGCCTATGGAGACGACGCCCCGCCAGCCGAAACGCTGTGCGTTTGCGCGGATCTCCTCCTGGGTGATCCCCTTGCGGAAAAACGCCTTGAATACCTCTATATTGTCGCCTGCAAAGAGAAATACGAGAATGGCGGCAAGGAGCAACAACCCCGCTACCGCCACAATGATCTTGACTTTCTTTTCCTTTCTCATCCTTCTCTCCGCCGCCTTTTTCCATATTTCATTATAACCTTAAAAGGAAGGAATTGCAAGAACTTCCGCCGAAATTTGTCAATTTTTTGCGTCAAGAAAAAAAACGGTCCGAAGCGGCCGCAAAAAAATAAAAAAGAATCGTCCCGACCTGAGGTCGGGACGATTCGGATATTTGGTTATTTACGGCGTTTTACGGCAACGACTGCCACGGGGACGCACACGAGCGCCGCACCGCACACGCAGGCGAGGGCGATCCACATCCACACGCCGCTGTCGGCAGGACCCGCGCTCTCCATGGAGGGCAGGATCTCGACCGTCGCGCCGCCGCTTACCGCCGCGTTGTCTCCTTCCTCCGTTTGGGGAACGGGGGCCGTTTTGGAGACTTCGGGCGTCACGGGAGCGGAGGGGTGTTCGCGCTCGGGAAGGATCCCCGGGGTCACAGGCAGTTCGGGCTCCGCTTCGGGAAGTTTTTCGGTCGACACCGCGGGAGCCTGCTCGGCCTTGGTCGCGGTTTCGGGTTTGCTCTCGGGCCGCACTTCGGGCTCTTGTGTCTTGCTCTCCTGCACCTCGGGTTCTTTTATCTCGGGTTGCACTTCGGGAACAGGTTCGGGCTGTACTTCGGGAACGGGCTCGGGTTGAGGCTGAGGAGCGGGTTCCAAATTGGGTTCGGGTTGAGGCTGAGGAGCGGGTTCCGAATTGGGTTCGGGTTGAGGTTCGGGAACGGGTTCCGAATTGGGCTGAGGAGCGGGCTCCGCTTGCTGTACGGGCACCCTTTCTTTTTCCTCGGACTTACCGCAGAGGACGCAGTAGCGGTAGGTGATTTCAAACCCGTCCTCCGTCTTTGTCAACCAAACCGACCAATCGTGGGCGTCCGAATTCAAGGGCAACGTTTCGCTCCCGATCAGCGCTCCGCATTCGGTGCAGTAGGTGTTCTTTGCGCCCTCTTCCATGCAGGTGGCTCTTCTTACTTCAACGGGTTCGCCCGCGGTGTGACCCTTGGCTTCTTCGCCCGCCTCTCTTTGAACGTCGCCGCACTCGGAGCAGATCTTCTCGGTGTAGCCGTCCTCCGTGCAGGTCGCCTCGTGCTTTGTCTCATTGTAGCTGTGCCCCGTTGCGGGGATGCTATTTATCTCCTTAACGGCAGGGCAGAACTTGCAGTGGACGGACTGTTGCCCCTCCGTCGTGCAGGTGGGCGCAACGTCCACGGTGGGGGAATTCTCCCAAGTATGTTGGGCGGTCGGGTCCGTCTCCACCTGCGTTTCGCCGCAACGCGAACACGTTTTTGTCGTCACCGTTCCGCCGCAACTCGTCTCGGTCGTCTCTTCCCAGCTGTGCCCGAGGGCGGTGTTTTGCTTTTCTGTACGGGTGGTCTCGCCGCACTTGACGCAAACGTTTACGGTATAGGCGTTTTCGGTGCAGGTCGCGGGAACTTCGCGGGAAACAATCTCATGTCCCTTTGCTTCGGTCGTCACCGTCTTTTTCTGTCCGCAGGCGGTGCAGATGTATTCCACTACATAGTCCTCGGTGCACGCGCCCCACTGTCCGCTTACGACCTTCCCGTTGCCATAATAGTGGGAGGAGGTCGCAGACGTCTCGTATGTCTCTTCCCCGAAGGTGAACTTCACGGCCACCGTTTCCTCATCCGGAAGGTTCTTCTTGAATTTGTCCTTTACGGTGACGGTAGCGACTGTCTTGTCTTTGGAGACAGTCAAATCGAAGTGGTCGGAACCGCTTGTCAATTCCCAGCCCATATTCTCGGGGAGGGCCTTGTTCTTCGAATCGAAGGTCGCGGTAAAGGTGTGGGAGCCGAGGTCGGGGTCGAAGGTGCGGCCGCCTCCCGTGAGCCCCTTGAATTCGGCGGGCTTGATCGAGCCGCCGACTTCGGTAATGTCGTCATAGATCGCATAGAGGCGAAGGACGGGCTCGTATTTTTCGGGCGTATAGAAGTCTTTGAGCATTTCGCCCGCATAGGTCATATCGAACTCGAACACGTTGCCGTCCGCGTCCGCCCAGCCCTTGAATTCGTGGTTTCCTTCCCACTTTGCCCATCTGTCGAGGGGAAGGCGGGCGAACTTGCCGCCGTATTCGAAGCCCGTGCTTCTGCCTGTGGAGGCATATTCGGTATCATTGATGCCCTTCCAGCCGTTGCTGTACCAATACACGGTGATGTTCTTGGGGTCGTACATCGCATAGAGGGTGGAACCCGCCGAAACGGTGTCGCCCTCGTGCACCCATTGCCCCTTGGTGGCGTTTTGAAGTCCGAGCGAATGCTCCACCCAGCGGGCGTTTTTCCAATCATAGCCCGCATTGTCGGCATAGCGAGGATCGGGTTTCTCTCCCTCATTGTACCAAGAAATGGGTCTGCCGTTGAGGTAGGTGTAATCCGTGCCGTAAGTTTTTTTGAGTAAGCACCACGTTTCGTCCGCTTTATCGCCCCAGAATTCGACTTCGACGGGCGCGGTGAACCAACCCACAAAATCATAGCCCTCGCGTTCGGGGGCGGGGAGTGCGGGCAGTTTGCCGTCCTCAAGTTGAACGGTTGTTGTTCCGTTTCCGTCATATGCCTCGAGGGCAACGGTGGCTACTGCGTCGGCGGACGCGCCGAGCGAACCTACGTGCAGTGCAAGGGGGACTTGGGAAAAGGCGAACACAGCCGCACAGCCGAGCCCCAAAATTCTTTTACGCATCTTTGTCATAGTGCGCTCCTTCTCCGCGCGGTGCGCGCGGATCGTTGTCTACTATATTATAGCAAGCGTTTTCGGAATTGCAACCTTTTCCCGAAAAAAATTAAGGCCCGTGAACGATTTTTTTGCATACGTATTGCGTTTTCGCGCAAAACCTTGAGCGTTTTCAAATGTTTAGAATCCGTCCCACCCCTACCCCCCTCCCATGGCGGGGGTAAGCGGAACCCTTCCACGGAGGGGGGGGGGGAGGTAAATGCTTGGCGCCCCTGTAGGGGAGCTGTCGCGCCTCGCGCGACTGAGGGGTTTTAGAGAACCCTTTCGGCATTCGCTCCGCTCATGCCACTTTCCCTAAAGGGGACAGCGGGGGGGGGCAACAAAAATGCAAAACCTTTTCATCGGAGAGGGGAAAACATAGAAATTTTTCAGAAAAGAAATCATTTTTTTGTTACACTTTTTCATTGACAAGGAAAAATTTTTGCATTATAATAGAAACGGCTCAAAATACGCAAGCGAGGAAACAAATGGACATCCGTGAAATTTTAAGCAAATGCGACCACACCCAACTCTCCGTCACCGCGACCTGGAAGGACATCCAAGCGCTTATCGACGACGGGATCAAGTATCATACCGCCTCCGTGTGCATCCCGCCCTGCTATGTGGGCGAGGCGAAAAAGTATGCGGGGGACAGGCTTGCCGTCTGCACCGTCATCGGCTTTCCCAACGGCTACAACAGCAAGGAAGTGAAAGTATTCGAAACAAGGGAAGCGGTCAAGGCGGGCGCGGACGAGATCGATATGGTCATCAACATCGGCGACCTCAAGGCGGGGCTTCATGATAAAATTCTCGACGAGATCAAGGCGATCAAGGAAGCCTGCGGCGGGAAGATCCTCAAAGTCATCATCGAGACTTGCCTCCTTACCGAGGAGGAGAAGATCGAGATGTGCAAGATCGTCACCGAGGCAAAGGCGGACTTCATCAAGACGTCCACGGGCTTTTCCAAGGCGGGCGCGACAAGAGAGGACGTGGCGCTCTTCAAAAAATATGTCGGCAAAGACGTGAAGATCAAGGCGGCAGGGGGAATTTCCTCCGTCAAGGACGCGGAGGACTTCGTTGCCCTCGGCGCAGAGCGGCTCGGCACGTCCCGCATTGTAAAGATCGTCAAGGAGGAACACCTGTTATGAGCGAACATCCCAACATTCCCACCCCCCACATCGCCGCAAAGTACGGCGACTTTGCAAAGACCGTTTTAATGCCCGGCGACCCCCTCCGCGCAAAGTTCATCGCGGAGAACTTCTTCGAGAACCCCGTCCTCGTCAACAACGTGCGCGGGGTCAACGGCTTTACGGGAACGTATAAGGGCAAAAAAGTGTCTGTCATGGCGTCGGGCATGGGCCAACCCGCCATCGGCATCTATTCATACGAACTTTTCAACTTTTACGGCGTGGAGCAGATCATCCGCGTCGGTTCCTGCGGCACTTTCGATAAGGACTTGCACGTGCGCGACCTCATTCTCGCGCAGGGCGCCTGCACCAACGGCAACTATGCCGCGCAGTACAACCTTCCCGGCACCTTCTGCCCGATCGCCGATTTCGGACTTTTGAAACGGGCGGCGGAACTCTGCGAAGAGGCGGGCGTGCGCTACAAAGTGGGCAACATCTTCTCCTCCGACATGTTCTATGACGACGCGAACAGCGGGATGCAGTGGGCGAAGATGGGGGTGCTCGGCGTGGAGATGGAGAGCGCGGCGCTCTACTGCAACGCCGCCCGCGCGGGCAAAAAAGCGCTCTGTATCTGCACCGTGAGCGACAGTTTCATCCATCCCGAAGAGAACACCACCGCCGAAGAGCGGCAGAACTCCTTTACCGCGATGATGAAGATCGCGCTCGAATTGGCATAACGCGGAGGCAAAGCCGTGGCGAAGAGATTTTTTCTGATCGTACTCGACAGTTTCGGCGTGGGGGAACTCCCAGACGCCTACCTTTGGCATGACGAGGGAAGCGATACCCTCGGCGCCATCCGTCATCATCCGAATTTCCACTGTCCCGAACTCGAGGCGTTCGGGCTCTTCAACATCGACGGCGTGGGCGGCGGCGTTCCCGCTCCCAAGGCAAGCTATGCGAAGATGGCCGAAAAGTCGATGGGCAAGGACACCACCATCGGGCATTGGGAGATCGCGGGCATTATCTCGCCCGAACCGCTCCCCACCTACCCCGAGGGCTTCCCCAAGGAACTCATCGAGGAATTCGAGCAAAAGACGGGGAGAAAGGTCATCTGCAATAAACCCTATTCGGGCACCGAGGTCATCAAGGACTATGGCGAAGAACATGTCAAAACGGGGGCGCTCATCGTGTACACCTCCGCGGACAGCGTGTTCCAGATCGCCGCGCACGAGGACGTCGTGCCCGTGAAAGAACTCTACCGCTACTGCGAGATCGCGCGGGAGATGCTCGTACCTCCCCACAACGTGGGAAGAGTCATCGCCCGTCCCTTTAACGGCGAATATCCCTTTACGCGTACTTCCAACCGTCACGATTTTTCCCTCGTGCCCCCTTCGGACACCATGCTCAACCTCCTGCAAAAGGCGGGGTACGACACCATCTCGGTGGGCAAAATTTACGACATCTTTGCGGGGAGCGGCGTTTCGGAGAGCAACCGCACCGTCTCCAACACCCACGGAATGCAGGTCACAAAGGAGATCGAGGGGAGAGACTTTAACGGGCTTTGCTTTGTCAACCTCGTCGATTTCGACATGAAATACGGCCACAGGAACGACGTTGCGGGCTATGCCGCGGCGGCGACCGAGTTCGACGGATTCTTGAGTAAATTCATCCAAGACATGCGGGAGGACGACGTTCTCCTCATCACCGCCGACCACGGTTGCGACCCCGCGACCCCGTCTACCGACCATTCCCGCGAATATACTCCCATGCTTATCTATGGGCAGAAGATCAGAAGCGGCGTCAACCTCGGCGTCCGCCCGAGTTTTGCGGACATCTCCGCGACCGTGCTCGATTTCTTCGGCGTTCCGCAGGAGAATACGAGCGGCAAGAGTTTTTTGAAGGAAGTTACGAAATGATCGACGATAAAACTTTGATGGAAGAGGCGCAGAAGGCGCGCGAACGCTCCTACTCGCCCTATTCTCATTTCCGCGTGGGGGCGGCGCTCCTGACGAAGAGCGGAAAACTCTACACGGGCTGCAACATCGAAAACGCGGCGTATTCGGCCACCGTCTGCGCCGAGCGCACCGCCTTTTTTAAGGCAGTGAGCGAGGGAGAGCGGGAGTTCGAAGCGCTCGCAATCGTGGGCGGAAAGGAGGGGGAGACCTCCGATTTCTGCGCTCCCTGCGGCGTTTGCAGGCAGGTGATCGCCGAGTTCTGCCCGAAGAATTTCAAAATTTTGCTCGGAAACCCCGAAAAGTTCGAGGCGTACACCTTGGAAGCGTTGCTTCCCTTCTCATTCACCGAAAAAGACCTCTGATCTTATGAAAAAACGGCTTACGAAAATTTTTGCTCCCGTCTTTGCCCTGCTCTTTGTCTGCGCGGGGCTTGCGGGTTGCGCGCCTTCGGATCCGTCCAAGCCCACGCCTCCGACGCCCTCGGGCGGAACGGTCGAACTCTCCTTTTTTGCCGTCAACGATCTGCACGGGAAGTTCATGGACACAAGCGGCCAGCCCGGCGTGGACGAATTCACCACCTATTTGAAAGATCTCTATAAAGATACGGCGCGCGAGGAAATTCTGCTCTCCTCAGGGGACATGTGGCAGGGGACGGTGGAGTCCTCTTCCAACCAAGGGCAACTCATGACGGAGTGGATGAACGAGGTCGGGTTTGTCTCCATGACCCTCGGCAACCATGAATTCGATTGGGGCCCCGCCGTGCTCGATCCCAACAGCGAACTTGCGGAGTTTCCCTTCCTCGGCATCAACGTGACCTATCAGGGCGGGCCCGCAAGCTATTGCAAGCCCTCCGTCATCGTGGAAAAGAGCGGCGTCAAGATCGGCGTCATCGGCGCGATCGGCGATTGCCTTTCGTCCATCTCGGGCGAATTCCAGACGGGGCTCCACTTCGCAACGGGCGGGGAGCTCACTGCGCTCGTCAAAAAGGAGTCCACCCGCTTAAGAAAGGAGGAGGGGTGCGATCTTATCGTCTACTCCATTCACGACGGCGGCGACGATTTCTCGTCCTCGGGCGTCAACAATGTCAAAAACAGCGACATGTCCTATTACGATACCGCCCTCTCGGACGGCTATGTCGACCTCGTGTTCGAGGGGCACACCCACAAACAGTATATCCTTAAAGACGAATACGGCGTCTATCATCTGCAGGGCGGCGGCGAGAACAAGGCGATCAGCCGCGCCGACGTCTCCATCGACACGGAAACGGGGGAATATACCGTCACTCCCAAACTCGTCAAAAACAGCGAGTATGCAAAGAGCAGTCTCCAAGACGACCCCGTGGTGGAAACGATCTATGAAAAATATTTCCCCGACAGCGATCCCTATACAACGGTGCTTGGGGAGAACGTCTATAAATGGGATTCCTCCGATATTGCCGACAAGGTCGCCGAACTATATTATAATAAAGGTATAGAGGAATGGGGCGACGAGTACGAGATCGCGCTCGGCGGCGGCTACCTTAAAACGCGCAGTCCTTACGACCTCGCAAAGGGGAACGTCACCTATGCCGACCTCTTCTCCATCCTTCCCTTCGACAACGCCATTGTCCTCGGCAGTATCAAGGGCAGGTTCTTAAAGAGCAACTTCCTGTCTACAACGAATAAAAACTATCACACCTATACCAAAGGGCTCTATGCGAGCGACGTGGACGACGATAAAACTTACTATATCGTGGTGGACAGTTACACCTCCAGCTATGCGCCCAATCACATCACGGAAGTAAAGCGGCTCGAGGGCAAAGTCTATGCGCGCGACCTCGTGGCGGACTACATCGCGGACGGCAGAAGGGGAAACTGAGTTTTATTCAAAGGGGAGAAAACATATGAGAATGTACGACATCATCAAGAAAAAGCGGGACGGCGGGGAACTGACCACCGAGGAGATCAAATTCTTCATCGAAGGGGTGACGGACGGGAGCATTCCCGACTACCAGATCACCGCACTCCTCATGGCGATCTACTACCGCGGCATGAATGTGCGCGAAACTTGCGACCTTACCTTTGCCGTGCGCGATTCGGGGGAGCGGCTCGACTTTTCGGCCATCGACGGCATCCGCGTGGACAAGCACTCCACGGGCGGCGTGGGGGATAAGACCAGCCTCGTCGTCGCGCCCATCGTCGCCTCCTTCGGGGTAAAAGTCGCAAAAATGAGCGGCAGGGGCCTCGGGCACACGGGCGGCACCGTGGACAAACTCGAGGCGATCGACGGATTCCGCACCACCCTTTCGGAGGAGGAATTCATCGCGCAGGTGAACAAGATCGGGCTCTCCATCGTCGGGCAGTCGCGGCAGTTCGCCCCCGCCGACAAGAAACTCTATGCCCTCCGCGACGTCACGGCGACGGTGGACAGTATGCCCCTTATCGCCGCAAGCATCATGGGCAAAAAACTCGCCGCCGACGACGATTGCATCGTGCTCGACGTCAAAACGGGGAGCGGGTCGTTCATGAAAACGACGGAAAAGAGCAAGGAACTCGCGCGGCTGATGGTGGACATCGGCAAGAACGCGGGCAAAAAGATGGTGGCGCTCATCACCAATATGGACCGTCCCTTGGGGAATGCCATCGGCAACTCCCTCGAAGTCATCGAGGCGGTGGAGACGTTGAAGGGGAGAGGCCCCGCCGATCTTACCGAGGTGTGCATGACCCTCGCGGGGTACATGCTCTCCCTCGCGGGCAAGGGAACGCCCGAGGAATGCAGAAAACTTGCCGAGCGGTCGATCTCCGACGGCAGTGCGCTTGAAAAACTCATCCAAACGGTCAGGGCGCAGGGCGGGAACGCCGCGCTCATCGAAAATACCGAAAACTTCGCAAAGGCGAAATATTCCCACGCCGTGAAGAGCGTCAAGCGGGGATATATCGTGCGGGCGGATACCGAGGCATACGGGCTTGCAAGCCTTACCCTCGGCGCGGGGCGCAACACGGCGGAGGATCCCATCGACTACAGCGCGGGCATTCTCCTTCGCAAAAAGACGGGCGATCTCGTCTCGGAGGGGGAGGAAATTGCGACCCTCTTCTCCAACGATCCCGCCTCCTTCGTAGCGGCGGAGGAGAAACTCCTCTCGGCGACCGTCATCGAGGACGAAAAGCCCATAGACGAGCCCCTCGTGTACGACATCATCGAATAAACGGACGGAAAAAAGTATGGCAAAGCTGTATTTCAAGTTTGGGGCAATGGGCTCTTCCAAGACGGCGCAGGCGCTCATCACCAAGTTCAACTATGAAGAGCGGGACATGAAGGTGTTGCTCTTGAAGCCCGCAGTGGACACACGGGACGGCGACACCGTCGTTAGGTCCCGCATCGGGCTCGAACAGGGCGCAATCGCGGTGGACGAGGAAGAGGACCTATACAAACTCTATCTTGAAAAATATGCCGACCGAAACGTCATCATCGTGGACGAATGCCAGTTCCTCACCCCAAAGCAGGTGGACGAACTCGCCGACATCGTCATGCAAAAGGACGTCCCCGTGCTCTGTTTCGGGCTTGCGACCGACTTCACCACCCACCTCTTCCCGGGGAGCAAGCGGCTGTTCGAGATCGCCGAGTCCATCAGCGAAATAAAATCGGTCTGCACCTGCGGGGCGAAGGCAACGGTAAACGCCCGTCTCGACGAAAACGGGAAGATCGTCACGGAGGGCTCTCAGGTCCTCCTCGGCGGCAACGACAGATATGTCGCCATGTGCCGTAAGTGCTGGCTCAAACAGCTTGCGGCGCAAAAGGAAACACTCGGGAGAAAACCATGCATCTGAAATATGCAAAAATTTTATCTCTCTCGCTTGCGGGAATGCTGCTATGCGGCGTCCTCTCGTTTGGGAAGGCCGCTCTTCCCGCATATGCCGCAGAGGACTATTACGCTCCCATCACCGCAACGGACGGGGAGGAGCTTTTGGGCCAGCTCCACGACCTCATCACGACCACGCATACCTATTATGCTTCCTATAACGATTGCAGAGACTATGCCCATACCACCGATTTTGCGGAGGGGGGCGAAAAGAGCATTGTCGAATTCTACACACACGAGACGATCGTGGAATATACGAAGGACGGAAGCGACGCGGGAAGATGGAACCGCGAACACGTTTGGCCGCAGAGCATTTCGAACGGGCTTTGGGGGAAGGAGGGCGGCGGCTCCGACCTGCACCACATCCGCCCCTCCGAAGTCAAGATGAACAGCCAGCGCGGAAACGACAAGTTCGGCGAAGTCGCAAACGGCGGCGAAGTTTATTCCAAAAAGACGGACGGCAGCAATTCCCAACTTGGCGGCCACCATGCGGGCGGCGTGTTCGAGCCCCTCGACAACGTAAAGGGGGACGCGGCGCGCATCGTCCTGTATCTGTATGTGCACTACAACAAGGCCGAAAACGTGCACGGCTCCACGAACGGCAACGGACAGTCGAGTTATTTCGGAACCCTCAAATTCACCAACGTCATGGCGGGCACCGAAGAGGAGGCCATCGAACTGCTCCTCGCGTGGAACAAGAGCGACCCCGTGGACGACATCGAAAGGACGCGCAACGAAGAAGTGTTCAAAATACAGCATAACCGCAACCCGTTTATCGACCATCCCGAATATGCGGATAAAATCTGGGAAGCGCAATCGGAACCCGAACCCACGGAACCCGAACCCACGGAGCCCGAACCCTCCAAGCCTTCGGATTCGGACAAAGGGGAGGAAAACAAGGCCGCTCTCATCGGCGGGATCGTCGGCGGCGCGTGCGGCGTAATCGTCATCGCTGTTATCGTGTTCTTCGTCCTCCGCCGCAAGAAAAAATAACATTTTTCCGCCCGAACAAAATGTGCCGATTTTTCATCGCGGTGTGCGGTTGGAAAAAAAATATCGGTTGGAGGGAGAAAATTTTTTTGCAAATCATTGCTTTATGACAGGAGTTTGTGTTATAATGATTTTGCGGAATAGACTTACGAGTTCCCTTTAACGGAATGTGTCCGGGAGGAAACGAAATTGTTTGAACTAAGGAGAATCGGAATCGTAAAGCGAGCTTCTGCTTGGCTCCTCGACGCGATCCTGCTTGCGGTACTCGCAACGGGGTTCATGTGGATCATCTCGCTCATCTGCGGTTTCGAAAAAAACAACGAACTTGCGACGCAGTACAATAGCGAGTGGACGGAATTCCGCAAAGA
Source organism: uncultured Clostridia bacterium (assembly GCA_947630325.1). Lineage (GTDB taxonomy): Bacteria > Bacillota > Clostridia > Christensenellales > Borkfalkiaceae > Gallimonas. The sequence goes on from CANRHB010000005.1 coordinate 37,104, forward strand.
GTGCATCCCCGACGCCGCCGAATATTACGGCTTTACCTATGAAGAGACGGAGAGAGGCTACATCGTCACAAAAGACGGCGAAGAAAAAGCCCTTGGCAACATTGTTGCGGCGCTCATCGAGGACGTTGCGGGACATTACGGTTTTACATACAAGAGAAGCGAAAACGCCATCACAGATGCGGGCGGGAACTATGTGACTGTTGATGATGTGATCAAAGCGATGGACGCTTCCGCAGAAGAAGAACCAGGTATGGCGCAGACCTTTCGCCGCTATGCCGCTCTCCCCTCGGAAGGGGCGGTGAGCAATCTGTACAGCTTCCTGTATAACATGCTGTTCATGATCGTTTCTCTGGGATGCTTTTTTGCCTATCTGTGTCTAGAATTTATTCTCCCGCTGATCTTAAAGAACGGGCAGACCGTCGGCAAAAAAGTGTTCGGGATATGTTTGGTGCATCCGAATTGCGTGAAGATCAACGGGATAGCCTTGTTCGCAAGGTCGATCCTCGGGAAATATGCGATCGAAACGATGTTCCCCGTTCTGCTCGTGTTTCTGTTCTTCTTTGCGGGGATCGGGTTGCTCGCGGTGATCCTCTTTGCCGCATTGCTTCTTCTGAATGCCGTTTTGTTCTTTGCAACGAAGAACAGAACTCCCATCCACGATCTGATTGCGGTAACGGTCGCAACTGACATGCGGGCTCAGGTGATTTACGCTTCGGAAGAGGAATTGAAAGAGAAAAAAGAGGAAGTGCGCAGACAAGCGGAACTCGACGCGCAAAAAGATCAAATCGGATAAAGTCCGGCAGAAAAGACTGCCGACAAAAATCAATCTAAAAACACAACGGAAAAAAGGAAGAGACATGAAAGTTGTATTAGAACATCTCACAAAGATCTTTCCCAGCCGCAACAAGAAAGAGAAGAACGCCGAGGTCGTTGCCGTCAACGATTTCAACCTCGAGATCCCCGATGGAAAACTGATCGGGCTTTTGGGGCCTTCGGGTTGTGGAAAGAGTACCACGTTGTATATGATCAGCGGCTTGCAACCGCCGACCAGCGGAAAAATTTATTTCGGAGAAGACGACGTGACCGAACTCGCGGCGGAAAATCGAGGCATTGGGCTGGTGTTCCAGAATTATGCGCTCTATCCGCACATGACGGTGCAACAAAATATTTTGTTCCCGTTGCAAAACTTAAAAGGTGAAAACAGGCTCTCCAAAGAGGAAATGTTGGCACGCGCAAACGAAGCGGCAAAACTTGTTCAAATCGACGAGTACATGAACCGCAAGCCGTCCGAACTTTCGGGCGGACAGCAACAACGCGTTGCTATCGCCCGCGCACTTGTCAAAATGCCGCGCGTTCTTCTTTTGGACGAGCCTCTTTCTAATTTGGATGCCCGCCTCAGACTTCAGACGCGTGAAGAAATCAGACGCATCCAGCGCGACACGGGCATCACCACCATCTTCGTTACACACGACCAGGAGGAGGCGATGTCCATCTCCGACTATATCGTCGTGATGAAACTCGGCGTGATTATGCAGACGGGCAAGCCGCAGTGGGTGTACGACGATCCCGCAAACCTGTTCGTCGCAAAGTTCCTCGGCACGCCGCCCATCAACGTTTTCCGCGGCAGGATCGAGGGCGAAAAACTCTACATCGGGGAAGAAGCGGTGTTTGAGACAAAGGGCGCCGAAGATCAAGAGGTGTACGTCGGCATCCGTCCGGAGGGATTTGTTCTCGACGAACGGGGTGGGCTCACCTGCTCCGTCTCGGGGATCGACGTCATGGGGAGAGACGTTTCGGTCGTTTCCACGAACGAGAATTCGCTGAATCCCGTGATACGTTCGATCGTTTCCGCCGATGAAGCGGGGAAAGTCTCCGCTGTCGGCGACGTAAAATTCCGTCTGAAAGAGAATAAAGTTTTCATCTTTAACAAAGAAACGGAAGCCCGCGTTTATTTCGGCGCACAGGTCGCCGCGCATGAGGCAATGCTCTCCGCGATGAAAGCGGAAGGGGAGTTCTATGCTTTTCATGAAGGCCCTCTCCCCCGCGAGGCGGACGACGCTTCGAAGCAGACGCAACCCGAAGAGAAGAAGGGATTTACCGTTTCAGTTAAAAACTTCTTCGGAAAGATCGGAGCGGCTTTCCGCAAGCAGCCCGAAACGCCCGCAGAGAACGCGACCGCGGAGGACACGCCCGCGGAAAGCGCGGAAAATGCGGCGGAAAGCGCGGATGACGCGACACAAACGGAAAGCGAGGACAAAGAATGAAAGAACAAGAGAAAGACTTTGTCGAAGAGACGCCCGCGGCAGTGGAAGGAACGCCTTTGACGGAAGCGGAACAAGCGGAGCAAGATCTTCGGGAAAAGCGCAGAAAAAGGAACGCCATCAAAGCGCGTTTAAGGAACTTAAAGGGGTGGGTCTATCTCCTGCCCGCGCTTGTGCTTTTGGCGGCCTTTACGCTTTGGCCCATTATCAACACGCTTAGAATTGCTTTCTTAAACGGGTATAACGGACTGGCCGAGGTCGGCGGGGCCACCTTCGCGTTCGGGTTCCAAAATTTCGTAAACGTCGTCAACTTCCCCGATTTCTTGGTCTGCCTTCGCAATACCCTGCTTCTCACCGTGATCACGGTGCCCATCTCTACCATGCTGGCGCTCTTGATCGCGGTGGCACTCAACTCCATTAAATGGTTGAAAAAAGTTTACCAGACGATCTTTTTCCTGCCCTACGTTACCAATGCGATCGCGATCGGCATGGTCTTTAACGCCATGTTCGGCGAGGTTCTTATTAATGGCACTCCTCTTTCGATCGGGATCATCAACAGCATCCTCGGGGTGTTCGGCATTGAGCCGATCAACTGGATTAACGTGGGTTCGTCTACATTCAACAATATGGTCGTTTTGATCATCTATATCGTCTGGAACGCGTTGCCGTTCAAGATTCTCGTCCTACTCGGCGGGCTTCAAAATGTGGACAAGCAGTACTACGACGCGGCAAAGGTGGACGGCGCTTCCCGATGGCGGGTATTTTGGCGGGTGACTGTTCCCCTTCTTTCGCCGATGATCACTTACGTCGTGATAACGGGCTTTATCGGCGGATTTAAGGAATATACGAGCGTCGTCGGTATTTTCGGAGATTCGATGGGCGCTCCTGCGGCGCCTGGGTCGATGAACACGATGGTGGGGCTTATCTACGATTGCATCGCCAAGAACAACGGCGGTCTTGCCGCCGCAGCAGCGCTCATCCTCTTCCTCATCATTCTCGTTGCTACGATCATCAACCTGTATGTCAGCAAAAAGAAGACGCACTATTAAGGAGAAGTAGAAAATGTCTTTGAACACGGTCAATTCATCCACGCAAAACGCGGCGAAAGGGATGAAAGAAAAAGATGTAAAAGTGGTCTCCAAAAGGCAGACCGTAACGAAGGTCCTTGTTCAGATCGGGCTTTACTTCTTTCTTACTATCGTTGCGATCGCCGTCATCTTCCCGTTCTATTGGATGCTCATTTCATCTGTCAAGACGGTCGACGAGTATAACCTCTATAATCCCACGCTTTGGCCCACGGAATTCGTTTGGGGCAACTTTAAGGAGGCGTTCGTAGGGGAACTGCACCTCGGGCAACTGTTTGGGAACACGGTGCTCGTCGGCGTCGTTTCCACCTTGCTGTCGCTGGTCGTTACGGTGCTCTCCGCCTATGCGTTTGCACGGCTCGATTTTAAGGGGAAGAACTTCCTCTTCGGCGCCATGCTTGCGACCATGATGATCCCCGGCGAACTCTTCACCGTCACCAACTATATCACGGTCGTCAACTGGCTGAATTGGAAAAACACCTTTGCGGCGCTCATCGTGCCCTTCCTCGTAAGCGTGTTCTATATCTATCTCTTGCGGCAGAATTTCATGCAGATCCCCAACGAACTGTACCTCGCCGCCAAGGTAGACGGCACAAGCGATCTCAAATATCTTTGGAAAGTGATGATCCCGCTCGCTTCGCCCACCCTCATTTCCATTACTATTTTGAAGATGATGGGGGCGTGGAACTCCTATATCTGGCCAAAACTCGTTACGAGCGACCTCGCGCATAAACTTGTGACCGTCGGGATCCGCGAATATGGATTTATTCAAGACGGCGTTACGAATTTCCCCGCGCAGATGGCCGCCGTGTTGCTTGTGACCATTCCGCTCCTCATCGTATTCATCCTGTTCCGCAAATACATTATGCGCGGCGTTTCGCGCAGCGGCATTAAGGGTTAAAACGACTGCGGGCTTTTAAATTCCGAAAAAATTAATTAAATATAAAGGAGTACAACATGAAGAAGAAAATCGGCGCATTATTCATCGCGTGTGCAATGATCGGTACGGTCGCGGTCGGGTTTTCCGGATGCCGCGGAGCCGCTCCCGACTTCGAGATGCCGGAGGGCGGGTTCGATATCAACAAACCCGTTACGATCACTTTCTATCATTCGATGGGCGCAAATTTGAGGACTTCCCTTGACGAGCACATTGCGATCTTCGAGCAGATGTTCCCCAACATTACCGTCGAACACACGAATTTGGGTGACTGGAACGGCGTGCGCGACACCATTATCACCGAACTTCAGGGCGGCAACCACCCCAACATCGCTTACTGCTATGCGGACCACGTTGCCGATTACAATGTTGCGAACGCAGTGCTGTCTCTCAACGATTTTCTTGCCGACGGCGCGTATAATGATCTGACTGTTCCCACCGTACTCGTGGATGTCGAGACGGCGGAATACGTGGACGAAGAGGGGAATCCTTCCGATGAGGCCGTCACTGTGGAGCGTCCGATCGCCTTTACGCAGGAAGAGCAGGATATGTACAACCCCATCTATTTCGAGGAAGGTTATGAATTCGGCGACGGTTCCAAGATGTACACCCTTCCGTGGGCGAAGTCCACAGAGGTGATCTTCTACAACAAGACCTTCTTCGATGAGCACGAACTCACTCCGCCTACGACGTGGGATGAGATGGAGGCGCTCTGCGCGCGCATCAAAGAGATCGATACCAATTCCGCGCATGTTCCTTTCGGGTACGACTCCGAGGAAAACTGGTTTATTACCATGTGCGAACAGCAGGGTTCTCCCTACACTTCCGCAACAGGGGACAAATTCCTCTTCGATAACGCGGAGAACAAGGCGTTCGTCACCAGATTCAAGGAATGGCAAGACAAAAAATACTTCACCACGTCCACGCTCGCTTCCACGGGTACGAATACCGTGTACACTTCCAATCTTTTGCTCGACGGCACGCTTTACATGAGCATTGGTTCCACGGGCGGCACCTCGTATAACCAAAATCTGAGTGAAGATAAAGTTCCCTTCCAGGTGGGCATCGCTCCCGTTCCCCAGATCGACCCCGCACATCCCAAAATGATCTCGCAGGGTCCCTCCGTCTGTATCTTCAAGGACGAAGACCCCCAAAAGGTGCTTGCAAGCTGGCTGTTCGTGAAGTTCATGACGACCAACCCTCTCTATCAGACGGAAGTTGCCATGAGCAACGGCTATATGCCCGTTCTCAAACAAGAGATCATGAACGAATTTCCCACTTACAGTAATTGGGTCCAGAAAGCAAACGGCAGCACTTACCTCACCGCACAGGCAGTGCAAGTCGGCATGGCGCATGAAAGCGACTACTTCGTGTCTCCTGCGTTCCATGGCTCTTCCGACGCGAGAGACCAAGTTGGTAAGATTATGCAGCAAGTGTTCGGCAACACCAAGACCGTTGACCAGGCGTTCAAGGACGCATTGGATTATCTCAGAGCGCAATTCTCTGCGTAAGTTCTATCGTGAGGAAAGATCATGAAGAAACACCTTAAAATTTTCGCATCGCTTCTCTGTGCGGTCGCCCTTGTCATTCCCGTGCTTGTAGGGTGCGACAACACGCCGGACACCCCCGACGTAGGAGGGGAAAACGACGAGTTTGTCGACTATGTTGACAAACTCAAACTCGACATGAACTCTGAGACCAAGAAGCAGGAGGTCACCGTCAAATTCTTCATCGACGGAGACACGACGCACTTCAACCCCACAAGCAACGCCTCCACGTTCGTCAACAACTACATCAAGGCGCGCTATCTCGCGGTGAACACCCCCGAATCGACAGGTGACGTGGAAAAATGGGGCAAATCGGCTTCCAACTTCACGCACGACACGCTCGATGGCGCGGAAAAGATCATCGTGGAAAGCGACGACGATCATTGGAATGTTGACTCTACGAGCGAACGCTATCTCCTCTGGATCTGGTATATCCCGAAAGGAAAAGCAGTCGCGGACGAAAACTACCGCAACCTCAACATCGAATTGTTGCAGAACGGTTACGGAAGGGCTTCCAAAACGGCAGACAACCGCTACGGCGAAACGGCGCTTGCGGCGCTCATGCAGGCACAGGCGTCCAAACTCAGGATCTACGGCAACGCGAAGGATCCCAACTGGTTCGGCGGCGACGGCTATGCCGCAGTGACGCTCAAAGGACTTCGCTTCCATATTGCCGATTACGTCCAACGTCCCGTCAGCGTTTCGGGTTACATCACGGCGAAGTTCGAAAGCAGCGTTTACATTGAGGAATACGACGAAGAGACGGACGTCTCCTACGGCATTGCCGTTTACTATGGCTATAAGACGGGCGCTATCGTCGAAATTCTTTCGGTGGGCAACTACGTCAACGTCGTCGGTACGGTAGGGGAGTTCAACGGTACCTATCAGATCTCGGGCGTTTCGTATAACGAGGCGCGCCCTACGCTGGTTTCCAACTCCAAACTTATCGAGAAAGCAGAGGGCGAGAAGTCGATCCCGACAAAGCCGTTTGCAGAAGTTTCCGCCGCCGATCTTGCCGTCGGCACGCGCAAGGTAGATGCGGAATTCACAGTAACGAACGAAGACGGCGAAGAGACGCCCGACAAGCTCACGCTCGACTATGGCGCGGCGATCATGGATACTTCCGTCACCCTTAAAAACGTCACCATTCAAGATGACGGCACGTACACCACCAAAAACGGCGAGAGCGCGGGCGCGATGTCTATCGTCGTGAAGGATGAAAACGGAAATCAGATCACCCTTCGCACCATTGTGATGAAGAAAGACGGCGACGAGAAATACACGCTCGACGACTTTAAGAATGCCGACGGCTCGTGGAAGAAGATCAAGTCCGTCAAGGGCATTGTGGACTACTACGAAGGCGCCTATCAACTTGCTATTTGGAGTTATAGTTGCTTCGAGTTTGCAGATTGACCCGAAATGCGGGTCGCGGGAGCCCTCCCTTAAGAGGGCAGGGGCGTTCCACGTTTTCGGGAAGCCTCGGTTACATTCGGTGGCGGCGGGCGCTCACAGCCCGTGCTTCAAAAGAAAAAATAAAATATTTATAAAGGAGAAAGTTGTATGAAAAGAAGATGGCTGATCGCAATAGCTTCACTCGCTATGGCAATCACGTTTGTGTTCGGCGTTACGGCCTGCAAAGACAGCAAGTCGGACGAAGAGATCGCACAAACGGCGATCAACATGCTCGACAGTCTTTACCTCAAAGACGGAGAAGTTAAGAACTACGAAACGCCCGATAACTTTAACGTTCTCGGACAAGTCAACGTAGACGGCACGGTCTATCCCGTGAAGTGGACGCCGACCGCAAAGACCGAAAACGTCAATATCGCCGAGTGTGTTACCATAGGCGAGGTAGACAGCAAGGGTCAGGTCACGGTCGGGATCACGCGTAAAACGGTAGACGTGGAGTATACGCTCACGGCTTCCGTCACCGCAGGAAAGGCGGAAAAGAGCACGCAATACACCCACAAGATCCCGAAGAAGTCGTCGGAGGACGCTGTCACCGCCACGCTTTCTTTCGCAACGGCGGACGCTCGCGTTTCTCAAACGACAACTCAGCAGGTCTGGAAGCAGAACGGCATTACCTTCACCAACGATAAGGCAAGCAGTTCAAACGACATCATCGACAGTAAGAATCCCGTTCGTTTGTATAAGGGCTCCAAGGTTACGATCGAGTTCCCCGGCATCAGAAAGATCGATTTCCACAGCGCAGACGATCAGTATAAATACTATACGAACCTGAAGGGCAATCTTGCCGCCGCTTTCTCCGAAAGCGAACTCTCGTTCGACGATGAAAACTTTGTTGCCAGCCTCACGCTTGCTAATCCCTCGGATAAAGTCGAGTTCACCTGCTCCGCAGGACAGGCGCGCTTGTTCTCCATCGACGTTGAAGGCAAGGAAGGCGGTTTGAGCGACGCCGAAAAACTTGCTGCGGCGAAGGACACTTTGAAACTCGCGCAGACCAACTACTTTATGGTCGATAACGTCACCCTTCCCGCCACACATTCTGACGCAACGGTCACTTGGGAACTCAAAGACGCTTCCGAGAACGTCGCCGTTGAAAGCGGAGTTCTCAAAGTGAAATCGCTTCCCGCCGCCGAGACGGAGGTCACCCTCGTCGCTCATCTCAAATTGAATGAAGAGACTGCGGATAAAGAAGTGAAGATCAAACTTCTTCCCACTCCTACCCTGACGGGCGAAGGCACCGAAGCGAAACCTTATTCCGCTTCCGAGGCAAATGCGATCGCAAAACTTGTTGACGCCGATGGTTTCTTCTCGCTTGCAGGCGCGGCAAAGGCTGTCTATATCCACGGCTATGTCATCGACCTTGTAGGTGACGACAAAGGCGTTGTTTGGAACAGCGATTACAATAACTGGACGAATGTCTACATTGCCGATAGCAAGACGGCTACAAAAGACGATGCAAACTCGCTTCTTGTTTACCGCATTGTAGCCGACGGGACCATCCTCGCAAAAGAAGAGAACGCTCTCAAAGTGGGCGCGGAGATCACCCTCGTCGGTTACTTGCAGAATTATAGAGGCAATACGCCCGAAGTTGCGGCCTATGGCAGCAACAACGTTACGGCGACGAAGTATACTTATGTCGATAATAGAACTCCCGCAGAAAAGGTTGCAGACGCTTTGAAAGCCGTTTCCGCAACAATGACCGTCTCCGCGACGGGCGAGACCCCGCTTCCCGCTACAACGGAACCCGACGTCACCTTTACGTGGGCTTTGAAACAGGGCGAAACCCTTCCCGAAGGCACAACGTTTGCAAGCAATAAACTCACCGTCACCAAACTTCCCGCAACGGATACTACCGTGAAGTTCGTTGTCACCGCAACCTGCGGCACCGAGACCTTGACGAACAACACCAAGGAAGTCGCCGTCACCATCAAGGCGGAAGGTTCTCAGCCTCAGCCGAGCGGTGATCTTGCCCTCACAGGCGAAAAAATGAAAACTGCTTTGGAGGGTAAGTCGGGCTATCAAACGGGTACGTTCACCATTGATGGTGTTTCGGTCGAGATCAAGGACGTTATGGCGAGTACCGATCTCTATGATTCGAGCAAAACCGACGACAACAAATATACCGAAACCGGTATGACCTTTATCCAGTTCAAAAAGGACACCGGTTCGCTGAAGGTCAAGGGTACATTCACGCAGATCACGGTAGTCATGCTCACCAACTATGCGTATGCAGACGCGAACAAACTGCCCATTAAGGTCGGTACGACCACTCTCACCGAAGCAAGCCACACGGAAGCCTCTGCTAATTTCCAGATTGCAGGCAAAGATTACTACTTGTATACGATCGTATACAATGTCACTACGCCCGGCGAACAGACCATTGAATTTGGTGGCGTGAGTAACGCGATGTACATTCCCTCCATTACCCTCAAGGGTACGGCTTCGCAGGGTGGGACCGAACCTCCCGCAGAAGAAGGAGTTCTTTACACGCTCTCCACTGCGACGGCAGGTCAAAATACCAACTATGCCGGGAATGAGGATGTTGAAGTGGACGGCGTTACTTGGAACATCGAGGGCAACGCCGCTATGAATCCTTGGCGTTTCGGCGGTAAGAACTTGTCCGCGCAAGACCGCAAACTCACCGGCAAAACCGCGATCAACGGCACCGTGAAGCAGGTCGTTATCACCTTCGGCACTGCTAACCTCACCGTGAACAAGGTCACTTTCAATGTGTTCTCGTCCGATCCCACCGCAGAGGGCGCAACGGCGGTCTTTACCAAAGAGGTTACCTTCTCGGCTGCGGAAGCTGTTACGGTAGACGCGCCCGACACCGGCTGGACGAATTGCTTCTATCAGCTCGTTTTCAACGTCACGAACGATACAAAAGACAACAAATACGTTACTGTCTCCACGATCGTATTCCGCAGCGAAGGCAGCGGCAGTGTTGCCCCTCAGCCTACGCATGACGGCACTGCGGAGAATCCCTTCACGCCGAGCGAAGCTGTTGCCTATGGCAAGCAGAACTTGGCGACGAATGGCGCAACGACGACGACAGAAGTCTATGTGAAGGGTTATGTCATTGATGTAGGTTCATGGAAAGGCACTTATTGGCAGTATGTCTATATCGCGGACGACCTCAATGCCAAAACAAGCCAGCTTGACGTTGTGATCGAAGTCTATAAACTGTATCCCGACAGCACAAATCTTATTCTCTCGGGCGACCTTATCAAGGGCAGGGAGATCACCGTTCACGGTTATTTAAAGAATTTTACGTCGGGAAGCGGCGATAAGGCCAAGACGACCTATGAGTTCGATGATTACAAAAAGGACAACGACACCGTACACCCCGTTGCTTCCTTTGCAAGCGCCTTGACGCGTGATGAAAAGTTAGCCTTGGCAAAGACGGCGGTCGGCGATTTGGCGAGCGACGACGTGATCGCCGGGTTCAACCTTCCCGCAGTCACGATTTCCGGCGTTTCGTATGCTTGGACGGTTACGCCCACCACGTATGCACAGATCGTCACCGAGCAGAACGTGTCTAAGTTGCAGATCACCCGCCCGGAAAACGGCACGGGCAACCAAAAGGTCACCCTTTCGTTGACGATCACCTGCGACGGGACGGCAGAGCAAACGCCTTTGACGTGGGAGCTTACCATCAAGCAGAAGCCCTCTACCACGGTCGAAAGTGAATTGTATATCCTCCCCGCGGCTCATCAAACTTCCGGTTCCAATAACTCTTATACCGGGAACTGCGATGTAACGTACAATGGCGTTACTTGGAACATCGAAGGGAATTCTCAGTCCTCTCCTTGGCGTTTCGGCGGCAAGAGCCTTACCAATCCCACGGACCGCAAACTCACGGGCAAAACCGCCATTCAGGGGAAAGTCTCTAAAGTTCTTCTTACACTGACCGACGGCGGAGGCATTACTGTCAACAGCGTTACCTTGAACGTCTACAAGACCGATCCTACGGCCGCAGGCGCGACGGCGACATATACCAAGTCCGTGACCACTTATACCAAAGATCAAACCATTACGTTTGAGGCGGGCGCAGACGAAGATTGGACGAATTGCTACTTTGAGATCGTCTTTAATGTAACCGTCACCGGCTCAAGCAACAAATACGTTGCTATTAGCAATCTCGAATTCAAGGGCACGGCAGTAGCAGAGTAAACCAAAATTCGGTAAACTGTAATTCGGTAAACCAAAAATCGGACCTTTCCTTTCGGAAAGGCCCGATTTTTGTGTGTAAAGGTGATTCTTGGCTCCCCTGTAGGGGATTTGGCGCGCACGTTCTAAAAATGTCATTTCGAGCGTAGTCGAGAAATCTCTACCTCATTTTTACATTATGCGAGATTTCTCCACGCGCTTCGCTTGGTCGAAATGACAGAATTGAACCCTTGGCTCCCGCGTCAGCGGGTGGTGGGGGTTGACTTGGCGCCCCTGTAGGGGAGCTGTCGAGGCACCGGCCGAGACTGAGGGGTTTTTTAGAAAGCCTTGTTAAAACCCTTTCCTCCGCTTCGCGGGTACTTTCCCTAAAAGGGACAGCGAGGAAGCCCCCACCTGTCTCACTGCGTTCGCCACCCGCCCCCATAAATGGGGGCAGGTCATATGCGAAACGCCATTCTCAAATGTCATGTCGACCGAAGTGGAGACATCTCTATCGCATTACAATAAGGCGAGATTTCTCCACTCGCTTCGCTTGGTCGAAATGACAATAGAGAGAGTGTGCGGGTCGAAATGACATATTTAAGAACAGCGGGGCGAAATGACAAAGTAGAGACAGCTTTCGCGCTCTTCACCCTACTTTTTGGGTGATGCGCGTAAGGGCGGGGAGGTCGGTCAAATCGTCGGTAAGGGGGGTCATCGAAATGTGCCCCGTCATGGTGGCGTCGGTGTCGAGTTCCAAATTCCGCGTGCCGTTATACAGACACACGAGGCGTGGCCGCACCATATCGCCCTCCAAAAAATCAAACGAGTCGCTGTAAATGGCAGGTCCCATTCTCGTCACGAGAATTTCCTCCCCCTCGGCGGGGAAGTTCACGTTCACAATCTGCGCAAAGTCGAACATCCTGCGCCGCCCGATTTCCTCATACACCCTGTTGAGGTTCTTCACCGCGTTGTCGAAGGAGAGGAACGCCGCAGAGAAGGCGATGGAGCGAATGCCCTGCTCCGCCGCCTCGAAGCACGCCGCCACCGTGCCCGAATAGTGGATATCCGCGCCGAGGTTGGGCCCGCAGTTGATGCCCGAGATCACGAGGTCGAACTGCTTTTTCATGCCGAGCACGGCGACCCGCACGCAGTCGGCGGGGGTGGAATCGACGCTGTACGCCTCGATTTCGCCGAACAGGTCCCGCTTTTTCACCTCGTAATTGTTATGAATTTCGATGGAGCGGCTCTTTGCACTCTGCTGCACCTTAGGCGCAAACACGCACACTTCGCCCAAATTCTTCGCCCAATCTACAAGAAGGCGCAAGCCCTCCGCCTCGATGCCGTCGTCGTTCGTCAAAAGAATTCTCATATCAGGTCCTCATGCGTCGCTTTATATTCCCCGAGGAGTTTGTCGGCGTCCTCAATGAGCGCGTACATCTCCTCCTCCGAATACACCGTCGCGCCCGCCGCCATGTTGTGCCCGCCGCCGTGATACTTGATGGCGAGGTCGTTGATCCCGAGGAAACGGGAGCGCAGGCGCACGCGGATGTTCTTCTCCTTCATATTCTCGATAAACGCCACCCAGATGAGACTGCCCTTAATGTCCGAAAGTTCGCCCACCACGCTACTTGCCTCCTCCAGGGTCAGCCCGAATTGTTCCTGCGTGGCCTTGTCCATATAGATATAGGCGACCCCATGCTTTGTGATGGTAAGGTGTTCATACACATAGGCTTTGAGTTTGAACGCCGAAAACTCCTCCACATAGAGGTGGGCGAAGAGGGTCTCGTAGTCCACGCCGCAGTCGAGGAGCGCGCCCGCAAGCCGCAACGTCTCGCCCTTCACCCCCTCAAAGCGGAACCTGCCGCTGTCCGTCACCATGCCCATGTACACAAAGGTCGCGGCCTCGGGGGTCATCTTCAAGCGGTCCTTGAAGGTAAGGTAGAAGTCGGCGATCATCTCGCAGGCGGAGGAGCGGAAATCTTCCACCCAATTCAAATCGCCGTAAGGATCCGCCTCGATGTGGTGGTCGATCTTGACGATCTCCTTCGCCAACGAATATTTGCTGTTGGAAATGCGCTTGCGCGTGCCCGTGTCGATGACGATGAGAAGGGCGTTTGCATACACCTCGTCCTCAATCGCGTCCTCGCCGCCGCAGAAGGAGAGATAGTCCGAAAAGTCCTCGTCCACGAGGTAGATGTTCTTTTCGGGATAGGTATCTTTGAGAAGTTTTACAAAGCCCTTGGTGGAACCCACCGCGTCGCCGTCGGGGCGGATGTGCCGCGAGACGACGATGGTTTGATAGCTCTCGATCTTTTCCAGAATTTTTAATTTGATTTCTTCGTTCATACTGCCTCCGTTGCGCCGAGCGCATTCAAATCATCCAAAAGTTTCATGGCGGTCTCCCTGTCGGGAACGGTGCACCCGCTCGCCTTCTTGTGCCCGCCGCCGCCGTACTTCACGGCAATGGGGTTGATGTTATAGCGATTGCTTCTCAGTTCCACATGCACGCCGTCGTCCCCCTCGGTGAAGTTCACCCAAATGAATACTCCCTTGATGTCGCGCATGAGGCTTACAAGCCCAGAAGAGACCACAGGGGCGGCGTCGCTTCCCTCGGGGAGATCCTCCTTCGCCGTGTAGATGTAGGCGACGTTGTTGGAGGTGAATTGTATCTTGTGCATATTGTCCGCCCGCTCAATGATCTCCGCAAAGTCCTCGGCGTACAGGTTGTAGTAGAGGGTGTTGAGGTCGATGGGCTGGGAGAGGAGGAACGCCGCAAGTTCAAAGGTGCGCGCGGTGGTGGAGTCGAAGGAAAATCTGCCGCTGTCCGTCACCATGCCCATGTAGAGGGCGGTCGCGGAGGAAGGGGAGAGGCGGAGTTTACAGCACTTTGCAAACATCGTCACCACGCCGCACGCGCTCTCATAGGTGCTCTCCACAATGTCGAGGTCGGCGATCTGTTCGCAGTAGAGGTGGTGGTCGAAGCGCAACGTCTTCTCGGCGAGTTTGTAGCGATCGTCGCAGATGAGGCGGGAGGAACCGCAGTCGAGGATCACCGCAAGCGCGCCCTTGTAGCAGTCGTCGGGGATCTCGTCGAACTGCACCTCCACAAAGGGGAAGCGGGTCGCAACGTCGCCCACCATGTAAACTTTTTTGTCGGGGAAGTTGTCCTTGATGAGATGATACAGCCCCATCTGGCTGCCCAGCGCGTCTCCGTCGGGGTGCGCATGGCGGTGAATGATGATCGTGTGATATTTTTTGATCAATTTCAGTGCTTCCTTGAACTTTTTCACAGTTTGCTCCTTTTTTTGTGAGATTCGAGAAAATGATTGTACCACATTTACATTTATTTGTCAACCCCTTCTCATTCCCACTTGACAAGTCGCCTGAAGGAATGTATAATAAAATTACCAAACAATGAGGTGAACTATGAAAAAATACAGGATCCGCGTGGGACTTGACGTGGACGATACCCTCTATGAATGCAATTCTTATGCGGTAGACATCATCAACCGCCGCCATCCCGACGAGGAGCCCCTCAAGATCGAGGAGATCAAGAGTTGGGGCGGCGCGGAGCGGCACGGGGACGAGCGCATCGCCCTCTATTCGGATCCCGAGTTCGTCCGCTCCCAGCCCATCACCGAGGGCGCGCAGGAGTTCGTGAAAAAGCTGTCCGAGATCGCGGACGTGTTCTTTGTCACCGCCGTGCCCGCCCGCTGTATGAGCGCGAGGGCGGAGCGGCTCGTGAAGGACTTCCCCGAGATCCCGCCCCAAAATATCATGATCGGCACCCGCAAGGACGTGCTCTCCCTCGACATCATGCTCGACGACGGCGCGCACAACATTTCGAGTTCCCGCGCCGCCTATCCCGTCCTCTTCCGCAAGCCGTGGAACGCCAATCTGTCCGGCCTGCTTTCGGTGAACAGCTACGACGACTTTCTGCATTTTTGCGAGATGGTGCGCAATTCCTTCGCCGAAAACTTCCCCAGCCTGTCCGAGGGGGGCGTGCTCTGCCTCGTGGGGCCGTCGGGTTCCTCCAAAACGGAGATCGCAAACGGGCTTACCGCGCTTGAGGGGTTCGAAAAGCCGCTCACTTCCACCACCCGCCCCCGCCGCAAGACGGAGGATGACGCCGCCTACCGCTTTATCAGCGAGGATCGCTTCATCCGCGAGATGAAGGAGGGGCACTACATCGAGACGACCGTCTACAGCGGTTATCACTTCGGCACCTCGGAAAAGGACATCGAGCCCATTGTCAAGAGGGGTCATGTCGCCGTGCTTCCCATCGACATCTGCGGCGCCATCACCTTGAAAAATTTGTACCGCCAACGCGCCATGCTCGTGTTCACGCGCAGGGATCGCGCCGAGGCGATCAAGAGCATCATCAAGCGGGACATCGACATCGACGACAAGACGCGGCGCATCATGTCCCTCGACTTTGAGTACCGCAACAGCGAGGTGTGCGACGTGGAGATCAACGTCGGGAACGACGTGGACGCGGCGGTCAAGCATATCGCCGAACTTGCAAGGCAAAAATAGGCCGCACTTGGGTGGCTTCGATAGGGAAAAAAGACGATTTCCCGTTATATCAAGAATTTTCGAGGAGGGAGAGCTTGAACGCAATGCAGTTGTTGCAAATTTTGCAACAACTGCCTCGGACGGAAAAAAATATGCGTTATTGCGCGGTGAACAGTAAAAATTTTTAAGAAAATTTCATAACCGTGCTAAAAATCTTTGACTTGCTCAAAATAATATGCTACAATTCTTTTGATAAAAAAATACAAAAGCTGTTTAGAAGCACGGTCGAAGGTATGCAATGATCTCCCATAGAGTTCTTTTAATATCCACTGTTTGTTTGGCGGTTTCGGCGATTGCCGCCATCGCAACGGGCGCAAGTGTGGGTTCGGCAGACGATCTGCCACCCTGCACCGCGCCTTTTTCTTTGCCCGAAAATTCGTATGTTGAGACCGCTTTTGAGGAGGAAGGCACGCCGCTTACTCTCCGCGAAGAGGTATGTCCGCTCTCGGCAAGCGAAGAATGCACCCTGATCTCCTTTCATGAAGAGGAGCTCAGCGTCTCGGTCGTGATGGAGAGTTGGATCTATGACGGCGCGCCCCGCCTTCCGACGGTGACGGTCAAGAGCCCCTCCGCCTACAGTGTGGAGTTTGAATATGAGCGCACGGATAAGGCGGGCTACGTGTCCGCAGCGGCGCCCATAGCGGCGGGGGAATATCGCCTTACCGTCACCGTAACGCTCTTGGCCGAACGGCGGGTAGAGCGCGTCACAGAGGTCTTTTCGGTGCTAAAACGCCCTCTTACCCTCTCAGCCGGTGCGGACTGCATTTATGACGGATACGACCATTCCCGCAATTTTTCTCTCAGCGGATTTGTGCCGGGAGAGGAGGTTGGGCAGGACGCCGTTATCGTAAGCGGGGAGGCGCGCCTTGCGGGAGAATACCGCTATGCGAAGTCAAGCGGTGCGGGAAGGCTTGCCGTCTCCCTCGAAAAGAAAGAGGGGACGTTCGATCCCGCAAACTACCGTCTGCAAATTTCGGAATCGGACGGGCAGTTCTGCGTCAAAAAAGCGACCGCGACGATCGGCGGGACCTTTGTGCGGAACAGCGTTCCCTATCGTGGGAGTATCTTCGAGGAGAGTTATTTTATCGGGGAGAACGGCGAAACCGCTCCCGCTTTATCCAAGTCCGATACGGTGATCGACCTTACCGTCTCCTATGACAATGGCGGCGCGGTAAAGACGACGTTTACGATGGAGGTAAAAACTTCCTCCAAGAATGCGGGCACCTATTCGCTCGACGGGGAACGGACCCTTTTAGTGGAGTTGACGCCCGCAGACGCAGATAACTTTACCGCCGTCATCGACGAAGAGGAGGCCCATTTTCTTTTTTTGGTCTTTCCGCGGCAACTTCTGCTCGAGGCGGGCGACGACTTAGTGTACGACGGTGAAGATCACAGCGATCATTTCCGTCTTTCTGGTTTTCTTGCGGGGGAAGAGCCGCAGGATATGGCGATCGTCGATATTAGGGGGATCGCAAGAAATGCGGGGACTTATCGGTTTGCTGTCTATCCCGAAAAGGAGAACGACATTATCGTCTCCTTGAAGGAGGAAGTGCAGGGTGCGTTCGATCCCCAAAATTACGAGATCGTACCCGTTGCGGGAGGGAGATTTACGATTGAAAAGCGCCCGTTCACCCTTGCCTTGGAGAGCGTTTCCCTGCATTACACGGGGAAGGGGATCGGAGCACGGCTGTCCGTCACGGGCGTAAAGGGGGAACGCTTTGAGGTTGGAGACTACACTCTGTCTTACAGTGCGAACGGGCAGAGGAGCGTGTTCGAAGAGGGTACGGGACTTCCGCTCTTGCCTGGCCGCTACACGGTGACGGCGACCCCTGTTGCGGGCGGAGCCGCAGAGCAAAACTATTGCGCGGGGAGCGCGGAATTCGAGATCCTCGCGTCAGACATGGCTGTGTTGTGCACCATGGAGAGCAGGACTTACGACGGCACCCCGCCTGTCCCCAAAATTACGGTAAACGGCGGGGAGCCGTTCGAAGGTCTGTCCGTCACCTTCTCTTATACGGACGCGGGCGGAAACAAACTCATCGCGCCGCCCGTCGATGCGGGCAGTTATCGCGTGTCTGCCACGGTGATCGACGAAGAAGGCAGATTCCACCCCTGCAACACCGACCCCGTTCCCTTTGTCATCTACCCGAGAGAACTTGTCTTGGTTGCGGGAGAGGATAAACTATACGATTTGACCGATCACGGGCGGAATTTTACCGTGACGGGCTTTCTTGCGGGCGAGGAAGTGGGAGACGAAGCGGTGTCTGTCCGCGGCGCGGCAAAAAATGCGGGCGAGTACCGCTATACCGCGGGCGGGGGAGAGGGGAACCTTCTCGCCGCGCTCGTGACGGAGGACATTTTTTCGGGCGGAAAGCGGTTTCATCCCGCCAACTATAAACTTTCGGTGGACGCGGAGTTGGGCGCGTTCCGCATTCTTCCCGCGGAGACGGAGGCAGTCTTTCCCCAATTTTCGGAGGGCGGCTTCACCGTTGCTTACAACGGGACCGACCGCTACCTCGAACTGTGCGCCGTGCGCGTTGTCGGGGTCGCGGGCGAAGAGGTGGCGCATTCGGTGCGGGTGTTGCGGGGAGAGACCGCGTGCGCCGAGGCGAAGGACGCGGCGGTGTACACCGTAACGGTTGAGGTGAGCGATTCCAACTATGTCTTGAAAGGGGAGGAGGCGCAGACGTTTGAGATCCGCCGCGCTGTGCTCCTTGTCTCGGGCGTCTCCGTCAAGGACAAGCGTTATGACGGGACGGACGCCGCGGAGGTGACGCAGGGCGACCTTGCGTTTGCCGACGCCACGGGGGAAGAGGTGCGCTATGCGCTCGAGGCGCGGTTCGTGCAGACGGACGCAAGCAAGGAGCCGATCCGGGTTGACGTGACCGTCTCCTACCTCCTTGCAAACGGCAAGGACGGGCGGGGCAACTATCTTCTCCTCTTTGAAGCGGAGGGGGAGCGCGCCGAAGAGCTGTCCGTTTGGGCGCACATCGAAGCGGCGAACATCTCCCTGTCGGGAACCCGCTCCAAAATTTACACGGGCGAAGATCTCTATCGCGCGTTTGCGGAGGAGATCGTGCCCGTCAATTTCAATAATGCTACTCTTCTGCCGAGGCTCGAAGTGGAGAAACAGCCGATGAAAGACGCGGGCAGTTACGCGCTCGGGGTCAGGATCGCGGCCGCGGACAGGCAGAATTTCACCTTCGAAGAGGGGGAGCGCACGGTGTTCACGGCGCAGATCGAGGCGGCCGAGATCGTCGGTATCGTCTGGCGGGTCGGCGGCGCGGAAGCGGAGGAACGCTATCCCTATCTCGGCGCGGAGGGCTACACCCTCATGGCGGAGGGGACCTGGTATCCCGCGAACGACCGCGCAAACGACCCGAAAACGCAGAAACTTTCTCTTCTTTCGGACGGCGCGCCTTCCAACGGCGTTTTTTCCCGCTACCGCGAGGAGGGGTATCTCTTCACCGCCGTTGCGCAGTCTGAAAATTTCACCCTCGCGCCCGCGCTCACACTTCGGCGCAAACTCTTCGTCGCAAAGCGCGAACTTACCGTCTCGGCCGAACAGCTTGCGGCGGAGGGGAAGGTGTACGACGGGACGACCGCCGCGCAAGTGCGCTGTCTCGGCGTGGAGGGCGTTGCGGCGGGGGACGACCTCTTTGTGAACGCGCACGGCGTGTTCGAAAGCGCAAGGACGGGCGAAAACCGTGTGGACGTCTCTCTTTCCCTCGCGGGAAGGGACGCGGGCAATTACGAACTTTCAAACGCCGAATTTACCTTGACCGCCGGGATCGCCAAGCGGAAACTTACCCTTTTCGGGCTCTCGGTTCTGCCCAAGAAATATGACGGAGAGAGGACGGCAAGCCTTGCCTATGCGGGTACGGACGCCCTCCCGGGGGACGACGTGCGGGTCGGGTTCGACGCAAGGTTTCTTGCAAAGGATGTGGGTGTTGAAGAGCCCGTGCGGATCGCCGCCATCCGCCTGCTTGGGGAGGACGCCGACTGTTACACGGCGGAATATCTGCTCGGGGAGAGCCTTATGGGGAAGATCGAGCCCGCCGAACTTCGGGTCATTCCGCAGAGCGCAACGGACAGGGTATACGACGGTTCGGACTTGGTGGAGGTGCGCGTCCGTCTCGAGGAGAGCGGCATCGTGGCGGGAGACGACGTCTTTTTGCGGAGCGAACTCGCGCTGGGAAGAGCGCGCTCCGCGGAGGCGGGCAGGAGGGAGGTCGTGCTCGAGGGCACGGTCGCCCTGGCGGGACGGAGCGCGGGCAACTATGTCGCCGTGCTTGCGCAGGAGCCCCTCAGCGTGAACATTCTTAGGGCGGAGATCGTTGTGTGCTGTTTCGTCTCCGAGACGAGTATCGTGTACGGCGACAGCGCGCCCGTTCTCGCCATAACATACAGCGGCTTTGTGAACGGAGAGAAGGAGGATGTGATCGTCCCCGCCGTTTATGCCGCCGATTACGACCAAACCGACCCCGCAAAGAGGGGAAGGGGCCGCTACCGCTATTCCCGCATTCGGGAGGCGTCCGCGGCAAACTATACCTTTGTCTATATGGAAGAGGAACTCTCTTTCACGGTGGAGGCGCGTCCGCTTGCGGTGGAATGGGGAGCCCTCGCTCTTTCGTATAACGGAAGGGTGCAAACGCCGTCGGCAACGGTTGCGGGCACGGTGTATGGAGAGGAGACGCCCCTTATCGTGGAGGGAGGACAGAGGAGCGTGGGGGTGTACCGCGCCACGGCCTTTCTCGGCGTCGGCTCGGAGAACTATTACCTCGAAAACGGCGACGCCGAATTCGCCATCGTCAAGGCGACCCCCGTCGTGACGGCCGAGGAACTGAATTTTGTGTATGACGGCGCGGCGCACGGGCTCTTTCCCCATGTTCCCGAATGGGTGCGGGAGATGAGTATCACCTACAACGGCAAAGAGGAACTTCCCGTGGAGGCGGGCGAATACGAGGCGGCCGTCGTTGTGCCCGAAAGCGCCGACTACCACGGGGTGCGCGTTGTTTTCCCCTTGAAAATAGAACAAAAATCGGTCTTTGCGCAGTGGAGCGAGGAGAAATTCACCGCGGACGGGAAGGAGCATACCCCCTTCCTCGGGCTGAGCGGCGGCGCAGAGGCGAACGTCGTCTATTCCACCGTCGACGGCGTCGTGCTTTCGGGGACGCCCACCGCCCCGGGGACGTACAGGGCAGTCGTGCGGCCCGCCGATGAGAACAATTACCGCCTCGAGGGAGAGAGCGAGAGGACGTTCGTCATCGAGGCAAAACGGAGCGCGGTGCGCTGGGTCTTTCCCGCCTTTGTCTTTTTCGTCTTGGCGCCCGTGTGCGTCGTTTGGACAAAACGCAGAAAACGCCGTTAAAAAGAACGCCCGCGCAAAATGCGCGGGCGTTTCCGTATCGTGTCATCATAATTTTTCAAAGACGGGAATTATTTCGAGGGGAGCCGCAACGGTCACGGTCTTGCCCCCGCCGCAGACTTCCCCGCTGTGGAGATCCCGCCACCTTCCGTGCGGCAGATACACTTTCCGCTCCGTCATGCCCTGCCAAAGGACGGGAGCCACGAGATAGCGCGGGCCGAACATGTATTGCTCCTTGCATTCCCAGCATTTTTCATCTTCGGGGAATTCGAAGAACATCGTCCTCATCACGGGATAGCCCTTTTCACTCGCCTCTTTCATCACCTCTTTGAGATAGCCGCGGAGGGATAGGCGGAGATCGAGGTATTTTTTGAGGATAGAGTACACCTCTTCGCCATAGCTCCACAGTTCGTTGGGTCTGCCCGTCGGGGAGAACCCGCCGCCATAGTCGAGTTCGGAGAGCGGGGGAATGTCGTGCGGGCCGCGGTCGCCGTGCATCCGAAGAACGGGGCAGAAAACCGAAAATTCGAACCAGCGCACGAGCAGTTCGCGGAAATCGGGAGAAGTCACTTCCCCGAAAAAGCCGCCCGTGTCCGTCGTCCACCACGGGATCCCCGCGATGCCGATGTTGAGCCCCGCGGCGAATTGGTCGCGCAGGGTCGCAAAGTTGGAGCGGATGTCTCCCGACCACACCACGGCGGCATATTTTTGGCTTCCCGCCCACGCACTGCGGAGCAAATTGACGATGTCCGTCTGTCCCGCTTTTTTCATGCCCTCGTAAAAGGCTTTCGCGTGCTCCTTGGGATAGAGGTTCCCCACTTTGAGCGCGGGACCCGTAAAGTGGCGGTAATGTTCGTGGTCGTATGCCGAATATTCGGGCTCCGCCTCGTCCAGCCAGAACATGTCTATGCCTTTGTCATAGTAATTTTGCTTGGCTTTTCCCCAGAGATAATCTCGCGCCGCGGGGTTGAGGGCGTCGTAAATGACGGTATCCCCCTGGAAATCGAAACACTGCATGGAGCCGCGCTCCGTTCTGACAAACAGCCCCTCGTCGAACATGGGCGGGAAATTCACGCTCTTGCGGTCCACTGTCGGCCATATGGAGACCATGCACCGCGTGCCCATCTCTTTGAGTTCTTTCGTCATGGCCGCGGGGTCGGGGAAGTAGAGGGGGTCGAAACTCCAATCTCCCTGCCGCACCCAATGGAAGAAGTCGATGACGATGACGTCGAGCGGGATCCCTCTTCTGTGATATTCGCGGGCGACGCTCAAAACTTCCTCCTGCGTGCGGTAGCGCAGTTTGCACTGCCAAAGTCCCAGCGCGTTTTCGGGGAATTCGGGCGCGCGCCCCGTCACCTCGGTGTAATGTTCGAGGATCTCTTTTGGAGTATCGCCCGCGGTGATCCAATAGTCGATCTCCTCCGAGAGTTTGCCGTGCCATTCGGTATAGTTCGCGCCGAACACCGCCGTGCCGATCCCGGGGTTGTTCCAGAGGAAGCCGTATCCCTTGCTCGAGAGGCAGAAGGGAATGCTGACTTGCGAGTTGCGCTGGGCGAGTTCGAGGATGCAGCCCTTCAAATCAAAGTTGGGCTGTTGGTATTGCCCCATGCCGAAGAGTTTTTCCTCCCCCGCCTCGAAGCGCAGAAAGATCTCATAGTCGTTTCCGCTCACGGGCTTATATTCGCGGGCGGCGAATTTCATGCTCGGGCTGTGCTCGTTCGCGCCCCGCCAATCGCGGGAATATTCTTTGAGCAGGGGAGTATCCCCACGGAAGAATTGCAAAAACCCGCGCGCCGACACTTCACAGCGGAGCGTGCCGTTTGCAATGCTCGCGCCCTCCTCGCCGATGTGCACCTCGCCCCTTCCCGCACTTCCGTCGAGCGCGCCGTTGCCGCCCGAAAAGAGGGCGTTTTTCGTCGACCTTACGCGCAGGGAATTCGTGCCCCACGCCTCCAAGAGGAGCGTCTCGTTCTGTTCCTTTGCCACGAGTTTGCCGTCCTGTTCGAAAAACCGCATATTGTCTCCTTTTGTCATTTTGCGGGACAGCGTTCCCTTCCTTTCCCCCGCGTTGCACAGACAGTATAACATAAAAAACGCAATTTTCCATATTTTTTTAGATAAAATTCCGAACACAAAATCACCCCTCCATCGGAGGGGGTGAGTAAACACTTGGCGCCCCTGTAGGGGAGCTGTCGCGCTCCGCGCGACTGAGGGGTTTTCGAGAGTCTTCCAAAAACCCTTTCCCCCTCGCGTTGCTCGGGTACTTTCCCTAAAGGGGACAGCGAGAGTTTCCCCTTGCCCACCCCCCTACCCCCTCCAACGGAGGGGGCAAGAAAGAGGAACCTCCACGGAGGGGGCAAGAATAAACCCCCTCCGAGGAGGGGGCGGATAATTTACGCTGTTTTCAAAAGTTTTACGGCGAGTACCGTCATGTCGTCCTCGGCGGCGCCGCGGTAGCGGGAGAGGGCGGTCTGCAAAATTTGCTCCGCAAGCGATTGGGGATTGACGGGCTGCAACGCGCTCAAATAGTCGAACAGTTCTGCCGACGACCCAAACGCCGCGGTCACGCCGTCGCTCATAAAGAGCATAAAGTCGTTCTCGCCCATCTTCGCGCGCATGGTGGCGGGGTGGACGGCGTCGAGCATGCCCATGGGCAGGGACTGTCCCTCCAGCACCCTCAACTCTTCCCCCGAGAGGATAAAGCCGATGGGGGAGCCGATCTTCACGATGTCCGCCTCCCCCGTGTCGAGGTTGACGGCGGCAAGATCGAGGCAGGAGAAGTTCTCCTCGGGCGGGTAGGCGATGAGGCGGTTGACGGTCGAAAGCACGGTGTCGGAGGGCATTTTCGCCTTATAAAAGCTCTCCAAGAGGGTAAGAGTGCGGTCGGAGATGTCCCGCGCGTTCTCCCCGCTCCCCATGCCGTCCGAGAGGGCGATAAGGAACCGCCGCTCGTCGATGCGCAGAATGGAGTAGGCGTCACCGCACGCCGTCTCTCCCTGTTTGGGGCGGCAGGCGACCCCGAATGCCGCGTCGAACGTGGGCTTTCTCTTCAAAATGAAGCAGGCCCTTCCCGCCGCAAGGGGGATCTTTTCGGCGAGAGCGAGGGGGGTGCCGAGCGCCTGCCCCGCCACCGCGCAGAGCGTTTTCCCGTTCACGTCGGGGGAGAGGGTCATGGAGACGGTGAGCGTCTCTCCTTCGCCGTACACAAAGATCTCCGAACTCATCATGCCGCTCTGGGCAAGGGCGCGCGCAAGGCGGCTCTCCCCCTCCGAAAAGGAGTATTCCTCGCTCTGCTCGAGGGCGATGTCCTTTAAGATCTCGCTTACGCCGTGGGCTTGTTCGGCAAGCAGTTGCCTCCCCTCGCGTGCGCTCTGCATTTCTCGTGCGGCCGAACGGTAACTTGCCAGCAGTTTGTTGCAGGCGAACAGGAGCCCCGCCGTATTGCCGCAACGGGAGCCCACGCTCTCGGGAAGGTCCACAAGGCTTACCTGTCCCTTGGCGCAACCGACGGCGATCAGCTTGTCCAAGCCCTCCGCAATATTGTCCGCCTCGCAACGGAAGCGGTTGGGGCAATCTCTACAGAGGGTCCCCGTAAGTTTGTCGCGGATGAGGAGCATGGAGTTGTCCTCGGGCAGATTTCCGAGAAAGGCCCCCTCGATCTCGCGGAAGAGGGCAGAAACTTCATACAACCGTTCGCCGACGGCGCGGCGGTTGCGGTTGATGGCAACGCGGGGCAGGGAGTTTTCGCGGTAAAAAAGGAGGCTCTTTTTGGCCTGCGCATACAGTTTTTCGGGAAAGCAGAGGGAGAGCGCCACGGCCACTCCGCAGGGGAGCAGGGCAAGAAAGATCTCCATGCCGCCGAGGTAGAACGTCCCCCGCAAAAATTCGGCGCCGAGGAAGGAGACGAAGAAGGCGAGTGCGGCGGGGAGTTTCCCATAAGAGGAAAGGAGCACGGCGGCGCAGGCATATACGGCATAGAGGGCGAGAGGGAGGTAGTCCGCCGAGACGAAGCAGAGAGGGACCGCCAGCACAATGGCAAAGGGGACGGCGGTGGCGTTCCGCAGGAGAACGGCGCCGATGAGAAGTAAACTGAGGGCGATGCAGGAATAGGCCACTTCCCCCAATGCGCCGCACAGCCCCAGCCCGAGCACGAGCCAGAGGAGAAGGAGTTCGGAGAGCTGTCCCGCCGAGAGACGGCAACGGAAAACACGCTTCAAAACAGAGGTAAGCGCGCCCTCGAAGAAGGCGGAGAGGAAAAAGAGAAAGGCGGAGATCACCAACTTTTGAAGAAAAGGGGAGAAGGGAAAGATCTCGTATCCCATATGCGGAAAGAGGAAGAGAAAAGGGAGTTGCGCAAGCGCGATGTATAAAAGGCGTTCCAGCCGCATCGTCCGTTTGAATTTGCGGTAAACGGTGAAGAGTAAAAGGAGATATGCCGCTTGTACGGCGGCGACGAGGGTGGCATACGCGTTCATGGCGGCGGAGGAGGCAATGAGATAGCCCGCGCTCATCACAAGAGGATCGAACCCGCAACAGAGGGCGGCATAGTAGAGGGGAAAGGCCAGCGGCTCGTGTTGCGGCAGGGCGAAGTTCATAAAGATCATGGCGGCAAAGAGCGCCGCATATCTGCCCGCGGCCTTCAAAGAGAAGGGCGGGAGTTTGAATTTGGGAGCTTTCATAGGTCACCTCAAAGCGGTTTTTCACAATTATAAAGGACGGCGGCGGGCGAGTGCGCGGAGTTTCCGTCTTTGTTTGTCGAAGGATGGGAAATTTCGAAAGCCGCTGTAAAAGGGGGAGGATTGAAGCCATTTCTTTTGGAAAGAAAAAATTTCCGCAAAAAATTTTTCCGAAAACGCTTGACAAATTCCGAATACGTGTTATAATGTAACCAGAAAAGGAAAATAACAACCAAAAAATGTTAGATTCCAACAAGGAGACCACTCCAATGGACAGGAAAGCCTAAACAGTCGGAGTACACCTTACGAGAGAAAAGGACGGAAAAGTTCAAGATCGCAGGGTGACCGGTGAGGAGGTCAGGTCGCCACCACAACATCATAACGGGAGGTACAACGTTATGAAAAATCCCATTTACTTGAAGATCAGGTAGGAGGAGGACACACCAATGTACTATCAACTCATGGGGGCAGGAAAGTAAACCCGACGAACCGAATCATGCGGAGGATGTAGGTGCCGCAACGGGAATGTGTCCCGAAAAAGGTCGAGTTTGCCCCGAAAGAAACGGCTGCCCGACACAACTGAATTGACGAATGCCCTCTGTACGCAGTACGGAGGGTTTTTCGCTGTGTCTTGCCCCCTCCGTGGGAGGGGGTAGGGGGTGGGGCGTGTTTGAAATTACTCAAATAAAGAGGCGCGGGCAATTTTGCCCGCGCCGCGTTTACGTTTATTTATCAGAGATCCCAAGCAGATAATCTGATGAAATTTCAAAGTATTTTGCGATCTTTACCAGCGTTTTTAAGTCGGGCTGATGCGCGCCCTGCTCATAGCCGGCATAACAAGTGACCGAGATCCCAAGTTCGGCCGCTATTTCCGCTTGTGTACGGTGTTCTTTTTTGCGTAATTCCCGTAATCTTTGTGCGAAGATTTCCATACGCACAGTATAACAAAACTACGAGAAATTCGTTGACAAACTACGAGAAAATCGTATATAATAAAATTGCGGTCATGTTTGCAACAACATTCTTGCCCACCCCCATGATCCCCCTCCGTGGGAAGGGGTTCCGTTTTCCCCTTTGTGGGGGGAGGGGGTGGATGGCGATAAAGTTACTCTAAAGCGTCATACTGAGCCGAAATGTGTTTATGTAGTCCCATTAGCAAGTCTGCGAAGGCATCTTGGTACGTTTCGGTTTGGTTTTGAACGCACCTTAACGTAACAAGATTCCCTCGGAGAATTGCCATGTCGGACTTCGTAATTGTTTGTGCGGCTCGGAATGACGCATTACTGTCATTTCGCCCCGTGCTTCAAATATGTCATTTCGACCAAGCGAAGCGCGTGGAGAAATCTCACATTATGAAAACTAAGGTAGAGATGTCTCCACTTCGGTACTTCGTCGCAGGCTCCTCGTGCCGCCCTTAGACAACATAGAACGTGCGGGCGGGGCGACATGACATTTGGAAATGGTGTTCCGTATCCCCCTTGCTGTCCCTTTTAGGTGGAGCATTGCATTCTGCCAACGGTTGATAACCGTTGGCGCAATGCGACATGAGTGAGCGCATCAGAGGCGCGAACGGTGACCGAATGCGGGGCTCTACCCGCATGAGACAGTACCCGAGCGAAGCGAGGGGGAAAGGGTTTATGTCAGGTTTTATGAAAACCCCTCAGTCGCGCGGAGCGCGACAGCTCCCCTACAGGGGCGCCGAGGGGAACCCCCACCTGACGCCTGCGGCGCCACCCTCCCCCCCCAATAAGTTGGGGGGGGAAGGGGATTCACTTCATCGACTTTACGTCGGCGGAGATGTCGGGGCGCACGGAGGTGAGCAAAAACTCCTCCCATTCCTCGTATTTCTTCAAAGAGGAGCGGTACAGCTTGCGCTTCAACTCCAAAACATCACACTTCGCCTCCTTGCAGGTGTTCCAAAGCCCCTCGATATAGCCTTTAAGCACGTTCTTCGCATCCTCCAAAATTTCGGGCGAGACGGCGTCGGAGGAGATGTCCTCGATGGGGGCGGTGGTGCCGCGGCAACAGAGCCTGCACGTCACATCCACCGTAAGTTTCGCCGTGGGCGCGCCCTTCATATCGAGGGAGACCCCGCCGCTGTTGCGCACAACGGTAAGGGTCACGGGCTTCCCCTTCTCCTTTGCGTTAAAGGTGCCCGCAAGCACGTTCCCCTCCAAGAGGGAGAGGGCAAGCGTCTGCTCGGCGGGGAGTTTTCCCACCATCTTTCCCTCCGCAAAGAGCGCCGTCTCCTCCGCCGTGTAAATCTGCTCCTCGCTCTCCGAGCCACCCGAGCCGCCCGAGCCGCCCGCAGAGCCGCTCCCGACGCTGTCTCCTCCCGGGATTGCGCCCTTCTGGGGGGACATTTTCACATAGGGGAGATAACTTGACTTTCCCACGTCGTAATAGTCGATGGCAAAGTCTTTCAAGGTATTCGTCATCACCTTGCCCGATTTTTCTGCGGCGTCCGAAAAGAGTTTTTCAATGGCGAGGGAAGAGGCGTCGTCGATGGCGCTCGTGGAGGTGATGAGCTTTTCCGCCTTCCCCTCGCATACGGCAAGCAGACAGTTGTCGGGCATATATTCGTTGCGCAGAAAGTAGTTGAGGTAAGAGATGACGTCCTCCTTCGCGGCCTCCTCGCCCAGGACGATGAGGTCGCAGAACACGAGTTTGGGCACCCAGCCCGTCTTGCCGAAGAGAGCGGTGACGCAGTCGGAGACCGTCTCCCCCTGCGTGGTGATGTTCACGCTCGAGGTGCCGCCCTGCGCGCGGTCGCTCCCCTTGGGCACGGCGATCTGAGAAGTAAGGGAAAAGCCCTCCTCCGTCTTGTCGACCCCCGCCGCCAGGATGATCGCCGTCTTTTGAATGTCCACGAGCCCGAAGTCGTTGGAGAAGAAGGAGAAGAGGATGACCGCAAGCAGGATGAGATAGAGTTTCATGGGCACCGTCTTGAGAAATTTATGCAGTTTCATGCTTCCCTCCTATCAACAAAAAGAGCAACAGCGGCGGCAGGAGCAGGGCGAAGGCGGGGAAGAGGTAGAACGCCTGCTCGGCGATCGCCCTCATCACGTCGCCGAAGCGGAAGTCGAGCAGGTAGGTAAGGAGAAAGTAGCCCGCCGCAAGAAACACGGAGAGCAGGGTGGGCAGATATTTTTTTTGCCCGAACGCTTGAACGATGCTTTCGATCGCCCCCGACACGGGCAGGGCGGTATAGAAGGACGATGCAAGGGAGAGCAAAAAAATGAACAGATAGTCCACCCGCCCGAGCACGGTGAAGCCCGAAAAATATTTGCTCGTCTTGGTAAAGGCGAAAAATTGGTTGACGGCGGTCCCCCCGAAGATGCCGTAAAACACGACGAGGAAAAAGACGACAGCCGCCCCGCCCGCAAGGTAGCACACCGCACCCTTCCACGCCATGCCTTTTTTGTAGTCGAACTTGCCGAGCATCATCAGAAGAAGAGCGGAATCGTAAAACCAGGCAAAGGAGTAGGCAGTCCCCTTCAAGAGCCCGCGCGCGCCCGAAGCGCCCACGGGGAGGATCGCGCCGTAATCGGCATTCCCCACCGAAAAGAGGAGCACGCCTGCAAGTCCCACAAGCGCGATGGGGGCGAGGAGGTCGAACACCCGCCCATAGCTTGCAAGGGGTTTACTGCACAGGTAGGCGAGAAAGAGGAAGAAGGGCGCAAAGGAGAGGATGGAGGGGAGGGTGTCATAGAACACCCCCTGCACAAAGAGTTTTTGTTCGAGCAGGGGCAAAATGCCCGCAAAGAGCAAAAACGCTCCCACGAGAAGCACCACGATCTTTGCGAAAATCGTTCCCGTTCTGTCTGCGAGGAGGTCGTAAAGGCTCTTCCCCCGCTTTGCAAGGAGCAGGGCGCAGAACACCGCAAGCGACTGCACCGCGAATTGGAAGAGGGCGGGGAGCCACAGGTCGTTGCCGCAGTAACCCGCAAGGCGGGCGGGCATGACAATGAGTTTTGCCACGGGCGCAATGCAGGCGAGGAAGAAATAGATCTGCCGCTCTGAAATTTTATTCATGTTTGAGCCTCCGTTTGTTTTTGCTTTTCAAAGTGCGCGGGCGCGTCTCGAGGGAGCCGAGGTTGTATTTTACGAGGCTGTCTCTCAAATCTCTTCCCACCATGGGGGAGAAAGGGGCGAGGACGGGGGCGCCGAGGTTCTCCGCCGTCACGAGGTAGAAGAGGAGAAAGGCGGTCGCAAGAATGATGCCATAGGTGCCCACGCTCCCAGCCACGAGGAGCATGATGAGGCGGAGCACGCTCGTCTGTTCGATGAGGTTGGGCACGGCGTACAGCCCGATCCCGCTGAAGGCGATGATGATGATCGCGGGGGTGGACACGAACCCTGCGGAGACGGCAGTCTCGCCGAGCACGAGCGCGCCCACCACCGAGAGCGCCATGCCCACGTATTTCGGCATACGGATGCTTGCCTCGTTCAACACTTCGAGCACGAAGAGCACGAGGAGCATCTCGAGGGAGGGAGAAAAGGGAATGTCGCGGATGCTCCCCGAAATGGTCATGAGCAGTTTTATGGGGAAGAGTTGCAGCTTAAAGAGTTGCGCCGCAATGTAAAAGGCGGGGAGATAGATGGCGACGAGCAGGGCAAGGAGCCGCAGAACGCGGGTAAAGGTGGCGCGGTAGGGGGGCACGAAGTAGTCCTCGCTCGATTGGAAGTCCTCCACCAAAAGGTAGGGGGCGGTAAGGGCGATGGGGGAGCCGTCCACGAGGATCCCTACCCTCCCCTCGGCGATCTTCGCGCAGAAGATGTCCGGCTTTTCGGTGGTGCCAATTTGCTTTAAGAGGGAATAGGGGCGGGAGGCGAGAAAGTGGGTAAGGTAGGAACTGTCTGGCACGATGTCGATGTCGATCTCCTTGAGTTTTTGTTTGACCTCATCCACCGTCTTTTGGGGAGTCGTGCCTTCGAGGTAGCACACCGCCACAAAGGTATCGGAGCGGCGGCCCACGTTTAGGAAGTCCATGCGCAGTTCGGGCGTTTTGAGGCGGCGGCGGACGAGGGAGGTGTTGATCTTGATGTCCTCGATGAACCCTTCGCGGGGGCCTTTTACGGCGACGTCGGTGGAGGGCTCGGCAATGGCGCGCACGAACACCTTTTTGGTGCCGACGATGATCGCCTCGTCCATACCCTCGAAAAAGAGCACGGGGTTGCCCGCAAGCACCTCTTCGGAGAGCTTATTGAGGTCGCTCTCGGTGCGCTTTTCGGGGGAGGTGATCTTTTTGCCCACGTCCTCCGCCTTGGGCGTTCCCTCATAGCGGAGGAGGGGACGGATCACCTGTTCGCCCAGGAGCTCTTTGTCGGTAATGGGGTCGGCGAAGAGCACGGTAAAGGCGAGCCCCTTTTGGGAGACGAAATCGAAGGATAAAATGTCCTCGGCGGGCAGAAGTTTTTTGAATGCCGCAACGTCTTTTTGCAAGTTGCCCGAAATTTTCATAAAAAAAGTATGGATGTCGGAAAAATTTTTATGCACGCCCACACGGAGGGGGTAAGAGAACCCGCTCTTGGCGCCCCTGTAGGGGAGCTGTCGCGCTCCGCGCGACTGAGGGGTTTTCCGAGAATTTGCAGAAACCACCCTCGCTTCGCTCGGGTACTTTCCCTAAAATGGACAGCAGGGGCTTGCCCACCCCTTGAGGGGTGGGTGTCGCGCGCTCCGCGCGTGACAGAAGGGGTGTCTGCACATAGAAACAAAACACCCCCTCAGTCTCGCTCCGCTCGACAGCTCCCCCTCAAGGGGCAGCCAAGAGAATTCCCCAAATGTCGTTCTGCCACGCCCGCACGTTCTATGTTGTCGAAGGGTGTCCGCAGGATAGATCCCCTTTTTACTTGCCTTTTTCGGGGTGCCTGTGATATAATGGAGAAAACGGAGAAAAAATGCTTATGAAACACGCGATGATAAAATACGCTTTGGCGGCGGTGTGTGCGCTACTGTTTGCGGGAGCGCTCTTCGGCGCACCGTTTGCAATGCGCGTCTCTGCGGACGAGATTCAACATGTCGCAAAAGTAGAAGAAATCGAATATTCCACTTTTGAAGAAGCCCTTACGGCTTGGACGAACGATTCCACCCTCATGTTGTTGGAGAACATCGAAGTAGAAACAACGGTCGAAGTTACGGAAAGCAAAACTCTCGATCTCAATCAGCACACCCTTACGCTCAAATCGGAGGCGAGTGCCATGAAAGTGTCGTCAGGCACGCTTACGGTAAAGAACGGCACCATTACGGGCGGCAACGCTTCGCAAGGGGGCGGAATTTATGTCGACGTCCTCGGAGAACTTACCCTCGAAAACTGCACGGTTTCGGGGAATACGGCTCCGCAGGGGGGCGGGGTGTTCGTCACGGGCACGCTTACCCTTGTGGGGGATACCGTCGTGGAGAATAACACCGACGGGAATGGCAACGCGAGCAATATATTTCTCTCGCCTCGCAACAAAATTCTCTTAAATAATTTCACGGGCCGCGCGGGGGTCACGGTCATCTCCGAAAGCGAACCCTTCGCCGATATAGGCGAGGGGGATACGGGCACGTTTTTCTCAGACGACAAAAAGTTCGTTACCGAAGACGGCAAACTCAAAACCGCTCCCCTTGACACCGTTACGGCGGTCTATGAAAACGAGGGGAAGGTTTTTCCCTCTACCCCGCTCGAGGAGTTGAAGCAATTCATCACGGTGTCGGGGGTCAACGTCAACGGCATCGCGTACACAAAACAACTTACGTTCGAACTTTCGGGCACGCTTGCGGTCGGCACCTCCGCTATCACCGTCACGGCGACGGGAGAGGGCGGCGAGACGGCGCAGACCGAAGTTTCAGTTGAAGTTTCAAAGCCGACCCTTCAAGCCATCGAGGTGGTCGCGCCCGAGCTCCAACCTAAAGTGTATTTCGACAGTCCGCTCTCTTCTCTTACGGGAGAGGGGGGATATACCTTTAAGGGAATTTACGACGATGGGAGCCGCAAATTCCTCTCCGCAGGCACGGGAGAGGACGAGTACACCCTCGAGGGCGATTTTACAAAACGCACGGAGGGGAAAACGACGGTCACCGTCCGCGCGGGTAGCGTTACCCAAACGTTTGAGGTGGAGGTAAGCAAGTATGCGCTCTCCCTTTCGCAGGCGGATATTCAAGAGATCATGACGCTCGAGGGCGAACCCGTCTCTCCGCGCGCCTTTGCGCCCACCCTTCCCGCGGGTCTTGATGTGATCGCGGTCGCAAAGGAGGGGGCCCTCTCCGCCCTTCCTCCCGGGGTTTACGAAGTAAAAATTTCCTTCGCCGTCACGGACGCGGAGAATTACGAGGAAGTCACGACGCAGTTTACCACTCATCTTACCGTTTTGCGCAAGGCCCTTTCGGCGACCGCGGGAAAAGAGGGAAGTTGCTCTGTGGAAAAGGAGGGCGGACTTCTGCCCGCATGGAGTTTGTCTGCGGAGGAGATCACGAACGCTGTCACGGTGAACATCGAGGGGAGCCTCGAGGCGCACGCGGTGTATGAACTTACCCTCGAAGAGGGGGGCATGGCGGTGGAAGAGCCGGGGCCCCTTACCGTGCGGCTTACCCTCGAAGAGGATCTCAAAGGAGAGGACGTCACCCTCTATCTGTTGCGGGCGGACGGAAGCCTCGTGAAGGTGGACGCAACGCGGGAGGAGAACGACCTGCTGTTCACGGCGGATTCCCTCGCCCATGCGCGGTATGTTGTCGCGGTGGAGACGGCGTCGCAAGTCTACCTCATTCTGTCCATTGTGTTCGGCGTGGCGTGCGTGCTCGGCGCGGCGGCGGTCATCACCTATCTTGCCGTCAAGCGCAAGAGGGGGAAATAATTTCATAAAGATAGGGAACGCGCTCTCGGGCGCAGTCATAACCTCCTTTTTTCCTTCATACCATGAACTATGAAGGAAATGTACAAGCTCGAGAAGAGCGAAGTGTTGCAAAAGCTATCCGCGGGAAGCGGCGGGCTGAGTTCTGCCGAAGCGGAAACGCGGCTTGGGATATACGGCGAGAACAGACTCGGTGAAGGCAAAAAAATCAGCCTCGCGGGTCTGTTTTTTGCACAGTTCAAGGACCTCATGACGATCATTCTCCTCTGCGCCGCCCTTCTTTCGGGGGTGATCGCATACGTCACGCATACCCCCTCGGAGATCGCCGACGTGGGCATTTTGCTTGCCGTCATTCTCCTCAACGCGGTGGTGGGGTTCGTCCAGCAGTACCGCGCCGACGCCGCCATCGAAAAACTCAAAAAACTTTCGGCCGAAACTGCCAAGGCGGTGCGGGACGGCAAGGTGCAGGTCGTCGAGGCGGGAAAACTCGTCCCGGGGGATGTGATCGAACTCTCGGAGGGGGATCGCGTGCCCGCCGATTGCCGCATTCTCGAGGCGGAGGGGTTCCGCGCCGACGAATCTTCCCTTACGGGGGAGAGCAAACCCGTCACAAAGTGCGATTGCACGGTGACTTCCACCGCCCTTGCGGAGCGCAAAAACACGGTGCACATGGGCACCTTTTGCGTGGGCGGCACGGCGCGTTGCGTCGTCACGGAGACGGGCATGAACACCGAGATGGGGCGGATCGCCCACCTTCTGCACACCTCTGCGCCCGCACCCTCTCCCCTTGATAGGACGGTCGCAAAACTCGGAAAAATTATCACCGTCACCGTGCTGTCGGTGGCGGCTTTGCTCTTTCTGTGCGGAATTTTCGCAAGGCGGGTGAGTTTCCTCGACAATCTCATGACGTCGGTCGCAGTCGCAGTGGCGGCGATCCCCGAGGGCATGGGAGCGGTCGTCACCGTCATTCTCGCCATGGGAGTCCGCCGCATGAGCCGTGCGCGCGCGGTGATGCGGAAACTCTCCGCGGTGGAAACGCTCGGCAGTTGCACCTGCATCTGTTCGGACAAGACGGGCACCCTTACCGAAAACAAGATGACGGTGACGGCGATTGCTACCTCCTTTTCGCAGGGAGAGGGCGTGCGGGAGGAGTATGCGGGAACAAGTCTGCAACAGCGGCTCCTTACCTGCGTGCGCATGTGTCACAGCGTAAAGGGGAGCGCGGGCGGCTACCTCGGCGACCCCACCGAGATCGCCCTCCTCGAATACGCCGACCGCGTGGGCTATGCCTGCACGGGAAAGCGGCTCGGCGGGCTTCCATTCTCCTCCGAGCGCAAGCGCATGAGCGTTGCGGCGGACTGCGGAAAGGGGGCGAAACTATATGTAAAAGGGGGCGCGGAGGTGGTGCTTGCGCGCTGTTCCCGCATGGCGGAAGAGGGGGGCGACCGCTCCTTAACGCAAGCCGAAAAAGAGCGCATTTTGCAATACGTATCCCGTTTTGCGCGGGAAGGACAGCGCGTTCTCGCCTTTGCGGAGGGAGAATTTTCGGGTACGGTCAAGGAGGAGGGGCTCGTCTTTTTGGGACTTGCGGCGATGTACGACCCGCCCAAAAAGGGCGCAAAAGAGGCGATCGCGGCGTGCAGGCGGGCGGGGGTCAGAACGGTGATGATCACGGGGGACAGCCCCGAGACCGCCTTTGCCGTCGCGCGCCAACTCGGCATTGCCAAAAACCGCGGCGAGGTCGTCACGGGCGCGGAACTCGACGAAATGGGGGAAAAACTCTCCTCCCGCGCCGAAAAGATCTCCGTCTATGCGCGCGTGTCGCCCGGGCACAAACAGCAGATCGTCAAGGCGTTGCAGGCGAACGGGGAGATCGTCGCCATGACGGGGGACGGGGTGAACGACGCTCCCTCGGTGCGGGCGGCGGACATCGGGGTCGCCATGGGCGGCGGGACGGACGTCACCAAAAATGCCGCCGACATGGTGCTCGAGGACGGGGACTTTTCCACCATGGTGAAGGCGGTGGAGGAGGGGAGGAACGTGTTTGCGGGCATCAAGCGCACGATCTCCTTCTTTTTGAGCACCAATCTTGCCGAAGTCCTCGCCGTGCTCATCGCCACCCTGTGCCTCTGGAAATACAACTTTCTTACCTCCACCCAGCTCCTTTGGATCAACCTCATCACCGACAGCCTGCCCGTGCTGGCGCTCGGCGCGGAGCGGACGGAGGGGACGATGACCCGCCCGCCCGTCTCCACGGGGGAGATCTTCTCGGCGCGCTCCCTGCTCTTTATGCTTACCTTCGGTGTGTTGCAGGCGGGCATTACGGTGGGGCTGTATCTCTATGGCCTTGCCCATTGGGGGAACGAAGTCGCCTCCACCTGCGCCTTTTTCACCCTCTCCTTCCTCGAACTCTTCCACGCGTTCAACGTGCGAAAAGAGCGCGGCAGGACCGCGCCCAAGGAGTTTTTTGCAAACCGTATGATGTTTTTCACGGCGGCGCTCGGTATTGCGCTCAATCTGATGCTCGTGTTCGTGCCCTTCCTCGCTGGGGCGTTCGACCTCGTGCCCCTCAATATTGCGCAGTGGGCGGCCGTGTTCGGCTGTTCACTCGCCATTCTCCCGTTGGGGGAACTTTACAAGGCGTTAGAGGGCGCGGTGCGCGGGAAAAAGGTCAAAACTTGCAGAAAGTGTATCCCTGCGACTTAAAGTGGGCGATGATCGCGGGCAGGGCGGCGGCGGTCTCTTTGTGGGGCGCCGAGTCGTGCAACAAAAGCACCACGGGCTGTTTGCCGCGGGCGGTTTTCACGCTCTCGCAAAGAAGGGTTTCCGCGCTGGCGTTGGGGATCTCTTCATCCCCGCAGACGGCGTTCCATGCGACCACGCGGTAACCCTTTTCCTGCAGTAATTTTGCATACGTATTGCGTTTTGCGCCTCCTCCGCCGGGGAAACGGTACACGTCCGGCGTGACCCCCGTCACCCGCTTTATTACTTTGGCGCACCGCTCCACGTCACTTAAAAAGGCCTCCTCGGAGGCGTAAATTTGCTCATAAACGTGGTTTGCGGAGTGCACGCCGAGGGTGTGTCCTTCCTTCGCGGCGCGGCGCAGAACGTCCTCCCTTCCCGCCACGCGGTCGCTTACGATAAAGAAGGTGGCCTTCACCCCCTCCTCCTTGAGCACGTCGAGCACCTTCCCCGTCACCACGGTGCTGGGACCGTCGTCGAATGTAAGATAAATTTGTTTTTCCGCGGCGAGCCCGATGGTGGGCGCGGTGCGCGTGTTCGTTCGGTAACCCATCACGGCAAGCAGGGCAAGGAGTACCGCCAGCACGAGGGTGATCGGCAGATATTTTTTGTGCATATTTTCAGCATGTATGTTTTTGCCTCAGATTATTTACTTTTGCGCCCGAATGTGATATAATCGAATTGCGTCGGCTCATCGGCGTGCCCCGCCCCTTTGAATGGGGGAGGCTTACGGAGGTCGCTATGCCCGACATTTTCATCGACAATAAGCGTCTTGGCGCATTGGAAAGCAGTTTCAAAGCAGAATTCGGCGAGGCTCCCAAGCGGCTCTTTTCCTCGCCGGGAAGGGCGGAGATCGTGGGCAACCACACCGACCACAACCGCGGAAAGGTGCTCGTTTCGGCCATCTCCTGTGATATTTTGTCTTTCGTCTCCCCCCGCACGGACGGCATCATCGACATTCGCGCCGAGGCGTTTTCTCCCGTCCGCTTTTCGGTGACCGACCTCGCGGGACGGGAGCGGGAAAAGGGGAAGTCCGTCTCCTTGGCGCGCGGCGTGTGCCGCTATTTTGTGTCGCACGGCTATCCCGTCGGCGGTTTTTCGGCAGTCACCCACAGCACGGTGTTCCGCGGCGCGGGCGTCTCCTCTTCGGCGGCGTTCGAGGTGCTCGTGGCCGAAATTCTCAATACCCTCTATTGCGGGGGAAGGATCTCTCCGCTCGAGTGCGCGCGGGCGGCGCAGTACGCCGAGAACGTGTATTTCGGCAAACCGTGCGGGCTTCTGGACCAGTGCGGCGTCGCCTTCGGCGGGTTGAACAAGATCGACTTTTTCGACCTTTCCGCTCCCGCCGTGGAACCCGTTCCCGCGCCCGCCGGCTATGAGATCGTGCTTACCAACACGGGCGGCTCCCATGCGGCGCTCACTTCCCACTATGCGGACATCCGCCGCGAGATGGGGGAGGTGGCGTGCGCGCTCGGCAAGAGCGTGCTCCGCGAAACTTCAGAAGAGGAACTTCTTTCGGAACTTCCCCGTCTGCGCAAAAAGGTGAGCGACCGCGCCCTTTTGAGAGCCTTTCATTACTTTGAAGAAAACGAGCGGGTGGACCGCGCGGCGGCCTCTCTCAAAGAGGGGGATGTTGCGGGTTTCCTTGCGGCAGTTAGGCAGAGCGGGGAGAGCAGTCTTGCGTTTTTGCAGAATTGCTATGTGCCAGGGGACACCGCCCAACCCCTCGCCCTTGCGTTGAAACTTAGCGAAAA
Organism: uncultured Clostridia bacterium; assembly: GCA_947630325.1. Classification (GTDB taxonomy): domain Bacteria; phylum Bacillota; class Clostridia; order Christensenellales; family Borkfalkiaceae; genus Gallimonas. The sequence continues at coordinate 75,501 of CANRHB010000005.1, forward strand.
ACTCATCAAAGAGGGGGCGTTCCGCATGATGGGCGGCGGCTTCACGGGAGCCGTGATCGCCTTTGTGCGTGACGGCGAGGAATACGGCAGGGCAATGGCGCGCATATTCGGCCGCGAAAACGTGTTCTATACGACCATCCGCGAACAGGGCTCCTGCGAGGTGTAACGAAGGCAGAGCCCTACCCCAACTTGTTGGATGGAGGGGCGCGAACAAAGAGAGATAGGTGGGGCAAATACCTCGCCCCCCACCACCCGCTGACGCGGGAGCCTCCCCCTGAAAAGGGGTATGCCTTAGCCCTACCCCAACTTGTTGGGGGAGGGTGGCGCCGAAGGCGACGGATGGGGGTATTTATGAGAATATTCCACAATTCTGATTTAACTGACCGCGCGACCGATTTGCGTAACAATCCGACGAAAGAAGAAAAGAAGTTATGGTATGATTTCCTTCGCACTCTTCCGATACATTTCTCCCGTCAAAAAGTTATCGGCAATTACATCGCAGACTTCTATTGCGCGTCGCAAAAACTTGTTATCGAACTTGACGGCTCCCAACATTACGAGGACGAGGGGCAGGAGTATGATCGGCGGCGGGATGAATATATGCAAAGTCTCGGCTTGACGGTCGTGCGGTATTCTAACTTGGAGATCGATCGGAATTTCAAGAATATCTGCCAAGATATTTTGAACCGTCTCGGGTTGGAATGACCCCCACCACCCGCTGGCGCGGGAGCCTCCCCCTAAAAGGGGTAGGCCTTAGCTGAGGGGAGATTTCAAAACATCAAAAAATAAAAAACAGGGGAAATAAAAGTATGATCACAACAAAAGTATTCGGAAAAACTTCGGACGGGCAGGAGGTGCTTGCCTTCACCCTTCAAGATGGAGAACGCCATGCAACCGTTTTGAACTTCGGCGGCATTTTGCAGAGCCTCGTCGTTCCCGACAAGAACGGGAAGCCCACCGACGTCGTGCTCGGCTATAACACCGTCGAAGAGTACGAGAAGAACGGCGGCTATCTCGGCGCGCTCATCGGGCGGTTCGGCAACCGCATCGGCGAGGGTAAACTCACCGTGGACGGCAAACAGTATCAACTCTATTGCAACGACCGCGGCAACCATCTCCACGGCGGCAAGGAGGGCTTCAACAAAAAGATCTGGGCGCACGAAATTTGCGGCGACGAACTTGCGCTCACCTATCTCTCCCCCGACGGCGAGGAGAATTACCCCGGGAATCTCTCCGTAAAGGTCGTATATTCCTTCCGCGGCGGGGAACTCAAGATCGAATACCATGCCGTAAGCGACAAAAAGACGGTCGTAAACCTCACCAACCACGCTTATTTCAATCTGAGCGGCGAGGGGGACGGCACCGTGCTCGACCATCTCCTCTGGATCGACTGCGACGAGATCGTGCCCACCAACCCCACCATGATCCCCGTGGGCGGCTTCCGCAAGGTGGCGGGAACTCCCTTCGATTTCAATACGCCCAAAAAAATCGGGCAGGACGTCGAGGCGGATGACATCGACCTCAAGCAGGGCAACGGGTACGATCATTGCCACGTTCTCAAAAACAGGGATCGCGCGTTTGTGAAATACGCCGTTGCAAAGAGCCCCAAGACGGGCATTTCGATGAGTTGTTTTACCGACCTTCCCGCCGTCCAGCTCTACACGGGAAACGGCTTGCACCAGCAGGGCAAGACGGCCTACTATGGCAAGCGGGCGGCGTTCTGCCTCGAGACGCAGGCGATCCCCAACAACGTGAACGTGTCCGAGTATGCGGCGATCTTCTCCTCTTACCTCGGCGCGGGGGAGGAGTACAAGTCGGTCACTTCCTATAAGTTCGAAATTGAATAAGAAGGACATGAAAAAGCGCCCGCGCGGGAATTCCCGCGCGGGCGCTTAAATTTTATCAAATTACAGAACAGTAGCAAGTGCGGCCGTTTCCACCGCACCGATGGAGTTGATGCCGCTCACAAGACCAAGCACCATCCAAACGAGCAGGAGTTCGATGAAGAGCCCCCAGATACCCGCTTTCCCGCAGAGGAGGGCGCGCTCGTGGTCGGAGTTATAGAACACGAAGAAGAGCACGATGCCCACGGGCGAAAGGATGAAGCAGAGGAGGGTCCAAGGAAGGGTCGCGGCGTCGCAGAAAACCTTTTTGAACCAACCGCCGATGGAACTGTAGAAGGCGATGGAGCCGTGGAGGTCGATCGCAAATCCGACGCCGAGGAATACAAGCGCAATGATGAGATAGAGGATCGAAAGGACAGCCGCGCTTGCGCTCATATTGGTGAAGAGATTCATCACGATGGAGATGATCCCCACACTGAAGAAGAAGGAAACGTCATGATCGGTGTTTTTGAAAAGGTAGCCGTAATAGATGACCATGAAACTCGTCAAAAACAGCGTGACGATGCCGATTGCCAAAAATGCCATAAAAACTTTCCCCCAATTTGTTTTGTTTTATCCTATTATAGAACACATTTTTCGAAATGTCAATATCATAGATGAATTTTTTGTGAAAAATTTCACCGCCGAAATTTGTGCAGGTTGTTCTATTTTGACCTCCTCAGGTCGCGGGAAGCCGCCCCTTCGGTGCACCCGCCTTCCCCTTTTTTGCATAGCATAAAGTGACTGCGCCGCAAGAAAAAGCGGCGGGAGGTTTTACGAATGCAATCCGATCCTGTTCTTCAAGCCTTTCTTGTCTCTCTCTTCATGTACTTTATGACGGCGCTCGGGGCCGCCGCCGTGTTTTTCTCCCGCAAGGGAGGGGGAAAGGCGTTCGTCTTTCTCACGGGAGCCGCCGCGGGGATCATGATCGCGGCAAGTTTCTTTTCCCTGCTTCTGCCCGCCATCGACTATCAGACCGCGCTCCCGTCCTATGTCACCGTCACCCTCGGCTTTCTGCTCGGCGGGGGGTTCATCGTCCTTTCGGACGTCCTTCTCTCCCGCTCCCAATTCCGCTTCAAAAGGATAGGGGACAGAAAGTGCGCCCTTTTGTATCTTGCCGTCACCCTCCACAACATTCCCGAGGGCATGGCGGTGGGGGTGGCGTTCGCGCAGGCGGCGGGGGGAGCGGGGACCCTCTCCGCGCTTCTGCTCGGCGTGGGGATCGCCGTACAGAACTTCCCCGAGGGCATGTGCGTCGCCTTTCCCCTCCGCGCAAAGGGAATGAGCCCGCTTAAAAGTTTCCTCTTTTCGCAGGGCTCGGGCGCGGTGGAGATCCCCGCCTGTATCTTAGGGGCGCTCGCCGCCTCCTTCATCGCGGGGCTCATGCCGTGGGCGCTCTCCTTTTCGGCGGGCGCGATGATCGCCGTCGTCTGCTCCGAGCTCATTCCCGAGTGCTTTGAAAAGAGCAAGACCCTCGCCTCGGCGGGCGTCATCTTTGGTTTTTGCGTGATGATGCTCCTCGACGTCGCCCTCGGTTGAATAGAAATTTTTTCCTTGCCCATAATTCATGTTATGAAACGGGAAATCAAAGAGCAGACGGAAGAAAAAGCGGAGCCCGCGGCGGAAGCGCACCCTCCGCGCAAGGGAAGGCGGGTCGCCGTCGTCGTGGGCGGCTCGTCTGGCATCGGCAGGGAGACCGCCTTGAAACTGCACGCAAAGAGTTATACGGTCATCAATCTCTCCCGCACTCCCTTTAAGGGGGAGCGCATTCTCTCCCGCACCGCGGACGCCGCGCAGGAAGGGGAGCTCGAAAAGGCGATCGCAGAGATCGGGGAGGAGTACGGCGGGATCGACCTTCTCATTTATTCGGCGGGCTTTTCCATGGCCGCGCCTCTCGAACACGCCAAGAGCGGGGACTACCGCTATCTCTTCGAGGTGAACTATTTCGGCGCGATCGAGGCGATCAAGGCGGCGGCGCCCTACCTCAAAAAGCGGGAGGGGAGGGCGATCCTCGTCGGCTCCATGGGGGGAGATTTCCCCATTCCATACGACGGGTTCTATTCCTCCTCCAAGGCGGCGCTGAGTATGCTTGCGCGGGAGGCGGACATGGAACTCCGCCGCCAAGGGGTGCGGGTGTTGGCGCTTCTTCCCGGGGGGACTTCCACCGACTTCACCTACAGCCGCAAAGTATACAATGCGGAGGAGAGCAAGGGATATACCTCCTCGGTGAAAAAAGCCTCCGCCGCGCTTGCGAACATGGAGCAGGGGGGAATGACCCCCTCCCTCGTTGCGGACAGCATCATCAGGCTTACGCAAAAGCGCAACCCGCCCACCGTCTCGGCGGCAGGCGGGAAGAACAACTTTTTGCGGCTTGCGGGAAGAATGCTCCCCGAGCGGGTCACCGATTGGTTCGTGCGCAAAAAGTTTAACCAAAAATAAAGAAAAAGCAGGGGCTCCCGCGGGCGTGCGGAGCCCTTTTCAATGTCACAAAAAGCGAACGTTTCATGTCACAAAATGAGAACAATATTTTCACTCGCCGAACGCTTGACTTATTTCGCCGCCGTGTACTATAATGGTGACATGAAAAGAGTGGGCTCCCGCTTGAAGCGGGATAAAAAGACCAATGGGTTCGTTCTCAGATAGGCAGTTTTTTTCGCGCAGAGAAAAACTGCTCTTTTTTATTGTTTAAGGAGAAAAGTATGAAGAAAGTTGCTGTCATCATGGGAAGCGATTCCGATCTTCCCGTTGCGGAAAAGGCGCTCGGCGTTCTCAAAGAGTTCGGCATTCCCTATGTGGTGCATGTTTATTCGGCACATCGCACCCCCGAGGCCGCAAAGACGTTTGCGGAGGGGGCGGCGGAGAACGGCGTCGGCGTCATCATCTGCGTTGCGGGAATGGCGGCGCACCTTGCGGGCGCATTTGCGGCGAATTGCGTCTTGCCCGTCATCGGCGTTCCCGTGGGCGGCGGCACATTGGGCGGTATGGACGCGCTTCTCTCTACCGTGATGATGCCCTCGGGGATCCCCGTTGCCACAGTCGCCATCGACGGGGGAAAGAACGCCGCCTATCTCGCGGCCGAAATTTTGGCTGTGGGGGATGAAGAACTTTCCAAAAAACTTGTTGCGTTCCGCAAAAAGACCGTCTCCGAAGTCCTCCAAAAGGACAGCGCAGTATTTGGAAAGTATACGAAATAAGGGGCGCCAAAAAGGCTCTTTTTAGCGTCATGCTGAGCCGAAATGTATTTACGCAGTCCCGATAGCGAATCCGCGAAGGCATCTTGGTACGTTTGGGTCTGGTTTTAAGCGTACTTGGACGTAGCAAGATTCCCTCGGAGAGTTGCCATGTCGGACTTCGTAATTTCTGTTACGGCTACTTCGTCGCAGGCTCCTCGTGCCGCCCTTAGACAATACAGAACGCGCGGGCGGGGCGGAATGACGCGGGCAGGTCGCGCAAACCCCCTCCGTGGGAGGGGGATTAAGGGGGTGGGCGGCGCCTTGCTGTCCCTTTTAGGGAAAGTACCCGAGCGAAGCGAGGGGGAAAGGGTTCCCAACCCCTCAGTCTCGGCTGGCGCCTCGACAGCTCCCCTACAGGGGCGCCGAGAGGGCATTCCCCAATTACTGCGCGGAGCAGGGTCCCCCTGCGGCAACGCCCACAATTTGCCGCATTCTTACGGCTTATTGTCTGACAAGGCGAACGAGAGGATAATTTAAGTTAAACCGTCAAAGAAAGTTTCTTCACGGCGTTTATTTTCGGCTGACACCCCTTCCGTCACGCGCAAAGCGCGCGACACCCACCCTCAAGGGGTGGGCAAGGGGAGAAGGAGAAAATAAACGCGTGAAAACAAAAGGAGAATAAACATCATGGAAAAGAAAGAACAGCTCTATGAAGGCAAGGCGAAGAAGGTTTTCGCCACCGAGGACGAGACCCTTTGCATCGTCTCCTACAAGGACGACGCCACCGCTTTCAACGGGCTCAAAAAGGGCACCATTGCGGGCAAAGGCGTCGTCAACAACCGCATGTCCAACATGCTCATGCAACTTCTCGAGAAGAAGGGGGTTCCCACCCACTTTGTCAAAGAACTCTCCGAACGCGACACCCTCGTCAAAAAGGTGAAGATCGTCCCGCTCGAAGTCATCATCCGCAACGTCTCCGCGGGTTCCTTTGCAAAGCGTTACGGCGTTCCCGAGGGCATCGTGTTCGACGAGCCCACCATCGAATTCTCCTATAAGTGCGATGCGCTCGACGATCCGCTCCTCAACAGCTATCACGCGCTCGCCTTAAAACTCGCCACCAAAGAGGAGATCGAAACCATCAAACAGTACGCGTTCAAAGTCAACGAAGTGTTGAAGGAATACTTCCTGCACTTGGGGGTGCGGCTCATCGATTTCAAACTCGAATTCGGGCGTCTGCCGAGCGGCGAGATCGTGCTTGCCGACGAAATTTCCCCCGACACCTGCCGTTTCTGGGATGCGCAGACGGGCGAAAAACTCGACAAAGACCGTTTCCGCCGCGACATGGGCGGCGTGGAGGCGGCTTATCAGGAAATTTTCAAGCGCGTGACGGGAGAGTAAAATAAACTTGTCATGTCGCCTCGCGTACCTTTCCTAAAATGTCATGTCGCCTCGCGCATTTTTCTTAAAATGTCATGTCGAGCTTGTCGAGACATCTCTACCTTGTTTTAATAATGTGAGATTTCTCGATTCCGCTTCGCTCCACTCGAAATGACATATTGGAAATACGCACCACCCCCTACCCCCTCCTTAGGAGGGGGCAAGGCCAAATCATGCTCCGTCCCATGGAGGGACGTTCATCAGGAGTTGTTATGTCGCAAATTCATGAAGAATGCGGGGTGTTCGGCATTTTCGCACCCCAAAAGCAGGACGTTGCCTCTACCGCATACTATGCTCTCTTCGCCCTCCAACACCGCGGGCAGGAGTCGGCAGGGATCGTCGTCAACGACGACGGCGTCTTTCACACCTATAAGGACGCGGGGCTCGTCAACGACGTGTTCACCGAGGACATTCTCAAAAAACTCGGCGAGGGGAATTTGGCGATCGGACACGTGCGCTATTCCACCACGGGAAGCGGGGGAAGGGAGAACGCCCAGCCCATTGTCGTCAACCACCTGAAGGGGAACATGGCGCTTGCCCACAACGGCAACCTCGTCAACGCCTCCGAACTGCGCGACGAACTCGAGAGCGAAGGCAGTATCTTCCACTCCACGTCGGACAGCGAGGTCATCTCCTACATCATCACCAAAGAGCGTGTCAAGCGCGGCTCCATCGAGGAAGCGGTCCTCGCCGCCATGGACAGGCTCAAGGGGGCGTATTCCCTCCTCGTGATGTCCCCGAGCAAACTCCTCGCCGTGCGCGATCCCTTCGGCTTCCACCCCCTCTGCTATGGAAGGCGGGAGGACGGGGCGTACATCGTCGCCTCCGAGAGCTGCGCGCTCGACAGCGTGGGCGCGACCCTCATCCGCGAAGTAGAGCCCGGCGAAATGCTCGTCTTTACCAAGGACGGCGTTTTTTCCGACCGCTCCCACTGCGGCAGGGGGAAGCATCTGTGTGTGTTCGAATATCTCTACATCGCCCGTCCCGATTCGGTCATCGAGGGCTGTTCGGTGCACGAGGCACGGAAGCAGGCGGGTCGGTTCCTTGCTAGGCAATATCATCTCGACGCGGACATCGTGGTCGGCGTGCCCGATTCGGGCTTAGACGCCGCTTACGGCTATGCCGAGGCGTCGGGCATTCCCTATGGCATCGGCTTTATCAAAAACAAGTACATCGGCAGGACGTTCATCGCTCCGGGACAGGCCGCCCGCGAGGACAGGGTGCGCATCAAACTCAATGTGTTGAAGTCTGCGATCGCGGGGAAGCGGGTCGTCCTCGTGGACGATTCCATCGTCCGCGGCACCACCTGCGCGCGCATTGTGAAGATGCTTCGAAGCGCGGGAGCGAAGGAAGTGCACATGCTCTCGTCCGCGCCCGCCTTTCTCAACCCCTGCTACTATGGCACGGACATCGACTCGCGGGAAAATCTCATCGCCTGCCACCACAGCGTGGAGGAGATCGCCGCCATCATCGGCGCGGACAGCGTGGGGTATCTCGATCTTTCCAAAGTCGCCTATTTAACGGGGGGCGACGGCACGGGATTTTGCACGGCGTGTTTCGACGGCAACTATCCCACCGAGGAGCCCACGGTCTCGGCAAAGAGCCGTTTCGAACGCTGGGAACGCCCCATTTCGGAAAACCCGAAATATAGGAAATAAGTTCACGCGTTTCTTTTCTCCCTCCCCCATGGGGATCTCAAGCGGGGGAGCGAAGCCGCCTTTTACGGAACCCCCTCCATTGGAGGGGGACTAAGGGGTGGGCAAACTCGTCCGTCTGCGTCATTCCGAGCCGTAAGGGAAATTACGAAGTTCGACATGGCAATTCCCCGAGGGAATCTTGTTACGTTCAAGTACGTTTTAACCGACCAAACCTGCGTCATTCCGAGCCGTAAGGGAAATTACGAAGTCCGACATGGCAATTCCCCGAGGGAATCTTGTTACGTTCAAGTACGTTCAAAACCAAACCCAAACGTACCAAGATGCCTTCGCGGATTCGCTTTTACGAACTGCGTACCTACATTACGGCTCAGCATGACGCGTTGAGAGCGTGCTTTTCGACCCCAATCATCACAAAAAAGGAAGAATTATGATAAAAGACAGTTACAGCGAAAGTTACAAGGAGGCGGGGGTGGACATCACCGCGGGATACCGCTCGGTGGAACTCATGAAGGGGCACATCCGCCGCACCCTTGCCGAGGGGCTCGAAAACGTCGGCGACTTCGGCGGTCTCTTTCCCCTGCACGTTGCGGGAATGAAGGAACCCGTGCTCGTCTCGGGGACCGACGGCGTGGGCACCAAACTCCGCCTCGCCATTCTCATGAACAAGCACGACACGATCGGCATCGACTGCGTTGCCATGTGCGTGAACGACGTCATCTGTTGCGGCGCAAAGCCTCTCTTCTTTCTCGACTACATCGCCTGCGGGAAGAACGTCCCCGAAAAGATCGCTACAATCGTCGGCGGCGTTGCGGAGGGGTGCGTGCAAGCGGGTTGCGCCCTCATCGGCGGGGAGACTGCCGAGCACCCCGGGATCATGCCCGAGGAGGATTACGACCTCGCGGGTTTCACCGTGGGGATCGCCGATAAATGCAACATGGTCGATAAAAACGCGGTAAAAGAGGGGGACGTCATGCTCGCCCTTCCCTCGAGCGGGGTGCACTCCAACGGCTTTTCCCTCGTGCGGAAGGTGTTCGACGTCGAGCGTTGCGACCTTCGCGCTCCCGTAAAAGAACTCGGGGGAAAATCGCTCGGCGAAACCCTTCTTACCCCCACGAAAATCTATGTAAAAACCGTGCTTGCTCTTCTTGAACAGGTCAAGGTAAAGGGCATTTCGCACATCACGGGCGGCGGCTTCTATGAAAACATGCCCCGCTCCCTGCCCAAGGGTTTGGGGGTAAAGATACAAAAGCGCAACGTTCAAACGCCCCCGATCTTCTCGCTTCTCGAGGAGCGCGGGAAGATCCCGCAACACGACATGTTCAACACCTTCAACATGGGGGTCGGGATGAGCATTACGGTGGCGAGAGAGGACGTCGACCGTTCGCTTGAAATTTTGCACGCGCACGGCGAAAACGCCTACATCTTGGGCGAGATCGTCTCGGGCGGCGGCGTGGAACTTTTGTAACGCGGAGCTGATATCATGTCACATAAGGTAAAGATCGCTGTGTTGTGCTCGGGCGGCGGCACCAACTTCCAAGCCGTCTACAACGCGTGGGAGGCGGGGCTCTTGCCCCACGGCGAAATCGTCCTTCTCATCTCTGACCGTGCGGACGCATACGCCATCACCCGCGCAAACAGAGTGGGACTTCCCACCGCCGTGTTCGACCGCAAAGAAATTCCCGACCGCGCGGAGCGGGAGGAGAAGATGTTATCCTTGCTCAAAGAACGGGGGATAGAGCTTGTCGTTCTTGCGGGCTTTCTGTCCGTTTTGAGCCCTGCGTTCGTCTCTCGTTATCAAAACCGCATTCTCAACATTCATCCCGCGCTTCTGCCGAGTTTCGGCGGCGTGGGCTACTATGGGTTGCACGTGCACGAGGCGGCGCTCAAAGCGGGGGTCAAGGTGACGGGCGCGACGGTGCACTTTGTCACGGCGGAGTGCGACGGGGGCCCCATCCTCGCGCAAAAGGCGGTGGAGGTCAAGGAGGGCGACACCCCCGAGACCTTGCAAAAGCGGGTCATGCGCGAGGCGGAGTGGGTCATCTATCCCGCCGCCATCGAAGAAGTCTGTAAAAAACTTTCGGGAGAAAAGTAATGCCATATATCAGAAAAAACATCGGACGTATTCTCAAAAACAATGTCTATCCCGGGCGCGGGATCGTGGTGGGGAAGTCGAGCAACGGCAGAAAAGCAATGTTTGCTTACTTCATCATGGGCAGGAGCGAAAACTCCCGCAACCGCGTGTTTACCGCATACGGAGACGAGATCAGGACGGAGCCCTTCGACCCTTCCAAGGTCACCGATCCCTCCCTCATTCTCTATTCCCCCGTCAAAGTGGTGGGGAAGAACGTCATCGTCACCAACGGCGACCAGACGGACACCATCGAGCAGTCGCTAAAAGCGGGGCATTGCTTCCGCCACGGGCTGATGGGGCGCGCCTTCGAACCGGACGCTCCCAACTTCACCCCCCGCATCAGTGCTCTTTTGCACCTGCCCCAAAAGGCGTCGGCGTTCGTGTATGAAATGTCCATTCTAAAGAGCGCCGAAAAGACGGGCAAAAAGTGCAACCGCTTCTTCTTTGTGTACGAAGGAGTGAACGGAACGGGGCATTTTTTACATACGTATGAGAAAAACGGCGACCCGTTGCCCTCCTTCCAGGGGGAGCCCGAGGCGGTGATCATACCGAACGACCTCAACGAGTTCGCAGGTGAAATTTGGGAGAACCTCAACGAAGAGAACAAAATTTCCCTCGTCTGCCGCGCTTACGACCTCAAAACGGGGGAGAGCGAACAGGTGATCTTCAACAAGAACGGGAGGTAGATCATGAAAGAATTCACCCTCAAATACGGTTGCAACCCCAACCAGACGCCCGCGAAAATTTTTATGGCAAACGGGAGCGATCTCCCCGTGGAAATTCTCAACGGCAGGCCGGGATATATCAACTTTCTCGACGCCTTCAACGCGTGGCAGCTCGTCAAAGAGATCAAGGAGAGCACGGGGCAGGTCGCGGCGACGAGTTTCAAGCACGTCTCGCCCACGTCGGCGGCGATCGGAAAACTCCTGCCCCCCGACCTCAAAAAGAGTTGTTTTGCGGAGGACATCGAGGGCTTGGACGACAGCCCGCTTGCCTGCGCCTATGCACGGGCGCGGGGGACGGACAGAATGTCCTCCTTCGGCGACTTCATCGCCCTTTCGGACGAGTGCGACGAGGTGACGGCAAGAATCATCGCGCGCGAGGTGTCGGACGGCATCATCGCGCCCGCATATTCCCCCAAGGCGCTTGAAATTTTGAAAGGCAAGCGGAAGGGGGGATATAACATCGTCAAGATCGACCCTTCCTACACTCCCGAGCCCATCGAACGCAAGCAGGTGTTCGGCATTACGTTTGAACAGGGGCGCAACAATTTCAAGATCGACAAAGAACTCCTTACCAACATCGTCACCGCAAATAAAAATCTGCCCGAGGAGAAGGCGACCGACCTCATCATCGCCCTCATCACCCTCAAATACACGCAGAGCAATTCGGTGTGCTTTGCCGCGGACGGACAGGCGATCGGCGTGGGCGCGGGCCAGCAATCGCGCATCCATTGCACCCGTCTTGCCGCGCAGAAGGCGGACCTTTGGCATTTGCGCCGCCACGAGAAGGTGCTCTCCCTGCAATTTGCGGAGGGGGTCGGACGGCCCGAAAAGAACAACATCATCGACTTATATCTTTCGGACAACCCCGAGGAGGTGACGGGGGAGGGGGTTTGGCGGCAGAACTTTGCCGTGCGGCCCGCGCCCTTCACCAAGGAGGAGAAAGAGGAGTATCTTGCGGGGATCACGGGGGTTTCTCTCGGGAGCGACGCCTTTTTCCCGTTTGCGGACAACATCGAGCGCGCGCATATGAGCGGGGTCACCTATGTGGCCGAACCGGGCGGGTCAGTCAGGGACGATCTCGTCATCGAAGCGGCCGACCGCCACAACATGGTCATGTGCTTTACGGGAATGAGACTGTTTCACCACTGAGAGTTTCGCACAATTCTTTGCTTTTCCCCCCTTGCCCACCCCTTGAGGGGTGGGTGTCACGCGAAGCGTGACGGAAGGGGTGTGTGCAATTTGAACAAAACACCCCCTCAGTCTCGGCTGGCGCCTCGACAGCTCCCCCTCAAGGGGCAGCCAAGAGAGTCACCTGTCTCACTGCGTTCGCCACTTTCCCCCGCTCCGCGGAGGACAGCAGGCGGAACCCCCTCCACCGGAGGGGGACTAAGGGGGTGGGCAAAACCCAACAACATAACACACGAAAAAAGGAGCAGAGTATGAACCTTTTAGTGATCGGGGGAGGCGGAAGAGAACACGCCGTCATAAAATCCCTCAAAAAAAACAAAACGGTCGAAAAAATCTGGTGTCTGCCCGGCAACGGCGGTATCGCGCAGGACGCGGAATGTTTTCCGATAAAGGCGACCGACATCGAGGGCATTGTCGCCTTTGCCAAGGAGCATAAACCCGATTTTGCCGTCGTCACCCCCGACGATCCGCTCTGTTTGGGGCTCGTGGACAGGTTAGAGGAGATCGGCGTGCCCTGCTTCGGCCCCACAAAAAACGCCGCCATTCTCGAAGGCAGTAAGGTATTTTCCAAACAACTCATGGAAAAATACAACATTCCCACGGCGAAGGCTTGTGTCTTTACCCAGCCCGACGCGGCGCTCTCCTACCTTAAAACCTGCGACTATCCCACCGTTGTCAAGGCGGACGGGCTTGCGCTCGGCAAGGGGGCGGTCATCGTGAACTCCTTCGAGGAGGCGAAGGGGGCGGTCGAGGACATGATGGTAAAAAAGATCTTCGGCGAAAGCGGGAGCCGCGTCCTCATCGAGGAATTTTTAACAGGGCCCGAAGTCTCCGTTCTCTCCTTTACGGACGGCAATGCCGTTGTCCCCATGGTCTCCTCCATGGACCACAAGCGCGCGAAGGACGGCGACAAGGGGCTCAACACGGGCGGCATGGGAACGGTCGCGCCCAACCCCTATTACACCCCCGAAATCGCAGACGTATGCATGAAAACCATCTTTCTGCCCACCGTCCGCGCGATGAAGGAGGAGGGGAGGACCTTCAAAGGGTGCCTCTATTTCGGGCTCATGCTGACCCCCAAGGGACCAAAGGTCATCGAGTATAACTGCCGCTTCGGGGACCCCGAAACGCAGGTCGTGTTGCCTCTTCTCAAGAGCGACCTTCTTACCGTCATGCAGGCGTGCAGAGAGGGGACCCTCAAAGAGGAAGAGGTGGAATTCGAAAAAGGAGCTGCCTGTTGCGTGGTGCTTGCAAGCGACGGCTACCCCCAAAAATACGATACAGGTTACGAAATCACCCTTCCCAAGACGTCGGAAGGGGAGGAAATTTACATTGCGGGCGCAAAGCGCGACGGGGAAAAACTTCTCACGGCAGGCGGCAGGGTGCTCGGCGCGGTGGCGAAGGCGGAGACGCTCGAAAAAGCGGTTACGCGCGCCTATGAACTTGCGGGGCGCATCTCGTTTGCAAACGCCTACATGCGCCGCGACATCGGCAAACGCGCCCTCGACGCATTGAAATAAAAACCGAATTTTACGCATGGCGGGATAAAATCATGGTTTTCAGAATTTACGTTGAAAAGAAACAGGGATTCGACAGTGAAGCGCAAAAACTGCTTGCGGACGTGCGCGAGTTTTTGGGCGTGGCGGCCGAACGCATTCGCATCGTCAACCGTTACGACGCCGAGGACATCTCTCCCGAACTCTTCGAAAGGGCGGTAAAGCGGGTGTTTTCGGAGCCGCAGATGGACGAAACCTCCGAAAAACTCGATCTTGCGGGCGCGCAGGCATTCTGCGTGGAATATCTGCCGGGGCAGTTCGACCAGCGCGCGGACAGCGCGGCACAGTGCATCCAGCTTCTTTCGAAGGGGGACCGCCCCCTCGTGCGCACCGCGAAGATATACGCCCTTTACGGCCAAATCTCCGAGCAAGAACTCGAAACGGTAAAACGGTACGTCATCAACCCCGTGGAGAGCCGCGAAGCGAGTTTCGAAAAGCCCGAAACGCTCAAACTCTCCCACGCCGTTCCCACCGAAGTGGAGACCTTGCATGGCTTTTTGCAAATGGACCGCGCCGCGCTGGAAAGGTTTCTCGAAAAGTACGGCCTTGCCATGGACGGCGACGACATCGCCTTCTGCCAAAAATATTTCAAGAGCGAACGGCGCGACCCCACGCTTACCGAGATCCGCATGATCGACACCTATTGGTCCGATCACTGCCGCCATACCACCTTTCTCACCACCATCGACAAAGTTTCCTTCGTCGACCCCCTTTTACAGCATACGTATGAAGAATATCTTTCGGCACGGGAGGAGATCGGCCGCACAAAGCCCGTCAATCTGATGGACATCGGCACGATCGCGGCGAAGGTCCTCAAGAAGAGGGGACTGCTCGAAAAGCTCGACGAGAGCGAGGAGATCAACGCCTGCACCGTCAAAATAAAGGCGGACGTGGACGGCAAAGAGGAGGACTATCTACTCCTCTTCAAAAACGAAACGCACAACCATCCTACCGAGATCGAGCCCTTCGGCGGAGCCGCCACCTGCATCGGCGGGGCGATCCGCGACCCTCTCTCGGGGAGAAGTTACGTCTATGCCGCCATGCGCGTGACGGGCGCGGGCGACCCCACAAGGCCCGTTTCGGAGACGATGGAGGGGAAACTTCCCCAGCGCAAACTCGTGACGACGGCGGCGGCGGGCTATTCCTCCTATGGCAACCAGATCGGGCTCGCCACGGGGCAGGTGGACGAAATTTATCATGAGGGGTACACCGCAAAGCGGCTCGAGATCGGCGCCGTCATCGCGGCGACGCCCGAGAAGAACGTGCGTCGGCAGACGCCCGTCCCCGGCGATAAAGTCATTCTGCTCGGCGGCAGAACGGGCAGAGACGGTTGCGGGGGAGCCACGGGTTCCTCCAAGTCCCACACTCTCCAATCGCTCTCCCACTGCGGCGCGGAGGTGCAAAAGGGGAACGCCCCCGAGGAACGGAAACTCCAACGCCTCTTCCGCAACAGCGAGGCGACCCTCCTTATCAAGCGTTGCAACGACTTCGGCGCGGGCGGGGTGTCCGTTGCGATCGGCGAACTTGCCGACGGGCTCGACATCGACCTCGACCGCGTGCCCAAAAAGTACGACGGGCTCGACGGCACAGAGCTGGCCATCTCCGAATCGCAGGAGCGCATGGCGGTCGTCGTGGAGGAAAAGGACGCCGAAAAATTCATCGCCCTTGCGGGAGCCGAAAATCTCGAGGCGACGGTGGTTGCGACCGTTACAGAGGAGCCCCGCCTTAAAATGCGGTGGAAGGGCAGGACGGTTGTCGACATTGCGCGCACCTTTTTGAACTCCAACGGCGCGGAGAAGCACATCTCCGTCGCCCCCGAAAAATATCAAGATTATCAAAGGGAGGTCCCGCAAAACTTCACACAGGGTCACATTTCGCTTGCGGGCGACCTCAACGTCTGCTCCAAGCGGGGGCTTTCGGAGCGGTTCGATTCGACCATCGGCGCGGGCACCGTGCTCATGCCCTTTGGCGGAAGATACCAGATGACCCCTCCGCAGGCGATGGTGCATCTCCTGCCCGTCGAAGAGGGGCACACCGACACCGTCTCCTATATGGCGTGGGGCGGAAACCCCTATGTTCTCGAAAAGAGCCCCTACCACGGCGCATACCTTGCGGTGGTGGAGAGCCTTTGCAAACTCATTGCAACGGGCGCGAGTTTCGAGGATGTTTATCTCAGTTTCCAGGAATATTTTTTGAAGCCGCAAAAGGACCCCAAGCGTTGGGGACAGCCCCTTGCCGCCCTTCTCGGCGCGTTCAAGGCGCAACTCGATTTGGGCGTCGCCGCAATCGGCGGAAAGGATTCCATGAGCGGCACCTTCGAGCACATCGACGTTCCGCCAACCCTCGTCTCCTTTGCCGTGACCACGGGGAAGGCGGCAGAGGTCGTCTCGCCCGAATTCAAATCGGCGGGGCACAAGGTCGTTCTGCTTTCGCCCGAATACGATGAAAACGGCCTGCCCGTGCCCTCCTCTTTGCTCGAAAATTTCGCTACCGTCACCCGCCTCATGAGGGAGGGGAAGGTCGCCTCCGCATTCACGCCCACCTATGGCGGCGTGGCGGAGGGGGTGCTCAAAGCGGCGCTCGGCAATAAAATCGGCTTTGCTTACGGCGCAAAAGTCGATATGGTTCGCATTTTCGGCTATCTCTATGGGTCGTTCGTGCTCGAACTCCGCGCGCCCTGCAGGGTGGGAATTCTCCTCGGAGAGACGACGGAGGAGCCCGTCATCTCCCGCGGCAAGGAGAGGCTGTCCCTCGAAGAATTGCAAAAAATTTACGAGGACAGGCTGGAGGGAGTGTACCCCTGCAACATCCAAACGCCGCAGGGGAAGGTGGAAAAGTGCACCTATTCCCGTCCTTCCCTCCTCGTGCCCGACGTGCGCTACACCCGCCCGCGCGTGCTCATTCCCGTTTTCCCCGGCACCAACTGCGAATACGACACCGCCAAGGCGTTTGAGGACGCGGGCGCAAAGGCCACGGTGTTCGTCGTGCGCAACAACACGGCGGACGAGGTGGCGCGCTCGGTGGAGGAGTTCGCACAGCTGTGCAAATATACCGAGATCGTCTTTCTCCCGGGCGGATTTTCGGGCGGGGACGAACCGGACGGCTCGGGCAAGTTCATTACGGCGTTCTTCCGCAACCCCGAGGTGAAGTTCGAGGTGGAGACCCTTCTTGACCAGCGTTCGGGGCTCATGGGCGGCATCTGCAACGGCTTCCAGGCGCTCATCAAACTCGGCCTCGTGCCATATGGGAAGATCATCGATACAGACGAAACATGTCCTACCCTCACCTATAACACGATCGGGCGGCACCAATCTCGCATCGTGCAAGTAAGGGTAAGTTCGGTCAATTCGCCTTGGCTTGCGGGGGTGAACCCGGGCGAGATCTACTCGGTGCCCATCTCCCACGGCGAGGGGAAATTTGTTGCAAGCGAGGACCTCGTCAAAAAACTCGCCGCAAAAGGACAGATCATGACGCAGTACGTCGATCTCAGGGGAGAGCCCACCATGGACGTGCGGTTCAACCCCAACGGGAGCGCGTTTGCGGTGGAAGGGATCCTCTCTCCCGACGGCCGTGTGTTCGGCAAAATGGGGCACGCGGAGCGGAAGGGCAGGGGGCTCTATCAAAACGTCCTCGGCAAGTACGATATGAAACTTTTCGAAAGCGCAGTGAGATATTTTAAGTAAAGTTTCGCACAATTCTTTTCCTTGTGCTATGCGCAAATCGCTCTAAATGTCATTTCGAGCGGAGCGCGAAGCGCGGAGTCGAGAAATCTCACATCGGGAAATAATTGTGCGAGGAAACTTGCACGCACGTCTCAACTTACTTGTTGTCTCGTTCGTTTCATCGGACACTAAGCCGTAAGCATACGGCAAATTGAGGGCGCTGCGCAGGGAAACCCTGCTCCGCGCAGTAATTGGGAAGCCACCGAAGCCATTCTAAATCACGTCATTCCGAGCGCAGTCGAGGAATGTCCTTATTACAATGCGGACACCCTTCGACAAGCTACTTCGTCGCAGGCTCCTCGTGCCGCCCTTAGACAACATAGAACGTGCGGGTGGGGCAGGGTGACGTGATTAGAACAATGTGAGATTTCTCCACGCGCTTCGCTTGGTCGAAATGACAATAAAGGAAAGCGTGGGGCGAAATGACAGATTAGAGCGCGGGGCGAAATGACAATAAGACAAAAAACCGAAACAGGAGATAAAATATGAAAACCGACATTGAAATCGCACAGGAAGCAAACCTTCTCCACATCCGCGACGTGGCGGAAAAAGTCGGCCTGACAGAGGACGACATCGAGTATTATGGCAAAAATAAAGCAAAAGTCTCTTTGGACGTCATGAAACGCGGCGGCAAAGAGGGAAAGCTCATTCTCGTGACGGCGATCACCCCCACCCCCGCGGGCGAGGGAAAGACGACCACCACCATCGGGCTTGCCGACGGGCTCTCCCGCATCGGCAAAAAAGTCGTCGTCGCCCTGCGCGAACCCTCTCTCGGCCCCGTGTTCGGCATCAAAGGGGGAGCCGCGGGCGGCGGCTATGCGCAAGTCGTGCCCATGGAGGACATCAATCTCCATTTCACGGGGGACTTCCACGCGATCGGCGCGGCGAACAATCTCCTCTGCGCCATGCTCGACAATCATATTTTCCAGGGGAATGAACTCGACATCGACCCCGAAAGCATCACCCTCCACCGCTGTGTGGACATGAACGATCGCCAGCTCCGTTTCCTCGAGGACGGCTTGGGCGGCGGAAAGAACGGCGTGCCGCGGAAGGACAGCTTCGACATCACCGTCGCCTCCGAAGTGATGGCGGTTCTTTGCCTTGCCACCTCTTTGAGCGATTTGAAAACTCGCCTTTCGCGCATCATCGTGGGCTACACGCGTGGGGGGAAGCCCGTCACGGCGGGCGATCTCAAGGCGGCGGGGGCGATGTGCGCCCTCCTCAAGGACGCCTTAAAGCCCAACCTCGTGCAAACTTTGGAGGGCACCCCCGCCTTTGTGCACGGCGGGCCGTTCGCCAACATCGCGCACGGTTGCAATTCGGTCGTCGCCACCAAGACGGCGTTAAAGCTCGGCGATTACGTCGTCACCGAGGCGGGCTTCGGCGCGGACCTCGGCGCGGAGAAATTTCTCGACATCAAGTGCCGCTTTGCGAATTTGAAGCCGAGCGCGGTCGTCGTGGTCGCCACGGTGCGCGCCCTCAAAATGCACGGCGGGGTTCCGAAAACCGAACTCTTTTGCGAAAACCTGCCCGCGCTTGAAGAGGGGCTTCCCAACCTTCTGCGCCACGTCTCCAACATCAAAAACGTGTACGGTCTGCCCGCGGTCGTGGCGGTCAACCGCTTCCCCACCGATACCGACGCGGAGATCTCGCTCGTCATCGAACGTTGCAAGGAACTCGGCGTAAACGTCTGTCTTTCCACCGTCTGGGCGGAGGGCGGCAAGGGGGGTGAAGAGCTCGCCCGCGAGGTCGTGCGCCTCTGCAAGGAGAAGAGCGATTTCAAGTTCTGCTATGACGCGGCCCTTCCCATCAAGGAGAAGATCGAGGCGATCGTCACGAAAATTTACGGCGGGAGCGGGGTCGCCTACACGCCCGAGGCGGAAGAAGAGATCGCACGGCTCGAAAATCTCGGTTTCGGCAATACCCCCGTGTGCATGGCAAAGACGCAATATTCTTTCTCGGACGACGCAACAAAACTCGGCGCGCCGCGCGGCTTTACGGTGACGGTGCGGCAGGTAAAAATTTCGGCGGGCGCGGGGTTTGTGGTCGCGCTCACGGGGAACATTTTAACGATGCCGGGGCTACCAAAGGTCCCCGCTGCGGAGAAGATCGACGTGGACGAAAACGGCGTCATTTCCGGACTGTTTTAAGTTCCTTTAAGGGGTAGGCTCCCGCATTAGCGGGTGGTGGGGTGTCTCTAAATTGTCATTTCGCCCCGCGTATTCCTTTATTTGTCATTTCGCCCCGCGCTTCTTATTTGTCATTTCGACCAAGCCGCTATGCGGCGCGTGGAGAAATCTCGCCTTATTATAATGCGGTAGAGATTTCTCGACACGCCTCGTTCCTCGGCGGCTCGAAATGACATTTGGGAATTCTCTTGGCTCCCCCTTGGGGGCGAGCTGTTGAGCGAAGCGAAACTGAGGGGGTGTTCTTTCCAAAATGTAGACACCCCTTCCGCCTCCTTCGTCGGCACCCACCCCTCAAGGGGTGGGCAAGAGGACATCGGGGCGCCAAGTGCCTTTTTCACTTTTTCATCATGCAAAATGCAATACAGGTATTAAAAAACGCCGTGGAGCCGCTCTTAAAGTGGTACGGCGAAAATAAGCGGGATCTCCCTTGGCGGGGCACGCACGACCCATACAAGATATGGGTCTCCGAGATCATGCTCCAACAGACGCGCGTGGAGGCGGTCAAGGGCTACTATGCCGCCTTTTTGCAAAAATTTCCCACCGCGGAGGCCTTGGCAAACGCCTCCGAAGAGGAGGTTTTCAAGGCGTGGGAGGGGCTCGGCTACTATTCCCGCGCACGCAACCTGCATAAGGCGGCAAAAATCATCGCGGAGAGGGGCTTTCCGCGCGACTTCGAGGGGGTGCGCGCACTCCCCGGGGTGGGGGACTACACCGCGGGCGCGATCTGCTCCATTGCATACGGTCTGCCCTGTCCCGCCGTGGACGGCAACGTGTTGCGCGTGCTTACCCGCCTTACCGCCGACGGGCGAAATATCGACGAAAACGCAACACGTATTGCATTTTCCGCGCTCTTGCGGGAAGTTTACCCCAAGGAGGCGGGGGAGTTTTGCCAATCGCTCATGGAACTCGGGGCGATCGTGTGCGTGCCCAACGGCGAACCGATGTGCGCGCTCTGCCCGTGGCAAACAATGTGCCTTGCCCACCTTGCGGGGGAAGAGGAAAAGTTCCCCGTCCATAGCGAGAAAAAGGCGCGCAAGATTGAGGAGATTTTTGTATACGTTCTCAAAAAAGAGGGGAAATTCGCCCTCCGCAAGCGGGGGAAGAAGGGGCTCCTTGCGGGGCTTTGGGAGTTTCCCAACGGCGCGGAAAACGAGAGCGCAATTTACGGAAAAGTCCTTGCCGAAAAGAGGGCAAAGCACATCTTCACCCACGTGGAGTGGCACATGACGGGCTACCTCGTGGAAGCGGCGGAGTTCTTCCCGCAGTTCCTCTGGGCAACTCCCGAGGAGATCGCGCAAAGTTACGCCCTCCCTTCGGCCTTCAAAGCGTTTCGAGAATGGGTAAAGTAATAAAGAACCCTTTGCCCACCCCCTTGATCCCCCTCCAATGGAGGGGGTTTTGTTGAATGCCCCACTGTTCTAATCACGTCACCCTGAGCGAAGTCGAAGGGTGGCCGCATTGTAATAAGGACATGTTTCGACTACACTCAACATGACGTGATTGTGAATGGTTTACGCATTCCTCCTTGCTGTCCCTTTTAGGGAAAGTACCCGCGAAGCGGGGGAAAGGGTTCTCGATAGGCTTTTGTAAAACCCCTCAGTCTCGGCTGGCGCCTCGACAGCTCCCCTACAGGGGCGCCGAGGCTACCCACCCCCTTGATCCCCCTCCCGAGGAGGGGGTTTTATACAAAAAAGCGGCGCGCAAGAAATGCTTGCGCGCCGCTCGTTTGTTGAACGTTACTTAGCGTTACTTTTTGTCGGACGGAGCGTCCGAGTTTTCGGGCTCGTCGAAGAAGGAGCGCGGTTTTTCCTCGGGCTCCGCTTTCAACTTCCGCGCGAGGAACAGGCAGACGAGCGCTCCCGCAAGCACGACCGCGTTCACAATCGCAACGGCAAGCGCCGTCCCCTTGAGCGCCGAAAATGTCACTGCAATCAAAGTAAACATAGTGCTTGTCTAAGGTTTAGGCGGCATCATCGACGACTTCGACGGAGAAATTGAGCGTATCGCTGTAAGGGTCCTCGCCTGTGGCGGGAGAACCCGAGACCTCGCCCTTGATGCTTGCTTCGCCGGTTACGGTGCCCGCCTTTACCTCGAGGACCGTGCCGTTGTCCTCAAGAGCCGGTGCAGAGGTAAGCCCGCTTTCGTCGGAGGCGGCTTTCAACGTATAGTCGATGGTCTTGTCGCCGCTGCCGTTATCACTCTTCAATTTCCAGCCGCCGGAGTAGTTGTCGCTCGAAACCGTGACCTTGAGCGTCGTGCTGTTTTCAATGCTTACATCGCTTGCCGAAACTTTTGCGGCTGTTCCGATGACCATAGAATCGGGGATCGTGACCGTCCAGGCGTTGTCTTGTTGGTAAGTGATCTGCACGGTTCCCTCTGTAGTGCCGCCCGAACTGAGGGTTTGATCGGCAAAAGCCGTAACGGCGCCGATCGAGCCGGCGAGCACCAGCGAGAGCATGGCAGCAGAGCCGAAAAGTACCAAGTTTCTCTTTTTCATAAAAACACCTCTAAAAAATTTTATTATGACGCGGGCTCTGCCCGTTGTCACCTCATTTCACCTTCAACCTTACCGCCGCCGAAACGTTGTTGGTGGGGGAGAGGTCCCTCATGCGGTAAGGTTGAATGAGCAGTTGCGCATCGTATTCTCCCGCGGGAAGGCTGTGCGAGAGGGTCACCTGATAGATGTGCTTCCCGGGCGCCACATATCCCGTTTTGAAGAGTACTTCATAGCCCTGTTCGCTCTCATCGAGGAGGCGAAGTTCAAAGGTCATATAGTAGTAGCCGTTGTTTTCGGCGGGGTTGTAGAGGTCGATGGCGATGGCGTCCACATCGGGCGGGATCGTAAGCGAGGAGAACCCTGCGACTGTTACGCCGGGCATGGTCGTCGGGGTCTCGGTCGGCCGCTCGTCCTGCGCGCTCGGGTCGAGCACAACGCCGCCCGTAAAACGCGCTTCCTCCTTCATGCTCGCAATGCAAAAGAGCATAATGAGGTCGAACACGAAAAGGAGCGCAAGGGCAATGTAGGATGATAAAAATAGAATACGCTTTGTCTTCATACGTTACTCCTCCGCGTCAAGCGTTATCAACTCTGCCGAAAAGGTCAACGTGTCGGAAAATGTGCCGCAACCGGGAAGCACGGTCAGGGTGATCGTGATCGTGCCCGAAAAGTTTGCCACTAAACTGGCGGGATCGAGGCTGTCGAGGTCGCCTTCGTATTCCGTCGGCGCTGTGTACGTCCAAATTGCCGTTTTACTATCGTCCTCCACTGGGGAATCAGTTGTTAGAGAGCCGCTTGAAGGAACATCCTCACAAGAGACCTCTATGGTATAGGGAATGTTTGCGTCGCCCGCCGTGAGCGCACCGCCGCATTGCAAGTAAAGCGTTAAAGTGCTCCCCAAAAAGAGATCGGCTGTGAATTCTATCTCAAATGTTGCGACGTCATCTTCGATGTTCACCACTAACATATCCGTTGAATCAATATCTTCGGGAGTGTTGGTGATATAATCGGGAATGCCGCTGAACGTATAGGTATTGGCGGATGTGACGAGCTTATAACCGCAGTCCATGCAAACGCCGTTGCCGTTGAGGCGGTGGGCGACTTGAATCTTAAAATCGCCACTGCTACACTCCGCCCAGTGGGTCTTGTCATCAATGGAGGTCCAACTTCCGTCGCCGCCCGCGATGAAGTCGTGTGCGCAGTCCTCGGTCGTATCCAAAGGTTTTTCATATACAAGTTTGGAATAGTCATCCGTGTTCGTTGTTACACTACCGTTACTGTCTGTGGTGAAGGTGTAAAAATTATTGTCTTCGTCGACAACTTCAATTGTTGCCGTGCCGATTGTGCCGTCGTCCGTTTCGTAGGATATTTCCGTCAACAGCTCTATGCCGCGATAAAAAATCCCCCAATCACATAAAGTATCGTCTCCCACGCTGGCGAGCGTGGAATATACCTTTATCCCGATCTCATCGTTCATCTCTTCCATCGAAAAGGCCTTCGCCGTTACGGCACGGAAGGCGACAGAGGCCGTCAGGGCGAACACCGCCCAGGCGCACGCAAAAAGCAATGCCGCCGTTTTCTTCTTGATTTTCATCGCTGTGCACCCTCCCTTTTGAAAAAGTCCACGATTACTATACTAAAGTATTTTTAATTTGTCAACTAAATTTTTACGATAGTATTGTAAAAATTGACTAAAAGGGCAAAATTTTTTCTTGGAAAGGGGGGAAAAGCCGCCATGCTGTACGAAAATATCAGAAAATTGCGGAAACTTCGGCACCTGAGCCAGGTGGAACTCGCCGAATGTCTGCACGTAAGCAAACAGTGCGTTTCGAATTGGGAGAACGACAACATTTTGCCGTCCGTGGAAATGTTGGTGAAGATCGCAAAGTTCTTCGGCGTTTCCACAGACGCCCTCCTCGGGATCGAAACGCATAATACCGTCTGCGTGGACGGGCTGACCGAGGAGGAGGTCGATCACATCAAACTGTTCATCGCCGATTTGAAGCACGCGCGCGGGGTGGAGTAAGGGGCGCGGATATATATAATAATGTTATAGAATTTTCCCCGAATGATGAGGGGAAGCGGCGTCGGGCGGTTTCCCAAAGGAAACCGCCCGACGCATTAAAATTTCCGATTGACATTTCCTCTCTAATCTGTTATACTGTCTCTGTATGGCTACAAAAGGGAAATTCATCGTATTCGAGGGGTGCGACGGGAGCGGCAAGAGCACCCAACTCAAACTCCTCGCTAATTATCTCGAGAGCAAGGGGGAGGAAGTTTACCTTACCCGCGAACCCACCGATTCGCCCTTCGGCTCTCTCATCCACACCTGCCTTACGGGCAGGATCTCCGCCGACGAGCACACGATCGCCGCCATGTTCGCCGCGGACAGGCTCGACCATATCCGCAACGGGCTCAACGGTATTCTCAAAAAGTTGGACGAGGGCGTCACCGTGCTGTGCGATCGGTTCTATCTCTCCTCATTTGCCTACAACGGCGGGTTTGTGCCCCTCGAGTGGGTGATTTCGCTCAATATGCCCGCGATGGAGGCGGTCACCCCCGATCTTACGGTGTTCATCGACCTTCCTCCCGAGGAGGGGATGCAACGCGTTTCCCGCCGCGGCGACAAGGAACGCTATGAGACGCTCGAGAAGCAAAAACTCATACGGGAGAACTATTTCGCCCTCTTCGAGCGGTTCAAGGCGCGGGAAAAGGTCGCCGTCGTGCGCAGTGAAAAAGATAAGGAGACGACGCAGGCGAATATCCGCAAGATCGTCGACGGCGTATTCGGCTTTTGAGTATGGAAAAAAATCTTACGATCGGCCTCATCGTGAAGCCGCAGGGCATTCGCGGCGAGGTAAAAGTAAAACCCTATACGGACGGCGCGGAGAACTTCCAAGGCTTAAAGCGGGTGTTCATCGACGGCGAGGAGGTGAAAATTCTCTCCGTGCGCTTCGGCGCGGACGCCGTGTTTTTGGGGCTCAAGGGAGTGCCCGACCGCAACGCCGCCGAACTTCTGCGCGGAAAGGAGCTTACCGTCCCCCGCGAAGAGGCGCCCGACCCGGGCGAGGGGAGGTATTATATCGCCGACCTCTTGGGGCTCGAAGTTTTCTCCGAAGAGGGGGAAAAGTTGGGCGTTTTGAAGGAGATCAGAAACGCCGCCACCGATATTTATTTTCTCGACCGCGACGGCAAGGAGTTGCTGTTTCCCGCGGTGAAAGGGGTCATCGCGGACATCGATCTTGCCGCAAAACGCATTACGGTTTGCAAAAAGCGGTTCGATGAGGTCGTGGTGGAGTAAAGTATTTCGCACAATTCTTTGCTCGTGCCACCCCTTGGCTCCCCCTTGAGGGGTGGGTGGCGCCCCGCCCGCAAGCGCGTCATTCCGAGCCGTAAGGGAAATTACGAAGTCCGACACGGCAATTCTCCGAGGGAATCTTGTTACGTTCAAGTACGCTTAAAAAACCAAACCCAAACGTACCAAGATGCCTTCGCGGACTTGCTTACGAGGACTACGTAAATACAATACGGCTACTTCGTCGCAGGCTCCTCGTGCCGCCCTTAGACAACATAGAACGTGCGGGCGGGGCAGCATGACGCTTTGGAGGAGTTTTTCGCCGCCCCACCCCCTCCCCCCCTCCCACGGAGGGGGCAAGCGGCCCGCTCCGCGGGGACAACAAGGGAACACAACACATTCAAACAGACCATGAAAATCACCATATTAACGCTATTTCCCGAAATGTTCACGCCGCTGTTTGGCAGTATCGTCGGCAGAGGGGTGAAAGAGGGGAAACTTACCATCGAAACGGTCAACATCCGCGACTACACCGAAAATAAGCAGAAAAAGTGCGACGACTATCCCTTCGGCGGCGGCGCGGGGCTCGTGATGACCGCCCAGCCCATCGGTAGCGCCATCGAGGCCGTCGACCCCGACCACAAAGCCCTCCGCATCTACCTTTCGCCCAAGGGGAAGGTCTTTAAGCAGGAGATGGTGTACTCCCTTGTCGAGCGCGAACACATCGTCCTCCTCTGCGGGCACTATGAGGGGATCGACCAACGCGCCATCGACCTTTTTATCGATGAGGAGCTCTCCATCGGCGACTATGTTTTGACGGGAGGGGAACTCCCCGCCATGGTGGTGGCCGACTGCGTGGCGCGCTATGTGGACGGCGTGCTCTCGCCCGAGAGTTTGGTGCAGGAGAGTTTTTCTGAGAATTTGCTCGAATATCCGCACTACACCCGACCCGTGGAGTATCGCGGGCTGACGGTGCCCGAAGTGCTCAGAAGCGGCAATCATGCCGAGATCGATAAGTGGCGCCGCGAACAGTCGGTTGCGATCACAAAGAAAAACCGGCCCGATCTGTTGAAGTAAAATTTCGCACAATTCTTTGCTCGTCGCCTGTAAGCCCTCCCCTTCGCTTGCGAGGGGGAGGGTGGCGAGCGAAGCGAGACGGGTGGGGGTTGTCTCGGCGCCCCTGTAGGGGAGCTGTCGCGCTCCGCGCGACTGAGGGGTTTTCCCGAGAGCAGTTCAAAACCCTTTCCCCCTCGCTTCGCTCGGGTACTGTCTCATGCGGGTGGAATCCCGCATTCGGTCACCGTTCGCGCCTCTGATGCGCTCACTCCTGTCGCATTGCGCCAACAGTTATCAACTGTTGGCAGAATGCAATGCTCCACCTAAAAGGGACAGCAAGGGAGAAAAAGAAGTGGAACAAGCAAAGAATTGTGCGGAACATGGAGTAATTTCGTGAAACTCATTCACTGGTTCCCGGGGCACATGGCAAAGGCCATGCGGCTCATGGAGGACAACTTAAAACTCTGCGACGCGGTGGTGTTCGTGCTCGACGCGCGCGCCCCCGCCTCTACTTATAACCCCAAGCTAAAAGAGCTCGTGGGGCAAAAACCCGTGCTCTTTCTCTTCAACAAGTGCGACCTTGCGGACGGCAAAGCCGACGAACTTCTTACCCTCTTGAAAGAGAGTGGCAAAAACGCCGTCAAACTCAACGCGACCGCGCAAAACGTCCGTCCGTTGCAGTCCGCCATGGAGGATCTCGTCGCGGAAAAGGCCGCCCGTCTCAAAGAAAAGGGCTCCAAAAAGCCGTTGCGCTTTCTCATTGCGGGCGTTCCCAACACGGGCAAGAGCACCGTCATCAACGCGCTCTCGGGCAGTAAAAAGGCACAGGTGGGGGATAAAGCGGGGGTCACTCGCGGCAAACAGTGGGTGAAGTGCGGCAGTTTCGAACTCATGGATACCCCCGGCACCATGCCGCCCTCCTTTTCTGACCAGACCCTCGCCCGCCGCCTTGCCTATATCGGGAGCGTCAACGACGACATTCTCGAAACAGACGAGATCGCCCTCTGCCTCTTGGAGGAGCTGAGCGAAAAATATCCGCAGGGCCTCAAAGAGCGGTTTGAAATTTCGGGCGGCGCTCCCCTTGAAATGCTCGAACAGGTGTGCAAAAAGAGGGGATTTTTGCTCCGCGGCGGGGAATTCGATTACGAGCGCGGGGAGCGCGCCCTCATCGACGATTTCCGCAAGGGCAAACTCGGAAGGGTCTGTCTCGACACGAAAGAGGACATGCAAAACGCGGGACTGATTTAAGCTATGGACGAACTGACTTACGAAAGAGAATATTTCGCGCAGGGCTACACCGCCGTGGCGGGGGTGGACGAAGTGGGCAGAGGTCCTTTGGCGGGGCCTGTCGTCTGCGCCGCCGTCATTCTCCCCCTCGACGAGGAAAAGCGGGTGCTGGGCGTGGACGACAGCAAGAAACTCTCCAAAAAGAAGAGGGAGACGCTTGCCGAGCAGATCAAAGAGGTCGCGCTTGCCTACTCCGTGTCCGAAGTGGACGAGGGGACCATCGATGAGATCAACATCTTGCAGGCGACCCGTCTATGTATGAAGAAGGCGGTGGAGGGGCTCAAACTTTCCCC
Source organism: uncultured Clostridia bacterium (assembly GCA_947630325.1). Classification (GTDB taxonomy): domain Bacteria; phylum Bacillota; class Clostridia; order Christensenellales; family Borkfalkiaceae; genus Gallimonas. The sequence continues at coordinate 103,591 of CANRHB010000005.1, forward strand.
CGATTTCGTGCTTACGGACGGCAACATGACCCTCGACATCGCCCAGCCGCAAAGGAGCGTCGTCAAGGGGGACGCCCTCGTCTGCTCGATCGGCGCGGCGAGTATCCTTGCCAAGGTGTACCGCGATAAGCTCATGGAGGAGTACGCGCGGGAGTATCCCGGCTATGGGTTCGAGCGCAACGTCGGCTATGGCACAGCCGAGCACATCAGGGCGATCAGGGAGAAGGGGATATGCAAAATTCACAGAAAGACTTTCGTAAAAAACTTCTTGGACGAACCGGGGAAGAACTTACCGTAAAATATCTCAAAAAGCACAGGTACAAGATCCTCGAGCGAAATTATAAGACCCCCTTCGGCGAGGCGGACATCATTGCCTTCAAAGAGGGGACCTATTGCTTTGTGGAGGTCAAGACGCGCACGGACGACGAGCACGGCCTCCCCTCCGAGGCGGTGGACTACAAAAAGCGGGAACGCTACCGCAAGATCGCATGGAGTTATTGCAATCTTCTGCGCAAGGAGGTACCCTGCCGCTTCGACGTCGCCTCCGTCATGAACGGAGAAGTCGAGTACTTCGAGGGCGCGTATATTTGAAAATAACCGTGTAAGAAGGGCGGCGTCCGCGGAAACTTCCGCGGACGCCGCCCTCTTCCGATATTTTTATTTCACCAATTTTTTGATCCAATTCTTTTCCTTGAGGGAAATTTTTCCGTCGAGGGCGCAGATCATGAGGCAGACGATCACGATGTCATCCTTGAGCTCTTCGGAGAGTTCCCCCAAAACGTCCACGATCTCGTCGAGGGACTTCTTGAAGGCGCGGCTCTCGGAGCGGAGCAGTTTTGCCGCGGTTTTGCAGTCGTCATAGTTGACCTCGTCGCCGAAGAAGGCGTGGAGCAGGGGATAGCAGAGGAGATATTCGTCCTCCGAAAGTTTCCCGTCTGCCGCGATCGCCCCAAGCACGAAGGAGGCAAACAGGGCGGCGCCGTCCACACCGTCTCCCGTCACCGCATGGAGGGCGGGCAGAAGTTTGAGGGACTTCTCGGCAAGGAGGGCGGTATAAGTCGCCGCGTCGAGTTGTTCGAATTCTTTGCAAAGTTCGTTAAATTCTTTCATGTATGAGTTCTCCTTTTTGAATTCGACGGATATTGTAACAGAACGCCCCCGCTTTGTCAAGAGTTTAACGAAATTTCCCCCGCAAACTTTCGAGGGAAATTCCATTCATGTCTTGCAATTTGCGCGCGGGTATGCTATCATAGGGGCGAACAACAAATCGGGAGAGGAAAATGAAACATTTCGACAACGTATTTATCTTCGATCATCCGCTCATCAGGCACAAGGTAAGTTTTCTCAGGGACAAGAACACGGGCATGAAGGAGTTCCGCGAACTCATCGAGGAGATCACCACGGTGATGACTTACGAGAGCATGAAGGACCTCCCGCTCGTTCCCGTGGAAGTGGAGACGCCGCTCGAGCGGACGGTGCAATACCGTGTTCCCGAGGAGAGCGTCGCCGTCGTGCCCATTTTGCGGGCGGGGCTCGGCATGGTGAACGGCGTGCACAAAGTATTTCCCACGGCGCGGGTGGGGCACATCGGCATGTACCGCGACGAAGAGACGTTAGAGCCGCGCGAATATTACTGCAAACTTCCCGAGGGGATCGAAAACGACGCGGTTTTGTTGGTCGACCCCATGCTTGCGACGGGCGGTTCGGCGTGCGACGCGCTGTCTGCGCTCAAAAAGCGCGGGTGCAAGAAGATCAAGTTCATGTGCATCATTGCGGCGCCCGAGGGGATCGAGGCGGTGGCGACGGCGCATCCCGACGTGCCCATTTACGCCTCCACGCTCGACAGATGTTTGAATGAGCATGGGTACATTTTGCCCGGTCTCGGCGACGCAGGCGACCGTCTTTACGGCACCAAGTAACTTTTTCCTCCTTCGGGAGGAATTTTTTTTGCGCTCGGGGGCATTCACTCGCCCCGCATTCTTAATATGTCATTTCGAGCGCAGTCGAGAAATCTCACCTTATTTTACCCCTCCCGAGGGGGGGGGGTTAATGTGCCCCCTCCTAAGGAGGGGGGTAGGGGGGTGGTGTCCCTTGCCTCTCCTTTCCTCCCTTCTACACGCGCGAACAATATAATAACATTCTCCGCACAAAGTCTCAAAAACAAAAAACGTGCAAATTTTTCCGAAAAAGTATTGACATCACAAAAAAATTGTTGTAAAATGTTGCTTGCCATAAAAAGAAAGTGGCAAAAAATAACTTTTTTAGGGGGAAAGTAACTATGAAGAAGCTCAAAGTTGTTCTCACGCTTCTGCTTGCTCTTTGTTGTTCGCTGTGCATGTTCGCGTGCGGCGGGGAAAAGACCATTGCAGACGGTGAGGTCACAGGGCAAACCAAGAACTTCAAAGAGCACGAAGATTTCTCCTTGGGCAGTAATGCCAAAGTTGTTGTCTACTATCAGGGCGACGACGAAGCGCATGAGCTCAAACCGGAGGAATACGAAGTCGATTCCAGCGCTTACGACAAAGACTTGGCTGGGGAATATGCAATTTATATTATCCCGAAGAATCAGCCCAAGAGTTTGACGGAAGGCGGAAAGGACAACCGTTGGAAGTATTATTATTCGGTCACCGTCGATCACGATTGGCAGGATAAAGGCAACGGTCAGTACACCTGCTCCTGCGGTGCGGTGCGTAATGAATATACCGGGCTCAACGACCAGATCAAAACGGTAGCATGGGGCACACCCGCGACCTTCACGCCGGGCGGCGAAGGCAAGACCTATCCCGACGCAAAGGCTCCCATCCCTGGCGAAAACCATGTTTCCTATGGCAGCCTTGTCAAGGGGCAGAGCCTCAAACTCAACATCCAGATCACAGGCCTTACGAGAACGGATAACCCCGCGACCGCAAGCGCATGGGATACCCCTCTTATGGGCATCCGTAACGCAAGCGTCGGTATGCTCCCCCGTGAAGACGGATGGATCATCGCAACGGCGGCGGGCTTTGCGCTTCCTTCCACCTCCAACATCCCTTCGGCCGGCGCAGGTCCCGCAAGCGGGCTTGCAACTGCGAACGATGCCGAGTGGACCGTTTACGGACAGGGCACCACTTGGAGCGCGGGTAGCGCGTTCCCCAAGACGGGCGCCAAGGTCGGTGAAAATCTCGACACCGATTGGTCGAAGGTCGACGTTGAATACATCTATCAGTCCGATGACGTATTCATGATCCGTCATACCCTTCATAAATTCGACGGTTCGGCCGATACTGTCTACACCGTTACGACCAAGGTTCCCGATAACGCTTACGAAGTAGTGGTTTACGGCGAATACTGCAACTTCACCATCACCGGTGCGGACTTTGTTGCAGGCCGTGCGATTACGGACTTCCAGGTCACCAAGGATCCCACCAAGACCGTCCAGCCCGAAGGCAAACTCTTCGACACGACGGGACTTGATACCAAGGCGACCTTCTCCGACGGCAACTCGCTTACCGGTTCCTACAACGCGTATGCATTCCACGATGTAGTTCCCACAGGCGGCACCGAAGCCGTCAAGACGAGAGTTTCCCTCGGCACCACGCCTCTTACGGCCGACTTGTACGACTTCATGGTCGAGTTCAACGGCAAGCAGGCATGGCTTACGAAGGACGGCAAAGAATCCACCGCAGAGAACAAGGCGACCAACCAGAAGATCAAAGTTGTTGCAACTCCCATTACGGGCGCGAACACCTCTGTGATCAAGTCCGGCGATGTTGCATTCGAAGCGCCCGACGTCGCTTACGATTACACCGTCACCAGCACCACCGATACGAACGCGTACATCAAACTCGTTGCTACCGGCTCTGCTACAAAGGCGACGACTGCTCAGGCAACCGCACTCGGCAGTGGCTCCACGCACTTCGTTGCATTCAAACTTGTTACCAATCTTGCGGATATTGCGGATACGGTTACCGCTTCCACCGCATCGAACGTTGTCGTCAAGGCGACCAAGGCGGGTAAGACGGTCGACGTCGTGCTCGGTCTCAAAGACGGGTTCGCAAAGACCTTCGACCTTACCTTGAAGGACGGCACCAAGGTCCAGATCGACCTCAGCGGCATTGCGGCGCTCTCCAAGTATGGCGCTGAAGTTACGGCAAGCAACTTCTTCCTCGATGTCGGCGGTACCTACACCGTTGAATACACCGGCCTCGGCGACGCGGCGGCGATCAACAAGCTGACCCTTCCCGTTGTTGCAAAGCGCGACACCGTGGAAACGGTTGCGAAGGCGGCAAAGGGCACCTACACCACAGGTACGCCTACCGAGGACAATTCCTACAAGGCGTCCAACAACCTCTATGTTACCGCTGTCAAGGTCGAAACGGGCAAACTTACCGTCACCTATTGGCTTGCGGCTCCCGAACTCGGCAACCTTACCGCAGAGGCTTGCACCACCGCAGTCAGCTTGCGTGATGGCGATACCACTCTTGCGACCGCAAACCTTACCTACACCCTTGCAGTGTCCAGCGCGGCTACCAAGATCGCGGAAGGCGTCTATGTCAAGGCGAACGGCAACAAGTTGCAGGTTTACACGTTTGGCGCCACCACCGAAATTAAGAGCGGGACTTCCTTCGCGGCGTCCCTCAACATTGAGAACGAAACCGCAGCTTCCTACAATGTAGGCGTTACGATTTCGGCGGCGACCGATACCACTCCCATTATGGCGAACTGGCTCGATCTCAACGATCTTACCTCGAACACCTCTTCTGCGGCGAAACTTGTCGCTCTCGGCACGGTCGATGACGTTACCGACTATGATAAGGGTTATATCCTTGTTGCGAACCTTCACCTTCCTGCAATTGGGTTGAGAGAGGGTAGCGCGCATAGAGCGGATGTCTATCACTTCACGGTAAACGAAGACGCTGATTATCCTACCGATACGTACACCGTTTACACGGTCGGTTCGGCGGACGACAGCAACAAGATCACTTCGGAGGAGAAGGCTGTTGCAGGCCTTACGCTCAGAGAGAACGTTGTCAAATTCACCTGCTTGCAGGATGGCAGAAACGCTTATGAGTATAAGTACAAAGCAGGCGATGAGGATAAGGTATTCTTGTTCGGCGCACGGGCAGTCAAGGCAAGCGGTGAACACACTTGGGAACCTGCCGATGGCAACGACAGAAATTGCACGGTTTGCGGCGCGCACTATATGAAGTTTACCGATAGCGACGGTACCGTCCGCGAACTTACCGACCTTCCTACCATCACGAGAGTTGTCAACCCCGATGCCGATAAGGATGATTGGTGGAGAAGTCCTACAGCGGATATCCCTGTTACGGGTGATTTCGTTGTCCGTTACAGCTGGACGAACACCGATGCAAATTATCCCGGCGACGGCGCAGTTGAATTGCACGACGCAGACAGCAACTACTTCGGTTATCGTACCTTCGAAGCTGACTTCAACCCGGGTACTCCCGATGGCGACAGCACGAGTGCGCTTCACGCGAGTGACAAGGTCATGACGACGGTTTACAAGAAGGACGGCGAAACGGTCGATGACATTTTGGGTGTTGATGGCGTTTCCGCTTCCGATTGGAAGGGCGAGGCATATGTCTCGGTGTACAGATACGGCACCACTTTGGTGATTGACGCGCATCTAACCCTTGCTGACGGCAAGACCACCTACCAGGTGACCACTACTATCACCAAGTTCACCACGAAGGATCTCATCCTTCACATCAACGGCAACCACTATTGGTGCGATAAGCTCATGGTCGGTATCGGTTCTGCTACTACAACAAGCACCACCTCTACCACTAAGACCGTTGTCTCCACCGGTGACCTTGGAATGACCATCGGTAAACCCGACAACTCGACCGGTTATACCGCCGAGGCTCCTATTTGGGTGTTTGGGCAAGACTTCAAGCCCGGCATGAAGGTAGAGGCTGTTGGTACGATGACGAACAACAAGGGCGGCGTGTACATGAGCGGCTTGGCGTATATCGACACCTATTTGAACTTGCGCCCCGATAACTATATCAACGGCACGGATTCGAACAATGAACCGCCGGCGAAGAACGTTGTGAGCGGAAATAAAGACTTGGCCGTTGAAAAGAATTGTCTTGGGTTCTACACCTTGAACGATAAAGGCGAATGGGCGTCAGAGACCACTCTTGCAGATTGGTTCCCGACATATCGTGATAACTTCATCAATAACGGTCAAACCTTTACCCAAACCACCATTTGGGATTGGACGGATGCTTCCAAGATTGTTGTAACCTATTACATCCAAGGCTTGGTTGGCACTCAACTTGTGCAATTCCGCCAGGGTTACATCGTTACCGCTGTCGAAGGAAAGACGCTTGCGGCAAGCTATAAGATCGGCCTTGGTACCGACCATGCCTGCTACAACGTCAACAGCTTGACTGTTGTTACGCCTGTTTCGTAAGTAACAAACCCTGCTCTTACGAGCAAACCGAAAAAAGAACCCCTCGGGGTTCTTTTTTCATGCCCGCCCTACTTATGCCCTTATTATGACCTGCCCCCATTTATGGGGGCGGGTGGCACCGCAGGTGACGGGTGGGGGTCATTCTCGGCTCCCCTGTAGGGGAGCTGTCACCGTAGGTGACTGAGGGGTTTTCCGAGAACCCTTTCGGCATTCGCTACGCTCATGCCACTTTCCCTTAAAGGGACAGCAAGAACCCCCACCACCCGCTGGCGCGGGAGCCGCCCCCTTCAACGGGGGCAGCTCTTTTGTGTCCGCCGTTCTCAATTTGTCATTTCGACCAAGCGAAGCGCGTGGAGAAATCTCACATTGTTCTAATCACGTCACCCTGCCCCACCCGCACGTTCTATGTTGTCTAAGGGCGGCACGAGGAGCCTGCGACGAAGTAGCTTGTCGAAGGGTGTCCGCATTGTAATAAGGACATTCCTCGACTGCGCTCGGAATGACGTGATTTAGAACACGCCCCACCCCCCACTACCCCCCTCCCACGGAGGGGGCAAGCGGAACCCCCTCCATTGGAGGGGGACTAAGGGGGTGGGCAAATGCTCGCCCTCCCCCGCCTCGGCGGGGGAGGGGTAGGGGAGGGGGCTCCTTCGTCCCGCGCATTTTTCCGCAAAAAATCATATTTTCCACCCAAAAATCGTTGACAAGCCCTTGCTTTTCTGTTATACTTTCCTTACGCACCAAAAAGGGGTGTAATTTTTTTGTATGGAGTTTTCTCACCATGGCTGTTAAATCCACGCGTCTCAAAGTCACCTTCGAGTGCACCGAATGCAAAAACCGCAATTACGACAGCTTCAAGAATAAGAGAAACGATCCCGATCGCCTCGAACTCAAGAAGTACTGCCCCACTTGCAAAAAACATACCGTCCATAAGGAATCCAAGTAATTCCACGGAGAATCATCATGCCCAAATCCAAAGATCCCGAAACCGAGAAGAACCAAAAACCTGTTGAACAGAAAAAGTCCAAAAAACAGGATAAAAACAAGAAACCAAATTTCTTCGTCCGCATCGGCAGAAAATTTAAGGAAACTTTCTCCGAACTCAAGCGCGTTACCTGGCCCACCCTCCCGCAGGCTCTCAAAGCGACGGGCGTGGTCATCGTCATCGTGCTCATCTTCCTCGTTGTCACTACCGGCGTGAACTATGGTTTCTCCGCCCTCTTAGACCTCTTGACCAAAACAGGAGCATAACTTATGGCGATCACAGATACCGTCCCCCAATGGTATATTTTGCATACCTACTCGGGGTACGAATCGATGGTGAAAGACTCTCTTTTGCGCCTCATCGAGAACAATAACCTCAGCGACAGCATTGTAGACGTCAAAATTCCCACCGAACAGACAATCGAAGAAAAGGCCAACGGCAAAAAGAAGGTTGTGGAACGCAAACTTCTGCCTTGCTATGTCTTTATCAAGATGATCTATTCCAACCAGCTTTGGTACCTCATCACCAACACGAGAGGGGTCACGGGCTTTGTCGGCCCGCAGGGAAGGCCCATTCCCATGAAGGAAGAGGAGATCCGCAAAATGCGCCTCGAAGAGTTCGTCGTGGACGCCGATTTCAAACAGGGCGACAGAGTTTCCATCGACAGCGGCCCCTTGGAGGGCTTCATCGGCACCATCGCCGCCGTCAACGACGAAACCCAGCGCGCCAAGGTGGAGATCGTCATGTTCGGCAGAAACCAGGAGGTCGAGGTCGAATATATCCAAATGACGAAGATCTCCGACACCGCCGTGGAAATTCCCAAGTCGGAGGAGTAAAGATACGCGCCGTCCTAAAATGTCATGTCGACCGAAGTGGAGACATCTCTACCGCATTATAATAATGTTGAGATTTCTCGACAAGCTCGAAATGACATTTGGAAATGGCACTCTGATTGCCTCTTCGAGGGGCAACCAAGGAAAACACATTATCAATTCGGCGATAACGCATTAACGCGTTTTCGATAGAGTGGGAGGCGGCAAAAACTCAACCGCCGCCGCAGAAACCACAGAAGGAGTAAAAATGGCAAAGAAAATTACCGCAGTCGTGAAGCTCCAGCTTCCCGCAGGTAAAGCCACCCCCGGTCCCCCCGTCGGTTCCACGCTGGGCCCGCACGGGATCAACATCCCCGGCTTTACCAAAGAATTCAACGCGAAAACAGCGGGACAGGAAGGTCTCATCATCCCCGTCGTCATGACGATCTATGCGGACCGTTCCTTCACGTTCGTCCTCAAAACGCCGCCCGCACCCGTCCTCATCAAGAAGGCGCTCGGGCTCGAGACCGCTTCCTCCACCCCCAACAAGGTGAAGGTCGGCAAACTTACCAAGGCGCAGGTCGAGGAGATCGCAAAAACCAAGATGCCCGACCTCAACTGCTCCACGCTCGAGAGCGCGATGAGCATGATCAAGGGCACGGCGCGCAGTATGGGCGTCACGGTAGAGGAGTAAGGAGGTTATATCATGGGTAAGAAATATGTAGACAGCCTTAAATCCTATAACCGCGCCGAACAGTACACGCCCGACAAGGCGCTCGAGATCGTCATCGACAACGCAAAGGCGAAGTTCGACGAAACCATCGAGATCCACGTAAAACTCGGCATCGACCCCCGCCAGGCTGACCAGCAGGTCCGCGGCGTGTTGGTCCTTCCAAACGGCACCGGTAAAACCAAGAAAGTGCTCGTCATCGCCAAGGGCGAGAGAGCGGACGCGGCGCAGGCCGCAGGCGCGGATTTCGTCGGCGCAGAGGAGATGATCCAGAAGATCCAGACCGAGAATTGGTTCGGGTTCGACGTCATGATCACCACTCCCGATATGATGGGCGTTGTCGGCCGCATCGGTCGTTTGCTCGGCCCCAAGGGCTTGATGCCCAACCCCAAGTCGGGGACCGTCACGATGGACGTGCAGAGAGCCGTCGCCGAAGTGAAAGCAGGTAAGGTCGAGTACCGTCTCGATAAGACGGCGATCATCCACTGCCCGATCGGCAAGAAGTCCTTCGGCAAGGAGAAGCTCCTCGAGAACTTCACCGCCCTCATGGACGCGATCGTCAAGGCAAAACCCGCCGCTGCAAAGGGCCAATACTTAAAGAGCATCGCGCTTACGAGCACGATGGGCCCCGGCGTCAAGGTAAATTATACCAAAATGTAAGGAAAATCGCTTGACGAATTTCTCTTGATTTGGTAAACTGTCACTGTAAACATTCTATGCCGCAGACAACGGGTGCGTTTTCGCTCAATATCCCGTCGAGGTAAGGAAAGTTTTTCAAATGCGAAAAGCTGCTCCGTATCCGTCTGTGGTACGGAGCATTTGTTTTCCCGCAAGGGGAAACGCAAAATCGGGCTTTTAGCCTAATGGAGGATTTCAATGTCGGCAAATTTTGAAGCAAAAAAAGTCGTCGTAGAGGAGATCAAAGAGAAGATCGGCGCAAGCAAGTCGGTTCTCATCGCCCATTACGACAGACTCACCGTCAAGGAAGTTACCGACCTTCGCAACAAGTTCCGCGAAATTTCCTGCGAATACAAGGTGTACAAAAACACGCTTGTGCGCAAGGCGTTCGACGAGCTTGACGTCAAGGACTTCGATAACGACCTCAACGGCGCGACGGCATTCATCTTCTGCCCCGACGAGACGAGCGCGTGCTCCACTCTCGCCAAGGCGGTAAAGGAAAACCCCGCGCTGACGGACAAGATCGTGCCCAAGTGCGCCTATGTGAGCGGCGCCTATGTGGACGCGGAAGGGGTAAAGAAACTCGCGGCGATCCCTTCGAGAGAGGTGCTCATCGCAAAGATGCTCGGCTGCCTGCAGTCGCCCATCGTGAACCTTGCGTTTGTGTTAAAGGCAATCGCAGACCAAAAATCATAATTTATTCGGAGGTAATCAAAAATGGATGTTCAGAAATTTATCGAAGAAGTCAAGGGTATGACGGTCGTCGAGCTCAACGACTTTGTAAAGGCGCTTGAAGAGGAATTCGGCGTAAGCGCGGCGGCGGCTGTTGCAGTCGGCGGCGGTGCAGGCGCGGGTGCGGCGGAAGCGGCTCCCCAGGAAGAGGAAAAGACGGAGTTCGATATCGTCCTCAAAGAGATCGGCGCGAACAAGATCGCTGTCATCAAGGCGGTGCGCGAATTCACGGGTCTCGGCCTTGCCGAAGCGAAGAAGGCTGTCGAGGCGCTCGGCGTGTTGAAGGAAGCAGTTCCCAAGGCAGACGCAGAGGCCGCTCTTGCCAAGCTCAAGGAAGCAGGCGCAACCGCGGAACTCAAATAAGTTTATATCGAAAAACGAATCAAAAAAGCCGCTCAGCCGAGCGGCTTTTTTGATTATTTTAGAGGAAGTTGTTCGGACGAATAGCGGTAAGGCGTGGTTGCCGAAGGGGAAAGGGGGAGGTCGGCGCCACTCAAATCGAGGTCGCCCTCCGAGAGGACGAGAAGCACCGCAAGGACGACAAACAAGAGTGCGGCGTAAGAGGCGACGGTCAAGTTGAAAGCCTGTTCGTTGCGGTCTAATGAGGGGACGGCGAGCATCAACAGGAAGGCGGCAAAGAGGACGAACAGCAGAATTCCGAGCCAAAAGATTTTCAAAAAGCACGCGCCTGACCTTTCTTTTTGACAGAAAGGACGACAAATATGATGAGGGAGAAAAGGAGGACTGCGCCGCCGATACTTACGCGACCCATTTATCTGCAACAAAAGGAAAAGGTGCATTGCAAAGAGCGCAACGCCCGAAAAGAGAGAATACACGCCCCAGGTGAAGAGACACTTTTTGCTCATGCCTGCATTTTATCACCGTCGAAAGAAATTGTCAAGTTTGTTAAGATATTTCAAAAAAGGAGATGCGTATTCCTTTGCTGTCTTCTATCTGTCATTTCGACCAAGCCGCTATGCGGCGCGTGGAGAAATCTCGCCTTATTATAATGCGGTAGAGATTTCTCGATTCCGCTTCGCTCCACTCGAAATGACATTTTGGAATGCATTTTGACTTTCTCGCCCTCCCCCCGCAACGCGGGGGAGGGGGGCATCTTGTTTACCCCCTCCGTGGGAGGGGGATTAAGGGGGTGGGGCGTGTTTTAATTATGTCATTTTGCCTCGCACCGTTCTTAATTATGTCATTTCGACCAAGCCGCTATGCGGCGCGTGGAGAAATCTCGCTTTATTATAATGCGGTAGAGATTTCTCGACAGGCTCGAAATGACATTTGAGAACGGCGTTCCGATTTACGTCACCCTGAGCGAAGTCGAAGGGTGTCCGCATTGTAATAAGGACATGTCAACTTCGCTTTGCTCGTGCCGCCCTTAGACAACATAGAATGTGCGGGCGGGGCAGAATGACGTGATTTGATAATGCGGTAGAGATGTCTCGACTTCGCTCGACATGACAATTAGAATGGGGGTGTCGTTTCAATCATGCAGACACCCCTTCCGCCTCCTTCGTCGGCACCCACCCCTCAAGGGGTGGGCAAGCCCCCCTCAGGAGGGGGGTAGGGAAGGGGCGGCAACAAGGCTCTTTTTAAGCGTCATGCTGAGCCGCAATTTGTGTAGTCTGCGGAAGCAAGTCCGCGAAGGCATCTTGGTACGTTTCGGTGTGGTTTTATACGTACTTGGACGTAACAAGATTCCCTCGAAGAATTGCCATGTCGGACTTCGTTATTGCCTTCTCGGCTACTTTGTCGCTCCGCTCCTCGTGCCGCCCTTAGGCAACATAGAACGTGCGGGCGGGGCGGAATGACGCGCTTACGCGCGGGTGTTACCCACCCCCTTAGTCTCCTTCCCGAGGAGGAGGTTCGTTTGTGCGGGTTCCGCCTTTCCCTTGCTCCCCTCCATGCCCCCCCAAAAAAGAATTTCTGCAAACACCCCGAAAATGCTTTGACATTCTCCTTGGAATGTGCTATTCTATAAAAGACGTCCGCGAGGAATAGCGCTCTCCACGCTTCTCTTGGCGGAACGCGAATACTTCCATAGGAGGATAAACGCAAATGGAAAAGAACGAGATCATCAAAAAGTACGCTCAGCACGAGGGTGATACCGGTTCTCCCGAGGTTCAGATCGCGCTCCTCACCGAACGCATCAACCACCTCAACGAGCACCTGCAGATCCACAAGCATGACAACCACTCCCGTCGCGGTCTTTTGAAGATGGTCGGTAAACGCCGCGGTCTTTTGGACTACCTCAAAGCAAAAGACATCGAGCGTTACCGTGCGATCGTTGCGGCTTTGGAACT
>CANRHB010000006.1 GCA_947630325.1 uncultured Clostridia bacterium
CTCAACCACGAAGAGCCTAAATTGAACACGCAAGTGTTTGATTTAGGTTCTTTCGTTATATTCGGGATTTATCTTATCAAATGAACATTTCAATGGTACACTGCTTGAAGATTAAATATAAAATTTACCGCGGCGAGGGTTTTCCCCCGCCGCGGCGTCGTCAATAGCCATTGATCCGTTCCTCTGCCCGTCGACCTCTATTTCGTCCGGAGAGCATTCGCCCTACCCGCAAAACACTCATGCCTGCGCAATTATTGCTTTGCTGAAATCGTCCTATCATGGAATAGATGGATCATTACAGGATCAGTTCAGTTTGAAGAAGTCCTCTATCGTAAGCACTCCCTTATCGAGCATCAAGAATTTATCGTTGTACTGATCGATCGTAAAGCACGAGCAGTCGACCATATATGCGAGCATCTCTTTCGAAATGAGACTGCCGCGGAAGCTCGATGTCAATCTGAAAAGAATCCCGCCCGTCTTATAGTCGTAATCGAAACTTCCGTCTACAAGCCTGAAAGTCGCTTGGCAAGTTGCGATCGCTCCTTCGACGCGCTTCTCCTCGCTGAAAGCAAACGGCAGTTGCGACAACATTCTTACCAACTCCTTATCGGGATCGACATAAATGACAAATTCCATCGGAATATCATCCCCGCCGACAATGAAATGTACGACAAGATCTTCGGGGCGTTTCTCATATTTCCAATGTCTGTCATCGAGCATTTCGCACAAAGTCTTAAAGACTGCATCCGCATTTTTGTTTCTTTGTTGTTCTGCCATTGTCTTTTTCTCCTTAATCGATAAAACTCAAAATTTCTTCGTCGCTCATGTCTTTCTTTGCCACGATCAAGAACTTATCGTTGTACTTATCGATGGTGTAGCACGAACAGAGCAACATATATTCGAAGATGTCCTTTCCGATCAAACTGCCGCGGAAACTCGAAGTCATTCTGAAAACAATATCCCCGCTGAGATAATCGTAATCAAAACTTCCGTCTATCATCCCGTTGTTGGCGGCGCTTACCGCAACAGCCAAAGCCGTCCGCCTTTCTTCGGGGATCGTAAACGGCATTTGCGACAAAAGTATAATGAGTTGTCGTTCCGGATCAACTTCGATCCTGATTTTCATGGGGAGATCGTCCCCTTGGGCCCCACAGGTAATGACGAAGTTCTCGGCATCTTTTTCGTAATGCCAATCCTCTTCTTCCAGCATCTCGCAAAGAGCTTGGAATGCCGCCTGCGCTTGTTTGAGTTTCTTCTCGTCTGCCATTTTCTTCTCCTTTTTTGTTATTAAAACCCTATGAGGGATTTTTTCTGAATATTAAATGTGAACTCTTTTTCTCCGCTTGCGCGCTCAAAATCGTCCTTTGTAAGGATTATCTCCACTGTGTTCGCCAGCTGGCTCCTCATGGCCGCCTTTGCCCAAGTGCGCTCGAACAAATTGCGGACAAAGCGTGCGTTGCTGAATTCTTTGGCATTGATGGTCTCATCGGAAAGGGACATGAAATACTGATGCGCCGCACCAAAAAGTTGGTCATCGTATTTGAACCGCGCCTTTACCATGGAAACATAAATCTCATACAGTTGCTCCCGCGTAAAGTTGGGGAATTCTATTGTGTAGGGCATCCTGCTTGCCAAACCTTGATTCCCGCGCATGAGCTTGTCCATGTCATCGGTATAACCCGCCATGATCACGACAAAGTCGTTCCTATGGTTCTCCATTTCCGCGATCAAGGTGTCGAGCGCCTCTCTCCCATAGTCACGTTCGTTGTCATCGCCGCGATAGAGGGAATACGCCTCGTCGATGAACAATACCGATCCATATGCGTCACGGCAAATGCTTGCTGTTTTGGGTGCCGTTTCTCCGATATATCTGCCGCAGAAATCTCTCCCAGCATACTCATAAAAATTCCCGACGCGGAGTAGCCCTTTTTCTTTCAAAATCTTTCCGATGATACGAGCGACCGTCGTCTTCCCCGTGCCGGGATTTCCCACAAAGCGCATGTGAATGCAAGGTCTCTCTCCGGCATCTTGCTTAGCCGAAAGTTCGATCTGGGCGATCAGCTCTTCCACCTTCTTTTTGATCTGCTCATTCCCGACCAAACGCTTCAACTGCTCTATCCCGGACAGAGAATTTTCCATATCGGAGCAAAGCGCTCTTGTGTCGTTGCGATTGATCGTATGGCTGACCTTCTTTTTCCCCGCATTTGAAAGCTGTTTGTTGTAAACAAGCTCTCGGACCACCTTTTTTACGGTGTTGAGGCCGTAAAACTTGCCGTCTCCCTTTTCTTCCATAATGCGTGTCAAAAAGAACTCCCATGCATTCTTAGAAACCGCAAAGCCATAGCTTTTAAGTTCACGCTCTGCGCAGATCCTCAGATCCTCTTGGGTAAACGGAGGGAATGAAACGGTTTTGACGCTCAGCAGATCGTTCAATGAAAAGCTGAGATTCGCAAGAACATCTTTTTCCAGGAACGGGACTCTGAAAACGATAATAAACTCATCGGTCACCTTTTCGATCGCCCGCAACAACATCTTAAAATAGTGGTTATCCGTTTTTCCGAGCCACTCGCTGATGTCGATGCAGAGGATGCGGATCTTACTCGAATCCCCATTGGACAGAACCCGCAACACATCCTCAAAAGGCTCCGGGCTCTCCTTATACGGACCAAGCCGCTCCTCTATCACGGGATGGGAATGCATCGAACAAAGCCCTGTAGCGGACACGGTCTGCGCGAGAAGATCGAGATATGTAGACAAACCGTATCCGTCACCGATGGAAAAGAGATAGCTCCGGCCGTTAAATACTTCTTTGGTTTTATCTCCGATCAGTTGCGGCGCGATCTTTATAAGCTCCCCGATCAGTTTTTTGAATTCGCTTGCACCGATCAATTTGGAAACGCGCGCGGAAAGCTCCGATATCTTGGACTTCCCGCCTTCAACGCTCTCTATCCCGGAATTGATAATGTCTAACAGCTCTTGGTAATCGACTTTCTCTTTCGGAGACGATGCGGTATCCGATGTCGTTTTATCATCGGCTTGGGTGATCTCCAAATTGAGGATCTCATCAATTTTCTCGCCGGGGTAAATCGTCAAAAAGCCTGTCTTTATATGCTCTGCAACTTGATCGGCGTCTTGTTCTTCCCCCTTTACCAATATCGTAAGGGCCGTCAAAGAAGCATCTTCGATCACCACTCCGTCCGCTTGCAACAGAGATTTCAATTTTGCGATGGGCAACTCATCATCATCCCGATGTTTCAACACCCACTCGCCTTCCAATTCAACAGCAATCCTTTTCATCCTTTCTCCGTTTTACTCTAAAATAAGTATTTCGTTCAATCCGATGTGACAGTAAAACTCTACTTAAGTTTACTTTCCAATTTCATTATACACTTTTCGAGCCGTTTCGTCAAGACTTGCAGATCATTCTTCCCAAAAAACTTTCATTTTCTTGCTACTGCATTGCTTGAAGATGAAATATATAAAATTCGCCGCGGCGAGGCCCCGCCGCGGCGTTCTTAACTAACAAAATCTTATTTCCAAATTTCTTCGCCGTTGGTTTCGATGATCTTCTTGAAGAAGTAGGCGCTCTTTTTGAGGGTGCGTTCGCGCGTTGCATAGTCCACGTGAATGAGCCCGAACTTCTTCGAAAACCCTTCCGCCCATTCAAAGTTATCGATGAGCGACCAATAAAAGTAGCCGTCTATCTCCACTTCGTCCGCCGCGCGGGAGAGTTCGCGCAAGTACCGTTTCAAAAAGTCGATGCGGCTGTCGTCGTTGATCTGCCCGTTCAAGTCCTTCCACTCCGCAAGCGCCACGCCGTTTTCGGTGTAGACGATGGGCAGATGATAGCGGTCCCAGATGAATTTCGGGCCGTAATACATCGCGTCGGGGTGGACCGTCCAGCGGGTGTCGGTGCGGGGCACGGTGGGCGCGGGTTTGGGGTAGACGATCTTGCCGTTCACCCTCGTCACGCGGTCGCCCGTGTAGGTGTTGACTCCATAGAAATCGAACTTGCTCTTGATGATCTCCATGTCGCTCTTGGGGAAGGTAAAGCCGCACTCCTTCTGCCATGCAAGCACGTCCTCGGGGTAGTGTCCCAAGAGGAGCGGGTCGGTGTAATAGTTGACGGAACCGAAATTTTTATGGCAAGTGAAAGTCTCCTCGCGGGCGAGTTCCACGTCGTTCTCGGTGTAAGGCAGAGCGGGCCAATATGCCTGCGCAGTGCCGATCTTCACCGAATCGCCGCAGATCTTTCTGATCTTCTTCTCGGCAAGCCCGCATCCGAGCAGCACGTTGTGCGCGGCGCGCATGACTTCGGCGTCGGGCAGTTTCAAAAAGGGAGCATGTTCGCCCGAGGAATGCCCAAGTCCCAAAAAGCACTGCGGCTCGTTGATGAGGATAAAATGCGATACGTATGAAGAAAACAGCTCTGCGCACACGCCTGCGTACTCCTCAAACCACTTGGGACTGTTCGCATTCAACCAGCCGCCCTTTTGGTAGAGCGCATAGGGATAATCCCAATGGAAGAGGGTGACCCACGGCTCAATGCCCGCCTGTTTGAGTTCCTCCAAGAGTTCGAGATAGAACCGTTTGCCGTCCTCGGAGATCTTGCCCGTCCCCTCGGGGATGAGCCGCGCCCAGTTGATGGAGAAGCGGTACCCTTGGATGCCGAGTTCCTTCATGAGGCGGACGTCCTCTTTGAAGAGGTGGTAGTGGTCGCACCCGACGTCGCCGCTGTGTCCCTCGAAGATGCGTCCCTTGGTGGCGGAGCCGACGTCCCACACGTTGAGCCCCTTATCGGCCTCGTGTGCGCCGCCCTCGATCTGATAGGACGCAGTCGCCACGCCCCACACAAAGTTTTTGTTAAACATATTGCAATTCCCCCTGTTTATTTGAATGATTTTGTTTTTGAATATTGTTGCCCACCCCCTTAGTCCCCGCGGGTGGTGGGGGTTCGCTTACCTTCTTGCTGTCCCTTTTAGGGAAAGTACCCGAGCGAAGCGAGGGGAAAAGGGTTCTCGGAAAACCCCTCGGTCTCGCTCCGCTCGACAGCTCCCCTACAGGGGCGCCAAGTAGCTATTCTGTCCTCACAGTGTCTATTTTTGATTTCCCTCCAAAGTAGGCGAGAGGTGAAGCAAGCAAAAGATTTTTCGTGAATCTTTACAATTCCTCCGCCTCTTTCACCCAAAGAGAAGCGGAGGCGTCCGAGGGCATACGGAGGTCGGCGCGCGGCGAGAGGGACACAGAGCCCACCTTCACGCCGTCCGGCACGCAGTTGCGCTTGAACTGTTGTGCGAAGAACCGCTTGTAAAAACTTACGAGCCACTTCTTCAAAGTCTCGCGGTCGTGCTTCTCCGCAAACGTCCGCTCTGCAACATAGAGCGTCTTGGCGGGCGAATATCCCCTACGCAAAAAGCACCAGAGGTAGAAATCGTGCAACTCATAGGGCCCCACAATGTCCTCCGTCTTTTGGGCAATGTTCCCCTCCTCGTCGGGCGGGAGCAGTTCGGGCGAAATTTCGGTATTGAGAACGCTCTTCAATACGACTTCCATCCTGCCGCCCAGCCTCTTCGCCTCATATGCGACGAGCGACTTTACGAGCGTCTTGGGAACGGAGGAATTGACGGCATACATGCTCATATGGTCGCCGTTATAGGTGCACCAGCCGAGGGCGAGTTCGCTCATGTCCCCCGTGCCGATGACGATCCCCCCCGTCTCGTTGGCAACGTCCATTAAAACCATGGTGCGGTAGCGCGCCTGCGCGTTTTCGTACACCGTATCGCGGCTTTCGGGGTCGTGGTCGATGTCACGGAAGTGACGGTTGACCGCTCCCCCGATGGACACGTTGCGGACGGTGACGCCCGCCGCCTGCATGATGGAGAGGGCGTTGTTCTTGGTTTTGAGGGTCGTGCCGAACCCGGGCATGGTGAGGGCAATGATGTCCCCTCTGTCCTTGCCCAGAAGGTCGAAAGCGCGGCAGACGACGAGGAGGGCAAGCGAAGAATCGAGCCCGCCCGAAACGCCGATGACCGCCGTCTTTGCGTGCGTATGCGAAAGCCGCCTTGCAAGCGCCGTCGACTGCATGGAGAGAATGAGCCCGCACCGCTTTTCAAGTTCTCTTCCCTGCGGCACAAAGGGAAGCTGGGGAAATTTGCGCAAAGAGAGGTCCCCCTCTCCCACAAAATCGGCGTCCAACCAATCGTCGTTTTCCCCGTTTATGCAGAACGTATTGAGTTTTCTGCGCTCATGAAGGAGGAACCCGACGTCCACTTCGGCCTCGGCGGCCTCCCCCGAGAAGGGCAAACTCTCGGCAAGGCAGACGCCGTTTTCATAGATCAAGTTGTTTCCCGCGAACACCATGTCCGAGGTGCTCTCCCCCACGCCCGCATCCGCATAGATGTAGGCGCAAAGGTTTTTGCCCGACTGCGCCGAAAGGAGGGTCTTGCGGTATTCCCGCTTTCCGATCGTTTCGTTACTTGCGGAGAGGTTGACGATGATGTTCGCACCGCTCTTTGCAAGCCGCACGGAGGGCGATTCGGGCGCCCAGAGGTCCTCGCAGATCTCGCATCCGACGGCGATCTCGGGGAATTTCTCATCACGAAAGACGAGTTCGGCGGAGAATGCCGCGCCGTCATCGCCGAAGGGAAGCCATGAGCCCCCCTCGGGCGCGGAAGAGAAGTAGCGCGCCTCGTAGAATTCGTTGTAGTTGGGAATGTAGGTCTTGGGCACGAACCCCAAAACTTTGCCGCCCGAAATACCCGCCGCGCAGTTGTAGAGTTTGCCTTGGTGACTGAGCGGCAACCCGACAAAGACGAGCATTTTTCTGTCCTCCGTCGCCTCGGCAACGGTTTTGAGGGCGGAGAGGCACCCGTCGAGCAACGTCTGCTGCAAAAAGAGATCGCCGCAGGTATAGCCCGAGAGGCAGAGTTCGGGAAAGACGAGAAGTTCGGTCCCCTTTTGGGCGTGTTCCCCGATGATCCCGATTATTTTTTTTGCGTTGAATGCGGGGTCGGCGACCTTCAATTCGGGGCTCGCCGCCGCCACTTTTACAAATTGATGTTTCATATCTTTTCTCCCGATTTTATTTTGTTGCGTTCGGGTTGGTTCTATCGTGCCTTGACGTAACAAGATTCCCTCGAAAACTTTCCGTTTCGAACTTCGTTATTTCCGTTACGGCTCGGAATGACGCGCTTCTCTCATGCTGTACCAATCTGTCATTTCGCCCGCGCATTCTCAATCTGTCATTTCGAGCGCAGTCGCCCCGCCCGCACGTTCTATGTTGTCTAAGGGCGGCACGAGGAGCCTGCGACGAAGTAGAAATCTCGCCTCTTACCCCCTCCGTGGGGGTGGGCGGCGAACAGCTTTCCCTTGCTGTCCCTTTTAGGTGGAGCATTGCATTCTGCCAACAGTTGATAACTATTGGCGCAATGCGACAGGAGTGAGCGCATCAGAGGCGCGAACGGTGACCGAATGCGGGATTCCACCCGCATGAGACAGTACCCGAGCGAAGCGAGGGGGAAAGGGTTTTAACCAACTTTCGGAAACCCCTCAGTCTCGCTCCGCTCGACAGCTCCCCTACAGGGGCGCCAAGTCACCCACCCCTCCGTGGGAGGGGGTTCTATTACCTCTTTCTTACCCCCTCCGTGGGAGGGGGGTAGGGGGGTGGGGCGTGTTCTAAAAACGTCACCGCCCAATATTCTAATCACGTCACCCTGAGCTTGTCGAAGGGTGTCCGTCCTTCTTACTCCTCTTCGCTCCCGACGACCTGGTCAACAGACGCGCCCTTTGCGGCAACTCTGATCTTTTCCTCGATCTCGGCGGAGAGTTCGGGGTTGTCCTTCAAGAACTGCCGCATCTTTTCTCTGCCGTTTGCGACTTTCGCGTCGTTATAGCTAAACCACGCGCCGCTCTTTTTGATGATGTCGTATTGAATGCCGAGGTCGATGATACACCCTTCCTGCGAAACCCCTTCGCCGTACATGATGTCGAATTCGGCCTGGCGGAAGGGAGGCGCAAGTTTGTTTTTCACGACCTTTGCGCGGGTACGGTTGCCCGCCGCCCCCTCTGCGTCCTTCAAGGTGTCCGTCTTGCGCACGTCGATGCGGATGGAAGCATAGAACTTCAAAGCCTTGCCGCCGGGGGTGACTTCGGGGTTGCCGAACATGACGCCCACCTTTTCGCGGAGCTGGTTGATGAAGATGACGCACGTTTTGCTCTTGTTGACGATGGCGGTAAGTTTACGGAGCGCCTGCGACATGAGCCTCGCTTGCAGTCCCACATGGGAATCGCCCATATCCCCCTCGATCTCGGCCTTTGGGGTAAGCGCCGCCACCGAGTCCACGACGATGATATCCACCGCCGAGGAGCGCACGAGGCTGTCTACGATGTCGAGCGCCTGTTCGCCCGTATCGGGCTGGGAGACGTACAACTCGTCCAGATTCACTCCCAAATGCTTGGCATAGACGGGGTCGAGGGCGTGCTCTGCGTCGATGAACGCCGCAATGCCCCCCATCTTCTGCGCTTCGGCAACGCAGTGGAGGGCGACGGTCGTCTTACCCGAACTTTCGGGCCCGTATATCTCCACCATTCTGCCGCGGGGAATGCCGCCGATGCCGAGGGCGAGATCGAGGGCAAGGCACCCCGTCGGAATGACGTCGATGTCGGTGTTGCCCGCCTCTTCGCCGAGTTTCATGATCGCGCCCTTGCCGTACTGCTTTTCGATCTGGGCAAGCACTGCGCCGAGCGCTTTGAGTTTTTCTTCGTTCATATATCTTTCTCCTTCGGTTTTTTTAATTGATCTCCTTATAGGCGAGGAAGAGCGCCAAATTGACCGCCTGTTTGGTGATCGCGTTCCTGTCTCCTTTTAAGAGATATTCGAACACTCTCACCCGTTCGCGGGTGCCGACCGCAAGAAAGCAGGTCCCGGGGGGAGTGCCCGAGCCGTCCGATTCGGGCCCCGCGATCCCCGTCGTTGCCACGGCGACGTCGCAATTCCCCGTTTTGAGGAGCCCCGCCGCCATCTCATAGGCGGTATCTTCGGACACCGCGCCCTTCGACTTCAACGTATATTCGGAGACCCCCAGCCGCTCCGCTTTTGCCTCGTTCGCGTAGGTATTGAGCCCTTCGAAGAACACTTTGCTTGCCCCGGGGTTGGAGACGATGGCCTCCCCCACGCCGCCGCCCGTAAAGGATTCGGCGGTGGAGATCTTGAGGCGGTGAAGTTTTAGGGCCTCAAACAGCCTCTCCCCCACCGTGACGTCCTCCATGGCATAGAGATATTTTTCGAGCGCGGAGGCGAGGATGCGCACCGCCTCGTCCACCTCCACTTTGGGGGTGGAGGAATGATACACGACCTCGATCCTGCCCACGCCGTATTCTTCGCTCGTGTGCACCATGACCCGCGCGCCCGAGAGGCTCACTTCCTCCACGGCGGCAAGCACCTCTTCGGGAGGCGCAAGCACCGTCTTTAAGACCACGCGGAAAAAAGACTGCCCCCGCCGCTTGTCCACGGCAGGCACCACATCGCTTGCAACGAGTTTCGCCCCCTCCCCGTCCGCGGCAATGAGGGCGATGAGGCACTCCTCCGTCTCGAGCAGAGCGTCTGCGAATTTGCCGCCGACCGCCCCTTCGATCCCCTCTTTCACGGCGGAAAGGAGCACCCCGTCGCAGATGACGAACACTCCGTCGCACTCCCCTTTGAGCCGTTTGAGGGCAAGCGGGAGGGCGGCGGGATCGTCATAGGGAAGCAGGACGATCTCGTCGAGGCACACTCCGCCCGAGAGCAAGGCGTCCGCAACGGCTTGGAAACCAACGGACAGCACCCCTTGGCGGATATTTCGAAGCACGAGCGCGGAAAATTTCATTTTATGCCCCTTCTTTGAGCACCTTGCGGTTGCCGAGGATATAGTTGATCCCCGAGAGCACCGCAAGCAATGTGGAGATCGCCAAGAGGACAAAGCCGATGACGGCGGCGATCTGCCCCGCGGCAATGTCCACAAAGGAGGAATCTATGATGAGCACGGCGAGGGCAACATCCTGCGTCACCGTCTTGAGTTTTCCGTAAATGTCGGCGGCGAGCACGATCTTCCGTTCGGCGGCGACCATGCGGAAGCCGCTTATGATGAGCTCTCTGCCCAAAATGATCGCCGTGCAGATGCCCGCGCAGAGCAGACCCCAGCCCGCGAGATATTGCGTTTCGAACACGGTGGGAATGGCAAGGAGCAGAATGAGCGCCGTGGAGACGAGCACTTTATCGGCAATGGGGTCGAGAAATTTCCCCAAATTGGTGACGAGGTGGCGTTTGCGCGCGATGTAGCCGTCCAAAAAGTCGGTACAGGCGGCAATGCTGAACACGATCCCCGCGATGAGGAAGTTATAGGGCAACACGCCGTCCAAACAAAAGAGGACAGCGAACACGGGGATGAGGCAAATTCGTGAGAGAGTGATCTTGTTGGGTAAATTCATATTTCTCCTTTTTCTGCGGCCGAACCGCCGCATGTGCCGTACAGATCGTATGCGCCCGTGCGGGAAATGCGCACTTCATAGCGCTTGCCCTCCTCCGCCTTTTCGGCGGTGAAGAAGCAACAGCCGTCGATTTCGGGGGCTTGAAAGAACGTCCGCCCCACAAAACAGCCCTTTTCATAGTCGATGCCGTCGCAGAGAGTTTCCACCGTCTTTCCTTCGAACGTGCGCAAATAGGCGGCCGAAATTTTCTCCTGCGCCGCATACAGTTCCCGCACCCTCCTCTTTTTGGTGGAGGGATGCACCTGCCCTTTCATGCCGAAGGCGACCGTCTCGGGTTCGCGGGAGTAGGCAAAGAACCCGCAGTTGGTAAGTTTCGCCTCTTCGAGGAAGGAGAGCAGATGTCTGTGCTGCTCCTCCGTTTCTCCCGGGAAGCCCGCGATAAAGGTGGAACGTATTGCGATCTGCGGAATTTCTCTGCGCAGTTTTTGTATGAGAGCGAGATATTCGGTCCTGCTCCCCTTTCGCCCCATGCGTCTTAAAATTTCGTCGTCCGCATGTTGGAGGGGGATGTCGAGATACTTCAAAATTTTGGGCTCGTCCCGCACCTCGGCGATGAGTTCGTCCGTGATCTTCTCGGGATAGCAATATAAAAGCCGAATGCGCTTGATGTTTTCGAGCGCGGACAGCCTCTTGAGGAGGGGAACGAACAAATTCTCCCCGCCGTCCTCGCCATAGCGGGTGGTGTCCTGCGCGACGAGGATAAGTTCCTCCGTCTCCCCGAGTGAACGCGCCTCCTCCTCGAGTGCGGCCATGGGATAGGAGAGATACTTCCCTCTGATCTTGGGAATGAGGCAGTAGGTGCAATGGTTGGAGCACCCCTCCGCGATCTTGAGATATTTATAGTGCGCAGGAGTGGAGACGAGCCGCTCTCTTTGCGAGTTCCCCCTCCCCACGGCGTTCACCCGCTCCCCCGCATACGCCCTTTCGAGGGCAGGGAAGAGTTCGCTTGCGTCCGAGATTCCCAAAAAGACGTCCGCCTCGGTAAGGGCGGGATAGAGTTCTTTGATGAATTTTTGGGGCAGGCACCCCGCAACGACGATTTTTTCCAATTTCCCCGTGCGGTAACCGTTTCCCTCGAGCACCGTCTCAATGGCCTCCTGCCTTGCGGCGTTCAAAAAGGCGCACGTATTGACAACGAGGACCTGCGCGTTCTCCAAATCATCGGTAACGGGGCATCCGTGCGCGCGGATTTCCCCGAGGATGCGCTCTCCGTCCACGCGGTTTTTGTCGCACCCCAAAGAGATCATGCCGAAAACTTTGTTCATATTTTATCTTTTTAGTCGAGCGGCCCGTACTTGCTCTCGAATTCTTCCTTGGTAAGGAGCACGGTGCGCGCCTTTGCCTTGCCGTCGAAGGGAGAGATGTAGCCCATGAGTTCCATCCATTCGATAATCTTGCCCGCATGGTTGTAGCCGATAGAGCACTTGCGCTGGATGAGGGAGATGGACGCCTGTCCGAGTTTTACCACCATGCGGAGTGCGCGGACGTACTCGGGATTGGCGTTCCCGTCCTCGGGGCTGTCCATGTCGCCGTCGTCCTGATCCGCCGATTGGGTGTTGTTGATGAAGTCGGCGACCGCGGGGTCAAAATAGGCCTCGTTGTTCGCCTTGATGTCCTCGATGACCGCCTGAACCTCGGCCGAGCTCAGGAACGCGCCCTGCACGCGCAGGCAGTTGAACATGCCCTCGGTGCGGTAGAGCATATCGCCGTTACCGAGGAGTTTCTGCGCGCCCGATTCATCCAAAATGGTGCGGCTGTCCACTTCCTGGATGACGCGGAAGGCCATACGGGTGGGCAGGTTCCCCTTGATGACGCCCGTGATGACGTCCACGGAGGGACGCTGGGTGGCGATGACGAGGTGGATGCCCGCCGCCCTCGCCTTTTGGGTGAGCCGCTGGATGCGCTCTTCGATGTCCTTCTTTGCGACCGCCATGAGGTCGGCAAGTTCGTCCACGACGATCACGATCTTGGGCAGTTTCTGCTCGTCTGGGGTAAGGTTATGGTTGTATTCGTCGAGTTCGCGCACGACGACCCCCGAGCGCGTCTTTTGCTCGAAGAGCTCATACCGCCGCTCCATCTCCTTGATCGCCCAGTTGAGGGCGGTCACCGCCTTCTGTGCGTCGGCGATGATCTCGTTGATCATGAGGTGGGGAAGTCCGTCATAGATGGCAAACTCCACCTTTTTGGGGTCGATGAGGATGATGCGCAGATCTTCGGGGGAATACTTGCACAAGAGGCTTATCAGCATGGCGTTGAGGCACACCGACTTGCCCGAGCCCGTGGCGCCCGCCACGAGAATGTGTTTCATCTTGGTGATGTTCCCGCACACGCACCTTCCTTCGAGGTCCTTGCCGATGGCAAAGGTGAGCGCGCCGGGCTTATCCTTCATGAACTCCTCCGATTGGAGGATGGAGCGCACGCCCACGATGGCGCGGTTCTTGTTGGGCACCTCGATGGAGATAAAGCCCGATTCGTTGTTGGAATACATATTCACGCCGTCGCGCGCATGGAGGCGCATCGCAACGTCGTCATCCTTTTTTGTGACCATTGACACGGAGATGTTGTGGGGAATATTGATGTCGTACCGCGTGACCGAAGGCCCGACCGCGACCCGCATGACTTCCACATCCATGCGGAACCCCGCAAGCGTATCGATGATCGTCTGTGTATTCTGTTCGATCTCCTCTCTGTCGACCGTGACGCTCTCGTCGTATTGGTGGAAAATGCCGACGGAGGGGTGATTGTAGGGACGGTAAACGTGTCTTTCGGGCTTGGGCGCGGGCGTTGCGGGAACGGGGTGCGTCTCCTCCCGCCTTGTACGGATGGGTTCGCGCACGGGCACGGGCTCGGGATCGGGTTCGTCGTCGTCGAACATGTCGGCGCGGGACAGCCCTCCCGGCACGCGGCTCTCTCCCGCGTCCTCTTCGAAAAGGTCCTCCCTTCCGAACGCGCGGTCGGAGCTCTCGTCCTGCTCTTCTCTGCCGAAGGTACGCTCCCCTCTTCCGAGGTCCTCGCCGAAGGAGTTCTCTCTTCCGAAGGTGCGGTCGCCCTCTCTTCCGAAACCACGGTCGTCATCTCTTCCGAAACCGCGGTCGCGGGGCTCTTCACCGAAAGCGCCCAACCCGCGTTCGGAACTTCCCGATCCGCGTTCGGAACTTCCCAATCCACGGTCGGAACTTCCCAATCCACGGTCGGAACTTCCCGATCCACGGTCGGAGCTTCCCAAATTGCGGTCGCCGCCGAGGTTGCCGCGGTCGACGCTGAAAAGGCTCCGAAGAGGGTCTCTTCCCTGCGCGGGGGCAGACTCGGTCACGGGGACGGTGCGCGGTTCGCTCTTCACGGGCTCGGGCAGGGGGTCGACGCTCGCCCTGCGCAGATCGCTCTTCACGGGCTCGGCAATTTCGGGCTCCTCCTCGATGTCGTCCACGTTGGGGGCGGAGGAAAATTCCTCGTAAGGCACGTCGCTGTCGTAAAAGCCGTGATTTTCCTGGATCACAGGGTCGTCGGGCGCCTTATAGGAGGGAAGGCGGGAATAGTTGAGGTCGGCGGCGGGACTTTGGGCGCGCTGTTCCACGATCTTGCGCGGCATGGCGGGGCGCTCCGTCTGCTCCGCATACCGTTCGGTGTACTTGGGCGGCTCGGGCGCATTGTAGTTATTGTTGTTGTTGGCGGGCGCGCTGTAATTGGAGACGGGAGCCGAACGCCGCTCAAAGCCCATGGGGATCTCCCGCGGGTTCGCGCGGGAGGGCGAGTCGTCGGGCTCTACACTGCTCCTGCGCCTTCTCGTATTGTAGCGGGAATCTTTATCGAAAATGGGGTTATTGCGGTAGCTGGCCGCGGGATCGGTGCCATAGAGGATGTCCATGGAATCGACGGGCGCGGACTGTTGCATGGGCGGGGTATAGCGGTCGAAATTTTCCATATAGGGCGCGTTATACGTCCCTCCCCTGCTCTGAGGCTGTTCATAGCGCGGTTGCTCATAGCGAGGTTGTTCATAGCGCGGTTGTTCGTACCTCGGCTGTTCATATCGCGGTTGTTCATATCTCGGCTCTTCATAGCGAGGCTGTTGCGCGTAAGGCTGTTCGGAGGGCTGTGCATAGCGGGGGGCGGGCTCCTCCTTAGGCGGTTGCACGGGTTTGGGCGTCGCTTTCTCCACCGTCTGTCCGCGGGGCGCGCGCTCCTTTTTGAGTTTTTCCCTGATCGGGGACGCCCAGAGGAAAAAGAACGCGGCAAGCGCGATGAGAAGAGAAAAGACGAGGTATGCGCCGACCTTGGAGAGAAGGGCCTGGACGGGCCACACAATGATCCCGAACACGACGCCTCCCCCCGTCGCGTCCGCAACGGAGGCGCTTGCGGCGTTCCAACAGCCGCCGAGGTATTCGCCGAAGCCGCCGCCGAGATAGCGCGCGCTCGTTGCGAGGTGCACCACCAAAAAGACGGAGACAAGCACCGCCATCGTCAAAAGTACCCGTTTTCCCGCAAAGCCCTTTCTGCCCGAGATCATTCTCAGCGATAGAAGAACGCAGAACACAAGGAAGGGATAGATGAAATAACCGAAGATCCCCATGAGAAAGGCGGTGATGGCAACGCCGATCTCTCCGAGCATATAAGAACCGAAAGCAGATATTGCAAGCAGGGCAATGGAGAACAGCAAAATCGTCATGCCGAAAGTCTCCCGCGTAATGACGGAAGCCTTGTCCTTTGATTTTTCCTCTCCGCGACCGTAACCGTTCAAAACATTTCCTCCTCCCCCAACATCAGGGGGGCGATGATTTCTCATGGTACATTATAGCATTTTCGGTTGAACTTTTCAACAATATAAAGGGAGAAAATTAAATTCTGTCCCGAAATTTTTGTCCGCGCCCAAAAAAAGTTTCCCCATTCCCCCAAAAAAGAGCATAAAAAAACTTGCGGCGCCGCCACATGCAAAGCATGAGGCGGCGCCGCAAGCCCCCCTTGTTTCCCCCCTATACCATGTTTTCGAGGAGCAGTTTATCGGCCACGAGCGCGATGAATTCGCTGTTGGTGGGTTTTTCGGTACCGATGTACACGCGCGCGCCGAAAATGGCGTTCACCGCGTCGATCCTTCCCCTGTTCCAGGCCACTTCGATGGCGTGGCGGATGGCCCTCTCCACCTTGCTTGCCGTGGTGTTATATTTTTCTCCGATGACGGGATACAGCCCCTTCGTCACGTTGTTGATCACGTGCGGGTCTGCGACCGCCATCTTGATCCCCTCGCGGAGATAGTTATACCCCTTGATATGGGGCGGGATGCCGATGGAGATGAAGATCCCCGAAATGCGCTCGTCGAGGGACCCCGCGCGGCGGCGTTCCACGCTCTCGTGCACGGTGAGCAGATCCTCCCCGCCGATCTCCGCAACGCGGTCGGCGACCACTTCCGCCGAGACGGGCTTCATGAGGTAGTACCGCGCGCCGAGCGCAATGGCGCGGTTGATGATCTTGTCGTCAGAAAAGTTCCCCATTACGATAAATTCGGACTTTCTCCCCTCTTTTTTCACCGCCTCCATCACGTTGAAGCCGTCTAAATTCTTCAAAAGAAGGCTGAGCACGATCACGGCGGGATTGTGATTTTTGATGAGTTCCAATGCCTCCGCGCCGTCGTCTGCAACGCCGCACACCTTGATCCCCTCGCGCGCGGACAACGCCGTTTTCAACTCATTTGCAAACCCCGCATTACTCTCGAGTACGAGCACGGATAATTGTTTCATATTGATTTCCCCTTTGCAATGCTTTGCAAGAATGATTGTACTACAATATTTTGTAAATGTAAAGGGATTTTTGTACAAAAATAAAATAATTTTTTACATAATTCGGTGAATTATGAAAATAAATGCCGAATTCCGTCGAAAAAGAAAAAAATTTCAGATAAATCGGCGATTTTATCGGGGCAAAGGAGCCTTAAAAAACCGCGGGGTTTCCGCGGTTTTTTAATTATTTTATAGGCTTTACGATGGAGATATGCACCTCGTCGAGCTGTTTTTGCTCCACGGGCGAGGGCGCGTTCATCAAAAGGTCGCGCGCCTTGGCGTTCATGGGGAAGGCAATGACCTCGCGGATGTTCACGGTGTCGCAGATGAGCATCACCATGCGGTCCACCCCGGGGGCAACGCCCGCGTGCGGGGGCGCGCCGTACTCAAAGGCGTTGTAGAGCGCGGGGAATTTGCTCACCACCGCCTCCTTGTCGAGCCCAACAAGGGAGAACGCCTTGAGCATGATCTCGGGGTCGTGGTTTCTCACCGCGCCCGAGGAGAGTTCCACGCCGTTGCAGACGATGTCGTATTGGTAGGCGAGAATTTCGAGGGGATCCTGCTCGAAGACCTTCATCCCGCCCTGCGGCATGGAGAAGGGGTTGTGGCAGAATTCGAGCTGTCCGCTCTCCTCGCCGATCTCGTACATGGGGAAGTCGACGATCCAGCAGAAACGGAACACGTTCTTTTCGAGAAGGTCGAGCCCGACGCCGAGCATCGTCCTCAAAATGCCCGCGCGCTTTTGCACGTCCTGCAACTTGTCCTCGGCAACGAGGGCGACAAAGGCGTCCTTTTCCACGCCGAGAAGATTTTTCCACGCGCCGATGTTCTCCGCAACGAACTTTGCGATGCCGCCCGCGGGCGCGCCGTTTTCGTCGAGTTTGAACCAATAGGCGGAGCCCCCCTCCGTCTTGATCTTGAACTCCTCGCACGTCTTGTCGATCCACTTCCGCGGCACGTTCACGCCCGTCACGCAGATCGCCTTCACATGCTTCAACATGAGGGGATCGAACCCGCAATTCACGGTAAGCTCGGTCACGTCTTTGATGACGAGCGGGTTGCGCAGGTCGGGCTTATCGGTGCCGTACTCTTCGAGAGCGGTGAGATAGGGAATGCGGCGGAACGGGGGCTTGTCCGCGTCCCAGCCCGAATACTTTGCAAAGACGGGCGGAAGCACCCCCTCGAGCACCTCGAACACGTCCTCCTGCGTGGCGTAAGCCATCTCGATATCGAGTTGGTAGAACTCCCCGGGGGAGCGGTCTGCGCGGGCGTCCTCGTCGCGGAAACAGGGCGCGATCTGGAAATATTTGTCAAAGCCCGAGCACATCAGAAGCTGTTTATACTGCTGGGGAGCCTGCGGAAGGGCGTAAAATTCCCCGGGATAGATGCGGGAAGGCACGATGTAGTCGCGCGCGCCCTCGGGGGAGGAACTCGTGAGGATGGGAGTGGAAATTTCATAAAAACCGCGATCCGTCATGAGTTTTCTGAGGTCGGCGACGATCTTGGAGCGCAGAATGATCTTATCCTTGACGGCGGGGTTGCGAAGGTCGAGGAAGCGGTAGCGAAGGCGCGCGTCCTCCCCCGCCTCGGTGGAATGGGAGACCTCGAAGGGAAGGGCGGGCACCGTTCTTCTGCCGAGCACTTCCACCTTTTCGGGGATGATCTCGATGAGCCCCGTGGGGAGTTTTTCGTTGGGCGCGGAGCGGAGCGCGACGGTCCCCTCCACGGAGACGGTGGACTCGGTGGGAATGTCGCGGAGCAGGCTAAGGCAAGGTTCGCTTTCCGCCACGACCTGCGTGACGCCGTAAAAATCGCGCAGAACGGCAAAGAGGAGCCCCCCTTTGTCGCGTTTGCTGTCCAGCCAACCCGAGAGTTTTACCTGTTTGCCGACATCCTCTTTACGGAGTTCGCCGCAGGTATGGGTTCTGTAAAACATAGATTACCTCGGAAATTTTTTCTTTTATTGTATGCGTTTGCGAAGGAAATGTCAAGTTTTCAACGCCTCGGAGAAAAAATTCGGCAACTGTTTTTTATTTTGTGCTCTATTCTCCCCCTCCGGAGGGAAAGGTAAACAAAACCCCCTCCATCGGAGGGGGATCAAGGGGGTGGGCACCATTTCCCAAAATGTCATTTCGAGCGAAGTCGAGAAATCTCGCCTTATTTTTACCCCTTCCCAAAAGAGGAAACAAAAAAACGCAACCCCCTCCATCGGAGGGGGACTCAGGGGGTGGGGCGTATTCTAAATCACTGCGCTTATGGAAAACCACGCTTTTCCATAAGCGCACCCTATTTGGCAAACACTTTTGCCTTAGTGTCCGATGAAACGAACGAGAGGAAAAAGCAAGTTAAGGCGCGGGAGCAAGTTTCCTCTCGTAAAAAGATTTTGCCTAATCAAAATCTTTTTCGTGAACCCTCTGCATCGCATAAGCGCAAGCGCCATAGAGCCCCGCGTCGTTCCCGAGGCAGGCTCGCACGATCTCGAGCGGCGCATAGTCCACGGGCGCATAAATATTTTTCAAGACGTATTCCCTCACGCGGGAGAGAAGGTATTCGCCCTCGTTGGAGACGCCGCCGCCCAAAATGACCGCCTGCGGACGGAGCAGGTTGACGAGGTTCGCAATGCCGTCGCCGAGGGCCTCCACATACCCCTTCACCACGCCGAGAGCGGCCCTGTCCCCTTCTCGCGCGGCGAGAAAGGCCGTCTGTCCGCTGACTTTTTCAAGGTCGGGCGCAAATTTCCACATCAGGGAGGAGGGATGTTTCTGCATGGAGGAACGCGTCTCCCGTTTGAGGGCGGTCGCCGAGGCATAGCACTCCAAACAGCCCCGTCTGCCGCAAGTGCACTTCACGCCGCCCCTGCGGATGACGGTATGCCCCGCCTCTCCGCCCGCCGAGCGGTACCCTTCCACGAGCTTTCCGCCGATCACGATCCCGCCGCCCACGCCCGTGCCGAGAGTGAGGAGAATGCTGTCCGAATACCCCTTTCCGCTCCCGAACTTCGCCTCGCCGAGCGCGGCCGCATTGGCGTCGTTCGTCACGAACACGGGAAGCCCTGTCCTCTCTGCAAGAAGCGCGCCGAGGGGGACGTTTTTCCAGCCGAAATTGGACCAGAAAACAACGTTTCCTTCCGCGCTGTCGATGACCCCGGGCGACCCGACGCCCACGGCGATCACGTCCTCCTGGGAGACATTGCCCTCAACAAGTAGCTGTTTTGCAAGTTGCGCAAGGTGATCGGCGGTAACGGAGGGAGCGTCGGACGCGCTCGTTGCGCACCGCGCCGTGCAGAGGAGTTTTCCGTCCTCCTCCATGAGCCCCCCTTTTGCACTCATTCCGCCGAGATCGATCCCGATAAAATATTTCATAATTCCTCCTCAGCTCGTTTTCAAACGGCGGCACAGAGAGCAATACCTGTAGGCAAGGTACTTTCCGCGGAGCCGCCACGGGAGCAATTTCACAAAAAAGATACGGGGAGAGAAGCGCAGTTTGCGCCAAAGCGGTTTGTCCCGCCCGATCTGCTCCCAAAGGCGGCGGCACACCTCCTTTCTTTCGCGGGAACGCTCCGCGCAGAGCACGAGCATCGTCTCTCTCATTTGGTTGGCGAGGGTATGCTGAAGGCACTGTCTCAGCCCCTTGGGGAAGGTTTTGAGTTCATCGCTTCCGAACCGTCCGGCAAGGGAGAGCGTCTCCTCCGCGATCGCGCCGTATTGTTTCGCCATCGCCGCGACTTCGGCGGCGGGGTCGACCCTCCCCACAAAACAGCGGTAAAGATCCACGTCGAGATAGAACAGCGTCTTTGCAAAGGGCAGAGGCGCATAGGCAAACAGCGCGGTCTCGTCGGTGGGAAGAACAAGCCCGCTCCGCTTGAGCGTCTCCGTCTTGTAGACGAGGGCGCGCTCCGAGAGCGACGCCGCGCCGCGGAACTTCTTCACCTGCTTCCAGCCCGTCCGCCGCCCCGCGACGAATTGCTTTTCGAGCCCCATCTTATTGGCGGTGTTGCGGGCGACGTTTTCAAAGACATAGTTGACGAGATAGAGATCGGGAAGGGTCCCCGTGGAGAGGTGGGTGCGGATGATGCCGAGTAGCGTTTTAAGGGCATGGGTATCCGCCCAGTCGTCGGGGCCGAACTCCTTGAAGTAGATGCCGCGCGCCTTTTTGAGGGCGGCGTTGATGCAGTCTCCCCGCCCGCCGAACGCGCCGTCGAGCACCCGCACAACGGAGGGAAACCTCTCTTCATAACTCTTTGCAACGGCGAGCGTCTCGTCCTGCGAACCGCCGTTGACGATGAGGATCTCGAGATCCTCTCCCCCCTTGAGCAAACTGTCCACGCACTTTTCCATGTAATTTTCGCAGTTGTGGCAGGGGATGACAAACGTGATGATCTTCATAAGTCCTTTCTATTCTATCATAAATTCGCGCAATTATCAAGCGGGAATGGCATAAAAACGGCAAAATGGCAACATTTTCCGCCGAAGAAACTCCTCGCTCCCCCTTTTTTCATGCGGACGTTTGACATTTCCCCTCCCGTATGATAAAATTTTTTTCGGAGGTCGCAAATGAAAAACAAAGTGCTCGGTGTGTTGCAAAAACTTGCAAACGGATTTCTTGCGGGAATGCTCATCTCGATCGGCGGGGCGGTGTTCCTCGCCTGCTATGCAAAGAATGCGGACGGCAGTCTCGCCTTTTCCTATTATGTGGGGGCGTTTCTGTTCCCCGTCGCCCTTTTGTGCATCTGCATGAAGGGCTACTCCCTCTACACGGGCAAGATCGGCTATGTGCTCTCCGCCTACAAAAAGGAGGACATTTCGGTCCTTTTATTGGGACTTGCGGGAAATGTGCTCGGCACGGCGGCGTTCGGGTATCTGTGCGGTTGGGTGTTCCCGAATATGAAGGAGACGGCGACCGTATTGTGCACGGCAAAGCTGGGACAAGGGTATCTGTTCGGACTTTTGCGCGCGGTCTTGTGCGGCATTCTCGTCTACCTTGCGGTGGATATCTATAAGAACAACAACAAGTCGGTGCTCGGGGTGCTCATCGGCATACCCGTGTTCATTCTGAGCGGTTATGAGCACTCGATCGCGGACATGTTCTATTTTGCGGTGTACGGGATCGCCTCGTGGCAATCGTTCGGATATATCTGGATGATCCTCATCGGCAACTCTTTGGGCGCCCTTCTCATCCCCGCCCTCCTTTCGATAAAACCCAAAACTACCCCGACGGACTGATTTCCCCCGCACCGCTGGGGAAAGAGCTGCCCCCTTTGAAGGGGGCGGCTCCGCCGTCAGGCGGTGGTGGGGGTTGACGTTCCCAAATCACGTCATGTTGAGCGTAGTCGCCCCGCCCGCACGTTCTATGTTGCCTAAGGGCGGCACGAGGAGCCTGCGACGAAGTAGCCGTAACGGCAATAACGAAGTCCGACATGGCAATTCCCCGAGGGAATCTTGTTACGTCCAAGTACGATTAAAAACAAACAAACTTGCGTCATTCCGAGCCGTAAAGGAAATTACGAAGTCCGGCATGGCAATTCCCCGAGGGAATCTTGCTACGTCCAAGTTCGCTTAAAACCAAACCCAAACGTACCAAGATGCCTTCGCGGACTTACTAACGGAACTGCGTAAACACATTACGGCTACTTCGTCGCAGGCTCCTCGTGCCGCCCTTAGGCAACATAGAACGTGCGGGCGGGGCAGCATGACGCTTAAAAGAGCCTTTTCCCCGCCCCGCAATTTCCCGAAAAATCTTTCCTATCCTCTTGACTTTCGGGAAAAAGTATTCTAAAATATTGTAAGATAAATTTCGGAGGTAAAATATGAGACTCACAGACGAACGCAAAAAGCAACTTCGCGTCACGGTGGACTACACCAACATGACGGACAAATATTTGGGCGAAAAGGGCTACTCCCAAAAGACCCTCGACGCGCACAAGAAACTTGCCAAAGCGGCGCACGCATACGTCAGCGGCAACCGCGGCAAGGACGAGCTCTTTATGGGCTGGACCGAACTCCCCTATAATCAAGATGAAATTGTAGCGGACATTCTCGAAACGGCAAAATCCGTGCGCAAGAAATTCGAATACTTTGTGGTACTCGGCATCGGCGGGAGCGCGCTCGGCCCCATCATGGCGTTCAACGCCCTCTGCCACCTTCATTATAACGACCTGCCCAAGAGCAAGCGCAAGGGTCCAAAGTTCTATGTGGAGGACAACGTGGACCCCGTCCGTATGAAGGAACTTCTGGACGTCATCGACATCAAGAAGACCTGCTTCAACGTCATCTCCAAGAGCGGCGCGACGAGCGAGACGATGACCCAATATCTCGTGATCGCCGACCTTCTCAAAAAGGCGGGCGAGGACTTAAAAGAGCACCTCATTTTCACGACCGACGCCTCCCGCGGCAACCTCGTGAAGATCTCCAAGGAACTCGGCGGCGTAAAGAGTTTTGTGCTCGGCGACGGCGTGGGCGGAAGATTTTCCGAACTCTCCCCCGTGGGGCTTCTGCCCGCGGCGGTGCTCGGTATCGACATCAAACTTCTCTTGAAGGGCGCGGCGTATATGGACAAACTCTGCAAGTCGGCGGACCTCAAAAAGAACCCCGCCCTCCTCTGCGCCACCCTCCAATACATTGCCATGAACGACGGCAAGAACATCGGCGTCATGCTCCCCTATTCGGACAATTTGAAATTCCTCTCCGATTGGTACGCCCAGCTCTGGGCCGAATCGCTCGGCAAGAACGTCACCCTCGACGGCAAGCCCTGCAACGTGGGACAGACCCCCGTCAAGGCGCTCGGCGTCACCGACCAGCACTCGCAGGTCCAGCTCTACACCGAGGGCCCCTTCGACAAGGTCGTCACCTTCCTCTCCGTGGGAAGTTATAAGGAGAAATACCCCATCCCGCACGGCTGCGAGAACATTCCCGACGTCGGATTCCTCGGCGGACACACGATGGAAGAGCTCATCCGGGCGGAGAACAAGGCGACGGCGTTCGCCCTCACCAAGGCGGGGCGGCTCAACTACACCATCACCCTGCCCGAACTCAACGAGTTCACCTTGGGCCAGCTTTTGTTCCTGTTCGAATTGCAGACCGCCTACACGGGCGCGATGTTCAACATCGACACCTTCAACCAGCCCGGCGTGGAAGCGGGCAAGAAGGCAACCTTCGCTCTGCTCGGCAAGCCCGGTTACGAGGGGCAGAAAAAGGAACTCGCGGGCGCCGCTCCCGACCCCGCCTACATCGTATAACTTCATACGGTATGAAAATGCCGCCCGCGCAAGGCTTTGCGCGGGCGGCTTCTTTTTATGAAATTTATCAGAACTCGTTTCTCTCGCTCTTGCTGATATACCCGAGAGCGAACGCGCCGGGGCCGACGTGGGAGCCGATGACGGGTCCCATGATCTGGGTGTGCGGTTCGATGCCGAACTTTTCGCGCACGAACTCAGTGAGTTCTTCCGCCGCGGGTTCGTTGTCGGTATGCACGATGAATACGTAATTATAGGCGGGGTCTGGCCCCTCCTTCATGAGCTTTTCCTTGATGAAGGCGATCGCTTTTTTGGTTCCGCGCACTTTGGCGATGGAATCGAGTTTTCCCTCCTTATCGAAGGAAATGATGGGCTTCACGTTGAGCACGCCGCCGATCGCCGCCACCGCCGCGGAGATACGTCCCCCCTTTTTGAGGTATTGCAGATCGTCCGCCACGATGAAGTGTTGGATATGAAGCCGCAGAGAGTTGCAAAGGTCGAGGGTCTCCTTTGCCGTCATGCCCTTGTTCCTGCAATCGCAGGCGATGCGCACGAGGCACCCCTGCCCCACCGTCGCCGTCAGCGGGTCGCACACATACACGTTGAAGTCGGGATAGTCCTTTTTGACGTCCGCCGCCGCCTGCGCCGCCACCTCGCGGGTGCGCGCAAGCCCCGAGGAGATGGTGAAGTGAAGCACGTCCTTCGCCCCCTCTTTGGCAAGACGGGTGAAGTGCGCCATATGCGCTTCATAGTTGAGCATCGCCGTCTTGGAGAAGGCTCCCGCACGCAGTTCGTTGTAGAAATCCACGTATTGGGAGTACTCCGAGAATTCGTCGAGACGCTCGGTCATGACGCCCCCCTTCTCGACATTGAAGGTGAGCGGCACATGTTTGATGTCGTTTTCTTCGAACTCGCTTAAGTACAGATCGCAAGTCGAATCGCTCGATAAGGTAAATTTGTACATTTTTCAATACTCTCCAAAGTATTTTTTTGTTCCTTTGATATCCCCTCATCTACTTGCCCCCTCCTTAGGAGGGGGGTAGGGGGCGGCAAACAGCCCCTTCCAAGCGTCATGCTGAGCCGAAACGTGTTTACGCAGTCCGTTTTAGCAAGTCCGCGAAGGCATCTTGTTGCGTTCCGGCTCGAATAAAACGTACTTAGACGTACCAAGATTCTCTCGAAAAATTGCCGTGTCGGACTTCGTTATTTCCTTTGCGGCGGAATGACGCTCGTGCACTCTTCTTCCCTCAAAACGTATTGCGCAAACTCTTGGAAATATATCCGAGGGAGAAGGACCCCGGTCCCACGTGGGAGCCGATGACGGGCCCCATAATGGACACATGCGGCTCGACGCCGAACTTTTCGCGCACAAATTGGGCAAGTTCCTCGGCGCAGGGCTCGTTGCCCGTGTGGATGATATAGACGAGCCCCTTTTCGTCCGGCCCCTCTTTTTCGAGTTTATGTTTGATGAAGGAGATCGCCTTGCGGACGCCGCGCACCTTATCGAGCACAAACAGTTTGCCCTCGTTGTCGAAGGAGATGATCGGCTTGATGTCGAGGATCCCCCCGATCGCCGCCGCCGCCGCGGAGATGCGTCCCCCCTTTTTGAGATACTTCAGATCGTCCGCCACGATAAAGTGCTGGATATGCAGTCTCAGTTCGTTGACATAATCGAATGTCTCTTGAAACCCTTTTCCCATGTCCCGCCACTTTATCGCCTGCATGACGAGCGCGCCCTGCCCCACCGTCGCCGTCAGCGGGTCGACGACTTTTACGTTGAACTTTGGGAAGAGCGCTTTCACATCCGCCGCCGCCTTCGCCGCCACATCCTTTGTGGGAGAGAGCCCCGACGAGATGGTAAAGTGCAACACGTCCTCCGCGCCCTCCTTTGCAAGCGCGAGAAAGTGGGCATAGTGCTTTTCGTAATTGAGCATGGAGGTATGGGAAAATGCCCCCGCGCGCAACTCGTTGTAAAAATCGACGTATTGGCTGTAACAGGTGAACGCGTCCACCCGCTCCTCCATCTTCCCGTTTTTCTCCACGGTAAACGTATGCGGCGCGACCTTGACGTCATGCGCTACAATAAAGTCGTGATAGAGATCGCATGTGGAATCGGATGAAACCGTAAACAGCGGCATCTCTTCCTCCCGCGGCGTTCGCAAAAGTTAAGTTTTTTGCACAAACTTAAGAGAGGTGAACGTTCCTGCATGAATTTATCATTTATATTATAGCACGGTTCGACCGAAGTTGCAAGAACATTTTCGAACTTCATGGAATTTTTGAGGAATTTTTCGCAAAACTCTTGAAAAAGGAGGATGTTTTCGGTATAATGATGCCGTATGGAAAAAATATCCATACAGGGGGGAATTGTATGGCAGATTATCTGCATCTCAAAAACGGGACGGACGTGCGCGGCACCGCGATCGCGGGAGTGCAAAACGATCCCGTCACCCTCACCGACGAAGCGGTGCTTGCGATCTCCGCGGGTTTCAGCCTCTGGGTGAAGGAAAAACTCGGCAAACTGCCCACGATCGCCGTTGGGCACGACTCCCGCCTCTCGGCGGAGCGCATTTCCGAACTTACCGCGAGGGGGATCACCTCTCAAGGGGGAAAGGTCATCTTTACGGGGCTCTCCTCAACGCCCTCGATGTTCATGCTCTTGCAAGAAGATTTCGGCGCGGACGCCTCCGTTATGATCACGGCGAGCCATTTGCCCTACCAGAAGAACGGGCTCAAGTTCTTTGTAAAGGAGGGCGGGCTCGAGAGCGAAGAGGTGAGCGAAGTGCTCAGGATCGCCTCCTCTCTCTCCCTTCCCGAAGACGCGGGAAAGGCGGAGGGCGAACGCCGCTCCTATCTTGAAAAATACGCCGCCGACCTCGTGGAGAAGGTGCGAAAGGCGACGGGAGAAGAAAAGCCCCTCTCGGGCAAGCGCATTTTGGTGGACGCGGGGAACGGCGCGGGCGGCTTCTACGAGAGCCTCGTTCTAAAGCCCCTCGGCGCGGACACGACGGGTTCGCAGTTCCTCGAGCCCGACGGCAACTTCCCCAACCACATTCCCAATCCCGAAAACGCACAGGCGATGCAGTCTGTGTGCGAGGCGGTCAAGTTGAATCATGCCGATTTCGGCGTCATCTTCGATACCGACGTCGACCGCGCGGGCGCCGTCTCTCCCACGGGGGAGGAGATCAACCGCAACCGCCTCATCGCCCTCATCTCGGCGATTCTTCTCGAGGAGCAAAAGGGCGCGTACATCGTCACGGACAGCGTCACGAGCGACGGGCTCTCCTCCTTCATCGCAAGCCGCGGCGGGGTGCACCACCGCTTCAAGCGGGGATATAAAAACGTCATCAACGAGAGCAAGCGTCTCAACGCCGAGGGAAAATACTCCCCTCTCGCCATCGAAACGAGCGGACATGCCGCCCTCAAAGAGAATTACTTCCTCGACGACGGGGCATACCTCGTCACCCGCCTGCTCATCGCCCTTGCAAAGGCGGCGAAGGAGGGCAAAGACCTCATGCAACTCATCTCCGACCTTCCCGAGCCCGCGGAGGCAAAGGAGATCAGATTGAACTTCACCCCCGGCGTCGACTTCAAGTCGCTCGGCGGCACGGTCATCGAGGAACTCAAGCGGGCGGCGGAAAAGGAGCCCCACCTCTCCCTCGCCCCCAACAGCTATGAAGGAGTGCGCATCAACTTCGACAAGGCGCACGGCGATGGTTGGGCGCTCGTCAGAATGAGTTTGCACGAGCCCATCATGCCCGTCAATGCGGAGAGCAATTCGGCGGGCGGCGTCGGAACCATCTTAAAAGAACTGCACGCCCTCATGCAAAAGTACGACTTTTTGGACGTTGAAAAACTTAAATAACGTCCCCGTGCGGCTTGCCGCGACCCAATCCATAAAAAATCATTAGGAGAATAAATTATGAAACAAACCACCATCAACGCCATTCGTATCCTTTCCGCCGAAGCGATCCAGAAGGCAAATTCGGGTCACCCCGGGCTTCCTCTCGGCTCCGCCCCCATCGCCTACACGTTGTGGCAGAACTTTTTGAAGTTCAACAACAAGGACCCCAAGTGGGACGATCGTGACCGTTTCGTCCTCTCCGCGGGGCACGGCTCCATGCTCAACTACTCTCTCCTCTATCTCTATGGCTTCGGGCTCAAGATCGAGGACCTCGAGAACTTCCGCCAGCTCGGGAGCAAGACCCCCGGCCACCCCGAATACGGCCACACCGTGGGCATCGAGACGACGACGGGCCCCTTGGGGCAGGGCATTGCCAACGCCGTCGGCATGGCGGTCGCGGAGGCGCACCTCGCCGCGAAGTTCAACCGCGAGGGCTTCCCCATCGTCGACCACTTCACCTATGCGCTCGTGGGCGACGGGTGCTTGGAGGAGGGCATCTCCTATGAGGCCTGCTCCTTTGCGGGCACCCATGAACTCGGCAAACTCATCGTCTTTTACGACGACAACGACATCACGATCGAGGGCAACACCGACATCACCTTCAAAGAGGACGTCGCCGCCCGCTTCAAGGCGCAGAATTGGCAAGT
Organism: uncultured Clostridia bacterium; assembly: GCA_947630325.1. GTDB lineage: Bacteria > Bacillota > Clostridia > Christensenellales > Borkfalkiaceae > Gallimonas. The sequence goes on from CANRHB010000006.1 coordinate 28,075, forward strand.
CTTGAAGGTCGACCTCGTCGCCAATCCCGACAACGTGATGATGATCGCCAACGCCATCAAGAAGGCGCAGAAGGAGACGAAAAAGCCCTCCATCATCATCTGCAAGACGAAGATCGGATACGGCACCCCGCTCGAGGGCAGTCACAAGTGCCACGGCTCCCCCTTGGGCGTTGAAAATCTGCAAAAGACAAAGGAAAAGCTCGGCTGGACGTGGGCGCCCTTCGAAGTTCCCGCAGAGGTTTTGAAGCACACCGCCACGGCGGGCAGAAGGGGCGCAAAGCGCGAAAGAGCGTGGAAGGCGATGTTCGCCGAATACGAAAAGGCCTATCCCGAACTCGCCGCGGAATACAAGTCGGCGATGAAGGGAGAACTCCCCGACCTCGCCCACTGCGAAGAGCTGTTTGCCTTCGAAAAGCCCATGGCGACCCGCCAGACTTCGGCGCAGGTGTTGCAGAAGATCGCGGCGCGCGTCCCCTCTCTCATCGGCGGAAGCGCAGACCTCGCGCCCTCCAACCTCTCCGACATGAAGAACACCGACGCGATCACATACGGCGACTTCCAGCCCGGCCACTATGAGGGCAGAAACATGCACTTCGGCATCCGCGAACACGCGATGGCGGCGATCACCAACGGGATGCAGCTCCACGGCGGCCTGCGCGCATACTGCTCCACCTTCTTCATCTTCTCCGACTACTGCAAGCACGCGATGCGTCTCTCCGCGCTCATGAACATTCCCGTCACCTATATTCTGACGCACGACTCCATCGGCGTCGGCGAGGACGGTCCCACCCATGAGCCCGTGGAACAGCTCATCGCCCTCCGCTCCATTCCCAATATGAAGGTGTACCGCCCCGCGGACGGCAAGGAGACGGCGGCGGCGTGGATCTCCGCTCTGACGGGTACCGCGCCCACCGCGCTCGTTCTGACCCGCCAGAACCTGCCCCAATACGCAAACAGCGGGCTCGACGCGCTCAAGGGCGGCTATGTTTTGGAGGACTGCGAGGGCACGCCCGACGTGCTTCTCATCGCAAGCGGCTCCGAAGTGGAACTCTGCGTCAAGGCAAAGGCCGCGCTTGCGGAAGAGAACATCAAGGCGCGCGTCGTCTCCATGCCCTGCATCGAGGAATTCGAGAAGCAGTGCGACTGCTACAAGGAGAGCGTGCTTCCGAAGGCCGTCAAGGCACGCGTGTGCGTGGAAGCGGGCAGTCCTTACAGCTGGTACAAGTACGCAGGCGACAACGGCGAGATCGTGGCGATGACCACCTTCGGCGCAAGCGGCCCCGCTCCCAAGCTGTTCGAAAAATTCGGCTTCACGGTCGACAACGTCGTCCGGAAAGCCAAGCAAAGTCTCGCAAAATAACAACGTGGGGGTATGCTTTGGAGCGTACCCCCGCTCCTTACAGCGGAAAGAGGTGCGCCGCGAACGCTCTTTTCGGACGCTTTGAACGCACCGCGAAATACGGAGGAAAAAATGATAAGACCTGTACAAAGTCGGGCGTGGAGCTACGTCATTCTCGCCGCCGTCTATCTTCTGGCGGGCGGGGCGGGGATCGCCGTCTATCTTGCCCTTTCCCTCCCCTTCTGGCTCTCGCTCCTCATCGCCGACGTCGTTTCGACCGTCGTCGTGTTTGCGTTCAGCCTGCTCTTCGGGAACGCCTCCGTTTACGACCCCTTTTGGAGCGTCCAGCCCATCGTCATCCTCATCGCCTTCGCTCTCTTCAACCCCGCCACGGCGGCGACTCTTCTGCCCCTTATCGCGGTCATCGTCTGGGGAGTAAGGCTCACGGCGAACTGGGCATATACCTTCCGCGGGCTCGCCCATCAGGACTGGCGTTACACCATGCTCGCGGAGAAAACGGGCAAGGCGTACTTCTTCGTCAATTTCGTCGGGATCCACCTCGTCCCCACGCTCGTCGTCTATGGATGCGTACTGCCCGCCGTGTTTACGGCGGTATATCACCCCGCCTTCAACGCGGGGAGCGCGGTCTTTTTTGCGGGCTCTCTCCTCTTCATCCTGTTGCAGGGGGCGGCGGACGTCGAAATGCACCGCTACCGCAGGCACCGCACGGGGAATTTCATCCGCACGGGGCTGTGGAAGTATGCCCGCCATCCCAACTATCTCGGCGAGATCGGGATGTGGTGGTGCGTGGGGCTTGCGGCAGTCTGCCTCATGCCCGAACGTTGGTACCTGCTCGCGGGCGCTCTTGCGAACACTCTCCTCTTCCTCTTTGTGAGCGTTCCGCTCGCCGACGGGCGGCAATCGCGCAAAGAAGGATTTGAAGAATACAAGCGCAACACGCGCGTTTTCTTCCCCATCTATAAGAAACAAAAATAAAAGGAGACCGTTATGGACTTAAAAGAGATCGAAACCCTATATCTGCACCGCCAGAGCTGCAGAGAGTTTTCCGACAGACCCGTTGACGAAGCGCTCATTCAAAAGATCTGCGAACTTGCCCTGCTCTCCCCTTCGGCGGTCAATGCCCAGCCGTGGCAACTCATCGCCGTGATGGGCGAAAAGAAGGACGAGTTCGTAAAGGCCGTCCAGCCGATGGGCATGAACAAGTTTGTAAGCAAGGCGCAGGCGCTCATCGTGGTCGCGCAGGACAAGAGCGGCGGCGTGATGCGCGTCGGCGAGATCGTCAAGGAGAACCCCTATGTGAAGAACGATTTGGGTCTCTTGACGGCGCACCTCATTTTGGCGGCGGAGGCGGCGGGGCTCGGCTCCTGCATCTTGGGCGGCAGAGACGAAGATAAACTCCGCGCGCTCTTAGGATTCAAGAAGGATGTGCACATTCCGCACGTGGTGGCAGTTGGCTATCCCGCCGAGGGCTATGAAGTGCGCCCCAAAAAGCGCAAACCCCTCAAAGAGACCTTCTTTCTGTTGAAATAAAATTTAACATGCAAAAACGGGCGGGAATTTCCCGCCCGTTTTCACATTCGATTTTTCTATTTTAAAATAAACTCAATATAAGAAAATTACAGCAACCATATCGTGTAAGCGGTCAATGCCGAATGAAAAGCAAACGAGAATGCAATCAATACGCATATCCCGATTTGAGCCGCGGCGCAATAGCCCCTATTCCATACCGGATCCACGCTACAAGTCATCACGATTTTATATTTTTTCCTCAAAAAATATGTATACATTATGAAAAATACGACTAAGGTGAATCCGACTATCAGAAATGTCCAAGTCGGAGCTAACAATCCGTTTTCGGTATCAGACAAACCATCCGATAAGCATGTGATAATTCCCACCGCAAGAAAAAGCAAATTTGCAATCAGAAGGTTAAAAAACGCACCCGTAAATTTTTTCTGATGGAGCCGAAAAGTTTCTTTTTCAGACAAACCATCACAGAGTTCGTTGAGCTTCTTTAACCCTTTCGGCAAAATCAATAATGCAATTATCATACAAAAAACATTCAACATGTACGATAAAAACATCACAGTATTACATATAATTTGAGCTGTCATATCGCCTTGATAATATCACAGCAGAAATAAAATTGCAAGAATTTATCAGAAATTTTTTGAGTCGGTTATACTTTTGGCGCGGGCGGGAGCTGCGCTCCCGCCCGCGCCAAAAGATGTCGTAATGTGCATGAAAGCAACGAGAGGGAAATGCGTTTTAATCGGCTTTCGGAGAACCCTTCAGTCACCTGCGGTGACAGCTCCACCTACAAGGGACGCCAAGTCCTCTCACCCTCGTCTCCAAACAGAAGAGCAGTGAGTATTCGTCAACTTTTCTGCCGCCGTTGCGGGGTCATCAAGACCTGAAACGGATACTTCGTTCGCTTTCCACCAATTTGGGTTTTCAAAAAGCACTGCTTTGAGATTTTCACAACCATCAAAAGCCCAAAATCCTATTGAGGTCACACTGTTGGGAATGGCGATTGAGGTCAACCCGATGCAACAAGCAAACGCATACCCTCCAATCGAGTTCACGCTACTGGGAATGGTGACCGAAGTCAACCCGCTACAACCATAGAATGCATATTGATTTACTCCATAATTATTTTCTTTGAGAGATTTTTTAGGCAAAGTAAGCTCGGTTGACGTACCAGAATATCCAAGCAAATAACTTTCGACTACATCCTCATAAAATAGGTATCCGTCACTCGTCTTTATTTGCTTACTCTTCTCATCTGTTGTATATACACGTTTTGCATAATGACCGATACCAAGGCCTGTTTGAATTTGCATACCCGAATAATTCCAAATTTCTACAAGTCGATAACAACCATAGAACGGATCTACTCCGATCGAGGTCACACCTCTTCCAAGGGTGACTGAGGTCAGCCATATACAACCGCTGAACGCATAATCTTCGATCGAGGTTACATTATTTGGTATATTGATTGAGGTCAAGTTGCTACAGTCACAGAACGCAGAATCTCCAATCGAAGTTACACCCTCTCCAATGTTGACTGAAGTCAACCCGCTACAACAACGAAACGCAACCCCTCCGATCGAGGTTACATTATTTGGTATATTGATTGAGGTCATGTTGCTACAGTCATAGAACGTACCATTCCCAATCGAAGTCACGCTGTCTGGAATAGTGACAGAGGTCAACCCGCTACAACCATAGAACGCCCAAGCTCCAATCGAAGTCACGCTGTCTGGAATAGTGACAGAGGTCAACCCGCTACAACCATAGAACGCCCAAGCTCCAATCGAAGTCACGCTGTCTGGAATAGTGACAGAGGTCAACCCGCTACAACCATAGAATGCCTCTTCTCCAATTGAAGTTACACCCTCTTCAATAGTGACAGAGGTCAATCCGCTACGATTCTCGAATGCCGTTTCCCCAATCGAGGTCACAGGTTTCCCACGATATTCCGAAGGAATAACAACGTCTTTATCTTTGTATTTGCCAAGGCCGGTCACAGAATACTCCGTTTTATCTTTGTTCAATGTAAAATTAAGTCCTGTGCCTCCGAAAACTCCCTCGCATGCCGTAAGACCGAATGCCATGCAGAGCACCGCCACAATCGCCAAAAGTACTACCAAAAATTTGTGTTTCATATGTTTCTCCTATTTAGTCTTATAGTAATAATATTATAGCATTATAAAACTAATATTGCAACCTTATAAAACTAATTTTTTTATAAAATATGTGTAAAATTATTTTTATAAGACTAATGAGGGGTTTTCCATGAACGTTGGTGCGCGAATACGGGAATTAAGAGAGCGGGCGGGTTTCACGCAAAATAAACTCGCTGAATGGGCGGGAGTTTCACAAACGCATTTGAGACGTGTGGAACTCGGTCAACAAGACATTACTGTGGGACAGTTGGGTTTAGTGTGTGATGGTTTAGGCATCACATTGGCAGAATTCTTTAATATTTCCGAAACGCAAGAGACATTCTCCGCTGTCACGGCAAAATTTACGCCCAAACAAAAACAACTTTTAATGGAATTTTTGAAAAGCATTTAATAAACAAAATCGCCCGCCCGAGAAAAAGCCTCGGGCGGGCGATTTTTCAAACGTCTTGATTTTTAATAATTTTGCGCGGTAATTTCGAAAAAGCTCTTCGGGTGGGCGCAGACGGGGCAAACTTCGGGCGCCTTGGTGCCGACGATGATGTGTCCGCAGTTGCGGCACTCCCAGACCTTCACTTCGCTCCGCTCGAACACCTGCGCAGTCTCGAGGTTATGGAGCAGTGCGCGGTACCTCTCCTCATGGTGCTTTTCGATGGCGGCGACCATGCGGAACTTCGCGGCAAGCGCGGTGAAGCCCTCCTCTTCGGCTGTCTTTGCGAAGCCCTCGTACATATCCGTCCATTCGTAATTTTCGCCGTCCGCCGCTTCCTTCAAGTTGGTTGCCGTGTCGCCGATGCCGCACAGTTCTTTGAGCCACAGTTTGGCATGTTCCTTCTCGTTGTCCGCCGTTTTCAAAAAGAGCGCGGACATCTGTTCATACCCCTCTTTCTTTGCAACAGATGCAAAATAGGTGTACTTGTTGCGCGCCTGCGATTCTCCCGCAAAGGCGGCCTGCAAATTCTTTTCGGTCTGCGTTCCCGCATATTTGTTTTCAGCCATAATATTTCTCCTTGGTTTTAAGATACTTTCATTATATCACATCGGCAAAATTTGTCAAGATTTTTCTTGCAAATGCCACACCCAGCCGCCGAAATCGCCCAAGCGGGGAAGAAGCAACCCCGCGTTCATCAGCGTATCTCCCCGCAGGGTGCGCCCGAGTTCTTTCACCGTATATTCTTTTTCGGGGCAGAGCCCTTTCAAACGGATGCGGCGGTCGAAGTCGCCCGGCATAGCATGAATGCGCATTCCCACAACATAGGCACGCGACTTGTCCTTGCTTACAACGGCGACGCAGAAACAGTTTTCCTCATACGGGTCGGCAATACGGTAGAGATCCCCGCGCAGAATGAGTGCTTCGATCTCATGATAGTTTTCGATCTGTTCCTTGACCTGCGCCTTTTCCTCCGCGCTCAGTTTACCCAAATCGAGTTCATAGCCCGTTGCGCCGAGAGAGGCGACCGCCCCGCGCGTAAAGAAGGGGGTCGTTCTGCCCGTCTGGTGGTTGGGGCAGGAGGAGACATGACAACTCATGGCAGAGAGCGGATAGCCGTAAGAGGTCCCCCATTGGATCTTCGCGCGCTCATAGGCGTCGGTGTCGTCGCTCGTCCAGAATTGGGGGAAGAAGGAGAGCATTCCCCCGTCGAACCTGCCGCCGCCCCCCGAACAGCCCTCGAAAAAGACGTTCGGAAAGGCCTCCTGCAACCGCCTGATCAGCCCGTACACGCCGAGCATGTAGCGGTGGGAAAACTCCCCCTGCCGCTCCGCGGGAAGGCGCGAAGAGTAAAATTCGGTGATGTGGCGGTTCATATCCCACTTGACATAGGAAATTTCGTGGCGGGAGAGAATGTCGCTCATGCGCGCAAAGATGTGATCGGTCACGTCGCCGCGGGTCATATCGAGGACGTATTGATGACGGCTCTTACAGCGGGGAACGTCCGCCCGCCCGATCGCCCAATCGGGGTGGGCGCGGTAGAGATCGCTGTCCTCGGAGATCATTTCGGGCTCAAACCAAATGCCGAACTTCATCCCCCTCTCTTTGCAGTGCGAAATCACGGGATCGAGCCCGCCCGCGAGTTTTTTCTCGTTGACGAACCAATCGCCCAGCCCCGTAAAGTCGTCCTCCCGCTTGCCGAACCAGCCGTCGTCGAGGACGAGGGTGTCGATGCCGAGGGGCGCCGCCTCGTCCGCAAGCGCGCAGAGTTTTTCGCGGTCGAACCCGAAGTAGGTGGCCTCCCAATTATTGACGAGCACGGGGCGGGGCGCATAGACGTATTTTTCGGGCAGAACGTGGCCGCGCAGGAAGTCTGCAAAGGAGCGGGACATCTCCCCGAGCCCCCTATCCGAATAGCAAACGGCGACCTGCGGCGTGACAAAACGTTCCCCCGTATGCAGTTTCCAAGAAAAATTCAAGTCGTTGATGCCGCCGCACACGCGGACGGAGCCCGTCTGCGACTTCTCCGCTTCGAGCGTCCACGAGCCGCTGTACAAAAGCTCGACCCCGACGCACTCGCCGCCGTCCTCCCCCGCGTTTTTGCCGACGAGCGCCAAAAAGGGATTCATCTGGTGGGAGGATGCGCCGCGCGCCGAGCCGATCTTTACACTGCCGTGCCCGAGCGGAGCGATCTCGGGGGTGCGCTCCATGTTGTGCCGCCCGTGGAGGCGCAATACGCCGTACTCTCCCGCCGCAAGATCGAGGCAGAAGGAATAGGCGCGCAGGAGGGTGACGGGAGAGTTGCCCCTGTTCACGATCTCCGCGTTGCGCACGAGCACGTCCGAATCTTCATACAGGGTATAATTGAGAACGATCCCGACGTCCGATAGGACGTCTTTCACAGTGACGGCAAGCGTCTCTCCCCCGCGGGCGGCGGGAAGAACGCCCAAATTCGGCGCGCCTTGATAAATTTTATGGGAGACGTATTGAAATCTGCTTGCCCGTTCGCCGTTTTCCCGCACGATGAGCACGGAGGGCGAACGGAAATCTCCCTGCCCGAAACTGCCGTATTCGTTGCAGGAGAGGTCGAGCGAAAATTCGCTGTCTGTATCGGGCGGCACGGGCGAAAAACTCAGCCCCCGCGCGGAGGGATCGAAATAGGTCAGATCGTCCTCCCCCACCCTTCCGCCGAAATGGAGGTTGCACAGATACCCCGCGGGGTGCACCCACAGCACGCAGGAAAAAGATTTGCCGCTCAGAAAAAAGGTACGCGTTTTTCGGTCGTAAACGATCATTTCAAACCTCGAAATAGGTGATTTTTTGTGTGATTCGGGCGCGCTGTCCGCCGCCGAGCGCGCAGACGCCCGCCTTTTGGGGGAAGGGGAGGGTCTCGCCTTCGGCGTCGGGCAGATTCCCCCACGGCTCGATGCAGAGCATACGCGCTCCCTCCGGCCGCCACAAAAGGAGGTAGGGAAAGCCCTCGAACTCCACGCGGGCAAGCGGTTTTTCGCCGCAAGAGAGCGTCACTTCGCGCGAAAAGGGCGCAAAAATAAGGGTGTTCCCGCGGGACAGGCCCGCCTCGAGGAGGGGAAATTCTTTGCCTTTTCCGTAACATTTGCTCCCGCCCGTAAGCCTTCCCTCGCCGTCGTGGAGGAGGGAACAAAAGCTCTCTTCCTCCTCAAAATGCAATACGTATTGCGAAATCGGCGCAAAGAGCGCGTGCGAGAGGTGCCCGCCCCACGAAAAATACATCGTCCTGTTTGCGGGGTTTTCCACCTCGTAACAAATGAAAAGGCTGTCCCCACTCAGCCGATAGGTCACGGTAAAGACAAATTCAAAGGGATATTGCTTCAACGTCTCCGCGGAGGAGGATAGCGCGAAGGTAATGCTGTCCTGCGTCTGCGCGCGGCATTCGAAGTTCATTTTGCGGGCGAAGCCATGCCGGGGCAGAGGGTAAATTTTTTGATTACAGAGCATGGAGCAGTTCCCGCAAACGGGAAAGAGGACGGGAGCATGTCCCGCCCAACTGCCGTTCTCATTCTGCCAAAGCCGCTCTACCCCGTGAAAGACGAGGCTGACGGGTTCCGCGCCGAGAGAGTCGATGAGGGCGCAGATCGCGCCGTTTTCGAGCTTAAAACGCACAACGGTAGACGATTTCCCCGCCGACGACCGTCATGAGCACGTCGAAATCGGGTCCCAGCACGGTAAAATCGGCGCGCTTGCCCAAAGCGACGCTCCCGATCTCTTCCTCCATGCCGAGCGCCTTTGCGGGATTGTAGGAGGCGCAGTCCGCCGCCTCGCAGAGGGAGAGCCCCACTTTTTCCACCATGTTCTTGACGGCGAGGTTCATTTTGAGCACACTCCCCGCGAGGGTGCCGTCCGCAAGCCGCGCTTCGCCGCCCTTTACGTACACTTTTTGCCCACCGAGTTCGCTCTCGCCGTCGCCGAGCCCCTTTGCGCGGATGGCGTCGGTGATGAGAATGAGCCGCTTTTCCGTCTTGCATTTTACGAGAAGTTGCATGGCGGGAACGCTCACATGGATGGTATCGGCGATGAGTTCGCAGTCGAGCCCGTCCAGAAGGAGGGCGCTCCCCACCGTGCCGATCTCGCGGTGATGGAGGGGCGATTGCGCGTTAAAGGTGTGGGTCACATGTTTTGCGCCCGCATTCAAAGCGCGTAAAACGTCCGCATATTTTGCGCCCGTGTGCCCGACGGAGACGAGGACCCCCTCTTTTACAAGGTGGGAAATGAGCTCTTCCGCCCCCTCTTCCTCGGGCGCGAGGGTGACGATTTTGATGAAATTTCCGCTCGCTTCGCGGTATTTTTCGAATTGCGCGATATTGGGCTTTGCCACATATTCGAGGGGCTGGGCGCCCTTGTGCGCCGCCGAAATGAAGGGCCCTTCGAGATGAACGCCCAAAAGACGCGCGCCTGTCAAGTGTTTTCCCTTGACACTTTCGCCCTTTTTTCGGCCGTTTTCTTCGCCTGTCAAGATAAATTGCTTGACAGCCGAAAGCGCTTTGAGGATCTTCTCGGGCGACTGGGTCATGGTGGTCGCAAGGAAGGAGGTCGTCCCCTCCCTCACGAGCGTGCGGGAGATGACGGAGAGCGCCTCAGCCGAGCCGTCCATCGTGTCCGCGCCGCCCGCGCCGTGGATGTGCTCATCGAGAAAGCCCGGAAGCACCACGGCGCTCTCGGGCAATTCTATCCGCTCTCCCTCTTGGGCAAAGCCGACGGTCCTTTCTTGAAAACAAAGGCTTGTTTTTACGATCCCCGTGCCGCGAAGGTAAACGGGGACATTTTCGAAATATTTCATCTTATTTCCTATAAGAGAGAAGCGGCGGCTTCGTCGCACACGAGGGTGCAGTCGGGATGGCGCTGTAAAATGCTGGCGGGGAGCTGTTCGGTGACCTCTCCCTCCACGAGCCCCAAAACCGCCTTGGCCTTGTTTGCGCCGCTTGCGAGGATCAAAATTTTCTTCGCGTTCATGATGTTTTTGGGTCCCATGGTATATGCCCTGCGGGGGACATCCTCGATGCGCGCAAAGAGGCGGGAATTATCCCGTATGGTGCTCTCCGCAAGGTCCACAAGGTGGGTCTCTGCCTCGAAGGAAGTGCCCGGTTCGTTGAACGCGATGTGCCCGTTGGAGCCGATCCCGAGGACCTGTATATCCTGCCGCATGTCCTCGAGGAGGGCGTTGTAGCGGGCGCACTCCTGCGCGGCGTCCTGCGCCTTGCCGTTTTCGATGTTGGTGTTTTTGGGGTCGATGTCGAGGTGGCGGAAGAGATTTTCGCGCATGAACCAAATATAGCTTTGGTCGCTCGAGAGATCCAACCCCTCGTATTCGTCGAGGTTGACCGTCCGCACCTGCTTGTAGGAAGTGCCGTTTTCTTTGTGGTCGCGCGCCATGCGCTCATAGAGCCCGAGCGGCGTGGTGCCCGTTGCAAGCCCCAGCACGGCGGCGGGGTTTTCGGTGACGACCTCTTTCATGAGTTCGAACGCCTTCGAACTCATCTCTTCATATCCCTTTGTGATGATGACGTGCATATTTTTTCTCCTTTATCTGTCCTCGGGGAGGCTCGCGGCGGCGATGCTCTGCCCCACCCTTCTGCTCTTTTCGTCGGGAAGGGAGAGATGGGGCGCGTCGAACGCGGGGAACTCCTCTTTGAGCACCCGTTTGCAACTTTCGAGCAGAAGCGTCCCTCCCCTGCCGCTCGTTACCCTGCCGAGAAGAAGCACATGCTTCATATCGTAAAAGCGGGCATAGAAGGGCAACGTATAGCCGAGATAGACGCCGATGTCCTCAAAGACGCGCTCCGCAAGGGGGTCGCCCCCCTCCGCAAGAGACTGCACGGTTTTGAGTTTTTCGGCGGGCGAAAGCCCCTCTCCGAACCGCAGACCGCCCGCTTCGGCAAGTTTGATGACGGCGTCCTGCGAAAAATATTTGCACCCGACGCCCGTATCGCCGCTCCATTCGTCGCGCATTGCCTCGGGGTCGAGGTCGACGGGGACGAACGCGAGTTCGGAGAGCCAGCCGTTCAGGCCCCCTTCGGCGTTGATGTAGCCCGCCGCCTCGCTCGTGCCCATGGCGATGCCGAGCACCCTGCCCTCGCCGAGTTCCATGCTCCCCGCAAGGGCGGTGACGTCGCCGTCGTTGGCGACCGTAACGGGCGCGCCGAGTTCCTTTGCGGCGTTGAGATACATATTTTTGACGTAATCGCCGTATTTTTCCCGATCCACTTTGAGGAAGAGGGAGGCCGCCATGATCTTATTGTCGACATAGACCCCTGCCGAAGAGACGCCGATCGCGTCCACGCGGGGCATTTTGCTTGCCGCCGTTTTCAGGGCGGAGAGAATTTCTTGATAGTGATAACGGGGGTCCTCCGCCGTTTTGGGATGCCAGACGACCTCCTCCGAATAGACTGCCTTTCCGTCGATGACGGCGCTCACCTTGCGGTCGCTCCCGCCCGCGTCGAACCCGATGCGGCACCCTTTGAGACATCCGCCCACCCGCAGGGAGACGGCGCTTCGCTTGGGCTCCTCTTTGAGTTCTTCCACCGCAAAGGGCTGTTCATAGATCGTCTGCATGAAATCGGCGTCGAACGCCCGCGCGCCCTCCGCACAGTAGCGCTCTTTGAGGTACTGATAGACGGCGCGGCTTCCGTAAACGCCCAGCCTGTGCCCGCCGTATGTCCATAAGAGAGTTTTTGCGAGACGCTCGGCAAGGAAGCAGTTGCGGGCGTCGTCCTCGCCGTCGCAAAAGGCCGGATAGGCGTAAACTTCGCGGCGGCCGCCGTGCGAAACGCTTAAAGCAATGCGGTTGCGCCTCTCCTCGGGGAGAGCGGCAACGTCCCGTTCGAATTGTTCCAAAAAGGCGATGAAGGGGCGGAAATGGGGGTCTAAAACGGGAATGATCATGGTTTCTCCTTTTTAAGGACGGGGCTCCCCGTGCACGTACACGAGCGCACCCTCTTTTAAGCGGGACTCCTCCGCGCAGATCGCCATGAGATGGCTCTCGACGGAGCGTTCGAGAGAGGTCTCCCCCTCCTTCCCGCACAATACTTCGTACAAAGTATCCACGAGCCCGCGGTCGCCCCCGCCGTGTCCGCTGTCCATTTCGCCGAGCGCGGAAATGCGGAAGTCCTCCCGCTCCCCGCCGAAGGGCTTGAGAGAGAGGAGGTCCTCCCCTTCGTCGAGAACAATCTCGCCGAGGGTGCCGAAAAAGCGCATGATGCGGCCGATCCCCGCCGTGAACGCCGTCATGGTAAGGGTGGCCTTTACCCCGTTTTCAAAGACGATGTCGGTAAGCTGGTGGTCGACGACGTCGTTGTCGCAGAAATACACGCACCTGCCGTATGCTCCCTCGCGGATCGCACGATAGAGTTTCTCCTCGGTAAGGGGGTACTCGGAAGTGATCTGCGTCTGCGGCCAGACGGCGGGAAGCTGTCCGCCCGCCTTCCACGTATCCACATAGATGCGCTTTGCGCTGTACGGGCAGGTTTCGACGTACTTGCAATCGAGGCAACGCTTCGCCGCGCCCGCGGGAGCGTTTTCGGGTTTGAACCAAACGAGGTCCCCCACCGACGACACGCTCTTTGCGCGCGAATTCGCATAGTACTGCAGAAGGTCGAGGTCGTGACAGCACTTTGCAAGGATCATGGGAGCGGTGTCCTTTCGGGAGCGCCAATTCCCGCGCACATAGCTGTGCGCCTCATGCCAATATGCCACCTGCTCGAGCGACTGGATGGCGACGAGTTTGCCGATCCTGCCCTCCTTTAAGAGTTCGGCCGCCTTGACAAAGGCGGGCGCATAGCGCAGAACGTGACAGACGACGACCTTGCCGCCGTACTTTTTCTGCGCCGCAAGGAGTTCTTCGAGTTCTTCCCTCTTGTCCGAAACGGGCTTTTCGAGGAGCAGATCGTACCCGAGCGAAAGCGCTTTGACCGCCTGCCGCACGTGGTCGGCGTCCATCGTCGCAATGACGAGAAGGTCCGCCCGCTTCCTTTCGAAGAAGGGCTCCTCGCTTGAAAAGCGCGCCTCCGAGGGGACGGAGAAGAGTTCGCCATAGTAGGCAAGCCGCTCCCCGTCCCGCTCACAGAGGGAGACGATGGAAAAGTTTTCCTTCTCCGCAAGAAGTTTTGCATACGTTTCGGCGCCGCGGTTGCCGCAACCGAGAATTGCCGCCGTAAAATTCATATCATTGCCTCATGAAATTGGGATGATTTTCGAGTACGTTGACAAAGACGCGGGTGATGACCTGCGGGCGGGTGATCGCCGCCCCGATGATGACGTGGTCGACGCCCGCGTCGAGCACGCTCCTCAGCGCCGCGAAGGAGTTGATGCCCCCCTCCGCAACCACGGTGGCGTGCTTTACGTCGTCGAGAAGTTCGGCGCAGAATTCGGGGTCGGGAATGAGGAATCCCGCCGTGCTCTCGGTGTAACTGCGGAGGGTGGTGGACACATAGTCGAACCCCATTTTGTCCGCCGCGATCGCGTCCTCATAGGTGGCGCAATCGGCCATGACCGCCTTGTCCGAATGGTCGCGGATGTAGCGGTAGAGCGTTTCGAGCGAAACGCCTTCGGGACGGGGACGAAGAGTCGCGTCGAGCGCGATGACGTCGCACGCCGAGCGGATGAGCGCCTTTACCTCCTTGAGCGTGGGGGTGATGTAGACGGGGGAATCGGCATACTGCTTTTTGATGAGCCCGATGATGGGAAGGGTGCCTTGCGTGATGCGGCGGATGGCGTTGATGTCCCGCACCGTGTTGGCGCGGATGCCGACCGCGCCCCCCTGCTTGGCGGCAAGCGCCATTTTGGGAATGGTGTTACCGCCGTACAAAGGCTCGTCTTTGAGCGCCTGGCAGGAAACCACCAAGCCTTTCGGAATGACCTTGTTCATAATTAAATTCCTTTTTGGTATACTTGTGCCGCGAACGCAAGGAACGGGCCGAAAAAGTTGTGCCGCGAACGCAAGGGAAGGACTATTTGAGTTTTGCCGCGTCGGCAAAGCCCTTTTGGAACGCCTTCCATGTGGGCTCGAGGTCGGTGTAGATCTCGCTCTTATAACTGCCCGAACCGCCGGGGATGTCCGCAAATTTATAGCGGTTGGTGATCAGGGAGCCCGAATAGTCGTTGCAGTTGAACCAGATGAGCCCCTTGATCTGCTGCGCGTAGGGCGCGGGGGTTTCGGAGTTGAGTTCGTCGAACATCTCCTTGACCCACTTCTCTTGCAAGTCGCGGTTTCTGCCGAGTTCGCCCGACGCGTTTCCGCCGGAGCCGCAGGCGAATTCGCCGATGATCATCCCCCACTTCTCGAAGTAGTTCTTGTTCTTCTCGTAAAGACTGCCATAGCGGTCCTTGAAAGATTTGAAGAGGTTGCGGTCGTTGTTCGCCTCATAGTTGGTGCCGCCGAGGAGTTGGACGTAATCAAATCCGGGGAAGTAGCACAGGTCCTCCCCCCAACCCGAATAGGGACAGCTGTCCGCGATGGGGTTCCACACCCAGATGACGTTGTCGACGCCGTTTTCGATGAACACATTGTAGAGGCGTTTCCACGTTGCGGTGAAGATGTCGGGGTCGAGCAGGTTCATAATGCCCGAATAACTCGTCCAGTCGGTGTTCATCTCGTTGTTGAGACGGAACATGACGGGTTTTCCGTATTCCTTGATGTCCTTGGCAAGGCGGGCAAAATAGGTATCGTACTTGCCGCGCATGATGTCGAACAAGGGGGTGATCTCCTGATCGACGAGGTTGTTGTTGGTGGTGAATTGGAAGGTGAATTCGAGCACTGGCTTTGTTCCGTCGCCGTTGCCGCCCGCAAGTTCTTTCGCCATGGCGAGGGGGAAGTGGTGGCGGTTATCGTCGTACCCTTCCGCATAGTGAAGGCTCTTGGGATCCTCCTTGATCGCACCGCTGCCGAGGTGGGTGTAGGTCATGTACACGTCGTATTTCTTGCCGCCCCAAGCCGTCTCTTCGATGAAGTGTTGGATGTCGCGGCTCCACTTCAAATATTGATTGTAACTGCCTCCGTTGGGTTTGAGGCTACCCAAAGAAAGTATCGGCTCATCCGGCTTTTCCTTATTATAGGTATACCGATCATCCTCGCCCGGCATGGAGTAGGAGAATACCCCCCAACTCTTTGTCTTTTGGGTCATGAACTGCTCGAAGAACGCCTTTGTTTCGGCATTCCAATGGGGATCGGGTACGGGATCCTTGTTCTCGAAATAGTTGCGGGTCTTGCCCTTGGGCGTGAGCACCCGCCAACTCTTGAGAATGGAATCGCGCACTTCGGCTCTGTTCTCCTTCGCCTTCAAAACGAAAAATCCCGCGCGTCTGCTCTCGTCTTTTTCACGGATGATGCCGATGTGGTAGTAGGGATATTCCACGTCCCCTGCGTCCTCGATCTTGATGTCGAAACGGTAGACGTCGTACCCCTTGCGGAACTCGAGGTCGCCGTGCTTGACGGTGGGATAGGCGCGCGTGCCGTCCGATTTGCCGTTTGCGCCGACGGGAGTGATGTCAAACCCGAGGCTGTCCTTATTAAGGAGGGTGAGATTCTGGTTCTCGTAATATTTCATGTTCACGAGGTGGCGGATCGCCCACTCGTTGACAAAGACGTACCACGGGTCGAGTTCCTGTGTGTAGGGGTTGCGGTCCTCCGCACTGAACGTGAGGACTGAATCGTCGAACATGTATTGGGTACGGTACTGCGCGATGGTGTAGTCGGCGTCGATCTCCGTTGCGGGGATCGTGAACGCCATGCCCGCCGAAACGTTGATCATCATCGCACTCTTATCGTTGTAGAGTTCCACTTTGACGTCCTGCCGGGAGGAGACGCTGCTCAGCTTGTCGTAATACTTGCCGTTGACGAAAAATCTGCCGCCCTTAATGTCCGACGTAGAATTGAAACCGCCATCCGCGTCGACAAACGTCGTCTTTTTATAGAGGTCCTCAAAGACGTATTTGAAGGACGCGCTGTCCGTTTGCAGGTCCTCCCTTTCGACGACCTTCCCCTCCTCGGGTTGTTTTTCCACGGTCGCGCCGCATTCGTCGCACTTGCCGTCGTTGTTTGCATCCGTGTGCTCGGTGTGCTCGGGTTCGTTCCCGCTCTGCACGGGCTGCTTGCACACATCGCACACGCCGTCGTTATCGGCATCCGTATGCTCGGTATGCTTCTGCTCCCCGCATCCCGTGACGCAACATGCACCGAACATGCAGACGCCCAAAATTGCCGCTAAAATCTTTTTCATAATATACTCCTTATCATTTTTTCGTTAAGAAATGGCGACGGTTTTCAGCTGTGAATAGAGCCCGTATGAGGGCGCCGCCTGATCTCCCGTCTGTTGTACGTAATAGAAGAGCACTTGCGCGGTGTTGCCCGAGCGGGAAACTTCGATCACGTCGCACTCGTATTCGAACACCCAGCCGCTATAGGAGCGGCAGGGTACCTTCGCTTTCTTTGCCGAAAGCTGGGCCTCGGTGAGGGTAAGTTCCCCTACCGCCACCTCCTTGACGAGCATTGCGCAGTCCTCCGCCTTGTTGGTGGTAGCGATGTTCGCCTTGTAATTGAAGTGGGAAAGGTCCTCGAACGTCCACGTGTTCTGCACATAGCCGCGGGCAAGATAGTTTTGCGCCGTGGAATTGGTGGAGCCCGCCATTGTCTCGTCCAGCCCGATGTTGCGCTTGCGCAAAAATTCGATCTTGCCGCCGATGTTCGTCATGTTCTTGTGTTCGCCGTCCCACGGTTTTTGCCCGTTTTGCGTTTCGACGGTGGAAGCCCCCGCGCCGAGATAGCAACAGGGAATTTCGGGGAGAGTCTCCTTCATCGCCTCGGCGTAAGGGGCGAAGAAGGTGATCGTGATCCAATGCCCCTTCATCCCCGGATATTTTTCCATGACCGCTTTGAGTTTTTCGATGGGCTTTAAGTCGAGCGCCTTTTGGGAGGCACTGTCGAGTTTGAGTTCGACGATGAGAATGACGTCCGTCTTTTCAAGCGCCATGCACATCTCTTCGATGTCCGCAAAACTCTCCTCATAGCGGACGCTGTAATTGTTGAGTTTGACCTTGCGGAGTTCCCGGAAGGTCACGTCGACGATAGACTTGTTCGGAATGCCCGAGACGCGGGAGATGTCGTTGTCGTGACAGCTAACGATGTGACCGTCCGAGGTGATCTGGATGTCGATCTCCACATGGGTGGCCCCCTCGTTATAGGACGCCATGATGCCCGTTAAGGACTGTTCGTTTGCATATTTTGTGATCCCGCGGTGCGCCGCGATGTACTGCGCCCGCGCGAAACCCTTTTCTTTGAAATAGCCGAGCGACGCGGAGAGCGTTTCGCCCTCCTTTGCGACGATGCCCTGGCACCCCGCCGCGATCGCCTGTACGCCCTCTTCTTTGCTCTCGACCTCCGCCCAGCAGACTTTGCTCATCGCCGAGACGTACTCTGCAGCGACGGGGAAATTCTCCTGCACGTCGTAAAGAAGAATGTTGCACCCCGCCTTGTTTGCGGCGGCGATGTGCTCCCATTCGTCATAGCGGCCCTCCGTAAGGCGGACGTCCGTAAGGTCGTACACCGTATTGACGAGATACCCCCGTTCGTCGGCATACACCTTTTCGAGCACGGAGATTTCGTCCGAGATCGCCATGATGTCCGAGACGGTGTAGGTCGTTTTCAGCCATTCGAGGAAGGCGTCGACCGTCTCCCCGTCCAAACGGACGACGGGAATGGTCTTGCCCTTGAGTTTGAGGTCGAAGAGGTCCTTTAAGGGCCTCTTCCTGCCGAGGTCGACTTTCATCTCCCCGTCGGGAGTGACGACGGCGGAGGCATACCCCTTGCCCGTAAGCTGGGCCTCCTCCGTGGGCTCGAGGACGAGGGTGGGCTCGAGCATGAGCCCGCTTCCCTGCGAAGAGACGTTGATATATTCGGAATAGGTAGCGGGCGCGGCGGCGGCGGAAAGGGTCACTCCCGCCGTAAGGCACACCGCAAGGGAAAGAGCCGCGATCATCGGAAATAATTTTTTCATATTCTCCTCCTTATGACGCCGTCTTGCCCACGAACAGGGTGAAACTTGCGCGGTATCCGTCGCACTCGACGGTGATCGTGCATTCACCGCGGGCCACTGCCGTGACGACGCAGATCGTCCCTTGATATTCTACCTTGCCGATGCTCTCATCCGAAGAGGTCCACTTGGCTTCCCCTTTGAGGGGGACCTCCGAGAGCGCCTTGACCGTGGCTTTGCCGTTTTTGACGAGCACGAGCCGCCCGTTTTTGAGGCTCCCCGTGGCGCCGTCGGGCAAAAAGACGGAGAGCGGGGACTCCTTGACCGAGACCGTGCAGGAGGCGGTAAGCTCTCCGCAGGAGGCGGTGACGGTAGCCGTGCCCTCTTTGAGCCCCTTGACGGTCGCCTTTGCGCCGTCTGCCGTGACCGAGACGACCGACTCATCCGAAGCGGACCACGCAATCGTTTTTCCCCCTTCGAAGGAGACGGTAAGCCGCCCCTCTTCGCCGATCTGCAGGGTGAGCGACGTTTGGTCGAGCGTCAGCCCCGGATCGGGCGGGTCAATGGGCGTCTTTTCTTCGCCGCAGGCGCAGAGCATACAGCAGAGCGCCGTGAGAATGCAAAACAGCAATAAGATTTTCTTTTTCATGATTCCCTCGCATTTGTTCGCATGACATGAACGGGAATGCCCCGATCGTTTCGCATGATCTCGAATGTCTGTCCGTCCCAGCGGACCGCGATGTGATTTCCGAGATCGTCCTCAAATTCCGCCCTGCCCTCGCCGCTCACCAAAAAGGTGAACTCTTCATAGCCGTCGAGACGGTTGCCGACGTCCGAACAGAGCGCGCCGCCCTTTAAATTGAGCGGGATCGCTCTCCCCTCCCGCAAAAAGACGGGACAATGCTCCTTGCAGAGCGCGATTTGATGGATTCGGCCGCCCGTGTAGCGTTCCCCCGTGAAGAGGTCGTACCACACCCCCGCGGGAAGATAGACGGCGCGGTGTTCGGCATAGTCCTCCAAAACGGGAGCGACGAGAAGGGCGCTCCCAAGCATGAACTCGTCCTCGACGCCGAAGCATTTTTCGTCCTCGGGGAATTCGAGCATGAGGTGCCGCATGGGCGGAATGCCCGTTTCGTGCGCCTCCTTCAGGAGGGCGTATTGATAGGGCAACAGATTATAGTGTAAAAAGAATTGTTTGCGGAAAAGTTCCAACAGTTCCCCGTTCTTGTGGAAGGCGGCGATGTTCCACGGACTGCGGTCGTTGATCTGCCATGCGCCCGTGAAATCGCACCTGCCGTTGGAGACGGGGTCGCTGTGCCACTGCATGACGGGGACGAACGCCGCCGCCTGCAGGGCGCGGAGGTAGAGTTCGGCCGTGGGAAGATAGCCCGAGAACCCCGCGATGTCGAACCCCCAGCAGGAAAAGCCCGAGAGCCCCGCCGAGAGCCCCGCTTTGAGCACGGAGCGGAATTCCTCCCACGTCGACTCCTGGTCGCCCGCCCAAAGGACGGTGAACGCGGGGCTCCTCTGCCCGCCCGCGCGGGAGAAAACGATCCCCTCTTCGCCGACGAACTCTTGAAAGGCGGAGGTGTAGTCCTCGCAGTAGCGGTTCTGCCCCTCCCTGCCCGTGGAGCCGTCGCGGAATCTGACAGTGTGCTCGTGAATGAATTCGCCGCCGTCCGTCTTGAACCCGTCTATGCCGAGCCCCTTGAGATAGCCGAAACGGTTGAAATAGTGCGCCCTGCCGACGGGGTCGGTGAAATCGGGCACCATGCTCCCGATGCACCACGTGTGCGGGATCTCATAGGGCGTTCCGTCCGCGTTGAGGACGCATTCGCCGTGCGCTTTGACGTATTCGTTGTCCGAAAGGCACTGCGGGACGTTCCACCCCGTTTCGATGTTCACCCCCTGCGCATAGATAGGGACGATCCACAAAAGCAGGTGCAGTCCGTCTGCGTGCAAGTCTCCGATGAGCCGTTTGGGGTCCTGCCACGGGGCGGAGAAGGTCATCTCCTCCAAAGCGGCGCATTCGTCCCCCTCTTTATGAGGGACAGAACTGCCGTAAAAGAGATAGTGGGTCGTAAGATCGCTCCACGGCTCTACCACCATGACGTTGTGCGGGAAGTTGTATTCCTTCGTAAGCCGCCTCTGTTCTTCGAGTTCCTCCTGCGTGTGCCAGCGGTTGGCGCTCATCCACGCGCCGAGCGTCCACTTGGGAAAGAGGCGGGGCATTCCCGCAAGGGTGCGGAACTGCGTTAAAATTTGCTTGGGCGTGCCCTCGAAGAGGTACACCTCCGCCCGTTCGCCGCGGCTCCCCTCTTGAAAGGAGAGGGTGATCTCCCCCTCCTTGCTCAAATCGAAGTCCACCTCGACATAGGTATCCGCGTACAACCCGAAGCCGTCGGGCGTAAGCAGGAAGGGCATGGAGCAGTAGGTGTATTCCCCTTGGCGGAAACACTTTTCGCGCACGCAGGCGCGGACGTATTTCCCCTTTTGGTCTACCGCGTCGAACTTCTCGCCGAAGCCGTATGCGGCGCGGTAGGGGCGGCGGAGGGTAAGGGTGTATATCTCCCCTCTCTTTTGAAGTTGTTGGGTAAGTTTTTGCATATCAGTCTTTTGTTTTGAGCGCGATCTCCATTTCGAAGGTGCGGTTCCACGGAGAACTCATTTCGACGTCCTCCACCTTTTCGGCGACCTTCGGGAAGTTCTCCTTCATGTAGCGGAGAAGTTCCTCCCTCGCCGCCGCCACGCACTTGCCGCGTTCGCCGTCGAGCACGAATACCGTGCATCCGTTTGCGGGAACGGGGTTGACGTCCGTCCACGTGCGGGTGTGGGAACAGTAGCCGACGTCGTCGAAATAGCGGTGCAACAGAAAGTCGCGGTTGCCCCGATCGTCCCTGCCGTTCCAATAGAGACAGCTTTCGCAGATGACCGTGCCGAGGGTGTTGCTCGAAGTGTTCCAGCCCGCATAGGCGTGGATCTTGAACAACAGATCTTCATCGTAAAGCAACTTGAAGAGTTCGAGGTCGTTCTGCGTGGGGTGCGCGACGTCCGCCACCGCCACGAGTTTGCCCAAAGAGAGGGCATACTTGATCTGGTCGATGTACTCGGGCAGACTGCGCTCGATCTGGTAGGCGGCATTCATCTCCTCCTCGCTTTTGAGGTAGAGCATCTCCGAGCCGATGTTGACGGCAAGCATGACGTCGCACTCGGGCAAGCTGTACACCCTCCTGCATCCCGCCGCCAAGATCTGGTTTTTGACGGTGGCGTCGATGGAGCGGTCCTCGAAACAGGGAGTGACAAAAGGGCCCTTCGCCGAGGCGTAATAGAGGTAAATTTTGGGGATGACCCCGTTGAGTTCGTTGACGGCGCGGCAGAGCATGGTCATGCCCGTGTCGTCCGCGGCGGGATAGACGGGAACTTTGAGAAGGAGCCCCATCTCCCTGATGCGCGTCTTTATTCGCTGTTGGTCCATTGCGGTGAAACCGTATGGCGCGCTGTCGTCCTGCGGGACGATGAATGCGTCGATCGTCCCCTCCTTCACGAGATCGAGGGTGCGGAAGAGCACTTCGAGGTTGAGCGCTCTCCGCGCCGTGTAATCTTGGAGGGCTTCCGCGGGTATCTTCGCCTTCACGCGGGAAAAGTCCTTTTCTTCCTCCTCGCTCAAGATCCCCAGCCGCTGTTTGTGGGTGTATTTGCCGAAGAGGTGGATCTCGGCGCCGCACGCCGCGTAATAGTCGGGCTCCTCGTCCGAAAGAGAATAAAAGGGACAGCGCATGATCGTCTCGAAGGCATAGATCTTACAGGACGGGTTTTGCGCTTTGAGCGTTTTGACAAGGTCCGCGCGGGCGGAGAGTTCCTCCTTCGTCTCATGATGGAGACGGGAGGGAATGAGCCCGCCGTAAATGAGGGTATCGAGAGAGAGAATGCAGGCGTCCGCCCTCTTCCCCTCTTCGAGCACCCACTCCGCAAGTTTGTCGCGGTCGGCGGGGCGTTTCTTCAGCCCCATGTACTCCTTCGGCGGCTCGATGAGTTCAAAGTCCGCCTTGGGCATGATGGCGGGAAAGGTGTAGTTGCAGGGCCGCTCGTCGAGCGGCAGAAGCAAAATTCGGTGCATAAATTATCCTTTGACGGAGCCGAGTTGCAAGCCGCTCTTGATGTATTTGACGACGTAAGGATACATGAGCAGAATGGGAATGATGCTCGCCACCATTGCCGCCGCCTCCACGTTCTTGCTGTTTGCCATGAGCCATGGATCGTTCTTGTTGAGGGTATCGCTCTGCAACATGAGATAGAGGTAGTACGCGAGCGGCTGGGCGGCCTTGCCCTTTGCCGACTGCGAAATGAACATGAGCGCGGAACCGTAACCGTTCCAGCAACCGACGATCGTGAAGAAACAGCAGCTGCCGATGATGGGCAGAGACATGGGCACGATGATGCGGAAGAAGAGCTGGAGGTCGGTCGCGCCGTCGAGTTTTGCCGCCTCTTCGATGTCCGAAGGGATCCCCTCGAAGAACGTCTTGAAGTAGAGAAGATGGGTGACGTTCGAGATGGAGATGAGAATGACCGACCAGATGGAGTCGAGCAAGCCGAACATGGACATGAGAAGGTAGATGGGCACAATGCCCGCCGAGAAGAGCATGGTGATGATGAAGTACATCAGAATGCCGCTCTTGAAGGGGAAATCGCGCTTGGAGAGCGGATATGCTGCCATTGCCTCCACTAAGTTCGACCCGATGGTGACGACGACGGTGAGGAGCACCGAATTGCCGAACGCCCGCCAGAAGTCGAGTGCGCCGTCTCCCGCAAGCACGTACTCAAACGATTTGAGGGAGGGGTCCACGGGGTAGAACACGACCTTTAAGTTACTGTTCCCGTTGTTGAACGCAAGCGAGAAATAGTTGAGCAGAGGAAAAACGATGATGACGACGCCCAAAAACAGGAACACAATGTTGACGATGTTGAGAAAGATGTCGACTTTGCTCTCCCTGATCTTGTTGGGGTTCTTCTGAAAGAGGCGCAACTTGCGGCCCTCTTTGCGGGGAGGGACTGCGGGACTTTGTTCGGGGATCATATTTTCTTCCATTTTTTTGCCTCCTTTTACCAAAGCCCGCGCTTCATCGTCTTGGTGGTGATCGCATTGCCGATGAGCATGAGCGCCAAGGCGATGGCGCCGTTGAATACGCCGAGCGCCGTTGCAAACGGGATATTCGTGCGGTCGACGACCGAGATCTGATAGATATACGTGTCGAGCACGATCTGCGATTCGGTCAGAACGCCCGCGTTCATCTGCATCATGGTGTAGATCTGTTCGAAGCCCGTCGCCATCATGCCGCTGATGTTGAGAACGAGCATGAGCGCGATGGTGGGCATAATGGAGGGAATGGTGAGGTACCACATCTTCTGCAATCTGTTCGCGCCCTCGAGTGTTGCCGACTCATAATAAGTCTTATCGATGGCGGCGATCGCAGAATAGAAGAGGATACACCCCCACCCCGCGCCCTTCCACGCGGAGAAGAACACGGCGAGCGGTTTGAACCATGCGTCCTGCGCCATGATGTAGCCCGTGACCTGCCCGAGGAAACCCGTATCGGGGTTGAGCAGACCCGCCCAAATACCGATGACGATCGCCCACGACAGGAAGTTGGGAATGGTGAGGATGATGAGGATCACCTTGCTCAGCGTCTGGTTTTTGAGTTCGGACAGCTGGACAGCGATGATGATGGAGAGCGGGAAACAGATGAACAGCCTGATCACGTTGATAATGAGGGTGTTCCCCACCGCCTTCCAGAATGAATCGTCCACGAAAATCGCGCCGAAGTTGGAAAACGTCCAACTGCCGTGCGTTAAGTTGTAGAGAACGTCGCCCTTGGTGAGGTTGAACTCGGGGCCCTTGAAGGCAAACAAAATGCCGAGCATGGGCAGATATGAAAAAATCAGTGTAAATGCCGCGGCAGGAAGGAGGAAAAACAAGATTCTCCGATATTTCTTGACGCGCTTCCACTGACTTTTCCAATAACCGGGCTCCTCGTAACGCCGGAAAGACGACGCCGCCTGTGTGATGGTTTCCCCGACCGGGGGGGCGGTGCCCCCCGCCGCTTCCGCGGCGGGAGTTTCGCCTGTTATCATAATTTGATCTTCCATTTTGATTCACCTATTTGTGTTTGAGGAAGGAGGTTGCGTCTCAGACGCGGTTCTTTTTGACTTCGTTATACCACTTCGTCATTTCTTCCGAAATGGCCTCGGTCCAATATTTCTTCTTCTTTGCGCCCTCGCGGGTGATGTTGAGCGACGCAATGGGATCCCCCTTGACGTCGATCGCCGCGGCGATGCCGTTTTTAAGGGCGGTGCGCGCAAGAATGGACACGGGCGCCCAAAGGTTCATGGGAGGAGCCATGAACATGGGATCGGGGATCCTGCCGATGCCATCGGGATCGGATACCTGCCATGCGTCGAACCCCGTCTCCCTCAAGTGGAAGAGGGACGCCGCGGAGATCGCGTTCGTGCCGTTGCAATACTGCGAATTGTCGGCGATCTGCGAGATGTAACGGGGGGTGAGCTGGCACCAATAGCCGCCGCCCTTTACCGTGACCTTCTCCTCGTTCATGTTGTTTTCGTCGAGGATATTGCCCGCTGAGGGGTCTTTGTTGGTGTACTTGGTATACTCGTACTCGTAGGGACGGACAAAGATGATCTTCTCCTTCAAGTTCTCGTACTTCGCGTACTCGGCGTCCTTTTCCTTGGAGTAATCTTCCGCCTTAGGGGCGTCCGCCGAGAGCCCGACGGGGTTCTCCGTCCAAGAAGTGTCGGCGTTGCCTTTGTCGCCGGGTTTGATCTTGTTCCAATGGTCGCCCTCGACGCCCGCGTAGAAGTCGCCGAACGCCTCGATCTTCTTTGCAAGATAGTCGATGATGTAGAGGGCGCGGTCGCCTTTGTAGGCGGGAATGACGGTGTAGTAGGACACGCCGCCCGGGTCGCCCTCGAGACGGGCGACTTCCTGGTTAGAGGAGCCGTTCGTGCCGTCGCCGCGCACCCGCGTCACCCACTTGATGGCGTTTTCTTTGAGAGATTCGTAGGTGTTGGGAATGCCCATTTGATGAGCGATCTTCCCCTTCACCTTTTCGCCTTTCTCGTTGGTGAAGATGTTGTCTACCATGGCGTTGATGAGCGGGGTGACGTTCCAATAGCTGATGTAGATGCAGGAACAAAGTTCATCCGCAAATTTTTGGTTGGCAGACGCCTGGTCGTCCTGCTGCCATGCCTCGAAGAGAATGCCGTTTTCGTGCAGACCGTGCATGTAGGTGACATACTTATCGACGTTGGGGCTGTAAACGTATTGCTGGATCTTGCCTTGATCGTCTACATAGAAGTTCCAAGGCACGTCGAATGCGCTCTTGATCTGAGAAACTTCGCAGTTGTTGCTCCCCGGAATGCAGAAGGCGTGATATTTGTCGTTCGTCTTGCCGTAATGTTCCTGCAATTTCGTGAAGGCGTCGGTCACGCCGCCGAGGGTGTCGGGCGCGTCGTTGTAGCCGATCTGCTTCAAGTGGTCCATGTTCCACACAAGGGCGCAGTCCGTCATGCAGACAAAACCGAAATCGGGAATGCCGTAAATGTGCTTTTCGCCGTTGTTATCGGTATAGGTGACGGAGTCCCAGCCGAACTCCATGAGGTCGATGAGTTGGTAGAGCGTTCTGCCCTGCGGCGTTTTTTGCAGGAGCTCGGTGAGGTCGAGGAACGTACCGTCCTCCAAATAGGGGTGATACTGCGCCTGCGTAAGTTTCATAATATCGAAATCCGCACGGTTGGTGAGAAAGTTATTTACTTCGTTATCCGCCGCGCCGCTCAATTCCTGATAGGTCATTTTGTATCCCGTTTTTTGCTCGATGATCTTGGCCGAATCGTCGCTGCCGAAACCTTTGATGTTCGTCTCGGGATAAAGACCGGTAAGCGCGACGGGTTTGGAAAGGTCGACGTCCCAATCGATTTGAGATGTATACTCCTCGCCGCAACCCGAAAAATATGCGATCCCCGAAAGGAGCATAAGAGAGGCTACGGTAAGCGAGAGAACTTTTTTCATGGTTTTCCTCCTTTTATGAGATTTGTTTGTTTCCCCTATGGTCTCTCCCGCTTTTTAGGGGGGGTAAGCGGGAGAGAGTTCATAGGAGAAAAACCGTATGAGTGTAAGTGATGTTGGTTCGTTTTTTGTGGGGGTATTGAGGACACCCCCACCACCCGCTTCGCGGGAGCCTCCCCCTTGAAGGGGTAGGCCTACCCCCACCCCCCTACCCCCCTCCCGTGGAGGGGGTTCGATTGGGGTACACCCGCCTCCCATGGAGGGAGGGCGAGTGTGGGGGAGATTGGGTTACAAAAGTGATCCACCGCCGCTCCGCGCCCGATGAAGAAGAAACAAGCGGGAGCGGACGATGGAGTTTAGGGGGGCTGTGTTATTCGGTAGGAAGCGTCATCGCTTCTGTTACGCCATAACCGGTATCTGTTGCCGTTGCGCCGTTCGCAACAAGGAACTTAATTACAGATTCCAACAGATCCTTGAATGTGTGACTTGCTTCAAGTCCGTAATACACCTTGTAATCGGAGCCGCGGTAGTAGAGATCATGGTTGGGATCGCTGGTGTAGTTCCAATTCAAGCCGTTTTCGGTGAATCTCATCTTACCGACCATGGTATCATTGACCATATCGATGATGTCCTGCGTGATCTTCAAATCGGGATCATCGATGAGCATCTTTGCGATTTTAAGAACGGTACGGAGGTACTTCACGTCCGTCTTGAGGTCGGCGCTGTTCAAGCCCGCGTCAAGCCCGGAATTCTCTTTGGCGGCGATCGCCTTGGTGAGGTACTCGGGAAGTTCGATTCCCGCTTCCTCGAATTCAATCACAAAGAAGTAAATGCGGAGAGAACTAGGCCAGTTGTTATCGGAGTCGATTCCGTGGCTATCAACTCCCGCAAGAGCGGTGAGAATTTCGCCGATCGCGTCGCCTGCGGTGTACTCCTGCGTGGCAGTACGGTCTCTCTTCGCTCCCGTCACCTTAAATGCTGCAAAGGTTGCATCTTCGCTCAATGCCTTAATGTCAGGTGCAAGAGATTCCCATGCCTCATAGACAGCTGTTCCGATGAGCAGGATAACGCCCTCTTTCTCTGTTTCCTCAAGTGCGTCGATGATAGGCTTCACCGTATCAAGATAGTACTTCGCCTCGCTCAACAGATACCCTGCGATGGGCTCTCCGTCTGGAGCTTCCCAACCAAGATAGTTATAGCTGGTGATGTTGCCAAGGTTCTTCATGTAACCGACAACTTTAATCGCATTCTCGGAAAGGGTGGTACCGAGTATCGTATCGGAAGTCGTACCCCAACCGTTCGAATTCGCTGTGTAGTTGTTGTCCTGCAAGAATTTTGCCAGCTTCGCAACATAGTCTTTGAATTTAAGCGCAGTACCCTCGTTCGCCAGAGTGCCACCGGCATAGAGAACAACACGGGCGATTCTGTCGCTCCAATATGTCTCCATTTGCCCAAGCGGCCATTGTGTTGCGAGATTGCCTTTGAGAACGTAACTTGCCGTCCAAACTTCGTTGAGGAATGCGAGTTCGTCTGCGGTAAGGTCTTCCATCTTTGTGATTTCTCCCTTGCCGATACGCTCTGCAATCTTTACAGTATTGACAGCGGGATAAATTGTCTCTTCATAAAGTTTGTTGAACGACTGTCCCTTGAGTTGCGTAGTCACAATGGTGGGAAGCGTGCACCCGCCTTGTACGAAGAAATCATAGAACTGCGTCAGATAAAGCGCACTTGCAAAGTAGTTTTCATCGTCAAAGTCCGTGCCTGCCGTCCAGTCAAGCCCATTATCAGGCAATACCTTACCCTCTTTTCTCAACTGAATACCGTAGAAGATATTCGCCAAGGCCTGCGCCGCAGTATAATCTTGTTTTGCGGAGAAATCTACGTTGTAAGCTTTACATTGCGCTTTCCAAAGATCACTATCTTCGAGAACCTTCATCTCGGCAGAGAATCTTACCCACCCGTCATAACTCGCCTTAACCTCTTTGTTATCCTGTGTGAGAAGTTGATAGCTGACATGCGCTTTATCGATTATCGTGGGAAGTTTCTCTCTGTCGTCGACAAGGGTGCGGAACGCTTCGAGTTCGGAATAAATGTATCCCGTCTTGTCGGTCTCGGTCGTCGTCCAGCCCTTGTACGCATAACTTTCAAGTGCAGTGAACGCTTTGATCCTATCCAATATCGCTGTTGCCGCAGCAGTGCTGTTTGTGGTAGGGTCTTTCTCAAGAGGGGTCACCTCTGCCACAAAGCCGATCCCCGATGCGGTAAGTTCCGCCTTGTCATCGCAAAGCAACACAATATCGGTGATGTACTTGACACTGCCCGCTAAATAGCCGATCGTTGTACCGCTTGCATTCTTAGCAGTAGCGTCGGGCAGACCGAAGTACTGTTCATAGAAGGTATTTCCGTCGCGGAAGTCCTTATTGTTGGTCAGGTTCCAAGCAAATCCGCCTTCAGAGAACGACGCGTCGATCATGTAAGTGTTGACGAATTCCGCCATCTTTGCATCAAGCCAAGGCAACTTACCCTCTTGCTGGTCCTTATAAATTTGACCCGCGAGGGTAAGGACAGGATAGATGTAGTCGTTGAAGTCGTTCACAAACGCCGTTGCGCGATCGGTAGAGGTGATCTGCGCAAAAACGTTGTTGAGGAACCCGTCGGGAATGGTGACATCTGCTTCTTCCATCTGCTTCATGAGGAAGAGAATATGGAACCCGCGCTGGAAGTTGCCCGTAACATCGGAGTTAAGCGTGCCTTTCTTTGCCGTATCGGACGGGTCATATTCGCCCGAATTGATCTCGTAAGCAACTTGGAACAAGGCTTGCAGGGCTTTCGTGCCGTCGTAAGTGACATCCTTAGCGGGGGTAGGCATATCGAACTGCGCAATGGTGTAACTCTTGCTCGTCGCCGTCGTATCATTGAGATATTCGTTGACGGTAGCATAGAATTCATCCCACGCGTCGTAATGGTCCTGTTTGCCCGCAGAAAGACGAATGACCTTGCCCTGCTCTTCTTTATCGAGCGCCTTGAACTTGGTGTTGATCTCGTTGAACTTCTTCGCTTCGGTCCACAGGTAGCCGGCGATGTCGGTAGTACCTTCGGGAGCTTCCCAACCGAGATAAGGATAGTTTGCAAGGAGAGAAAGCGCATTCAAGTCGGCAAGTACCGCTTTGCCCTCGTCGGTGAGTTTCATCGCTTCGAGATAAACAGCTTGTGCATTTACATAAGCCGTGAAATCGAGCACGTTGAGATGGAATGCGGTAAGAAGAGTGCCCGTGTGGGTCTCGTCACTGCCGTACAATTTACCAACTTCGTCGTAAACAGCTTCATAGTCCTGGAAGTTTTCAACCGTCATGGCCTTGAGGCTGTCGATCTTGTCTTGATATTCTTTCAATTCGCCGCCGAGAGCGGATTCGCCAACGGGGTTGCCGTCGAACTTGAAGGAATAATAGTCCGCGCCGTCCTTGCTCTTATAGTCGGCAAACGTGCAGTTGTTGACGATGGTGTAAGCATACAAACCATTGGATTCTACATCGTTTGCAAGCAAGAAGTCGAAGGTCTTCCCACGGAGATCGGGGGAAAGAGGTACTGTGTAGTCGAGGTCGGAGAGTTCCTCTTGCGTGGGGAAGTAAATTTCCGCTTTGGTGACGCAGAGGTCTTCGAACTTGGCGCCGTTGAAATAATCGGTGTTTTCAACCTTGGTCCCGGAGACGATTTCGTTCTTGATGTCGAGCCCCGCGATGAACATATAGTCGTTCCAAATGCCCACGGGCTTAGTCGAATAAGGAGCCACGAACTCATCGTCGATGGTGAGTTTCAACGTCTTGCCGTCCTTGATCGCAACTTCGAGTTCACAGGTGTAATACTCTTCGTCGAGTTCCTCATCCACGTGCTTGACGGTTTGGATCGTCATGTCGACGTCGGTTCCGTTAGGCGTGAAATAACCGTCCTTGTTCCACGTGCTCTCCATGAGGCATTCGCCGACCTTGTATTCCACATCGGAGAAGGAGTCGTTACGGGAACTGCCGTGGAACTGATACCACTGACCCGTGGTCGTGTCGCAAGCGATGCCGACCGCCAACACATACTCGGGATTCCAAATATAGAACCCCATGAAAGCGTAAACGGGATCCTCTTCACCCTCGTAAGGGGGAGTGATCTTGACATCGGAGAGGTCCAATTTGTAACTCGCCTTGGACATGCCCGTGCCGTTTGCGCCTGCCGCCGTTGCCGCCGACGGGAATGCGATGACGCCCGTATCCAACGGGGAAGAAAATACCCAGCTTGCGGGGGTGTTGCACTCCGTGTCGGGTTCGCCGTGCTCATCGAGAAGGTCGAAACCGTTCCAGGACTGCACGGACACAAGCCCGAACTCCCCTATCTGGTGCGTGACGATGTTTTTGTTCCTAAGGAATCCGATGGAAGTAACGGTGTTCTTGTCGTCCCAGCAGTTGTAGCCTGCGAGAGCGTTGCCGTCCTGATAGTACCAGAACTGATCGTTGTTCTCTTCGGTGAAACCTTTCTTATTGCGGAAGATCTTTTGCGTTTCGCCCTTTTTGAGGACATAGCCGCCTTCGCTTCCCTTTGCGGTCGCCTCGTCCTCGAAATAATCGAGGTCGGCTTCCACAACGGCATTGATCGCGTCTGCGATCGTCTTGTAACCGCCAACTTTGGTCCCCTCGTGATCATAAGCCTCGAACGCGTCCGCGGCGCGCGGATCGGCACGGCGGGTGATCGTGGGATTCTCGGGTTGTACGGGACCGAGTTCGGTCATGTCTTCCCCGCAGACGTCGCACTTGCCGTCCTTCGGGTCGACGTCCACGTGCTCGTGGTCGTCTTTACAACCGACCAACCCCGCAAGCGCAGATGCAAACATCGCGCCGCCGAGCAGTATTGCCAACAGCTTTTTCATAATTTCCTCCTGTTTTCCCCTGATTTTACACTCGAGGATATGTTTTGTATTTTCATTCTACTCCCAAATTCGAACTTTGTCAATAGATTTTGAAAAAAATTTTTATTTTTTTGTTTCATTTTGGCGCGATTCAAATAAATTTACGAAAATTATGCTCTTTTGAAAAAATTTTTTTCCTTTTTATGGAGAAGCCGATGCCGCGGAAATGTTAATTTTGTTCATTGTTCAGAGGGGTGGGCGGGCTGTGGGCGCAAAAAAAGACCCTGCAATGCAGAGCCTTTTATATAATGCGGTTGAGATTTCTCGACAAGCTCGAAATGACAATTGGGGAATGGTACCCACCCACTTAGTCCCCCTCCGAGGGAGGGGGTAAAATGAGGTGGAGATTTCTCGACAAGCTCGAAATGACAGTTGGGGAATGACGTTCTGCTTATTCTTGCTGTCCCTTTTAGGGAAAGTACCCGCGAAGCGGGGGAAAGGGTTTCTACAAGACTTTTGGGGAACCCCTCAGTCGCGCGGGGCGCGACAGCTCCCCTACAGGGGCGCCAAGGGAGGTTCTGTCTTGCCCCCCTTCTTAGGGGGTAGGGGGCGGCGAAAAACTCCTCTAAAGCGTCATGCTGCCCCGCCCGCACGTTCTTTGTCTAAGGGCGGCACGAGGAGCCTGCGACGAAGTAGCCGTATTGTATCTACGTAGTCCTCGTAAGCAAGTCCGCGAAGGCATCTTGGTACGTTTGGGTGTGGTTTTTAACGTACTTGGACGTAACAAGATTCCCTCGGAGAATTGTCATGTCGGACTTCGTTATTTCCTCTACGGCTCGAAATGACGCGCTTCGCGCCATGGTGCCCACCCCCTTAGTCCCCCTCCGGTGGAGGGGGTGGAAATGAGGTAGAGATTTCTCGACAAGCTCGAAATGACAATTTAGAAACACCCCCACCTGTCTCGCTTCGCTCGCCACCCGCCCCCTTAATAAGGGGCAGGTCGTCCACCCACTTAGTCCCCCTCCGGTGGAGGGGGTAGAAATGAGGTGGAGATTTCTCGACAAGCTCGAAATGACGTGATTATAATGCGGTAGAGATTTCTCGACAAGCTCGAAATGACAATTTAGAAACACCCCCACCTGTCTCGCTTCGCTCGCCACCCGCCCCCTTAAAAGGGGGCAGGTCGCCCACCCCCTTAGTCCCCCTCCGAGGGAGGGGGTGAATGCGGGGTTGCTTGTAAAAAACGAAACTAAATAAGTTTGCTGACGGTGGCGCGGCTGCTACGCGCTACAAATGCGTCGAAACGGGACTTGTCCGACATGTGAATGCCCGTGCAGAGCACGTCTACCATGAACAGCTGCATGATCTTGCCCGTCATTGCCCCCGGCTGGTTGGGCGCCTCCATGGGCGCCGCCGCAAGCACGAGATCGGCATAGCGGGTAAGCGGAGATTTTTCGTAACTCGTGATGACGAGCACCTTCATGCCGCACGCACGCGCAAGTTCGGCCGCCTCCACCGTGTCCTTGGAACTCCCCGAGACGCTAAAAATGATCATGAGGTCCTTGGGACCGCGGGAAGAGATGAGAACATTTTGGAGGTGGGTATCCCGTTCGCAATAGGTAAGCATCCCCATCATCATGAGGCGGTTGTGCAGTTCGAGCGCGGCAAGATAGGAGTGCCCGACGCCGAAACAGCAGATCGTTTCGGCCTCATAGATCATATCATAAGCCGTTTGAAGATGTTCGCTGTCCAACGTTTTGCGGCAGTTCTCCATCGCCTGCTCGTAAGCCTCGGCGATGTCCTCCACATAGTCGATCCCCTCCTGATCCTTGCGGCCGATGTCGATGACCCCCTGCGCAAGGTTGAGGCGGAATTCCTGATAACCGTTGAACCCGAGCGAACGGCAGAAACGGAGCACCGTTGCCTCGGCAACGCCCGTGGCCGCCGCAAGGTCGGTAATGGACATATAGATGACCCGCTTGTGGTCCACCGTTTCGAAATAGTCGAGGAGCTTTTTCTGGCTCTTGGTCAACTTGCCTTCGCGCATCTGTGCGATCTTACTTTTGATACTGTTCGGCATATCCATCCTCCGTGTGCTGCGATTTTGTATTTTCGGTGACAATTTCCCGCTTTTACGCGGGAATTCGTTGCTATTGTAAAGCGTTGGTTGCAATTTGTCAAGCGTTCTCGATTTATTGCATAAGTTTACAGGATTTTGCAAAAAAACTTCAAATTTTGCGCAAAAACCCGTGAGATGCTCCCACTTTTCCGCCATGAAGTACGAAAATTTTCATATTTCTTTGCAAAGAAGTGTCCTCGGGGAAGTCCTTGGGCTCGAGCCGCGGATCGCGGAAAACCCACAGACGGTAGCCCGTATCGTCGGGGAAATACTCGAACTTGCGGAACAGACTGCGGAACCTGCGGACGTTGGACGTCTCGGGCAGAAGTTTTTTCAGCTTGGGCGAGAGCATCCACGAACGGCAGAAGTACACCCCGCCGCCGAGAAATTTCTTTGCGTCGCGCAGGGAGCGGAGCACCGCCTCGGGGGAGAGGTCGGCGTCGGAGGGAATGTGAATGGAGATCCCCTCGTCCGTCCTTTCGTACTCGAGAGAACCGATGCGCACGATGAGCCCCGACGTTTGCCGCCATGTCCAGAACATGCGGTCGAAGCCGTACCGCCCATAGCTTATACGGTGCTCCTCCACGAACCGCCCGAAGGCGCGCATGGTGGCAAGATAGCACTCCTCGGGAAGCCCCGCCGGAAGGGGGGCGGTGACTGCGGCGCGCAACATTGCCGAGAGGATGCGGAACCCGTCCGCATCGGGAGCGAGCCGCTCGTGCAGTTCCTCCGCGCTCTGTTCGGCGCAAAGCGGGTCGTTGAGAAGGGGGAGAAGGTCCTCGATCCCCTCCTCGAAAACAAGTTGCCTGACCCCCTCTTCGGGCACGGAGACAAGGCGGGCAAACCGCATCAGCTCCTCTTTTGTTGCAATGCGCCGTACTTCTTCCATATCAGGGCTCCGTTAAGACGATCTCGAATTCCTCCCCCGTGATCTCGGAGACGCCGTCGTCGCGCAAGAGCGCGAACGTTGCGGGCTTTTGGATAAACTTGACCCATGTAAGATTCTTTTCGTCGAGAAGGGCGGTGTTTTGCACAGGCTTTGCAAGCGGAAGCACCTTCCCCTCCCGCAGGAAGAACACGATCTCCTCGACGGGGACGGAGATGTAATATTCCCCCTTTTCATAGATCTCCTCGGTGAAATCGTCCCCCGCGCGCATACGGATGAGTTTCATCCGCTCGGGCAGATAGACGTACCTCCCCTTTGCGTTCTGCGTATAGACGGGGGCGATCATGAGACTGCCGCCCACGAGAAGCTGGTCCTCCACCGTCCTTGCCCGCTCGTCCTCGGGATAGGCAAAGGAGAGCGGCCGGAAGAGCATATCGTTTCCCAGGGCGCAACGCACGAATTCGCTGTAAAGATAGGGCAAAAGGGAATACCGTATGCCGAGAAGGTTGCGGAAGGCCTCCTTCTTTTCGAAACGGTAGCACTCCTGCGGGCGGGAACCGAGGTTGGAATGGTTGCGCATGAGCGGGACAAAGACGCCGAGCGCAAGCCAGCGGAGCAGAAGTTCCTCGGTGGTGTTGCCTCCGAACCCGCCCAAATCGGCCCCCGTGAACAAAAATCCGCACATGTTGAGCCCGGGAAGCTGTTGGAGATTCAAGAGGAGGTGGGACCACCAGGAGCTGTTGTCCCCCGTCCAGATGCCGCCATAGCGGTGCATCCCGATGTGGGAGGAGCGGGAGAAGAGCAGATGGCGTTTATTGGGCGCATATTCCTTGAAATACTCCGCCGCCGCCCTCGTCATGTTGTAGCCATAGAGGTTGTGCACCGCCTCGTGGACGACGCGCCCGTTCTCCGTTTCATGATAGAACGCGCGGTAGTCCTCGGGGTTGTTCTGCAGCCCGAAAAAGGTGTGGGAGACCCGCTCGAAATCTTCGAGACAGCCGATCTCCTCCGTTTCGGAGGCGATCTTCAACGCCTTTTTGAGTTGCGTTTCCCCATAGAACATGGCGGGCTCGTTCATGTCGTTCCAGAAGCCCTCGATCCCCATGTCGAGCAGAATTTTATATTGCGCGCCGAACCACTTGCGGGCCTCGGGGTTGAGCACGTCGGGCAGGACGCTGTTCCCCGGCCAGACGCCCACGATGAAGGGCTCTCCCTCCGCATCCTTGCAAAAATACCCCTTCCCGATCCCCTCTTCATAGACGGGATAGCCCTCTTCTACCTTGACCGCGGCGTCGATGATGGGCACGAGATGAATATGCTTTTGCTTCATTTCCGAGGCAAACGCTTTGAGGTCGGGGAAACGGGTCCCGTCGACGGTAAAATCTTTATACCGTTCCATGTAGTCGATGTCGAGAAAGAGCATGTCCAAGGGGAAGCCCTCGCGCGCATAGTTCTCGTACACCTCGCGGATGTCGCTCTCGCACTTATAACCCCAGCGCGATTGGGCATAGCCGAACGCCCACTTGGGGGGAATGTAGCTCCTGCCGATGAGGGCGCGGAACTCCTTTACGACGTCGATCGGGGTCCTCCCCTCGAAGAGATAGAGGTCGAAGTCCTGCGCCGTGACGGTAAGTTCGGAAGGACGGGTGTAGCCGACGTCGTAACTCACCCTGCCCGCGCAGTCGAGAAAGACGCCGAAGCACTCCTTCCCGCAGACGAGAAAGAAGTTGTGGGAACCGTATAAGTTATTTCTGCCCTCGTGCTGGATGGGGTCGTCGAGGTTCCATGCCTCATACCGCCAGCCGCGCTTGTTGATGCCGCGCACCTGTTCGCCGAGGCCGTAAACGGCGTCGGCCTCCTCCATGCAGTGGGTAAGCGTGACCCGTTCTCCCTCCCGCTTTACCGAAAAATGAGGGGGCTCTCCCGATGAGAGGGGGATCTCCTTTACCGTCGTCTGAGTGGGGAAGGGGGTTCCGAAACGATATTTCATTTGTTCTCCTTTATTCGTTGACATTGACCGAAGTCATGCGCCGCCAACGCCATTCGCATTGGTCGGGGTCGATCTCGAACGCTTCGCCGTGCCCCATGTGATCGAGCAGATTTTCGCCGAGTTCGGGAATGGGGTCGCCGTTTGCAAGATGTTTTTCGAGTTTGCGCACCGCGCTTTGTATCCGCTGTATGAGCGCGCCGAAGCGGAGGTCCTGCACGTCGAATCCGTTGGGACGGTTCTCCCTCTCCCACTGCGCCGAAAAGGCGGCGTAAAGCGAGGAAAGACGCTTTAAGATCTCTCTGAGCCCGCAAAGGCAGAGGGTAAGTTCCTCTCTGTCTCCCGCCTTGTACGCCTTGCGCAGGCGGATACCCATGTCCGCTTTGAGCGCAAGCACGCACGCCAGGCGGTACTGCGTCTCGAAGAGGTAGCTCCACCTGCCCGCCCGCTTTTCGGCACGGCGAAGCGCGCGCGCATGGGAGGCGTAAAGTTTGCCGAGCCCCTCCGAGACCGTCGTATCGAGGGTGCCGAGCAGAACGTCGTTGAAGAGCAGATATTTGTTCGCGCTGTTCTTTTCCTCCACGTCGTCGTTTTCCGTGACGCGGTTGCAGAGATCGACGGTGATGAAGTCGTTGAAACGCACCCCCGTCAAATTGGAGAAACTGCGCTTATAGGAAGCGTTCAACGCGAATTTGCCGTAATTGATGCGGGAGCAGTACAGAAGGGCGGGCAGAGTGGCGAATACCGAGCACTCCGCGCCGTTGTCCCCCCAGCCCGTGACGATGAAGCGGCCGATCTTATTTGCGGCGCACGCCCTCGCCGCCGCCGCGCAGGAGGCGAAGGAATAGCGGTTGTCGGGCGTAAAGCCAAGCCATTTCCACGCCCCGCCCGCAAAACCGATCTTGTTTTTGAACACGCGGTGCTTTTCGATCATCGCCTTATAGTGTCGCTCGTCCGTGGAACAGTAGTCCCAATAGATGAGTTCGACGTTCTTCGGCAAACTCTCCGCGACGTGGGCGGGAAGGTCGTCCCCGTACTGCGCACTCATCGCCTGCGAAAAGAACATGTCCGACCACATCATGGGAGCGGTGAACCCGTACTTTTCGCAGATCTCCACCACTTTCCGAAGGTGCTCCGCCATGATGTCGAAACGGGAGCGGTAGCCGTTGAGGTCGAGATAGCGACCCCGCCCGAGCATGTACGCCTCGTCCATGCCGATGTTGATGTTGCGGGAGGTGAAATATTTCGCGCAGGCCGAGATGAGCGCTTCGAGGAAGCGGTACACTTCCCCGTCGTCGACGAGCAGAATGTCCCCCGTATCGAACAAACGGTCCATCGCATAGTGGCGGGTAAGCGTGCCGAAGTGGGCGAGCGTCTGGATATAGGGCACGAGTTCGATGCCGAAACGTTTACAATAGTCGTCCGCTTCGCGGATCTCTTCCCCCGTGAACGGGGTGCGGAGATACCCGAAATAGGGATATTCCTCCACGGCGAAAGTGTCCTCCATGTACAGCCCGAGGGTGTTGTAGCCGAGCACGGCGAGATGGCGGATCAGTTCTTTGAGCGTTTCCATTTTGGGGACGGCGTTGCGGGAACAGTCGAGCATGTAGGTAAGATCGCCGAAACTGCTCTTGGGGAAAATCGGCTTCCCGACCTTGGGAAGTCCTTCGTCCGCAAGCAATTTGAGGGCATAGAAGAATTGCGCCTTCTTTTCGGCGGAAATGATGACCCGTTCGCCGTTATATTCGATCTTGAACGCACCCGTGCGGGATTCGACGGGCACCTCTTCTCCGAGCGCGATCCCGCAGGAGGAGAGCTCCGCCGCCGCGCTTTCGAGTTCTTCAGATAAAATGCGGAATTTCATAGTTTCTCCTTACAGACAGGCGCCCACGATGCCCGCACGGTTTTTGAGACGGGCAAAGGCGACGTCCGACTTGTTTTGAATGAGAGAGAGGAAGATCTCCTCCGACTGCGCCATGCCGCCGCCGAGCAGAATATATTCGGGGCGCATTTCGGCGCGGATGAGTTCGAGGAGGCTGTTGAGGTAGCCGCCGAATTCGAGGAGCGCCTCCTTCGCCGCGGGCTCTCCCGCCACATACAGCTCAAAGAGCTCCTTTGCGCTTTTCAAAGCGGGAAGTTTCTCCCTGCCGCGGGAAAGAAGAGCGGTCGCCGAAAGGTAACTCTCCGCGCACCCGAGCCGCCCGCAGGAACAGCGCCGCCCGCCTTCTGCCAGGGTGACGTGACCCCAGCGCGCGCCGTCGAACAGTTTGCCGCGCACGATCTCTCCGCCGCGGAGGCTTGCGCCGCCCACCCCCGTGCC
Source organism: uncultured Clostridia bacterium (assembly GCA_947630325.1). GTDB lineage: Bacteria > Bacillota > Clostridia > Christensenellales > Borkfalkiaceae > Gallimonas. Next base: position 66,826 of record CANRHB010000006.1, read on the forward strand.
GAAGGTGAGCATGGTGACGTCCTTTGCATGGGGATAGAAGAGAAGTTCCCCCTTGAGGGCGCAGATGGCGTCGTTATCGACCTGCACGGGCAGATGATAGCGCGCCTCGAGCGTCCCCTTGAGATCGACGCCCGTCCACCCCATGAGATTTTCGGTGGCATATACGCAGACGCCGCGGTACGGATCGATGTTCCCCGCCGAGGAGACGCCGAGAAGTTCGACCTCGTTCCCCTCCTCCAAGAGAGCGTCTATCACCGAAAAGAGGGAGGTGAAGATCGCCTCTCTCCCTTCCCTGCCGCGGGTGGGAACTTCGCGTTCGCGGATGAAGTTGAGCCCTTCGAGCAGCGCCCCCTTGACGGTGGTGCCGCCGATGTCGACGCCGAGTTTCATTTGAGTTCGAGTTTGACCTCCGTTTCGAACATTCTGCGCCACGGCATACGGATATGCACCTCTTTGACGCGTTCGGAAAGAGCGGGGAAGTTTTCCTCCATGTAGCGCACGATCCCCTCTTTGACGGCCTTTGAGACTTTGCCCTCTTCGCCGTCCGCGCGGAAATAATCCAGGCCCCATGAGGGGAGCAGACGCTCGGTGACGTCCTGCCGCACAAACCCCATGTATGCCATGTCCTCATAGTAGCGGTGCAGAAGGAAGGAAATGCGGCCTTCTTCGTCCTTTCCGAGAAGATATAAAACGGCCGCGCACACCGCCGTGCCCAAGGTGTTGCTCGAGGTGTTCCAGCCCGCATAGGAATGGAGTTTCAAGAGCAGTCCCTCGCGGTTTAAGAGGCGCAAAAGTTCGCCGTCGCTCCCGTTGCAGGCGGCGACGTCCCCCACCGCGACCGTTTTGCCGCTTTGGAGGGCGTACTTGATGAAGTTGACGAACTCGCCCAAATTGCGGTCGATGTCGTAAGCCTGCACATAGCCGGGATCGGTGTCATGATACATGCCCGAGCCCATGTTCACGCAGAGAACAACGTCCGCCTCGGGCAGGGAATATACCTGCACCCCGCCGACCGCCATGATGTGGTATTTGACCGTTTCGCCGAGCGCCCTATCTTCGAACCACGGCACGACCGCCTCCGCCTTGGTGCTTGCATAGTGCACGAAAATTTTGGGAGAGACCCCCGAGAGCGACGCGACCGCCCGCCCGAGCAGGATGAGCCCCGTGTCGTCCGCCGAAGGGTACATCGCCGTTTTGAGGTGCAGAGAATTTTCTTTTAAGAAGGTGCGGATGCGGATCTGGTCCATGGAAGTGAATCCGTACACCGCCGCGTCGTCCTGCGGAACGATGAAATAGTCCACCGTACCATCCTTTATGTACTGTAAATCGTGCTCGAGCACGGCGAGGTTCTTGTTGCGGCGGGAAAGATAGTCGCCGATGTAGGGAGCGACTTTCTCCTTGACCCGCGCGAACTCTCTTTCGTCCTCTTTCCCGAGTTTGCCGAGCTTTTCGAGGTGGGTGTATCTGCCGTAGAGGTGGATCTCCCTGCCGCAGACGTCGTAATAGTCGGGCTCCTCGTCCGAGAGGGAATAGTCGGGACAGCGCATGATGAGTTGAAAGACGTAAAACTTCATGCGGGCGTTCTTTTGTCGCAACGCTTTCACGAGGTCCGCGCGGCGGAAGAGTTCTTCCTGAGAAAGGTCATGGAGGCGCGAGGGCACGATGCCGCCGTAAATGAGGGTATCGAGGGAGAGAATGCAGGCGTCCGCGCTACCGACGTTTTGGAGTAGCCACTCCGAAATTTTTTCGAAATCGCCCGCCCGCTTTTTGTCCCCCATGATCTCCCTGGGGGGGAGCAAGAGTTGGTACCCCGCCTCGGGCATGAGTTGAGGATAGAGGTAGTTGCAGGGCCTCTCGTCGAGAGGAAGCATTAAAATCTTCATTTCAGCCTCCGAATTTGGCGATCTCCCGCGCGTAAGACAGGGCGATCATGCGCATTCCCGTATCATTGGGGTGAATGCCGTCGGTGGAATACTCGCAAGGGTCCCCCTTAAAGAGTTTGGAGCCGTCCGCAAAATGCACGGCGTATCCCCTTTTGCGGTACTTCGCCGCGAGCCTTCTCAAAAAGCCGCGGTAATAGTCCGCCATGCGGGCGCGGTAATCGTCGAAATAGTCGAGCGCAAAGGGCACGCGGGAATAGAGCACGACCTTTGCCTTGGGGTTGTATTTGAAAAAGGTATCGAGGAAGGGAGCGGCGTTGTCGCGCAGACGTTCGTCCACGCCCGCGTTGGGCTCGGTGTCCACGATGAGATAGTCGAGTTTGCGCTTCCCCAAGATCTCCCCCATCTCCCTTTCCATAAAGGCGACGCCCGAAAAGCCGAAGTTGAGCACCTCCGCTTTGAGGGTGCGGGAGAGAAGGGCGGCGGGCGCAAGCCCGGGGCGGGAGGCGGCGCAACCGTGCACGATGCTCGTGCCGTAAATGCCCACCCGTTCCCCCTTTTCGAAGCCGAAGGGACGGACCGAAGCGTTTTCCTCCAGCCCGATCTCGAGCGACTCCACCGCCATATAGAGGGGAAGGTGCAGAATGTATTTGCGCGCTTTTTTGGGCGCGTACAAAAAGTGGCTGAGAGGGACTTCGTACTCCGTGGCGTCGAACTCATAGCGGGCGACTTCGTGCAGGACAAAGTCGTTTGCCCGTTCGTCGAAAACGTACAGGTCCATGCCGCACTGCCCGATCTGGGTCATGTTCGTCATGTTGAACTTGTCGCGCAATTTCACCCGCACATTGAGGGCGGCGCTGTCCGTTTCGAAGCGCACCGAAATGCCCGAGGAATGTTCTCCGAACCACGCCTCGCCGTCGTTTACGGGGCGGATGAGGTCGCGCTCCGAAGAGGTAAGACGGTAATACCCCGCCTCCTCCTTGGCGTCCGTGCCGAAGAGCCCGAAACAGGGCTCCTTTGCGCTCCGCCATTTGAGCCCCTTCGGGAAGGGCAGATCGCCCGTCATGTTCGGGTCGAATGTAAAGACGTTCATCCCTCTTTCCTCGAAGTCACCAAGATGCCGTTCATGACGGGGCGGGTCTCCGAAAGTACCGAACTGCCCGTATCGGAGGAGCGGACGACCACTCTGCCCGTCTCCTCGTTTTCGCCGCGCACGATGAGCTGTGTGGAGCCGCCGCCGTCGAAGTTGGCCGCCTGCGTGCAACCGTAATAGTAGGCGAATTCGGCGAGTTCGGGAAGGTCCATGCCGTGCGTATCGCTATCGACCCGCACCGCATCCGTCTTGCTCCCGCCGTACCAGAGCGACTCGACCGCGAAGATGACGACGTTGCCGTTGGGTTTGACGCCGACCGCCGAGCGGGGAACGTCGGGGCTCTGTGCGCCGTTGGAGTACTCTTTTGTCACGGTATCGGCGATCTTATCGTCCAAAACGAGCGCATGACGACAACCGAGAATGGTCTCATAGCCGTCCCATGTGCCGTCGGGAGAGACGACGGAGAAGTTCACCGTATCCCCCGCTTTGAGGGAAGAGAGATATTTCTTGATGTCGCTAAAACGGTCCGAAGAGCGGAGATAGCCGTACCCCTCGCCCGCCGTGAACTTGGTGGAGGAGGTCACTTCCTGCACTTCAAGCACGTTCAGATTCGAAAGCCCCTTGGAAAGGTCCACTTTGACGGCATAGCCGTTCTTTTGCGCCGTCCCCTCTCCCTTTGTAAGGAGGGTAAGTTTTTCGGCGGAGACGGAGGAGCCGATCTCTGCGGGAATGGAAGTTTTGCCGTTTTGGACGGCATAGGAGAGTTTTGCCTTGACGAGTTTTTCTTTGACCGCGGCAGAGGTGGGGTCGCCCGTGTATTGTTGGATGGGAGCGATCTGCGCCGATGTCCCCTTTACGCCGAAGAGCATGGGCGCCGAAGCGGGCACGTCGGACGCGTCTTGCGAATAGTCATAATTGCGGTTATCGTTGTGGCCGTCCTTGACGATCACGCCGTCCTTCACAAAGGCATTCACGCATTGGGCGCCGAAGAAGTCGGCATTGAGGGACATATAGACGTGGCCGCCCGTCTCCTTCTCCCACGCCTGCGCCATCGAATAGGGGGTCGTCGTCGTAAAAGAGAAATCCTCGGAGGCATTGTCCTTGGTGCCCGCGACGATGTTTGCCTGTTTGAGGTCGACCTCGATCGCATAGACGACGACGTCCTGTCCGTTCGTCTTTTTTAGTTTATTGGCGACGAGGTGCACCCCCTCGCCGAGTTCGGTGACCGTGTTCGTCACCTCGCCGAACTTCAGAGGAGTGTAGCCCGAACGGTATGCGACCGAAAATCCCGCAGGCGTTTCGGGCTCCTTTTCGGGTTCTTTTTCAGGCTCCTTCTCGGGCTCTTTTTCGGGATCTTTGTCGGTCGGCTGCTGGGTGGAGGGCCCGACGGGGGGCTCCTCCTGATGATCGCACCCCGTGAAAGCGCACGCAAAGAGCATGACAACGGCAATGAGCAAACAGAAAAGCGGTTTGAAATGTTTTTTCAGATGTTTCATAACTTCCCCTTACTTTTTGTTGAAAGGATAAAATTTCTGCCTAAATTTTAATACAGAAACATCTTTTTGTCAACGGTTTTGAAAAAAATTTTCTTTATTTTTTGCATTTCTTGCGCATATGCGTACATATTATATTGAAATATTCAAGTTTTTGATTTTTCTGCAACTTTTTTTCTTTTTTGTTCAAGTAATCAAACAAAAACGACCCTCCCGAAGGAGAGCCGCGCCGCAAAAAGTTCGGGTTTTATTCTTCGCCGTCCCCTCTCCCCTTTTGAGATTTTTTCGACCAAAGGACGAGGGCAAAGGAGAGCGCGAAGCCGACGAGGAGCATGACGGCCGAAACGACCCAATACCACGGGTTTGAAAACAGCATGTTGCCCGATCCGCGGATGACGGACACATACGCCGCGGGGACGCTCCCCACGATGAAGCCCACGATCGCAAAATAGGTGCCGCGGGGGAATTTCTTCAACAAAAATTTCATCAGCATGGAGATGCCGAAAAAGCCCACGACGAGCCCCACCGCAAGGCAGAAAAGAACGAGAATGCAAATTCCGACCTGCTGTCCGTGCAACAAATTTTCGGTGATGAGCCGAACAACGGGGTTATAATAGCCGAAGATGAGCAGGAGCATGGAGCCCGAAATGCCGGGGACAACGAGCGCCGCCGAGCCGACGATCCCGATGAGGACGAGCAGAAGATAGCCGCCGACGTTGAGGTGGAAGAGGTCGACTTCCCGCCCGATGGGCAAAAAGCAGAGCGAGGCCGCCGCCGCAAGGGAGAGCGCGCAGGCAAGGAAGTGCTTCCACGACGGCTTTGCGGGGGGCTCCCCTTTGAGTTTCGGAGTGATGGAGGGAAGGCCGCCCAAAGCGAGCCCGACGAAGAGGCTTACCGTGGGAATGGGGAAGTTCTCGAGCCCCCAGCGGATGGGCAGAATGAGCGCGGCCACGCCGAGGAGCATCCCCAAAACGATGGGAAGCAAGATGAGAAAACTCGACTTGAAGTGCTTGAAGAAGTCGGCGATGGCTCCGACGAGTTTTTCGTAAATGCCGAGGATCGCCGCCACCGAACCGCCCGAAAACCCCGGGATGATAAAAGCGATGCCGATCGCCACCCCGCGCAGAATGTCGAGGAGAAAGCCGATGAGTTTGTTTTGTTGTTTTTGAGTTTCTTCCATATTCTTATGATTATTGCAAACGGTTGCCGAAAATGCCTTAGGGAAGGAATGCGCCCCGCCTCGCGTCGTGCTGTCCCTTTTAGGGAAAGTACCCGAGCAACGCGAGGGGGAAAGGGTTCTCGAAAAAACCCTCAGTCTCGGCTGGCGCCTCGACAGCTCCCTATGAGGGGCGCCGAGAATACCCCCACCTGACGCCTGCGGCGCCACCCGCCCCCGTAAACAGGGGCAGGTCTTAGCCCACCCCCTTGATCCCCCTCCAATGGAGGGGGTTCCTCTTACCCCCTCCGTGGGAGGGGGAGTAAGGGGGTGGGGCGTGTTATTAATACGTCACCCTGAGCCTGTCAAAGGGTGTCCACATTATAATGCGGTAGAGATTTCTCGACTGCGCTCGAAATGACATTTTGGAATGGCGCGGGGCGACAAGCTCGAAATGACAATTTTTGGAGGCGACACCCCTTCCGCCTCCTTCGTCGGCACCCACCCCTCAAGGGGTGGGCAAGGGGGACGCGTAATTACATGTTTTTCATTCCACGCTTGCCGTGGGAGAGTTTGCGGACCGAGGTGCGGTGCTCTTCCCCCGCAAAGAGACGTACAAGGTTCTTCCGATGGGCGAACCACGTTAAAACGTTCAACGCAAACAGCATCATAAAGCAGGCGATGACCCATCCGTTTGCGATCTCCGCCTCGTAACGGAAGAAAAACATCAGCCCCTGCCAAAGCGAAAAGCCCGTGACGCCGAGAAGCGAACCCATGCTCCCCCACTCGGTGTAGGCGATGTAGCCCACGATCCCGAACAGCAGGAGCGCGAGCATCACGAAGAAATACCACCACTTCTCGCAGGAGATACAGAACCAGAACAGCCCCAGCGTGGAGGCGATGCCCTTTCCCCCCTTGAACTTCATGGTGACGGGCCAGATGTGCCCGATGATGACGCATACGCCGCAAAAATAGCGCGTGAAGTCGGAGATGATGACGTTGGTGCCCGCGAAAACATAGTTGCGGAACACAAAGTAGCTGATGATCGCGGGGACGCCCCCCTTGCAGGCGTCGAGCAGAAAGTTGAGAAGCCCCACCTTTAAGCCGAATTCGCGGGAGATGTTCATGGTGCCGGGGTTGCCGCTCCCGATCTTGTGCACGTCCTTATGTTTGAACCTGGCAATGAGCACCGCAAAGTTGAAACAGCCGATAAAATAGCACACGACCGCCATAAGAAGGAACCAATACCAGAGCTGAGAAAAGGCAAGAGATTTCTCGACTGCGGCTGCGCCTCCGCTCGAAATGACAGAAGGAAGCGACGCGCCTCCGCTCGAAATGACAGAAGGAAGCGACGCACCTCCGCTCGAAATGACAGAAGAGGGCGCGGAGGTGGCGGAGAGGAGCGAAAACATTATGCGTCCTCCTTTTTGTTGCGCACCTGTATGCGGATGGGCGTGCCCGAAAAATCGTATGCCTCGCGGATGACGTTTTCAAGATACCGCGCATAGGAGAAGTGCAACAGCTTTTCGTCGTTGACCATGAGCACAAAGAGCGGCGGCTTCACCGAGACCTGCGAAGCATAATAAAGTTTCATTCTCTTGCCCAAATAACTCGGCGGTTCGGAGACGCGCATGGCGTCCATCAAAAGATCGTTGAGCGCGCCCGTCGGAATGCGGAAATTGGCGTGTTCGTAAACTTCCTCCGCTAAATCGAGCAACTTCTCCACCCGCTGGCCCGTCTTTGCCGAAATGTACACGGACTTATAATAGTCCATGAATTTGAGGTCCTCTTTGAGTTTCTCCTCGAACTTTTCGATGGTGTGGGTGTCCTTTTCGACCGTGTCCCACTTGTTCATGACGATGACGGAAGGCTTGCCCTCTTCGTGCACCTGCCCGATGATGCGCACGTCCTGCTCGGTAAGCCCGACGCTGCAGTCCACCACGAGTAGCACGACGTCCGCTCTTCTGATCGCGTCGAATGCGCGGAGCACCGAATAGTACTCCACATCGTCCTCGATGGAACGCTTGCGGCGGATGCCCGCCGTGTCGATGATGGTGTATTTCTTCTCCCCGCGCGTGAAGGGAGTGTCGATCGCGTCCCGCGTGGTGCCCGCGATGTCGGTGACGATGGTGCGCTCCTGCCCCAAAATTTTGTTGACGAGGGAGCTCTTGCCCGCGTTCGGCTTGCCCACGACGGCGATCTTTAGGGAATCGTCCTCGATATTCTCCCCCTTTTCGAACCACTCCACCGCCTTGTCGAGCACGTCGCCGATGCCCTGGGAATGCTCGGAGGACACGGCAAAGGGCTCCCCGAGGCCGAGGGAATAGAACTCGAACACCTTGTCGGGGGAGTAGTCGTCGATCTTGTTGACGACGAGAATGACGGGCTTTTTGGAGCGGCGGAGGTAGTCCGCAACGTCGTAATCGGAACTCGTGAGCCCCTCTCTTCCGTCCGTGAAGAAGAGGATGACGTCGGCGGTCTCGACGGCGAGTTGCGCTTGGAGGGCGATCTGCTTCCACATGACGTCCTCGCTTTTGAGTTCGATGCCGCCCGTATCGACGAGCATAAAGGGCTTCCCCCGCCATTCGGAGGAGACATAGACGCGGTCCCGCGTGACGCCGGGACGATCTTCCGTGATGGAAATTTTACGCCCCGCGACCTTGTTGAAAAAGGTGCTTTTGCCGACGTTGGGTCTGCCGACGATCGCAATTAACGGTATCATAACGCCTTTATTATAAAAAAATTTCCGCCCTTTGTAAAGAAAAAACACGCAGAAAATCAAAAACAAAGGAAACGTTCCCGCCGTTTTCGATCAGTCCGCCGTCTTGATCTCTTGTAGGGATAATATGAACTCCTGCCCGTTCCCGAACTTCATGAGAAGCGTTTGATTTTGCATTACGATCTCCGCGTCAAATATCCCGTCCGAAAGCAACAGAAAATCAAATAGCAATGCGCTCTTGTCCACTTCGTACTTCTTTTGCTTCATTTAATAGATCTCCTTTTGAATTTTACTGTCCTGTGTTGACCACTATAAGACTATTCTACACGGAACAGGACATAATTGCACTGGGAGACTTTGTTGATATGACGGAACTTTGTGCGAATTTTGTCGAAAATCTAAAAGAATTGTTGTTTGAACAAGGGCTATCGGTAAAGGACTTTGCCCAAAAATTGGGAATTTACGAGAGTACGGTCTATAATTACTTGCGGGGAAGCCGCCAGCCCGATTTGAAACTACTGATAAGAATCGCCGACTATTTCTCTTGCTCGGTAGATTATTTGCTCGGCAGGGTGACGGAATACGGAGAAGTCGCTTTTCGTGCATGCCCGCCTTTTTCGCAACAGCTGGCTTTTTTGATAAACTATTTCGGCGTTAACAAGTATAAACTGTGTAAAGAGGTGCCCATAACGCACTCAGTGATCTATGCGTGGCAAAGCGGACAGTCTGTACCGACGCTCGATTACGCCGTAAAACTTGCCGATTATTTTCATTGCACGGTAGATTTTATTGTTGGAAGAGAAATTTGATTTGTTATAAGAAACTGCACGCGGGGGCGAAATGACATTATTTTGTCATTTCGCCCCCGCGTTGGTACGTTTAGGTTCGTTCTAACTACTTGGACGTAACAAGATTCCCTCGGGGAGTTGCCTTGTCGGACTTTGTATTTTCTCTTACGGCTCGGAATGACGCGGGGGCGGGGCACCAAGGCATCTTGGTACGTTTAGGTTTGGTTTTGAACGTACTTAGACGTAGCAAGATTCCCTCGGGGAATTGCCATGTCGGACTTCGTAATTTCCGTTACGGCTCGGAATGACGCGCTTACGCGCGGTTTACCCACCCCCTTGATCCCCCTACGATGGAGGGGGTTTCGTTGGCGCCTGATCAATCCTTTCTGACAATTTCCAAGATGCGGGTGAAGTAGGCGGGGAGGGGGGCCGTGAAGGTCATGCGTTCGCCTGTGGTTGGATGGGTAAGTTCGAGACGGTAGGCGTGCAGGAGCTGCCCCTCTAAAACAAAGCGTTGGTTTTTATAGCCGTAAAGCTTGTCCCCCACCACGGGGTGCCCCATGTACTTTGCGTGAACTCTTATCTGGTGCGTCCTCCCCGTTTTTAAGGCAAAGCGCGCGAGGGTGTTTTTTGCGAACAACTCCTCGACGAAATACTCCGTTTCGGCGTACCTCCCCTGCCCTGCGGGTAAAACTGCCATTTTCAGCCGATCCTTGGGGTCCCGCCCGATCTGCGTGACAATGCGCCCCGTCTGCTCTTTTACCACCCCTTCGAGAAGGGCGAGATACTCCCTCCTGCACGTTTTGTTTTGAATTTGCGACGAGAGGGAGAGGTGGGCGCGGTCGTTTTTGGCGACGACGAGAAGTCCCGACGTATCTTTGTCGATCCTGTGGACGATGCCGGGGCGGAGCTCCCCGTTGATGCCGCTCAAATTGTCCAAACGGTATAAAAGTGCGTTGACGAGGGTGCCCTCGAAATTGCCCGCGCCCGCGTGCACCGTCATGCCCTGCGCCTTGTTGACGACGGCAAGATCGGCGTCCTCATAGACGATCTCGATGGGAATGTCCTCGGGCTTTGCCGCGATGGGCGTGGGGTCGGGGATCTCCACGGAGACTGTCTGCCCCGCCTTGACCGTATCTCCCGCCTTGGCGGGCTTGCCTTCTACAAACACTCTGCCCCCGTCCGCAAGTTTTTTGACGGCGGAGCGGGTAAGCCCCGATCTTTCGCTTAAAAAAACATCGACGCGGAAGGTATCTTCCGCGACGAACTGTTTACTCTCCATGCGGCTCCTCCGCTTGATCCTCCGCCTGTTTTTCCGCCTTTGCCTTTGCCTCCTCTTCCTTTGCCTGCTTGCGGTATTTGCCCAAGGGAATAACGGCGTCTTTGCCCACAAACAGAATGACGATGAGGAGAGCGATCGCGCCGAAGGTGATGTAAAAATCGGCGAAGTTGCAGATGTTGAACCCGATGGGCGAGACGTCTACAAAGTCGCGCACGTAGCCGAGGCAGAGCCTATCGACGAGGTTTCCGACGGCGCCCGCTTCGATGACGGCAAGGCAAATGCGCGCGGGCGTATTCTTCTTGAACACGGTAAAGAAAAGGGCGGCGATCGCGCCGATCATGACGATGGTAAGAATGGTGATGACGACCATGGCGGCGGGGGTGTTGCCGAACATCCCCCATGCGATGCCCGTGTTGCCGCCCGGCAGATAGTTGATGCGGATAAACCCGAGAAAATAATTCGGCTGGCTTACCCGATAGGCATACGCCCATGCTTTGAGAATGAGATCGAGCGCAAGCAGAACGAGCATGACGATCCCGCCGATGATGGCAATGATCATGAATCCTCCTCCATGAGCCCGAGTTCTTTGCACAGATCGCCGAGATCGAGGGGTTCCTTGGGGTTGAGGACGTCGTCTAAATTAAAGCCCGTCTCCTCTTCCTCCTCGTCCGTCTCTTCGCCGAGGTGGGCGCGGAGGGCGTCCGTAAACGTTTTGAAGGCGGCGCAGTCCTCCTCGTCGGGATATTTTTGAAGGAGCCGCTCCGAAAGAAGCCTGCACTTTTCGGCGAGGAGCAACAGTTCTTTGCGCTCCCCTTCCGCCTCCTCTGCGCTCTCTTCCTTGATGCGCTCCCCCTCTTTGACGGCGCGCATGAGGGCGACGGAGACTTCGCTCCGCTGTGATTCGAGCACGGAGAGCCGCGCGCGCAGGAGCCGATTCTCCTCTTTGAGTTCCTCCTGCGATTCGCGCAAGCCGCGCACGACCCCCTCGTATTCCTCTTTGAGGCGGGCGACGAGCGCCTGCACTTCCTTTTCTTTATACCTCTTAAACATCTTCCTCTCCTTTATATCCGCGCACGAGCTCCGTTTTTAAGGAATGTAGCCGATGGGAAAGATCCACTTTATAGATATGCGGTACGTCGAGGCGGGTATACTCTTCCCAGAACCGTCCGTATTCCGCTTCGAAATAGCCGTTGATCTCTTTGAGCGGCCGCGTCGGCTGTACCCGCTTGCCCCCCTTGATGAGGGGTTCGCGCAAGTTCCGCACGCGGAAATTTGTAAGCGTCATGCGCTTCCACGTCTCCACGGGGTGGAAAATCTCGAGCGGCGCGCTCTCGTCGATCGTCTCCCCCTGCCTTGTGACAAGGTCGGCGATCGCCTTGTCCGTCGCCCTGTCATAGAGGCGGTAGACCTCCTTCATGCCGGGGTTGGTGATCTTCTCCGTCGTGTCCGAGAGCTTGATCTTGGGGATCTCCTTCCCCCCTTCGAACACGGCGCAGAGCTTATATACGCCGCCGAGGGCGGGCATATCCGCGCTTGTGATGAGTTTGGTGCCGATCCCCCAGCTGTCGATCTTCGCCCCCTGCTGTTTTAAGGAGGTCACAGAATATTCGTCGAGGTCACCCGAGGCGCAGACGATCGCGTTCGGGAACCCCGCTTCGTCGAGCATTCTCCGCGCTTCCTTGGAAAGGTAGGCAAGATCGCCCGAGTCGAGGCGGATCCCCTTGGGCTCGTGTCCCGAAGCGCGCAACTCCTTGAACACCTCGATCGCGTGCGGCAAGCCGCTGTGCAAAGTGTCGTAAGTGTCCACGAGGAGGAGACAGCCGTCGGGGAAACTTCTCGCATAGGCGCGGAAGGCTTCGAGCTCGCTCGGGAAATTCATCACCCAGCTATGCGCCATGGTGCCCGAGACGGGAACATTGAAGAGTTTGCCCGCATACACGTTGGAAGTGCCCACGCAACCGCCGATCATCGCCGCCCGCGCGCCGTATATCCCCGCGTCCGCGCCCTGCGCACGGCGGAGCCCGAATTCCATGACGCCGCCGCCCGCCGCCTTGCAGATCTTGGCCGCCTTGCTTGCGATGAGCGTTTGATGATTGACAAAAGTAAGGAGGGCCGTTTCGACGAGTTGCGCCTCGATCATGGGCGCCTTTACCGTTAAAATGGGCTCATAGGGAAAGACGAGCTCCCCCTCCCGCACCGCCGTCACGTCTCCCGTGAAATGCAGGTCTTTGAGGTAGGAGAGAAAGTCCTCCTTGAAGATGCCGAGGGAACGGAGGTAGGCGATGTCCTCCTCCGAAAAGTGCAGGTTTTCGAGATACTCCGCCGCCTGCTCCATGCCTGCGGCGACCGAATAGGTGATGAGCTTGTTGGGGCGGAAAAAGACGTCGAACGCGGCAAGCTGTTCGTGCTTGCCCTCGGCAAAGTACCCCTGCCCCATCGTAAGTTGGTATAAATCGGTCAAAAGAGTAAGATTTCTCATTTCTTCTCCTCGTGCTCCTTGTTCTCATCCGTCCCCTCTTGCGCGGGAACGTCTTGTTCGGGCGGTTGTTCTGCGTTTTCGGGCTCTTCGGAAGCCCTTTCTTCCTTTTTGAACCACCCCTTTACTTTGGTGCAGAATTTGTTCCACTTATAGCGGGAAGTTTCCTCCTCGGGCATGGGGGGATAGTTCGCGCCGAGCATGTTGATCTTGCTAAAATAGGGAACGTCGTCCTTATAGGCGGGGATAAACTCCGTGATGCCGCAGGGATCGCCGTTTTTACTGCCGATGAGCGTCCCCTCTTTGCGGTAGTTGAAATAGAGGAGAATCCCTATGCCGGCAAGTCCGCCCACGATCATGAGAATGGAAAAGACGAGCGACCAATGCACGCCGCCGCCGCTCAGGATATATTTGGAGTCGCGCAAGGGTTCCATGATCGAGCGCACCGTGCCGTACCACACAAAGTAGGAGCAGACGAACAGCCCGTTGGGTTTTTTTGCCCACTTCCACGCGAGGGTATATAAAAGAATAAACCCGCAGGCGTTGATGACGCTCTCATAGAAGAAGAACGCATAGTGCCATTCGCTTCCGATCTGCACCGCGAAGGGGAACCACTGTTGGGAGGGGTTCGTCACGAGCCCGCCGTACACTTCGTGGTTGAAGTAATTCCCCCATCTGCCGATCGCCTGCGCCGCCAAAATGGTGATGACGACGCAGTCCGCCGCCCGCAGGAAACTGATCTTCTTGACTTTGCAAACGACAAAGCCCGTGCCGACGCCGCCCAAGGCTCCGCCCACGATAGAGAGCCCGCCTTTGCGGATGCTGTTCCAAGAGAACCATTCGTTGAAGGGCAGAGGCTGGGTGATGCAGTAGAAGAGCCGCGTGCAGAGGAGCGCAACGGGAATGCAGAACACGAACAGCGTGAAGATAAAGTCGGGCGACATGTTGCGCCGCTTCATCAGGATCGCGGAAAGGGTCGTGGCGACGATAATGCCCGTCACGATACAGATCGCATAGTAATAAATTTCAAAACCGAATACAATGATCCCCCTATCGTTGGCGCCGAAGAGAGGACCGTCGGCAAGCAAAAACGATGACATAGATCTCCTTAAAACAAGAATGGATTCATTATAGCACGATATAAAAAGAAAAGTCAACCGCAAAGGAATTGACTTTGAAAAATTTCACTCGATTTTAAGTTTCAACGGCTTGATCGCCTTGAGAACGGGCACGACGGCAAAGAGAAGGGCGTAATTTACGGCGCTGTTGAGAAGTTGGCCCATAAACACAAGACGGACGAGCGCATACGTCCAATACATGTTCGCGCCGCCGAAATAGTCGTTGAGGTATCCGAGCGCCTTCGAGGAAAACCCGACGCTCGTATAGTAGAAGTAGAAACCCGTGGTGTTGATCCCCACCGAGCAGACGAGAAGGGATAAAACGCAGATGAGGGCAAGTTTTACATAGCAACTTCCCTTAAAATGAAACGGGAGTTTCATGACGAGCCCCGCGATGAGCGCCATCGCCGCCACCGAGAGCCCCACCCACGGCATATATACGAACCCGCCCGAATTCGCCAAAAACCCGATGGCATCCCCCAAAAAGACGGCGACAGGCCCGAATACGGGGCCCAGCAACATTCCCGCGAGAATGCTTGAAAGTACGGTAAAGGAGAACTGCGTGTCGGCGAGTTTGAACTCAAAAAAGTTCACCGCGATGCACAGCGCGGTCGTCACCCCGATGTAGGCGATCTGCCGCGCATCCGAAAGCCCGAGCATGAGTTCGGAATAGAAAAAGCGCTTCCATTTTCCCGTCTGTTTCGTTGATCCCTGCATAAAAAATAACCTCCCTTTTTGAGGAGGTCCGTCGTCGGCACAACGCCAAATAAACTCGCAAAAAAGATTTCAAAGAAAGCTTTTTTGCGAAGAGGAGGCGCCGCCTCCAAAAAGAGCTTTTCGTAAGAAAAGCGTAAAAAGGAGGCGTGCGCCGACGAGAGCGGACGCGCCGCGGCACCGCAGGGCTTTCGCCCTTTCGTTTGCGAACAACGTCCCGTTTCGCAACACTTAACGCGCCTTGGCTACTCTTCGGGAAGTATCATAGCACATTCCCCCGAAAAGCGCAATCGTTTTACATAGATTTTCCCGAATGATAAAAACTATCGGTATGGTACTTGTTGTCATCCGCACGGCGATCATCTTTGCGGTGCTCCTCGTCATCATGCGGCTGATGGGAAAACGGCAGATCGGCGAAATGCAACCCTTCGAACTCGTCATCACCCTGCTCATCGCGGAACTCGCCTGCATCCCCATGGCGGACGCCTCCATCCCCCTCTTATACGGCATCGTGTCCGTCGTCACGATCTATGTTCTGCACGAGATCATGACCCTGCTCGACCTCAAAGTGAAACCGTGGAAGAGCTTTATCAGCGGTAAGCCCTCCGTCGTCGTCAACAAGAACGGGATCGACGACTACCAGCTAAAACGCAACAATTTGGATGTTTCGGACCTCATCGAAAGTTTGCGCTCGGCGGGCTATTTTTCCCTCGACTGCGTGGACTATGCCCTCTATGAGGCGAACGGGACCTTTTCTGCCCTCCCCAAACAGGACTATGAACAGATGCAGAATTCCCTTCCCCTCGTCATCATCGACAACGGCAAGTACGACGAGAAAAATTTGGAACTGACGGGGCTTCCGCAAGCGTTTTTCGACGGCATTTTGAAGGAGCAAAAGGTGCAAAACGTGAAACGGGTGCTTGTTTTGACCGCCGACGGCAACGGGAAACTTTATTTGCAGGTGAAGGGGAAAAAGTTCGAAACGCTGCAGGTGAACTACCCCGCCCATAAGGTGTGGTAAGGAGAGAAGCCGCCCCCTCCTTAAAAGGTTATTTACATGCCCCCTCCTAAGTAGGGGGGTAGGGGGTGGTTCCTTCGTTCTGAATACGTCACCCTGAGCTCTATCGAATGGTGTCCGCATAATAAATTAAGGACATGTTTCGACTCCACTGCGTTCCGCTCAACATGACGTGATTTAAGAACGGCTTCAATAGCTTCCTCGATTATTGCGCGTTGAAAAACCACGCTTTTTCATAAGCGCACCCCATTTGTTGCATACTTGCAACTTATTGCATGATGAAACGAACGAGAGGAAAAGTAAGTTAAGGCGCAAAAGCCAATTTCTTCACGGAAAAAGATTTTGCGCCAGCAAAAGATTTTTCGTGAATAATTACATATGGTCAAATCATTAACGGCGATCGGGGTGGCGGTGCTACTGCTCCTCGGGGCGGGACTGTTTGAATGGCGGTTCGTAAATACACAATTCGGGGAATTCGGCGAGGAACTCCACACCCTCTACTTAAAGGCGGACGACGGGAGCGCAAACGGCGAGGATGCGAAAGCGGTGCAAACCTCGTGGGAGAACCGCAAGGAAAAACTGCACGTCTGGATCCCCCACAACGATATTTCGCGCGTGGACGATTACATGTCCGAGACGGTGCGCCTCATTGCCGAAAAGGACTTCGACCTTGCCCTTGCCAAACTCGAAATTTTGATCCATCTTACCAAGTGTCTGCCCGACACCTACAAACCCGCCGTGGAAAATATTTTTTGAGAAAAAGCCTGCAACGTCAAATTGCAGGCTCTTTTAGATCAGAGGTAAAGATAAGTTATGTCTGGATAGGTTAGTTCAAACGTTACGTCATAAAATGCGACATTATAGCCGTAGCCGCCGCTCAAAGTTATCTTCCCTTTCCCTGCACCAGAATAATAAAAATAAAGCACATTGTTATGAATAATAGCCTCCCCGCTTATTGAATCGCTACAATAGGATTCCTCTCCGTTCCCATGAGAAAGACTTTTCTTACATATTTCATAGGCGGAGCTAAATGATTTTCCATCATATAGCGCTACTTGGGCCGTTGCACTGTAATGTTGGTAGGTGTTTCCCCATCTAAATTTTAACTGATAAGATATCAGAACGCCATTAGACGGAATTTCTTCTAATATTTCAGAAAGATCAATCGCTTTCCTTTGGTTCTCTTTCAGCGAATGAGTTCCGTCCATGCTACCATCTTCTACCTTCTTGCTTATATCGTTTTCAATAACGACAATGGTTTTCTCTTTCGCCTTATACCAACCTGCTTTCAAGGCGATCCCCGCAGAAGGCATTTTCGTTTGGGTGTACTGTTCTTTGTCCGCCGTGTACCAACCCGCGAAGAGATAGCCCTCTTTGGTGGGCGTGGGAAGGGAGATGCTTTCCCCCGCGGGCTTGGAAATATCGTCTACGTCCGTCCCGCCGTTTTCATCGAATTCAATTTTTGCCTGCCAAACCGCATTGAGCGTTGTGCTTTCCGTAGGCATAGTCGTAATATCTTTTATCTGCCCGTTCTCATCTTCCCAACGTAAAAACTTTGCAAGCGGTTTCGTGGGAGCGGGAAGGGAAATCGTTGTTCCCGCCTTTGCAACGATGGGCGTAACCTCTGCGCCGTTTCCGTTCAACTCAATAACGGGCGCCCATTCCTGTACATAAAGAATGATATCATCCGTGATATTGCCGTTGAACACCTCTCCGTCCTCGCTCTTGCTCCAGGTAAGTCCCGCTTCTTTTTTGTCGTTCCGCGTTTTGGGTACAACTTGGCTGATGGGAGTATTATAAGGGACTTCTACCTCTTCCGAAGGCATATCGTTGTCAAAGATGAAGGTGACTGTATATGTTTCAAGCTCAAAGCCCGCATAGAGGTAGACGCGCTTGCTCTCATCCAACTTGAAATTCTCCTCGTTCAATACGGACACGACGGGAAGATTGCCATAAGCGTCGGCGACTTGCGTTCCCTTCCCGCCCGTTTCGGTGTACCACCCTGTAAACTCGTTGTGTGCGAGCGTAAGGTTTTTGGGAAGTTCGGGAAGATTGGAATTATAAGCAACCGTGATAGAACGCTCACCCGTGACATTCGCATTGCCATAGTCCAAAATCACGGTATAGTCGATTGGTTTGAATTGCGGGAAAAGCACCTTGTTTTCCTGGTCTTTATAGGGCGCAAGTGAAGCGCCGTTTGCACCGACATACTGCGTACCTCCCGTCTGCGCGTCATATAGTCCTAAAAATTCATAGCCGTACTTGTAAGGGACGTTCTCCAATGAATAGGGCATCCCTTCCGTTACGGTGAGGGTATGCGTACCCGCATCGTCCGAATATTGAATGGTGTAATCCTTCGGCGTAGGAGCGGAATTGTCGCCGCCACCGCCAAACAGACCGCCGCACCCCGCAAGCGACACACATACAAGCATAATGCTTGCAAGCAAAACGCTCACTTTTGCAATAATGTTTTTCTTCATAGTATTCTCCGTAGATAGCATACCGCTATATTTTGAAAATATTATATAGCAATAGGCTATAATTGTCAAGAGAATTATGGAAACTTTTCAGGAAAAATTAAAAGAAATGCGGAAAATATACAGCTTGACCCAACGGCAAGTTGCCGAAAAACTCGGCATTTCGCAACCCTCTTATATCCGCTATGAAAACGGGACGTCGGAACCGACCCTCGAAAATCTCGTAAAACTCGCCGATCTTTTTGATGTATCGACGGACTTCCTTCTCGGCAGAAAAGAATATTAAACAGGGACGGCGGTTGCCGTTCCTGTTTTTATAATGTGGTGCCCCCCTTCCCTACCCTTCCCCCAACGAGTTGGGGGGGCAAATGTCAGGAAAATTTTCGATATACAAAAAAATCGGAAGTAACGTATTGCTTCCGATTTTATCTAACTTAATAATTCCCCTCTAAATCCGATGTTTTGAACAGAGGATCGTCGAAAAAGTCATAGAGCGTAATATCTAAGGCTTGACAAATATCGAGGATCGTTCTCGTCCCCGGGTTTTTGCTTCGCCCATAGAAAATGCACCTTATTGTTGCCGAGGGCATACCCGCCATGCTTGCCAACTTGTTCGGCGCGATTTTTCTTTCGTCGCATAAATCATATATTCGCTTTGTGATCGCTTCCTCTAATTTCATCCGACAAGCCTTGAAGATATATCTCTTATAGTTTAGCAAAAAACTTTTGGAAATATGAGAGATATATCTCTGTTTTGTGCTATAATAGTCGCAAAGGAGGCTTTATGGGGAAAACGGGTTTTATCGGTCACAGACAGGTTTTCAGCTACGGAATTTATGAAAATCTTTTAGCCGAAATCAAACGACGGATCGATTGCGGCTGTAACACATTTACGATGGGAACGCACGGGGAATTCGACCGCCTTGCTCTTTTGGCATGTCGATCTTTGCGGAAACAATATCCAGAAATCCAAATAGAAGTCGTCATCACCAGCCTAACGAAAATCGCAAAAGAGGCAGAATGGGAGAACCCCTATTCAGACGTAAAGACGGTGATGTTTGAAATTGAAGAAGTACATTATAAGCGGAAAATTACCATGAGTAACCAAAAAATGATCGACGGTTGCGATACGCTTATTTGCTATGTTGACGAAAAAAGTTACGGTAGCGGAGCCAAAAA
Source organism: uncultured Clostridia bacterium (assembly GCA_947630325.1). Taxonomy (GTDB): domain Bacteria; phylum Bacillota; class Clostridia; order Christensenellales; family Borkfalkiaceae; genus Gallimonas. The sequence continues at coordinate 86,219 of CANRHB010000006.1, forward strand.
AGCCATGCGTTACGCAAAACGAAAAGGAATTGAAATTATCGATCTTTATCCTGTAAAATAAGGTGCCCCCTTCCCTCGCCTCCCCCCCCCGCACAGCGGGGGGAGGCGCGTCGAGACAGTTAAGGTGCGCTTTCCAAAAATCACGTCATTCCGCCCCGCGCGAAGTTCTGTTTCTCTAAGCGCGGCACGAGAAGCCTGCGACGAAGTAGCGTAGTCGAGGAATGTCCTTGTTTATAATGCGGACACCCTTCGACAAGCTCAGGGTGACGTGATTTGGAACAAAGGACACCACCCCCTTAATCCCCCTCCTCAGGAGGGGGCATGTAAACCCACCCCCTTAATCCCCCTCCTGAGGAGGGGGGAAAATGATAAACGGCGCGCAAAGAATTTGCGCGCCGCTACATGCAAATGCCGCCCCGCGCAAGTGGCGCGGGGCGGCTTCCTCTATTCCTTCTTTTTCTACTGCAAGTTCTTGATCATCAGTTTGATGATCTCTTCGTCCGTTTCGCGCATCCCTTCGCGGGCGACGTCCGAAACGTTTTCGATGGTGCGCTCCACCCCCTGCTCCACAATGCCGTCGCCGCCATAGAATTGGCTCCCGCCGCGGTACATTTCAAAGCCCAACAGCCCCGCGTCGACCCCAGCCGCGATCTTTGCCGCGCAACTCGACTTTGCGCCGTCGCACAAGATCCCCGAGGCAATGGCAAGCGCGTTTGCGACCGTATGCGCGATCTCGTCGTACCCGCCGCCGTGGAGGTAACACACCCCCGCTCCCGCGCCGACGCCCGCGCTCACTGCGCCGCAATATGCAGACAATCGGCCGATGCCCGCCTTTAAGTGCAACGTGACGAGATCGGACAGTGCGACCGCCCGAAGAAGCGTTTCGTGCGATGAGCCGAGCTCCTTTGCGTATTCCACGACGGGCATACAGGCTGTGATACCTTGGTTGCCGCTCCCCGACACGATGACGACGGGCATGGAACATCCGTTCATGCGGGCGTCCGACCCCGCCGCGGCGGCCGCCTTTGCGCGGTTGTGCACCGAATTTCCATACGCGCTCAGCAGAATTTTGCCGACGCGCGCGCCGTAATCCCCCTTCAACCCCTCCTCCGAGATGGCGGAGTTATATTGAATCTGCCGCGCGATGAGGGGCTCGATCTCCGAAAGCGGAACTTCTTCGATGTACTTTACGATCTTTTCCACGGTAAGGGCGCGCTCTGATGTCCCCTCCTCGCACAGTTCGCCCGAGAAGGCGCAGACGCCGTTTTTTGTGATCTCCACCACGTTGGTGTGCCGCCCCTCGATGCGGACGAACGCCTCGTCCCCTTCGGCAAAGACTTTGATGCCGATGTCGAACACGCACCGCGAGGGGGCCTTTTTCACCGTTACGGGAATTGTTTGAAGCGCCTCGGCAATTTGTTTGCGGTCGGCGTCCGAAAGAGAGGAGAGCGCCTCGAGTTTTTTCTCCGCGTCCCCCGCCACGACGCCCGCCATTGCCGCCGCCGCGACCCCTTTGAGCCCGCCCGTATTGGGCACGATGACGCTTTTGACGTTCTTTAAGATGTTGCCGCTGACAAAAATTTCGATACGGGTCGGCATTTTGCCCAGCGTTTTACGGGCAAGCGCGGCACAATAGGCGACGGAGATCGGCTCCGTGCAACCGAGCGCGGGGAGAAGTTCTTCAGATAAAATTTTGGTGTATTCGTGTGTTTGCATGGGAAGAATGAGGTTTGTGCCGATGACGCTTGGGGGAAACCCCTCAGTCGCGCAAGCGCGACAGCTCCCCTAAAGGGGCGCCGAGCCCACCCAAGGCGAGATTTCTCGACTTCGCTCGAAATGACAGATTGGGAAGGGGCAGAGGGTGAAAAATTTTTACTCGAGCGGGGCGAGTTTGGCTGTGAAGTGGCGCAGGATGGGCGGCTCCTCCACGATCTTGTAGCCCTTGATGGAACTTGCGCGCTCCTTGATGTTGATGAGAGCGTCGGCGATGACGTCGAGATGGCTCTGCGTGTACACCCTGCGCGGGATCGCAAGGCGGGTGAATTCGAAGTCCGCCTCGAGCTGTTTGCCCGTGTCGGGGTCGTTGCCGAGCATGTATGAGCCGATGTCGCACGCGCGGATCCCCGCCTCCTTATACAGTTCGACGGCAAGCGCCTGCGCGGGGAATTGATAATAGGGAATATGCGGCAACAGCTTTTTGGCGTCCACGAACACTGCGTGCCCGCCGACGGGACTTTGGTAGGCGATGCCCGCCTCATCCAGCCGCGCCGCGAGATATTGCATCTGTCCGATGCGGTAGCGGAGATAGTTTTCGTCGATCCCCTCTTTAAGGCCGCGGGCAAGCGCCTCGATGTCCCGCCCCGACATGCCGCCGTATGTGATGAAGCCCTCGAAGGAGATGCAACGCTGTTTGACGAGTTCGAACACCTCCTTACTGCGGCAACCGATGAGCCCGCCCATGTTGACGATCGCGTCCTTTTTGGCGCTCATCGTGAAGCAGTCGGCGCCCTCGAAAGTCGCCTTGACGATCTCTTGAATGGAACTGTTTTTGAATTCGGGCTCCCTCTGTTTGACGAAATAGGAATTCTCGGCATAGCGCGCCGCGTCGATCATGAAGGGAATGCCGTATTTGTGCGCGATCTCGCGGGTGGCGCGGATGTTGGCGACGGAGACGGGCTGGCCGCCCGCGGAGTTGTTGGTGATCGTCATGATGACGACGCCGATGTTCTCCGCGCCGAACTCGTGAATGTGCTCTTCGAGCCGCGCAACGTCCATATTGCCCTTGAAGTCGAAATACTTGGTGGTATCGAGCGCCTCGGGCACGGTGCAGTCGATGGCGCGCGCGCCCGCAAGTTCCACATGCGCCCTCGTGGTATCGAAGTGCATGTTGGCGATGGCGTACTTCTTCCCCTGCAAGAGGACGGGAAGGAGCACCTTTTCGGCGGCTCTCCCTTGATGTACGAGTTGGATATAGGGGAAGCCGAAGATCTCCTTCGCGCTCTCCTGCACTTTGTAATAGCAGTCGGCGCCCGCGTAAGACTCGTCGCCCAGCATGACGCCCGCCCATTGGTCGGAACTCATCGCGCCCGTGCCGCTGTCGGTAAGAAGGTCGATGTAGACGTCACGGGAGGCAAGCGAGAAGAGGTTATAGCCCGCCTCCTTGATCTTTTGTTCCCGCTCCTTATGGGTAAGAATTTTGAGGGGTTCCACACTCTTGATGCGGAAGGGTTCGGGGAAATAGATTTGTTTCATGTTCACGCTCCTGTGGGTATTTGCATTCCCATTATAACCTCCCCTCGCCCGCTTGTCAAGACGGCTTTTTGAAAAATTTTCGGGAAAAGTTAAAACGATTTACAAACGCGCCCCTCCGTATCTGCAAAAAGCGTGCAAAAATTTGTCTAAAAATTACGAAAACAGAAAATATTTTTCAAAAACCGCTTGCAAAATTTTTTGAATTGTTGTATAATAAATCTCCTACAAAACCGAAAAAAGGGAAAAAACATACCGATCAAGGGGGAAAAACAATGATAAAAGTCAATTTCAACAACCGCCAGCTTACGGTGGAGGAAGGCACGCGGGTCTTGGAACTCGTGGAAAAAGAGGACAGGAAAAAGCTCGTGCTGTGCCAGGTGGGAGCGCAGGTGAAGGAACTTCATTACAGGCTCTCCGAAAAGAACAACGGCATGACCGTGAAACTGCTCAATTTGAGCAACGCCGAGGCGGGCAGGGCGTACAGCGCAAGTTTGCGCTATATCGTCGCCATGGCCTTTTACAACATCTATCCCGACGTCAAGATCAGATTTTCTTACAACATTTCGCGGTCCATCTCCTGCCAGGCGATGACGAAGAGTTTTAACATGTCCCGCGCGGTGGAGGCGATCTCGGAGGAGGTGAAGCGCATCATCGAGGCGGACCTCCCCATCGAGCGGGTCACCGTCACCATCGAGGAGGCGACCGAGATCTACAAAAAATTCCACCTCGACGACAAGATCGAAATTTTGCAGTACCGTCCAGAAAACACGGTGCACCTCTATAAGTGCGGGGACTATTATAACTATCTGCACAATTACATGGTGCCCTCCACGGGGTGCATCCACAACTACACGATCACGCCGTACAGCCCCGGCATCATCATCCAATATCCCCGCCACGACCTCGACGCGAACATTCCCGAATTCGAGGAAGAGGCGACCTACTGCAAGACGCTGCAACGGGCGTATAATTGGGCGGAGAAGGCAAAGGTGCAGACGGTGGCGGACATCAACCGCAAGATCGAACGGGGCGAGACGCTCGAGTTCGTGCAGATGTGCGAGGCGCACCACAACCGCCAACTCGCAGAGCTCGGTGATATGATCGAAAAAGAGATCGAGGACGTGCGTCTCATTGCCATTGCGGGCCCGAGTTCGAGCGGCAAGACGACCTTCTGCAACCGCCTGAGGATCGAACTTTTGTCCCGCGGGATCAACCCCGTCACCATTTCGATGGACGACTACTATTTCGACAAGGCGAAGATCAGTGCGTTGCAGGGAAAGCCCGTCGGGAAACTCGACTTAGAGCACATCGACTGCCTCGACGTGGAACTCTTCAACAAGGACCTCTTTGACCTCATCAACGGCGAAGAAGTCACCCTGCCCCGCTTCAATTTCAAGCTGGACAGAAGAGAGACGGGCAAGACCATCCGCGTGGAACAGAACGTTCCCATCATCATCGAGGGGATCCACGCGCTCAACGAAAAACTCACGAAATCCATTCCCAAACACCAGAAGTTCAAAATTTATATTGCGCCCCATGCGCAGATGAACATCGACAACCACTCTCCCCTCTCCGTCACCAACGCGCGGCTCATCCGCCGTATCGTCCGCGACATGAAGTTCAGAGGCTGTCCCGCGGCGACCACCATCGACATGTGGCAATCGGTGCGCAACGGCGAGTTCCGCTGGATCTACCCCAACCAGGAGAATGCGGACTATGTGTTCAATTCGAGCCTCGGCTATGAACTCTGCGCGCTCAAAAAGGAAGCAATGGAGGCCTTGACCAAGATCACCGCCTCCGACCCGCAGTACCTCGTTGCCAACCGCCTCATCAAGACGTTGAAGTATTTCCGCGAGATCGACGACAATTCGCTCGTCCCCTGCAATTCCCTTTTGCGGGAGTTCATCGGCGGAAGCTGTTTCAACGTTTGAGAAACGCACAACAAAATCCATCAAGAACGCACCCCGCAGGGGGTGCGTTCTTGATTTTTTAAGGAGTTGCCGAGTGGATAGATTCCCTTCTCGCCTTCAAGGGAGCGGCCCATCCTTCCCTTCCCCGCTTGCGCGGGGGGCACAGATTCCCCATGGAGGGGGTATAAGAGGAGATGTTTCAAAATACGAGCGCAAAAAAAAGCCGCACGCCACGAATGGCGCACGGCTACCCACAGAGTATGAACAACTTTTATGCTCCTATTATACTCCCCTCTCTTTTGATTGTCAAGAGGTTTTAGTATAATTATTTATTATAGAATGTATAAATTTATATGCAGATTTTTGCTCCGTTGCGCGGTTTGTGGAGATGATAAGGCGAGATTTCTCGACTTCGCCTGCGGCTCCGCTCGAAATGACAAAAAAAGGGAATGCGCGGGGCGAAATGACAATTAAAACCCTCGGCGCCCCTGTAGGGGAGCTGTCGCGCCTGCGCGACTGAGGGGTTTTTAGAAAGCCTATCGAGAACCCTTTCCCCCGCTCCGCGGGTACTTTCCCTAAAAGGGACAGCAAGGAGGAAACAGAACACCGTTCAAAAATGTCAGTTCGAGCTTGTCGAGAAATTTCTACCGCATTATAATAAGGCGAGATTTCTCCACGCGCCGCATAGCGGCTTGGTACTTCGTCGCAAGCTCCTCGTGCCGCCCTTAGAGAATCAGAACTGCGGGCGGGGCGAAATGACAATTAAAACCCTCGGCGCCCCTGTAGGGGAGCTGTCGCGCCTGCGCGACTGAGGGGTTTTTAGAAAGCCTATCGAAAACCCTTTCCCCCGCTCCGCGGGTACTTTCCCTAAAAGGGACAGCAAGGGAGGAATGCGCAAACCATTCACAATCACGTCATTCCGAGCGAAGTCGAGGAATGTCCTCATTATGCGGACACCCTTCGACAAGCTACTTCGTCGCAGGCTCCTCGTGCCGCCCTTAGACAACATAGAACGTGCGGGCGGGGCAGGGTGACGTGATTAGAAAGCCATTCTCAAATGTCATTTCGAGCCGCCGAGGAACGAGGCGTGTCGAGAAATTTCTACCGCATTATAATAAGGCGAGATTTCTCCGCGCGCCGCATAGTGGCTTGGTACTTCATCGCAGGCTCCTCGTGCCGCCCTTAGGCAACATAGAACGTGCGGGCGGGGCGAAATGACATAATTAAGAACGCGGGGTGAAATGACGATAGAGCACACCCCCTCCCCTACCCCTCCCCCCGCTTGCACGAGGGAGGGCGAGGATGTCTCTTTCTTCTTCAATAAAGGGCGTAAAAAATCCCTCTCCGGGGAGAGGGAGAAGTGATCGAAAACAATTACGGGTCCAACAGGATCTGACAACTCGACATGGTAAGAAGAGCCGCCGCGTGCTTTTCGGGCGTTACCCCTGCGCAGGCGGACGCGGCTACCCGCACCTCCGCTTCGGGAAGCGCCGCCTTGATGAGCATCGCGTTGCTCACCACGCAGATGTCCGTGCATACCCCGCAGAGCGTGATGTCCGTGTATCCCCCCGCCTTCACATATTCCATCAATTCAAGACTGCCGAAGGTGGGTTTCTCGAACACCTTTGCGCCCGCCTTGTAGACTTCGGGCAGAATCTCCCACCCCGCCGTGTCTTTGACGCAATGAGGCACGGGCAAAAACCGTCCCTCTCGCGTTTGCAGATAGTCCGCGGAATGGGTATCGGCCGTGTAGACGACCTCCTCCGCCCCGTCCACCAACTCCTTTACGCGGGAAACGATCGCCGCCGCCTCGGGCGTTCCCAACGTGCCCGTGACGAAATCCTTCTGCATATCCACGACGATGAGCAACTTCTTCATAGATATTTTTTCAACTCCTTGATGACAAGGTCGGCGATGTAGCGGCAACCGCGATGGGTGGGATGCACGCCGTCCACCGAGAACTGCTCCGGCTTGATGTCCTGCGTAAGCCCCGTGAAGATCTCGTCGAGCGGAATGAGGGTAAGTTTTTCGCGCGCGGCGATCTCGGAGATCGCTCCATTGAACTTTTGGAGATAGGGACGCAGGCGGGACTTGTCCTCCATGTTCAACACAAAGGGCTGTAACAGGAGCAGTTTAGCGCCCGTCCCCTTGATGATCTCCACGAGTTTTTGGTAATTTTCGGTGAACTGTTCGAGCGTTACTTCCTTCCCGAGGAGAAAACGGTGCCACACGTCGTTGACGCCGATGGCAAGCACCACAACGTCGGGATGCTCGTCCACAACGTCCGTTTGGATGCGTTGTAAAAGTTCGGCGGTGCGGTCCCCTCCCACGCCGCGGTTGAGGATGTCAAGTTCCGCGTCGGGATAGAGCAGACGAAGTTTGCCCGCCGCGATCTTGACATAGCCCACGCCGAGATCGTTGGGGTCGAGAATGTTGCGGTTGGATTCGGTGATGGAATCTCCGAAAAATACGATCTTCATAAAATCTTCCCCCTTTGTCACTCACGATTTGCCGAATTTTTCGTGGTACATGCCGATGCACTTCTGGATAATTTCGATGGCGTCGTCGCGGTGGGCGATCTCCTTGACCGTCGTCTTTTTGTGCTCGAGCGTTTTATATACTTCGAAAAAGTGCATCATTTCATCGAAAATGTGCTTGGGCAATTCTTTGATGTCGTAATAGTCGTTGTATGTAGGGTCCTTGTGCGGAATGGCGATGATCTTCTCGTCGAGAGAGCCGCTGTCGATCATCTTGATGACGCCGATGGGATAACAGGAGACGAGGGTCATGGGATAGATAGGCTCGCCCGAGAGAACGAGCACGTCTAAGGGGTCGCCGTCCTCGGCAAGGGTGCGCGGGATAAAGCCGTAATTGGAGGGATAGACCGTGGAAGTGTAGAGAACGCGGTCGAGGCGCAGAAGGCCCGTCTCCTTGTCGAGCTCGTATTTTGCCTTGCAGCCCTTGGGGATCTCGATGAGCGCCTCAAACGACTTGGGCGCAATGCGCTCGGGAGCGATGTCGTGCCAAATGTTGTTCATAGTAAACTCCTTTATGCCAACAGTTTAGCATATTTTTTGAACAACTGCAATGCTTCGGCGAAAAATTTTTTGTTTTTTTTGCATTTTGGGGGAAATATACTTTGACAATCGCCGAATTTTATGCTATGATGTGAAATGCGAAAAGAGAAAAATTTCGTAAACATGCAGAAGTACCCAAGTGGCTCAAGGGGCTCCCCTGCTAAGGGAGTAGTATCAGAGAATGGTAGCGCGGGTTCGAATCCCGCCTTCTGCGCCATAAAAAGCCTTAAAATCGCAAGATTTTAGGGCCTTTTTCCTTCTTTTTTACTCGTTTTTTGCATTTCTTGTATTTATGATTTTAGGATTGACCCTTCAATTTACCCTTTACAGAACAAAAATACATGAAAAAGGAGCTGTTTTAGCTCCTTTTTTCATTCGTAAAGGTTTGAATGTAATTCTCCATGCGTTCCGCACTGTTTAGCTTCATTCTCTCCGTAACGTGCCCGTAGACGTCCATCGTGAAGGCGGCGGCATGATGGCCCAGGTTTTCCTGCACGGTCTTGATATCGTCTCCCGCTTGAAGGGAAGAAACAGCGTAAGTATGCCGAAGATCATGGAAGCGTACCCCCGTGATGCCTGCCCGCTCGATCAGTTCGTGAAAGTGTTTCCAAACGGTCACATGCGTTAAGTGCCCTCCAAATTCATTGGTAAATACAAGGTTTGGTATGTCAGATTTCCACCGATCCGCCGCACGTTCTCGCTCCTCAAACTGCCGTTTGCGGTGCTCCCATAGCGTTTTCATGACAGTATCGGCGGCGGTTATCTTGCGGGTTTTACTATTCTTTAGCGAGGTCAAGCTGTATCCACTCCCTTTCGCCGTTCCGCGTTGAAGCTGGTGACAGACGTAAATCGTCTTTCGGGCGAAGTCGATATTGTCCCAAGTCAACCCCAGGATTTCACCCTGTCGGAGGCCCGTGAATAGATCGACGAGGAAGAGACTTTCGAAACGGTCGCCGCGAATTACCTCGAGGAATAGTCCGATTTCCTCCTGTTCAAGCGGCTTTACTTGACGTTGTTCTATGCGCGGAAGTGTGCAGTTGTCGGCGGGATTGAAGCGGAGGTAGCCGATGAGGACAGCCTGTTGTAACCCCTTATGAAGGACGCCGTGAATGTTTTTTATTGTTTTCGGAGATAAAGTTCTGTGCTCATTCGTCTCCTCCTTGAGAGAATTGATGAATTTTTGCACCATTGGATAGGTCAAGGCAGCAAGTTTGACTGCGCCGAAAGCGGGCTTTATATAATTGCGAGTATTCTCTTCGTATGATTTGAGCGTATAGGGTTTAACATTACCGTTATACTCCGACAGCCAAATATCAAACCAGGCCGCAACTGTTAGTTTCGACGGCTCCGTGAAGATGCCGTTGTTTATGTCGGTGCAGACCTGCTGAAGCTTCTGCCGCACCTCCTTCTGCGTGGCGCCGTAGATAGACTTCTGTATCTGCTTCCCCGTCCCAGGATCGCGCCCGACAGTATAGCGGGCCTCCCAGCGGCCGTCCTTGCGCTGCCGTATAGAGCCGCCGCCCTGCGCGTTCCTCGTCGTAGACCTTTTAGCCATCGATATTCTCCTTTGCCCTGCGGGGCACCTTCTCGAGCCAATCTAAAATTTCCTGTCGTTCCCATTGTTCTTTTTGCCACAATTCATCTTTCTCGAGCTGATTCAACTTGCTCTCAACGTAGAGATTCCCAAGCTCCTCTACAAAATCCAACATATATTTCTGTAAGAAAAAAGCCTCCTGCTCTCTACGGGCATCAACCTTCATAAACAGCACGCTCATTTTTTTATTCAATATCTCACTTGTAAGACGACCTTTTTTATACTCTTGGTATTTCTGGGCGAAGGTCATCAATGACACCCATGCCCGTCCGTGTTCCAAGAAGTTTGCATGTCTTAATAAATCATCAACAAAGCAAAGCACGTCGTACTCTCGATTTTGCCCCTCAACATTATGTGCGCTCTCATCGTACTCACTCCTGCGTCTTGGAACGCTTGTAGAACATAGCTTAAGAAGGTTTTGAACAGCTTCCGGTGAGAGACCTGTCTTTTTGCAAATGTCAACTTCATCCCGCGTCCTGCATTCGAACTCACAAAGTAGGTACCCGAGCTCGCAGTCAAATACATTACAGAGCGACAATAACACATTCAGCGTGATTTCTACGCCTTCTCCTTTTTCCCACTTTGAGATGGTTTGCCGCGTCGTCCCGATCTCTTCCGCAAGCTCATTCATGGACATACCGTGAGCCTTTCGCTCCGCTTTAATTCTGTTGCCGATTTTCTCCCAGTTATAATTCATCATGTTCTCCTATTTTACATTTTATGAGATATGTCTGATTAAATGTAAAAAATATGGAATTTACAAATACATTATAACACGATATAATATAAAAGTCAACAAGACAAATCAGAAAAAAGGAAAAAACATGAAACAAATCAAAAACGAACAAGAATTACCACTTTTGATGGATGCAAAGAACCTCCAAGCGCTTGGATTCTCTCGAAGTGTAGCCTATCAACTTCTTAACCGCGCCGATATCCCCGTAATCAAAGTCGGTGGACGTAAGTTCGTAAATCGGAACGAATTTTTTGCTTGGCTCAATGCACAACGAGCCTATGGAGGTCAAACATGAGTGAACTTGCCCGAAATGAAAAGTCAACACGTGGACAAGTGATAAAGGAGGCTCTATGACAGAGGATAAACAACCACGCACTTTTAATATAATTCCCGCCGCCCGTTCGCTATATCCTGAGAGACGACAATTCACGCCGCAAGATGGCAAACAAAGAAGGCGCAATAAGTATTGCTCCCCAAGGAGGGAATCGTGAGAGAAAGCTTCGTTCTCTATACGGAATACGCAAAACACCTTGAGCGCCTCTCTATGGAACAACGAGGAGAGCTCCTTACTGCCATTTTTGCGTATCAAATGGGTAACAAAATCACTAAACTCGACGATATTACGGGAATGGCGTTTGATTTCATTTCTTCCCAGCTTGACCGAGACAACCTAAAGTACGACGAAACCTGTCGCAAGCGTTCAAAGGCGGGAAAGCTTGGTGGCCGTCCTAAAAAAGTGGTGCCAGTCGAAAAGCAAGTGGAAGCAAAAAAAGCAAATGGTTTTTCTGAAAAGCAAGTGCAAGCAAAAAAAGCTGATAATGATAATGAAGATGATAATGAAAATGCAGATGAGAATGATGATGTCAGCGAGAAAAGGCCCACCCTCCCTCGAAAGAAATTTGTTCCCCCTACGCTTGATGGAATAGAAACCTATTGCGCCGAGAACGGCTATCACATAGATGCACAGCATTTCATCAGCTACTACACAGCAAACGGGTGGAAGGTCGGGAAAAACCCAATGAAGGATTGGCAGGCGGCCGTGAGAATGTGGGCAATGCGAGACGCTCATGGCGGCGGCTTTTCAAAGCGAAACGACGGAGACATCCTCTCCGACGCGGTAGAGGCTTGCAGACGGTATGAATGGGAAGAAGGAGGCGGCGGAGATGTCGGAGTCTTTGGATAAATCGGATATTGTAAAAATCATCACGCTTATTCGCGTCAATTTTGAGAACGCATATCCATGCAGGGGGGAAGCCTTTGATCTGCTTGTAGAAAGTTGGTATAGCATACTGAAACCATATCATCGAGCAGTTGTTTTTGAGGCGACAAAGCGGTCCTTGACCCACTCCGAATTTGCGCCACGCATTGGAAACATTGTGAATGAAATCGAACGCATGACGTCGGCAATCGGGAAAAGCGATGTCGATCTTTGGGTCGAGCTTAACGGCGTCCTTTGTGAAACATACCGGTGCCGACATACCCTTCATTGTAACTTTCGGGAAGATGACGGTTTGACGCAAGGAGAGAAAGCCGCCGCCCGTCTCGAAGAGATATTCAACGGTCTCTCAGAAGAAGTACGGGAGTACGTCGGTAGCGTTCACCATCTTTGCGTAATAGCCGAATACGACGAGGAACAACTCTCCATGGAGAAAGGACGCTTTTTTCGCACTGTGCCGGCGCTTCGGGAACGTGTCCGCACAAAGAAGGAACTCCCGCAGAACGTCCTCGCTCTCCTTGCGCCGACCACAAAAGCACTCCCGAACTAAGCAGGAGGCAGCAATTAGGAGAGGCGCTTCTAAAACAACTTTTTTGCAACATCCCCATTATTTACGGAGCCTCTAAAAATGGGCTTTTTCGGAGCGAATAAAAAAAGGCGTCCCGCAAAAGCAAAAGACCATTCGCAGAAGGCGTTACTCACGCGGGACGGGACAATGGCCGCCACCGCAAACCACGGAAGGAGCATTTATGCTCGAAGACACAAAAAAAATAGTGCTCGCCGCCCTTTGCGGGTACGGCACGATAAAGCGGATAATCAGAAGCGGTCAACCTATCGACAGCTTGGTGGCACAGATCAATAGCATTATCCTTTCCGGAGAACAACTTCTTTCAGCCGCAAAAACAGTGGAAGATACCCTTCTTTATTTTTACCTCAAGGACGAGTCTCAAGGCCAATTTATAGAATTTTACTTCTTCAAGCGCATGGGTTGGGTCGAGATTACACACAAAATCGGCATCTCCTATTGCACCGTGCAGAATTGGAGAAGGGAAGCAATCAAAATTGCAACGAGAGCCGCCCGTAGAAATGGGCTATTATGACGGAGGCGAGCACATGAAAGTAGAACCAAAACAGGTATCAAGAAACGCAAGCCGCCTTCTGAAAGCCCTCGTTGACCACAATAAGGAACGCAAGGATATAGAGCGCTTGGCGGCGGCCCTGGATTATGATGATCCCGCGCAACTTGAAACGGACATTGAGGACTTTCTAACAGAAGCTATCACCATGCGTAAGAACTCTGCCAAACGACGATGAAACCCGTCGCTCACAAGGAATATCAAAACGCCCCCGCAAATGCCCCAAGAAGGCGCGAGGGCGTTTTGATGAGGAATTAACCGACACCGACATAGAAACGCTTGTAGATGCCGAGAAACAGGGCCATTCGCGGCGTACTGTAAGTACACACAAAAGTACCCACGCAAAGAGCATGAAGAAGGGCGGCATACCCGCCGCCCGATGATTCAATTACTTTCCGACGATAGCCAATAGCGCTTGCTGAAGCGTCGCGGAGAAATTAACGTGTTGCGCTTCCGCCCTGCGATTGAGCCACGCTGGAATGGTGCAGTTCTTTCGCACCGCCTTGTTATCCTCTTTTTCCCGATAGGCGGTAAAGTCTACGTCAACAAGTGCCACGAGCTCATTGTCCGCCGCCTGAGGCTTATAAGTTGAAGGTGCAGGGATCTCCTTCCCCTCATCTTCGAGACAGATCCCGAGCAATCCGATTGCATCACGCGCCATATAGAGCGCATCGCCAAGGCTCGTCCCCTCGGTATTCGTGTCAAAATCGGGGATATAAATGAGATAAAACTCTCCTTCTTTTTTGGGCGGTGTAATCACGATAGGATATACAGCTTTCATATTGACCTCCTTACTGAAGATTGTTTCGCTTGATAATCGCCTTGGCCAGCATTTCGGCAATCTCATTGTGGCACGGAATCGCTTCGACCTTTTTCCCGTTGGTGTAGACAGTGTGGTTCGCGCCCTCCCGCAGTAATTGCCAACCGTTACGCTCCAGTAGCTTTATCAAGTCTTTCCTCTTCATAGTATCAACCTCTGACAATTATATTATACGCATTAGATGCGCATTTGTCAAGTGTTTTGTGACACTATTTTTGCGTTTTGTCAATTTTTTCGGGATTATAGGACGGGGCATCAAAATGGGACACTCCCATGTACTATGATGAGACAGGGGGGGCAAAATGTCATACCCTTTTGGCGGCCGAAAAGTTGGCGTAGGTCGCAAAAAGAACCGCCCTCGGATATCTATCCGTAGGCGGTATTTTCTCGAGTGCGTGTTTCATTCCGCTGATATTGGTATTATAGCACATCAGAGCTCATTTGTCAAGGTCTTGCCCAGTATTCCTCTAAATCTTCGTGCCGTCGGGAAAATTAAAGCCGAAAACGTACTCTCCGCCCAGGGCGGCGGCGATCTTCTCAAGCTCCTCCTGCGAGAACTTGCCCGTGCGCAAGCGCTTATTGAAATTCGCAGGGCTCATATCCACGGCACGAGCGAGTGCGGCCTGGCTCATCCCTTTATAGGCAAGTGCCATGTTTACCTTTTGCGACAAAGTCATAGATGCCTCCTTGTGTATGATAAGGCTATTATAAACCATTCTTTTGATATTGTCAATTATCTCAGAAAGAAATTTCCAAAAAAGTAGAAAAAGTTTCCAAAAACATATACAAAACAGTTGACAACATTTCCGAAATGGTTTATAATATAAGAGCAAGGTTGAGGAAGGAGGCAACCAAAAAAGGGCTACCCGCTCATACCCCTGGAAAGGTCACGGATAACCCAATGAAAAGAGCAGACGAGAAAAGCCGCCGCCACTTGTCTCTTCTATGATACCAAAGGCGGCGGAAAAAGTCAATCAAATTTAAGGAGTAGAAATCATGACATTAACCGAGCTTTTGGAAAAGAACATCACGAACGGCCGCATCTTTGCCATCGAAGCACTCACACAGAAAAAGGGGTTGAGAGGTATCCGTTTCACCAAGCACACCACCCTCACGGCTCAGTGGGGCTGCAATTATGCGAACGTCGCCGCCGCCCAAGAAACGATCGAAGCGAACGGAGGCGTGAAAAGCAACTGGTTTGAGCACACCGAACACGACAGCATCGTAAGGAGCAAGCGCGATCCGAGCAAGCTCTATCTCCAGGTGATGAATCCCGCGAACTTCCACACGGATTACATGCTCGAGGACGGAACGCCCGTCACGAAGGAGGAGCTCATCGCTATGGGCGCCATCAAGGAAGGCGAGACAGAGAAGCCCGTGACCCTCGTGTACGCTCTCGAGAGCCTTATATCAATCCGCTACAAGGAGGCAACGGCGGCATAAGCCGCCGCCCTCTTCGGAGGGTATAAATACCATGACAAAGAACGAGATACTTGAACACTTGAAGGCAATCAATTCCCAAGTTTTATTCCTCATTAGCCAAATCTTAATCGAGGATCACGAATTAGAGACCTCTATAAATGACCCAGATTACCTGCCTCCCGCATGGAGAAGGTATCAAGACGAAAAAATAAAGGAGAATAATTATGACAGATAAAACCGTTTTTGCACACATTATGATGAACAAGCGCGACGACGAGCCCACACTCCAACAGATCCACGCATACGCGGAAAGTATGTGCGAGGATATTCGTCACACGGAAAACGCATTTAAGGTTATCACGCAACCCTTCTCAAGAGGGACTGAAAACGTCCAGGCGGTAATCAAAGTCCTTGTTGATCGCGTCGAGCAGATTGCGGAAATTACAAGGGTCTTTTTTGCCGCACTCGATATCTACTGCGAACGTCAGGAACAGCTCGAGAGGTCGCAGGCCTCAAGCAAAGAGACATCGAATTGATGGCGTAGATGCCCGCCGCCCGTCGCAATTTTGACCCTTACGATTACCCTTTACACGAAAGACGGAGGAGAATACAACAAACAAGAAACGCCGAAATCAGCGTAAAAATCGCGGAAATACGGACATATCGACACCAAACAATATAAAGTATCACGCGCCTTTGATAATTCGAATCCCGCCTTCTGCGCCACAAAAAGGCACCCCCTAGGGGGTGCCTTTTTGTGCGCAGAAGTTGAGCCGCCGGAAATGCAAGGTCCAGCGGGTTCGCGCGAGGAGGCGGAAACGGGAAAGTCCTTCCTTCCTCATCGTCCGCCGCCGACGATGCCTTCAAGCGAAGCGCAGAAAATCCTCTTTTTTTGCAATTTTGAAGGCGCCCCAACGGGGCGCCTTTTTATGTGTTGCAGAAGTTGAGCTGCTCGAAAACGCGAAACCGCCGCGGGTTCGCCGCGATTATGAGATCTGTTAATCTATTAAAAAAATAAACAGAACAGATTTTTCCTACTAAGTAATTGAATGACGATATATGTTTCCTACTTCTTTGATTGGAACCACTCCAACGACACTAACGTTTTCCCTATTTATTCTTGCCTCATTTGAATAGTTTTTGACTTGACCGGTTTTAATGCTTTCGGTTAGACCTTGAATATCATAGTAATTTATAAAAAAGTCATAAGCATTTACCCGAACAATAACTATACATGGAATAGAAATTTTTCTTAACGATTGACCAAGCGCAACTTTTTCAGCTGTTTTGTCCCTAAATTGATTATCGTAAAAACAATACAGACTTTCCCCGCCCCAATTACGCAGGAACACCGTATTGCCATGATATAGGTTTACTCTGCCAATATCAAAATAAATCATGTTATGAGAGCGCTTATTCGATTTTACGAATTGTTTTAGTTGAAACTTGAACTCATCAAATTCGGTCGGTAATTGATCTATTTTCTTACTGTAATCTGCAAAATTGTCGCTATGTAATCCCCTTTGTTCTATATCCCGAATTTCCCATTTCATTAAGCGTGTGAAATGGACACCGACAACATTGTAACTGTTCTCGTAAAAATAATTGGGGAAGTTATCTTCGTCAAAATCTTTTATACTAATTTCTTCAATCAATTCTTTTGGATAAGTTCGAATATCATTAAGAATAATATCATTTTTTGAAAAAAACTCCATAGGAAACTTACTTAAATCTATATACATTGACATCTCCTAATCTAAAAAAATTGGCTTGCCCTAATTTTCCATATCTAAGCTATAAACAAAAAAGCAAAAAACAAAACAATTTTGTGCACAAATCTTGATTTAGCGATGAAACTATGCTATAATACTCATGCGACATAAATTTCATACCTTTCAGGGAAACTACACTTTGGCAGAAGTGTATCTTTTCCGCATTCATATTTTCCTGAAGGGTATTTATGTAAATTTGTGTCGCAACAAAGCGGGATGAGCATTCTGTATGCCGTCCCTTTGGGGCGGCATTATTTTTAGTAAAAATTAAATGAAAAAAAATTTTGATAGCAAAAGGAGAAGCCATGATCGAAATTGGAGAAAATTACTATTTGATAAATAAGGACGAAATTACAAATGATATGGAGCCCCTGGCAGATGGGCTATATAGATTGGGTGAAAATTTTTATGAAATAATCGGTAATAAAGACGATAATTCTATTTCATCACAAAGTTCAAACAAAAAGCAAGCAGATACCATAACATCAAACAATTATCCGACCATTTTCTTTATCCTTAGTGTATTATTGCTTGCATTTACTGTGCTTTGCATTTATTTAGGAGTAAATAACATAGTCAATTATGAACAAATCATAAATCAAAGCAACCAATTAGGCACAGTGGGAGAAATGGTTGTGGATAATGTGAGTAGTCTCCTTCGAGACGGTGTATTGTGGATATTGGGCGGAGTGGCATGTTTGATTTTAGGTAGCATTTTATCTTTAATTTATAATTCTCAGGAATAAGGTACCCTTATCAATAAAATAGTTTGGAACGAGCGTTTTGCTCTCCCTGCTTTATACTTTAATTTCTTGATTGCTTCTTATAATCACAAAACAGTGCTGGGGGTGCCGCGCCGCGAAGCGGCGCGGCACCCCCAGCACACCAAACATCAAACTTAAACCTCAAGCCTTAAATTTCAACCTTAAACTTAAAGCCTCAAACCAATCAAAGACGCGAAAGTTTTTCCAAGATCTCTTTGTCCGCAGGGCAAAATTTGTAGCGCGGGAGTTGCGCGGGCGTCAGCCACCTAAGAGCGCTGTGCACCAGCCTCCGCGGCTCCCCCTCCTCGAGCGCGCACTCGAACACCGTGAGATGCACCGTGACGTCTGGATATTCGTGCGTCACCTCGGCAAAGATCTTCTTCGGAACAACGGTGACGTACAATTCCTCGCGGCATTCCCGCACGAGCGCCTCCTCCATCGTCTCCCCGCTCTCCACCTTTCCGCCCGCAAATTCCCACAAATTCCCGCGCGGCTTATCTGCGGGGCGTCTGCACGCGAGGAATCTTTCCCCCCGCCAAATGAGCGCCGCAACTACTTCTATCGTCTTTTCCATGGCTTGCCCCCCTTTTTACTCCGTAACGTTGACGACAACGATGGCCTGCGCCCGATCGTCCGCCTCTTCGACCGTCAAGATTAAACGATAACTCCCCGCTTCGGCAAAAATGAGCACACCGCGGTAGGTGCCCTCCTTTTCCGAAAACTGAATGGAGGGAGCCTGCACGATCCACTCGTTCTCTTCCGTCGCGGGCCTGCGGACCCCGTCTTTTTCGAGTTCTACCGTAAAAACGGCCGCATCGGTGCCCTCGTATTCGCCCGAGAAGGAAAAGGCCTCCTCCTGCGCCTTGCAAGACGCCTGCCCCGCGATGATCGTCAATCTGCGGAGTTTGCGCCACTTTGCGGTGAGCGAGACGTCGCGGACATACACGGTGAGATCGTTCGCCTGTCCGCCGTTTGCCCCATCGCCGAAAAACCAGCCGACAAAGGTATAACCTTCGCGCACGGGAACGGGCAATTCGTAACTCTCCCCCTTTGCAACAGTGACTTCCCCCGTACACCCGGGAGGCAACGTGCCGAGGTTGGCGTCGAAAGTGATCTTCACCTGCTGTGCCGCCTCTTTGGGCTGTAAAACCCCGCGGAGCGTCCAACCGCTCTCCGTTTTTTCATAGACTGAACTTGTGTCGAAATCCAGATAGTAGTCCCCCACTTCGCCCGCCGAACGCGCAGGATCGCCCGTACCGCTCAGCCACGCGGCGCCCCGCTCGACAACCGAAGCGGGAGACGTTGCGCAGCAGGGACAGATCAGGCAGACAAAAATGAGCGCGACCATCAGCAAAGACCGAAAAAGTTTTTTCATACGTTGACCCTCTGCTCTATTTTATAACATATTTAACGAGATTTCGCAAGTAATTGAGCAGAATTTTCGGGCCGAAAATCGAAAATTTAGGGAAAGCGAAAATTTTTCCGAAAATGCGCGAAAAACGCTTGATAAATTCGCCGTTGTTTGCTAAAATATATGATTGTAAGAACATTGGGGTGTCGCCAAGCGGTAAGGCAACGGACTCTGACTCCGTCATTCGTTGGTTCGAATCCAGCTACCCCA